>CAYWUA010000028.1:0-23233 GCA_964461385.1 uncultured Oscillospiraceae bacterium
TCCGCCGGCCACCGGCCGGCGGAGCAGAGTTTCCCCAAAGGTCTCACCGAGTTTGGCTCGAAGAGCCAAATAGAGTTTAATTTATTTTTGGCACGGGCATGTACCGGGCCAAAAATACTGATAGTCCCGCAAGTGTGCGACCGGAGGGAGTGCGCGCAGCGGGACTGCAAACTCGCACAAATGCTTGCATTTGTGCGAAAGGCTGTCAAAAAATCTTTTTTGACAGCCAAATCCGCCGGCCACCGGCCGGCGGACAAACTCAGATAGACTTGACGTAGCGGCGCTCGTAACGGTAGATGAGCGAGACACCGATGGCGGCCAGCAGAATGCCGATAACGGTCCAAATCAGGAACCAAAGCGGATCGGGTGCAATGCCGTAGAGCAGGACGTGACGCAGCTGGAGGATGATATGGGCCACAGGGTTGAGATGTTCCGCGATCACGCCGCCCAGACCGCCCAGCCGTCCCTCCAGATCGTAAAACACGCCGGAGAGGAAGAAGAGCATCCGCATACCGATCTGTACAATGTTGGCCAGGTCGTCGATAAACACGCCGATATGCAGCAGAATGCAGCTCAGTCCAAAGGAAATCAGAAACAGCAGCAGCAGATAGGGAATGGACCAGAGCATCAGCGGCGAGAGCGGGACCTGATAGATCAGGATGGAGAGAAACGTGATCACAAAGGAAATCAGCATTTTAAAGCCGTTGACCATCATATTGGACAGCAGAAAGACAAATTTGGGCACATAGACCTTGGAGATGATGCCCTGATATCGCTTCATCATGCGCACGCTGCCGTTGATGCAGGAATTGAAGAAATTCCAAGCGGTCAAGGCGATAAAGATAAAGGAGGCGAGATAGGGCGTTTCGTTCCCGAAAATGACGATCTGCACGAAAGCGTAGACCAGCATAAACAGGACCGGGTTGAGCACCAGCCAGATCCAGTTCAGAAAAGAGTTGACCACCTCATTTTTCAGGAGGCACCTGGAGGAATAAAAAATATAGCGGTAATAACGCCGGAGGTCATGGAAAAAATGTCGCATAGAAGCTGCTCCTCTTGCAAAGTTCCGGTTCAAAGCAGATAACTGACTCATTTTAGCAGTATGCGCTTGGCTTGTCAACTGTCATTCCCGGAAAGGAACCCAACAGTGCGGAAGACGAATAAAGCGTAAATAGTGTGTGAATAAAACGTAAATTACGTCCAAATGCGGTTGACGGGTGACAAAAAATTGGATTAAAATATGATTACCATCTGTATATAATTCATTTCTGGAGGGACATAACATGACGGAGAGCGCAAATGAGATCCTGCACGCATACCTGCGGACAAGCCGACAGATGTCCATCAAATCGCAGGGCTATCTGGGACGGTTAAATCTGACCTACCCACAGACGGTGACGCTGATGATCCTGGACGCGGACGGGCCAATGCCCATCAGTGAACTGGCCCGGGCTACTGGCAGCGCAAACAGCACGACTTCCGGTGTGGTAGACCGTCTGGAGCGCCTGGGCCTGGCCCAGCGCCTGCGGGCCGAGCAGGACCGGAGAAAGATTTTTGTCTCGGTGACGGACAAGTTCCGCTCCATGCGGGCCGAGACGGTGAACTATGCAAGCGACCGCTTTGCTGAGGCGCTCAAGAGCCTGAGCGATGAGGAGCGGCAGCGCATTCTCGACGGACTCAATCTGCTGACCGAAGTGCTGAGCCATTGACAGAATCCCTGCGCAGACCCACCGGATGACAAGGTGTACTCTGCCGCGTAAGGGCAAAGAGCTCCGGACAGAGTATCAAAGCCCCCGGCTGTGCAGCACGCAGGCAGCCGGGGGCTTTGACGTTTTACGTATCAAGTGCCGTGTCAGGCTCAGTCGATCTCAGGAAAGATGGGCTTGAGCGCGGGGTAGATCTTGCGGAACTTCTGATAGCGCTCTTCATAGCGCGCGGCGATGGCGGGGTCCGGCTCGACGGTGTCCACCACGCGGACCATCGCGTCGCAGACCGCCTGTACGGAGGGATAGGCCCCGCAGGCCACCGCGGCCAGCATCGCGCCGCCCATGCCGGGGCCTTGTTCCGACTCCAGGATATCCAGCTTGATGTTGAGCACGTTGGCGATGATCTTGCGCCAGAGCGGGCTGCGCGCGCCGCCGCCGCAGATCTTGCTGCGCTCGATGCGGATGCCGAGGCTTCTGGCCACCTCGAAGGAGTCACGGATGGCGAAGGCCACGCCCTCGAGCATCGCCTGAGTCATATCGGCGCGGGTGGTATCCATCGTCATGCCGACAAAGGTGCCGCGGGCGTTCGTGTCGTTGATCGGGCTGCGCTCGCCCATCAGGTAAGGCAGGAAGTAGACGTGGTTATTACCCAGCTTGTCGTCGGTGATGGGGGCCTGGTTGGCGCCGTAGTCGCTCGTGCCGATGATGTCCTCCATCCACCACTTGTTGCAGGAGGCGGCGGAGAGCATGCAGCCCATCAGATGGTAATAGCCGTCGGCATGGGCGAAGGAGTGCAGGCCGTTGAACTGGTCTACCCCGAAATGCTCGGAGGAGATAAAGATGGTGCCCGATGTGCCGAGGGAGATGTTGCACTTGCCCTCTCCCACCGTGCCGGTACCGACGGCGGCGGCGGCGTTGTCCCCTGCGCCGGCGGCCACGATCACCTGCTCCGGCAGGCCGAGCTCAGCCGCCATCTCCGGCTTGAGGGTGCCCACCGGCTCGTAGCTCTCGTAAATCTTTGCCATCTGGTCCTCGCGCAGGCCGCAGATGTCCAGCATCTCACGGCTCCAGCACTTGTGCTCCACGTCAAAGAGCAGCATACCGGAGGCGTCGGAGACATCTGTGCAGTGATTTCCGGTGAGCATGTAGGCCAGGTAATCCTTGGGCAGCATCACCTTGGCGATGCGCGCGAAGTTCTCCGGCTCGTGCTTGCGCAGCCAGAGCACCTTGGGGGCGGTAAAACCGGCGAAGGCGATATTGGCCGTCCAGGCGCTCAGCTTGTCCTTGCCGATCTCCCCGTTGAGGTAGTCCACCTCCTGCGACGTGCGGCCGTCGTTCCAGAGGATGGCGGGCCGGATGACCTTATCCTCCGCGTCCAACACGACCAGGCCGTGCATCTGGCCGCCGAAGCTGATGCCGGCCACCTGGCTCTTGTCCACGTCCTGCACCAGCTCGCGGATGCCGGCCACCGACTGGCTCAGCCAGTCCTCCGGGTTCTGCTCCGACCAGCCCGGATGCGGGAAGAAGAGGGGATATTCTTTGGAGACGACGTTGACGATCTTGCCCGCTTCGTCCATCAGCAGCAGCTTGACCGCAGAGGTTCCCAGGTCCACACCGATGTAATACATAGCACTTTGACACTCCTTTTCTAGTTTGCCGTAGGCGTTTCCGTCCGATGGAATGGTAAGATAAAACTAGTGTACCGCAATTTCACAAAGCGGGCAAGGACGATCTTTAGAAAATTGGGCGGTTTGCTCAATCATTTCTGTCTGTCTTGCCTCTCTCAGGCGGTTTTGCTATGATGATTTTTGGGAGAGGAGGCCCTTTGGTGTCAGATTTTTCGTCCTGTCAGGCTGTACAGGAACAGATTCAGGCGCTGGCGCAGTTTTACCGCACCTATAGCGCCGAGAGCGCGCGTCAGGAGCGGGAACGGCGCGGCGGCCTGAGATGGCTCGGCGAGTTTTTCGTTCCCGCCTTCCGCTTCTCCAATGACGAGATACACCGGCGCTTTTACGATCAGGTGGAGGCGCGTGTGCAGGCCTTGACCGAGCAGATCTCTGCGCTGCCGGAGTGCGAGGCGCAGCAGGCCGCCATGCGGGCAGTGGATGTCCTCAGCTCGAGCAGCGCCAGCCGATCAGCCAGACAATCAGATGAGCTGCCAGCAGTGCAGTAACCCCGTTCCACAAAAACAGAATAACATCAAGCGGAAACGCCGCCCAGAGCAGCACAGACACTGCCCGTAAGCGGGGTAAGCTCCATTTTCGCCGCATACATTGTCCACCTCTCGCAGAAAATATCCGGCCCCGCTGTCATTATGACAGCGAGGCCGGATGCCTCTGTCTTAGGCCAGCTCCAATCCATTCAGAAGAATGAAGGCTGAGATGAATTCAAGCCTGCTTGAAACCAGCCTCCGCCTTCGCCTTGTGGCCGCGCCGCCAGGTCGTGAGGGAGAGCAGGGCAAAGAGCACTGCTCCAGCGACGGTGATGGCCCATGCGGCGGCGCCCTCTCCCAGCAGCAGAGTGCAGCCCTCCAGCAGCGTATTCACGCCGAAGACGGCGAAGATGGCGAACGCGAGCCAGCTGAGCAGGCCGTCCGGCATCTTGCTGCGCAGCAGATAGCCGGCCAGCATCCCGATCAGGTCGGCGGCAAACAGGCCCACCGAGCAGGCCAGCCAGACGACGAGTGCGTTTTGCAGCCCCTCGCTGGCGGCGAAGGTGATGGCGGTCAGCTGCGTCTTGTCCCCCAGCTCAGCCAGGAAAAAGGTGCCGAACACGGCGAGAATCGGGTGGGCGCTCTGACTGCCCGCCTTCTCCTCCTCCTCGCCGCCCTGGCGCAGCTGAGACCAGGCAAAGTAGAGAAAGGCGAGCGCGGCCATCAGCTTGATGAGGTAGCCCGGGATGAACTGGCTGATGAGCGCACCGGCCCCCACCGCCAACGCGTTGAGCGCGAGGATAGCGGCCGCCGAGCCGAGGACAATATCGCGCAGCTTATAGCGCGAGGACATCGCCACCAGCAGCAATTGGGTCTTATCGCCCATCTCGGCGATGAACATGGTGCCCAGGATCTGGAAAAACAGGAGCATATCGCTCTTCCCCTTTCCGCCGCCCTCACTGCAAAAATAAAAGGGCAGCTGTAAAAAATACAACTGCCGACAACAATCCCATGCACGGCAGCCTCTGCCATACATGAGTCTCGTTATTTCATATCAGCCAGGCCGGAAGGGGCCAGTATGTTGACTGATCACGCCGGGGCGCCAACTACTCCCTCATGTGCTTTAGAGTATACCATATCCTGCCGCCCTTTGCAAGCCGTTTGCGGGAAGAAAGTATGCAAAACCGCTTAATTTTAGAAAAATCTAACGGTTTTTGTGTTAGTTTATGCTAACTGAAAAATCCAAGCGCCTCCTCAGTCCTGCGGCGGTGCTCTGCCGCGGACGCCGTGCCCATCCGTTTTCCCCCTTCATCAGGCGGACGGCGCCGCCACGCCCGTTTTCCTCCGGCTTCAGGGAGATCGTGCGGACGGACTCCACCGGCGCGGCACGCACACCAGCGTGCGCAGATTGGCTGCGTCCACCTTGCAGCAGGCACACATATCCCATGAGGAAGGCGGAGTCGCTCTCTTCCGCTGCCTTTGCATGGCAAAAAGTCCCAGCCCCGCTTCTGCGGGGCCGGGATCTGACGGTCTGAGATTCGGGATTTGAGTACTCGACGGGTGCGATCACTCGATGTCGATCCGGTGCTCAGCCCAGAATCATCCGGTCGTTGGCAAACTCCTCGCCCGAGACGGTGGAGAATTTCTCCAGCAGGTCTTCGACAGTGAGATTGCGTTTCTCCTGGCCGGAGATATCCAGGATAATGCGGCCGTCCTTCATCATGATCAGCCGGTTGCCGTGGGCGATCGCGTCGCGCATGTTGTGGGTAATCATCAGGGTGGTGAGGTGATTCCTGGCCACGATCTTGTCCGTCAGATCGAGTACCTTTGCGGCCGTCTTGGGATCCAGGGCGGCAGTGTGCTCGTCGAGCAGGAGGAGCTTGGGCTCCTTCAGCGTGGCCATGAGCAGCGTGACCGCCTGGCGCTGGCCGCCGGAGAGCAGGCCCACCTTAGAGGTTAATCGCCCCTCCAGCCCGAGGCCGAGGTCGGCGAGAATCTCCTGGTAGCGCTCACGCTCCTTGCGGGTGACGCCCCACTTCAGGCCGCGGAACTCGCCGCGCCGCGCCGCCAGGGCAAGGTTCTCGTCAATCTGCATGGTGGCGGCGGTGCCGGTCATCGGGTCCTGAAAGACGCGGCCGAGCAGTCCGGCGCGCTTGTGTTCCGGCCAGTGGGTGACGTTCACGCCGTCGATCAGGATGGAGCCGCGGTCCACCGACCAGACGCCGGCGATTGCGTTGAGCATGGTGCTCTTGCCTGCGCCGTTGCCGCCGATCACGGTGACAAAGTCACCTGCGTCCAGGTGCAGGTTCAGCCCCTGCAGGGCGGTCTTCTCGTTGATCGTGCCGGGGTTAAAGGTTTTGTAGACGTTTTTGATATCAAGCACGGTCACCGTCTCCTTTCTTCTTGCCGAGCAGGCGGCCGGCCCAGCGCAGGAAATAGCTGTCCTGTGCGCGGGCGAGCATGCGGTCCCGCCAGAAGGGAACGGCTAGGAAGATGGCCACGACAATGGCGGAGATCAGCTTCATGTCATTGGCGTTCAGGCCGAGCCAGAGCACCACCTGGATGACCAGATAATAGATCACCGCGCCGAGCACCACGGCAAAGAGCATCACACCGAAATTGCGCGCAGCCAGACGGCCAAAGAGCACCTCACCGATAATGACGGCAGCCAGGCCGATCACAATTGCGCCGCGGCCGGAGTTCACGTCGGCAAAGCCCTGGTACTGCGTGTACAGAGCGCTGCAGAGGGAGACGATGCCGTTGGAGAGCATCAGGCCGAGGATGACGTTGAAGTTGGTGTTGATACCCTGCGCGCGCGCCATCGCCTGGTTTGCGCCGGTGGCGCGGATGGAGCTGCCGCGCTCGGTGCCAAAAAACCAGTAGAGCACAACGATCAGGGCGAGGATGAAGATCAGGGTGACCACCATCGTGCGCGGGATATAGCGCAGCGAGACGAGCAGGGGATAGTTATCCACGCTGATGGCCCGGTTCGCCATGCCCAGAATACGCAGGTTGACGGACCAGAGGCCGAGCTGGGTCAAGATACCGGCCAAAATAGCGGGGATGCCCATCGCGGTGTGCAAGATGCCGGTTGCCAGTCCGGCGAGCATGCCCACCAGGAATGCAGCCACCATGCCCACCCAGATGGGGAACCCGCTGATCGTCATCATGACGAATACCGCGCCGCCGGTGGCCATTGTGCCGTCCACTGTCAGGTCAGCCACGTCCAGAATCTTATACGTCAGATAGACGCCAATGGCCATGATCCCCCAGATCAGGCCCTGCGCCACGCCGCCGGGCAATGCCGCGACGAGATTGGAAAGTTCGAGTTGCATGGAATACCTCCCTCTCTCCGGCCGCTCTGACAGAGACGGCCGGACCCGGCGCTGCCGGAGGGGAGCCGGCGGCGCGGGACGCTCTCTTTAACGCTTTGTGGTGCTGTTATTTTAACAGTATAGCAAAAGCGGGCGGGAAAGGAAAGACCTTTCCCGCCTTCGCTGGTGGAATATTTTGCCCGCCGGAAATCCGGCGCTTTACTCACTCCGTCTCAATCGCGACGTAATCCTCGGGAACGGTGATGTCCAGCTGCTCACAGATGCTGGCGTTATACTTCTTGGTGACCTCGGGAGCGGTCTGGACCTCCATGGTGGAGACGTCCGCGCCGTTGACCAGAATGTCGTAGGCCATGTCACCGGCGAGCACGCCGATGTCATAATAGCTGATGGACAGGGTGGCCACGCCGCAGCCGGAGCAGATGCCCTCTTCACCGGCGATGATGGGCACACCGGCCGGAAGCGCGACGTTGTTGATCGCCTCGGTGCAGGAGGCGGCGGTGTTGTCCGTGGGGATGTAGATCACGTCGCTGCTCGCGCAGGCGTTGGCGGTGACGGAGGCGACGTCGTTGGAGTCAGAGAAGGTGTAGGCGGTGACGGAGTAACCCATGTCGGCCAGATAGCCGGAGATGACATTATACTGATAGGCGGAGTTGGGCTCAGCGGAGCAGTAGAGCACGCCGACATTGGGATGGGTGTCTACCGGGAAGAGCTCGGCGAGCATCTCAGCCTGCTGATCCAGCGGGGCAAGGTCAGAGGTGCCGGAGATGTTCCGGCCGCTCACGCCGGTCCAGTCCGCAATGTCCAGCGCAGTGGCGTAGTCAGTGATGGAGGTGCCCAGGATGGGGATGGAGTCGGTCGCGGCGGCCGCAGATTGCAATGCGGCGGTGGCATTGGCAAGAATCAGGTCCACATCAGAGGACACGAACCCGTTGACAATGGTGGCGCAGGTCGCCGTGTCGTTGTTGGCGTTCTGATAGTAGAAAGTGACGTTCTCCTCGCCCAGCAGCTCAGTCAGCCGGTCCTGGAAGCCTTGGGTGGCTGCATCCAGCGCCTCGTGCTGCACGAGCTGGATGATACCGATCTCATAGACCGTGCCGTCCGAGGAGGCTTCCTCGCTGCCGGTCTCCTCCGTTTCAGCGGAATCCTCTGTCTCCGAGGCGTCCTCCGTTCCGGCGGTGTCGCCAGTGGAGGTGGCGGCGTCCCCGGAATCCTCCGCCGCGTCGCCAGATGTGTCTCCGCCACAGGCGGCCAAGGCCAGGCACATCACGAGCGCCAGCAGCAGGGCCAGCAATTTTTTCAGGTTGTTCATGATGATAACATCCTCCTTGTCACAAACTCGCGCGGCGGCCGGTGCGTCCCGTCTTGCATTCGGAACCCCGCGGGGCGGCTGTCCATGCCCGCGCTTACCCCGGACCAGGGCGGCCCGGCTGGCAGAAAATGGCGCACTTTAGCAATTTTCTGCTTTTATGTGCTAAATTATACACGCCTGATTTGTTTTGTCAAGAGGGTATCCACCCGGGAAGACGGTACGGAAAAATTTTTGAAAAAATAGTTGACAGCCTTGGGACCGGCGGATATAATGAGAAACAAGTTCAAACCGGTGATGAAGAGGAGTACGTTTCAGTGCCAACTCCGAAGCGAGCCGCAGACGGTGCGAGTGCGGCGACGAGGCGGGAACGGAATGGACTTCGGAGGGCGGCCTGAACGGGGAGCGGCTGCTTTCCCAGTAGGTGCCGACGGGAGCCTGGCCCGTTATCAAGCAGGGGCATATCGTGCGTATGCTGAGAGAGCGGATACGAATCGTATCAATTTGGGTGGTACCGCAGGAGAGTAACTCTTGTCCCATAGTGGGACAGGAGTTTTTTGTTACCCTGCGGCCGGCAAAACAGGTAAAGGAGGAACCTGAGATGACGATGAGAAAGAGATTGCTGGCCCTGCTGCTGGCGCTCGTGATGTGCCTGGCCCTGGCCGCCTGCGGCGGGGACACGTCCGATGGCGCGGCGGAGGAGACCGGAGATGCAGCTTCCACCAGCGACACCGCCGGAACGGAGGACGCCTCGGAGACAGAGGATTCCGCTGGGACGGAGGAGACCGGCAGCGGGGAGACCTCCTCGGACGGCGCACAGAGCTACCGGATTGCCATCGTCCAGCAGATGGATCACGCCTCGCTTGACGAGATCCGCGACGCCATCGAGGCTGAGCTGGACGCGATTGCCGCCGAGCAGGGCATTGAGATTACGTACCAGGAGTTCAACGGCCAGAATGACGCGACCATTCTCTCCCAGGTCGGCTCGCAGGTGGTCTCTGACGGCTTTGACGCGGTGATCCCCATCGCCACGCTGGCCGCCCAGTGCATGGTCACCGCCGTGGAGGAGGCCGGTATCCCGGTCATCTACGCCGCCATCTCGGACCCGGAGGAGGCCGGCCTGACTGGGATTGACTTTGTCACCGGGGTGTCTGACGCGCTCAACACAGAGTTTATTCTGGATATGATGTTCGCCCAGAATCCGGATATCCAGACCGTCGGCCTGCTCTACTCCCGCAGCGAGACGAATAGCGCCCGCCCGATCGAAGAGGCCAAGGCGTATCTGGACGAGGCGGGCGTCGCCTACATTGAAAGCACTGGCAACACCACAGACGAGATCCTCGCCGCCGTGACAAACCTCGCTGACCAAGTGGACGCCATCTTTACCCCGACGGACAACGTGGTCATGGGCGCGGAGCTGGCTATCTATGAGACGCTGATCGAGGCGGGCGTCCCGCACTACACTGGGGCAGACTCCTTTGTGCGCAACGGCGCGTTCGCCACCTGCGGCGTGAACTACACCGAGCTGGGCGCCTACACCGCTGATATGGCAATCGAGGTCCTGCAGACCGGTGAGATCCCGGAGTACCACGTGATGGACGGCGGGATTATCACCGTCAACACCGAGACGGCCGCGGCGCTGGGCATCGACTACTCCGTCTTTGCCGACATGGCCTCTACTGTCAACGAGGTGACCACCACGGAGGACTGACCTCCGTCTGAACAGGAATACCGAACGGTTGGATCAGCCGCCCGGGGGAGCGCGACGCGCGTTTCCCCGGTGCGGCGCGAGTGAGGAGAATCCGGAATGCTGACCCTGTCCATTGTACAAAATGCCCTGGAGGTAGGCTTTATCTACGCTCTGGTGGCGCTGGCGCTCTTTTTGAGTTTCAGCACATTAAATATTGCCGACATGACCACCGACGGCAGCTTCACCCTCGGATGTGCCGTCTCGGCGGCGGTGTGCTTGATGGGCCATCCCATCCTCGCCCTGCCGGCGGCGATGATCGCCGGGGCGCTGGCCGGCTTTATCACCGCTTTCTTGCAGACGCGGCTGGGGGTGCCCTCTATCCTGGCGGGCATCGTGACCAACACCGGGCTGTATACCGTAAACCTGGCGGTGATGGGCTTTTCCAGCAATCTCTCGCTCTTTAGCAGCGGCACCATCTTCACTCTGGCGGAGGGGGCGCTCGAGCCGGTGCTGGGCAGCTGGGACCGGCTGGCGGTGGCGGTGCTGATCACCGGCGTGATCTGCCTGCTGACGGTGCGTTTCCTCGGCACGCGGCTGGGCATCTCCATCCGCGCCACCGGCGATAACCCGGATATGGTCCGCGCCTCGTCCATCAACACCTCCTTGATGATCACCGTCGGCCTGTGCGTGGCCAATGCCATGACCTCGCTCTCCGGGGCCATCCTCGCCCAGTACAACAAATCTGCCGACATCAACCTGGGTACTGGCATGGTGGTCATCGGCCTGGCCTCGCTCATCATCGGGCAGACGCTGGTGGGCCGCGGCAGCATGGTCCGCTCAGTGCTCGCCGTGGTGATGGGCAGCGTACTCTACCGGTTTGTCATTGCCATTGCGCTGCGGATGAACGTGCCCGCTGAGTGCCTCAAGCTGGTCTCGGCCGTAATCGTCGGGTTTGCCATCTCGCTGCCCACGCTGAAGAATTGGGCAGCCTTCCAGCGCAAGAAACACGCCGCGGTGCAGAGAGGGAGAGAGTGACATGCTGAAGATGACCAACCTGAGCAAGACCTTCAACCCCGGCACTGTCAACGAGAAGAAGGCAATTGAGCACCTGAGCTTCCAGCTCGAGGACGGCGACTTTGTCACCATTGTCGGCTCCAACGGGGCGGGCAAATCCACGCTCTTCAACGCCATTGCGGGCGTCTTTTACGCTGACGAGGGCTTCATTGAGCTCGACGGGCAGGACATTACCTATCAGCCAGAGTACCGGCGCTCGCGCGTGATCGGCCGACTCTTCCAGGACCCGCTCAAGGGCACCGCGCCGCACATGACCATTGAGGAGAATCTCTCGCTGGCCTATCTGCGTGCCTCCCGGCCGGGCCTTGCCTTTTTCAGCCGGGTGAAGGCATCGGAGAAGCGGATGTTCCGTGACCACCTCGCCCTGCTCGGTATGGGACTGGAGGACCGGATGCGTCAGCCGGTGGGCCTGCTCTCCGGCGGCCAGCGCCAGGCGCTTACCCTGCTGATGGCTACCATTGTCACACCCAAACTCCTCCTGCTCGACGAGCACACCGCTGCGCTCGACCCGGCTGCGGCGGAAAAAGTGCTGGAGATGACCCGTTCCATCGTCGCCGAGCGCAAGATCTCCTGCATGATGGTCACCCATAATATGAACCAGGCGCTCGAGCTGGGCAACCGGACGTTGATGATGGACCGGGGGCACATCGTCCTGGACCTCAAGGGTCAGGAGCGCAGCGGCCTCACGGTGGAGGACCTACTGCACAAATTCCGCGAGCAGGCTAAACGCAGCTTTAACAATGACCGCATCCTCCTGTCCACCGTGGAGGGGGAGTCAATCCAATAAAAAACAGGCAGTTCCGCATCTGTTCCGAGGCCAGAACAGATGCGGCGATTTGCACGGACAAAAAATAAAAACCGCAGCATATGCTGCGGTTTTCCGATGCACGAGGCGGGAGTCGAACCCGCACGCCCACAACGAGCACTGGCACCTGAAGCCAGCGAGTCTACCAATTCCACCACTCGTGCGTGTCTTGGTGTCGAACGCAAGACATAATATAGCACCGTCCCGAAGAAATGTCAAGCCCTGTTTTTGCATTTTATCTGTTTTCTTTTCTGCGACGAGACTGCCCCCGGCCGTGGTCCTGACACGGCCGGGGGCAGCTGAGAGAAGAGAGAGAAAAGAGAAGGAGGTGTTTTGATCTTATGATCTGTCGTTCCTGACATCTCCTATTATACCCAGCCGCGCGCCGGGATGTTGAAGAAATCAAGAATCTTCCGTGAACGGACTGTAAACAGTGCGCCGTTCCTCACAGCTCCTCCGCCTGCGCGCGCAGGCGGGCGGGGATGTGCACGCGCTCGGGGGCCACGCGCCACATGTTGCGCAGCATCTCCTCGCTGGGCTGGAGCAGCACGCGGCGCAGCTCGCCGTCGCGCACGTACATGACATAGACCTCTGCGCCGTCCGCCGCACGGGCGGTCAGGTCGCGGGTTGGCATCTGGCGTCCCTGATAGTCGGCGAGCGATGCATCCCCCTGCGGGGCGAGCGCCTCCACCTGGTCCATCTGATAGGTGGCCAGCGGCTTGCGCTTTTCCGCCCCGTAGATGCACTCGATATCCAGCTGACGCCCCCAGAACTGGTACTCGTACTCCACCTGGGACCGGCGGCGGTTGAAGTACCACAGCACAAGGACTGCGGCCGTCAGCAGCAGGAACAGCCAGCCGCCGAAGAGCAGGAAGAGCAGCAGACAGAGCACCGCGCCCCCCAGACAGACGCCGGTGAGCAGGCGAGCGGTTCCGTCCGGTGCGGGGCGGATCAGCGTTTCGCAGTAGTTGTTGCTCTCGTTGACCATGGCGGATTCCTCCCGGAAAATATTTTCTTCAGTTTACCCCTTTTTCGGCCGGATGGCAAGAGGGCGGCGGAACCTTTTCCGCCGCACCTATGCGCCGGTCCGGGCCGCTTGCCCCGGGCGGCGGGATATAGTACAATAGGGGAAAACGGGAAGGGGGTATTGCCATGCTGGAGGCAGTCGGACTGACAAAACGATACGGCACGCATGTCGCGCTTGCCCCGGTCAGCCTGCGGCTCGAGCCGGGAACCTGTCTCGGTTTGGCGGGTGCGAACGGGTCGGGCAAGAGCACGCTGCTGGCCCTGCTGGCGCAGACGCTGCGCCCGGATGGGGGAGATATTCTCTTCCGGGGGCGCAGCGTGCGCGGCGACCGCGCGTTTCTGCGTGCGCATGTGGGATACGTGCCGCAGTGGACTGCACTGCTCGGCGAGCTGACCGTGCGCGAACAGCTCGAACTCTGGGGCAGGAGCTGCGGCCTGCGCCGCCGGGCGCTCTCGGAGGAGCTGAAGGAGCTGCTGGGCCTGGAAGAGCTCCTCGGCCAGCGGGCCGGGCGGCTCTCCGGCGGGATGCAGAAGCGGGTGAGCATTGCCATGGCCCTGATGACCGGGCCAGAGTACCTGCTGATGGATGAGGCGTTTGCCGCGCTGGACGCGCGCTACCGTTCCAGGCTCACCGTTTGGCTGCGCGGACATCTTTCCCGGGGCGGGGCGGTGCTCTGGTGCAGCCATGAGCCGTCGGAGCTGACCGACCTGTGCGGTCAGGCGCTGGTGCTCGACCGGGGTAAGGTGGTCTGCCGCGCGCCGGCGGCGGAGGCCCTTGCCTGGCTGGAGACGGAGGGCCGCATGCCGGCGGGGGCGCGATGAGCGGGGTTGGCTCGGGCTTCCGGCTGGCTCTCTGCCGCCTGCGGGGCCAGGCGGCTTTGCTGGCGCTGCTGCTGGGCCTGGCGCTGCTGCTGCCGGCCGGGGCGGGGGCGCTGCTGGAGTCCGCACTCTCGCCGGAGGGCGGCTTTGCCGGACTGACGGTCGCCCTCGCGGATGAGGGCGCGGGGGAGGACGGCGCGACCCGGCGTCTGACGGCCGCCCTGGCAAGTTTTTCCGGGACGGAGGGCTACTGCCAGTGGGTAGAAATGGAGCCGGACGAGGCGCGCGCGGCGCTGGAGGCGGGGGAGGTCACCGCCGTCCTGCTGCTGCCGGAGGGTTTCCTGGACAGCGTGCTGTCGGGGGAGAATCTCCCGGTCACGCTGCTGACCAGCCGTGCCCGCCCGCTGGAGTCCTGGATGGTGCAGTGGCTGGGCCAGAGCGTGTCGCGGATGCTCGCGGCCGCACAGACAGGCATTTACACCGTCTCTGAGCGCTATCATGCTGCGAACGTGACCGACCCGGCGGAGGAGGAGATGCTGCTGCAGATCAATCTGGCCTATCTCGGCTGGGTCTCCGGTCGGGAGAAAATGTATGACAGCGTGACCGTCTCCGCCACCGGCACCCTTTCCGTCGCACACCACTACGCCCTGTCGGTGCTGGCCTATCTGCCGCTGCTGTCCGCGCCGCTGCTCTATCCCGCCTTCGGCGGAGACGAGCTGGCCGCCTGGCACCGGCGGAGACGGGCAGCCGGCCTCTCGCCGGCCTCGGGCGCGCTGGGGGCGGTGGCCGCCTCCGCCGCGCTGCTGCTGCCGCTCATCTGGCTGCCGCTGGCGGCCCTCGGCGGGGGACTGAATGGACTATTGCCCGCCACGCTCACCGCCTGGGCCGCGGCGGCCTATGGAGGCCTGTGCGCCGCGCTCTCGCGCTCGGCTGGGGCGGCGGGGCTGACGGCTTTTTTACCGGCGACGCTGGCCCTTGTGTTCGCCGGCGGCGTGCTGCCGCCGGCCCTGCTGCCGCGCGCACTGCGGGAGATAGTATCCCTTTGCCCTCTCACCTGGGCACGGGAGACGCTCGCCGCCGCGCTGGACTATCCGGTCCCCTGGCCCCGTACGCTTGCCCTCGCCGCGCTGTCGGCGCTGCTGACGGCCATCACGGCGCTCTGCTTCCGGATGCGGGTGGATCGCGGAGAGGGGGCGGCGGCATGAGCGGCGTTTTGGCGCAGGTTCGGATGGCGCGGCTCTCTCTCTGGCGGCGTCCGGGGTATCTAATCGCCCTGCTGCTGTGTCCGCTCGTCCTCGCCTTTGGTCTACTGCTGCCGCGCGAGGCGCGCGGGACGGAGATCCTGGTGGGGGTCTCCATCCCGGAGGACAGCCCCGCCGCTGCGGCGCTTTGGGAGCGACTGGAGGAGGAGCGGGCCGATACGGTGACCTATCTCCGTACCACGCCGGAGGAGGTGCGCGAGCAGGTGGCCGCGGGGCGCTGGGAGTGCGGCTTCCTGCTGGCAGAGGATTTTGAGGACCGCTTGGCTGAAGGGCGCTATGAAGACCTGGTCACGCAGGTGGTCTCGCCGGCCAGCACCATGGCCCTGCCGCTGCGCGAGCCGGTCTCGGCGGCGCTGCTGGAGCTGTGCTGGCGGGACATCGCAGGCGGCTACCTGGCGCGCATCGGTCTGGATCTGCCGCCGGTGGGGACGCTGGAGGAGATGATCCAGACGGAGGAGCGGGTGGCGATCCGCGCTGAGACAGTGGGGGCCGCTGCCGCGCCGCTGAGTTCGGCGGACGGATTGCCGTATACCGACATGCTCACCGGTGGCGTCGGGCTCTGGCTCCAGGCGGCCGCTTTGCTGGCGGCGGGACACCTACGGCGCTGGCTGTGCGGCGGCTGGGCGAGACTGGCGCTGCCGCGCGTGGGTTTGGGCGCCCTGTTATTGCCGCGCGCGGCAGTGCTGGGCCTGGCGGCCTGGCTCGCCGGAGCGGCGGCACTCCTCCTCACGGGGGGAGATGGACGGACGTTGGCCTGCCTGGCGCTCTATCAGCTCTGCCTGACGGCGGTTTCCGCGGCGCTGGCGCTTCTGCCCGGGGCGGAGCGGCTGATCGCCGTGCTGTTGCCGGTGACGCCGCTGGCCTGCGTCATCTGCTGCCCGGTGCTGTTGGACGCGGCGCTGCTCGTGCCGGCGCTCTATCCGGTCTCCCGGGCACTGCCGCTGACGCATTTCCTGCTCGCGGTGCAGGGACAGACGGGCAGCGCGGCGGCGTTGGCAGGAATGACGGCGCTCTGGGGCGCGGCTGCGTGGCTGCTGGGGCGGCAGTTTGCGCGCCACGGGGGGACAGAGCTGTCAAGTTGAAAAAGAAATCTTGAGAAAAGTATCTTTCTGCATGGAAAATTAACATATGTTAATGAGGAAAACCGCCGGACAGGATATAATGTTCCCATTCTAGCGGGAGGTGGTTTTCCTTGCAGACGGCTGAATTTTTTCGCACGTTTTTGGGCATTCGAAATGAGGCGGTGGCGCGACGTATGGCCGCCGCGTCCGAGGTGCGCCGCCTGGAACGGGGCGACCTCCTGATTCAGGCGGATGAGGAACAGAAATGGTGTTTTTTTCTGCTCTCCGGCCTGTTTCGGGGCTACTTCCTTGACGACAGCGGTCAGGATATCTCCGAGTGCTTTGTCTCCGAACCGGGGGACACCGTGATGTCCTGCCTGGGCCTGCGCGAGCCGTCGCCCATCACCTTTGAGGCGCTGGAGGACAGTGAAGTGCTCTGCGTCGCCATACCGGAGGTCCTGCGGCTGTTAGAGGAGGAGGTCGAGCTGGTCCGCCTGTATAATGCCTTGCTCCTTGAGGCGTTGCGCAACCAATGGCAGGTCAAGCTGGCGCTCTACCGCTACTCCGCCCGGCAGCGCTACGAGTGGTTTTTACGCACCTATCCCGATCTGTTCGGCAGGGTGACCAATAAACACATCGCCTCTTTCCTGGGCATCACGCCGGTGACGCTCAGCCGTCTGCGCCGTACCCTGCGGGAGGAACAAGTGACCGGCGGGGAGGTCGAGGCCGGATAACGAGCGGCCCCGGGGTTGGGAAAAACCGGAAAGCCCTTTTCTGTGCGCCCGGAATGTGATACCATAGAGGCAACGCATGACACCGTGAGGGACGCAGGAGGCTGGCATGAAAGAGACGCGGGAAAAGTTTCTCTTCTTTCTGTTCGGAGACTATGAGGGTGTGCGCCGTTACCTCGACCGGCAGGCGCGGCGCGGCTGGGAGCTGGTGGGCAAGGGCGGCTTTTTCACCTGCCGGTTTGCGCGCACGAACCGGCAGGAGCTGATCTATGACGTGACCCCGTCCGACCCGCGGCGCACGCCGGAGGAGCTGCGCGCCCAGGTCCGTTTCCGGGAGGAGCAGGGCTGGCAGGCGGTGGACACCGTCTGGGGGATGGATATCTATAAATCCATGCCCTGTCAGAGCCCCGCGCCGCTGCGCCGGGAGGAGGACTACCGCCGCTGGCACGGAGTCTTTCGCGACTGGCTGCTCTGGTCGGCCGCGTTTGTGGTGATCACTGCGGCGGTCCTGCTCCTCGGCGGGCAGGCGGCCGGAATGGACTGGGCGGCGCTCGGCGAGCGCTGGTACCTCTCCGACGCGCGCACGGCGCTGCTGATCGCCCTGCCGGCAGCCCTTGTCTCTGCCGTCCTGTGGCTGGGATGGCTTATGTTCTGTCTGCTCCGGCGGTGTAAGCCGCACCGGGGGGCCTCCCCTGCGGGGCTTTGGGCGCGGGGGCTGTTGCAGCTCGTCGCGGTGGCCCTGCTGACGGTGGCGCTGGCGGTGGTCTGGCTGGAGCAGGTCCCCCGGCTCTGGCTGCGGCTGCTGCTGGCGGCGGCGCTGGCCGGGGCGGCGCTCTTCTGCCGTTTCTGCTGGCGGGAGAACCGCCAGCGGCGCTACCGGGCGATGACAGTGAGCGTGTTTGTCTGTCTGGCGGCGGCGATGGTGCTCGGCTGGGTGATGCCGGCGGACCGCTGGGACACGCTGAACGACGGCGCGGCCTCCCGCCGGAGCCTGAGCGGCCGTGTCGTCCAGGCGGAGGACCTCGGCCTGGAGACGGAGGGGGAGGACGTCATGGCCTCCTATGAGCGGGAGGCGTCCCTGCTTGTCTGTCAGGAGCAGTACTATGAGTCCTGGTCGGGCGGCACGGTGATCGAGACGGTGGTCTACACCTGCGCCGTACCCGCTCTGGCGGAGACGGTGCTGGAGGATGTGGTCCTCCCCGCCGCGGAGGAGACGGACTGGGGCTACAGCCTCACGGGCGAGGACTGGTACCGCGCCTGGGTCCGGGTGGGCCGTCAGGTGATCTGCCTGGCGGGCACGCTGGACTGGACGGAGGAGAGCGTCCGCCAGGCCGCTATTGCGGCGGCGACGGCGTGACCGGAGCACGAAAAAGACAATACAGAGAGAAACCCCCGCCGCTGTCCGGGCCATTCGGACGGCGGCGGGGATTTTGTCTCTTTTGCGGATTGTCATACCCCGCCGAGCGCCTGGCCCACGAGGGACATCTGCTGCTCCGTCAGCGGCCAGCTGGCGGAGAGGCGGATGATGCGGCCATCGTAGCAGAGCAGGTAGCAGTGGGTCTCCAGCCCGTCCTGGTTGTAGAGCTGCCAGGCCGCCTGCGCACCCCAGGGCGCGGCGCCCTCCGCCCGCCAGGTCTGGCCGGAGAAGACCGGGCCGGTGGTCATCTCCTCCATCAGGCGGTCCCGGCACAGGCCGTAGAGGGCCGGGAGATGGACGGTGAGCACGCGGTAGTCCAGCAGGTCGGTGTACTGCCCTCTGCCATAGCAGGTGACATCCTGCTGCGCCAGCAGGGGGGTGGCGCTGAAGGATTGGCGGGTGAGGATTTCCTCCGTCGGCTCGCCGGTCAGCTCCTCCAGTTCCAGCGGGACGGCGACAGGGGCGGCGGGCTCTGTGTCCAGCAGCCCGTGGGAGACCGCCTGGAAGCCCCCATAGATGATTCCTCCCATCATGGCAAAGGCGAGCAGAAAGCTGGCCAGGGTGGTGAGCACGGCGTTGAGCGTCCTGGGCGCGCCGCGGCGCTGGAGCAGGCGGCGCAGCCCGTTCACCAGGGCGATCAGCACGAGGACGTACGACACACCCGTGATCAAGAGGACCACCCCGAGGGAGCCGCCCTGCGCGGCCAGGAAGAGGACATAGAGGGCGAACACGCCGAGGAGGCAACCCAGCAGGACGCGCACGAGCAGGGTGTGCCAGTGCGCGGCGGGGAGGGGGCGGTTCTGCTTGGCGGCCCGTTTTGCCCGCCGCCGCCAGAGATAGTAGCCCGCCAGCTCTGCCGCGAACAGCAGCACGGCAAAGAAGTAGAGGAGCGGGGAGAAGAGCGCGAAGGGGTCAGAGAGGGTCTCCAGCGGGTCGGCCCAGATGTCCGCCAGGCGAAATGCCAGCGTGAGCAGCCAGATGACCAGGAGGATCAGGTAGATCACCCGGTTGCGCCGGGTGGCGCGGTGGAGGGTCTCCAGCTCGAGGGCGGGGTCCGTCTCGACGGGGACGGGGTCCGGCCGGGTGTTGCGAAAGACCTGCAGCCAGGCGGAGGCGGCGGTCAGCTCCCAGCCGGTATGGGCGCACAGGTCGTAGAAATTGCGCTGATCCTCCGGCGGCTCGGGGTCATATTCTGAGCCCTTCGGGAAGCAGCAGACGGTAAAGGTGCATTTCTGCGGCTCGGTCCGGTGGTAATGCCAGCAGAGGGACCCAAACCGGTCCAGTATCCAGCCGCGCGCGGCCATCCGCTCCAGATGGGTCTCAATGCCCGCGAGGTCAAAGAAGGAAAAAAGTTCGATGCGCCGTTTGGTCTGTCTCATGTCACAGCCTCCTCTCCAAAGATGCGGCGGTAGTCCTCCGCCTGGGCGCAGATGCGGCGGTACTCCTGGGCCAGCATGGCCCGGCCTTTTTCCGTCAGCCGGTAGCTGCGGCGGCGGCCCTCTGTCCGGGTCTCCACGATCATCCCCTCTCCGGCGAACTGCTCGAGCAGGGTGTAGAGGGTGCCGGAGCCGATGCTGACGCGGCCTCCGGTCATCGCGGGCACCCGGTCGAGGATGTCGATGCCGCAGCACTCCTCGCGCAGGCACAGCAGGGCGTAGAACATCTGCTCCGTCAGGGTCTGAAATTTTGCGCGGGGCATCCGATCACCTCCTATTCTCGAATATCGAGAATTCCTCTGTCCTCATTACAATCTCGAATATCGAGAATGTCAAGGGCAATTTCAATTGCCGGGAGAGAAAAATGGAATGGGCGAAGTTGTGACCGATTTTGCATCAAACGGGCAAGAGAGAGGGAATTTCTCCGGAAAAGATATGCGGGATTTGCCCTTTTGCATTTCGGCGCGGCGGCGGCGCGGCTAGAATGGGTCCTGTCACAAGGCACTGGCCGATGGATGCAACATCTGTGACGGAAGGTGAGGGAGGGACTTGAAGCAATACGAATTCTGGCAGCAGCCCCGGCAGCTGCTCCTGCTGCGCGGCTGGGCCAGGGACGGGGTGCCGGAGCGCGAGATCGCCCGGCGGATGGGGCTCAGGCCGATGGGCCTGCGCATCTGGCGGCGCCGCTACCGCGCCATCGGCGAGGCGCTGGCGCTCACCGGCGAGATGGCGGACTACCAGGTGGAGGACGCCCTGCTCAAGGCGGCGCTCGGCTACCGCTATACCGAGGAGAAGACGGAGCAGACCGACCGGGGGGAGAAGCTGGTGACCACGGAAAAGGATGTGGCCCCCAATGTGACGGCGATCAGCCTCTGGCTCAAGCGCCGCCGCCCGGAGGTCTGGGACCGCGAGGGGGAGGAGCCGCCCGCCGTGCCGCCGGAAAACAACCTGTTGGACGCCCTGGGCGACTGGGAGAGGGAGGTGTATGACCGCGATGCGATACCGGAGCTTCAGCCGGCGGCAGAAGCTGACCATGACGTGGTGGAAGCGGCCGGACTTTCAGAGCCGTGACGGCATCCTCTGCGACGGGTCCGTCCGCTCGGGCAAGACGCTGAGCATGGCCCTCGGCTTTGTGCTCTGGAGCCTGGAGCGGTTTGACCGCCAGCGCTTTGCCCTGTGCGGCAAGACGATCGAGAGCCTGCGGCGCAACGTGACCGGCCAGCTCCCCCAGTGGCTGGAGGGGCTCGTCACCGTGGAGGAGCGGCGCAGCGAGAACAAGCTCATCCTCCGCCGGGACGGGCGAGAGAACGAGTACTTCCTCTTCGGCGGCAAGGACGAGAGCAGTTATCAGCTCATCCAGGGCATCACCCTGGCCGGCGTGCTCTTTGACGAGGTGGCGCTCATGCCGCGCTCTTTCGTGGAGCAGGCCCTCGCCCGGTGCAGCGTGGAGGGCAGCCGGTTCTGGTTCAATTGTAACCCAGAGTCCCCCGAGCACTGGTTCTACAAGGACTGGGTGACGCGGGCCGCCGAGCGGAACCTGCTCTACCTCCACTTCACGATGGAGGACAACCCCGCCCTCACCGAGGGCATCCGGCGGCGGTATGAGCGGCTGTACACCGGCGTGTTTTACCGGCGCTATGTCCTGGGGCAGTGGGTGGCGGCGGAGGGGCTGATTTACGACATGTTCGACCCTGCGCGTCACGTGGTCGCCGGGCCGGTGGAGGTGCGCGGGCCGGCCTACGTCTCGGTGGACTACGGCACGCGCAACCCCACCGTCTTCCTCCTCTGGCAGCAGGGGCGGGACGGGCGGTGGTACTGCCTGCGGGAGTACTACTGGTCCGGCCGGGAGCGGATGCGCCAGAAGACGGACGGGGAGTATGCCGACGACCTCGCGCGCTGGCTGGACGGGGTGACGCCGCGCGCGGTGATTGTGGACCCGTCCGCGGCGAGCTTTATGGCCCTGCTGCGCCAGCGGGGCTATCCCGTGCTGGGGGCGGACAACGCCGTGCTCGACGGCATCCGCCGCGTGGGCCAGCGGCTGCAGGAGGGCGCGCTCGCCTTTCACGAGAGCTGCCGCCGCACCTGCGCCGAGTTTCGTGCCTACGTCTGGGAGGAGGACAGCGGCGGGCAGGACTGCCCGCGCAAGGAGCACGACCACTGTATGGACGCCCTGCGCTATTTTGTGAGCACCGTCCTGCGGCGCGGTGAGGGCCGGGCGGCCCGCCGCCCAAGGGGGACATAGACAACAGAAGGAGGGGAAACCCATGATTCTTTACCTGGACCGCTCAGAGGTCCCCGACCTGGAGGAAATCTCCCCGGAGGTGATCCGCTACTGCGTCCGCAAGGCGGAGCAGGCCAACGGCCGCTATCAGCGGCTGGACCGATACTACCGCGGCGAACACGACGTCTTCCGCCGTGCCGCCGGGGAGGAGGAGCTGCGTGTGGCGGCCAACTACGCCAAGTACGTGGTGGATATCACCCTGGGCTACTACCTGGGCGAGGGGGTGAAGTACGACGCAAATCCCCAGCACAACGCAGGTCTTCGGGGCGGGTGGGAGATCGATCTCTCGCCGCTGCTCGGCTGCTACGACCGGCAGCACATCAGCCGGGTGGATCTGGAGATCGGCAAGAGCATGGGGGTGATGGGCGACTGCCTGGAGCTCTGCTACGCCTCCGGCGGGGAGGACCCGGAGCCGCGCAGCGCCCGCATCGACCCGCGCAACGGCATCCTCGTGTGCGACACGACGGTGGAGCACAACAAGCTCTTTGCCCTGATCTGGGACCGCCGGGAGACGTTGGCGGGCGCGCCGTACTACTTTGTCACCCGCTACACTGACCGGACCGCGCGCGATTACCGCAGCGGCGACCTGGTCACGGCGGCCTTCTCCCCGGCAGGTCCGGCGCGGGAGCACTACTTCGGCGCGGTGCCCGTGATTGCCTACGAGAACAACGCCGAGCGGCAGGGGGACTTCGAGCAGATCCTCAGCTTGATCGACGCCTATGACGAGCTGCTCTCCAGCCGCCTGACAGACAAGCGGAAATTTGTGGACGCCCTGCTCGTCTTCTTCGGTATGACCCTCGCTCCCGGCGAGGAGGAGAAGCTCAGCCGCGAGCGCTTTATCGACGGCGCGCCGCTGGACGCGCGGGCGGAGTACATCCAGAAGACCTTCGACGAGGCGGGGGTACAGGTGCTCGCCGATGCGCTGGTGCGGGAGATGCACAAGATGACGCTGACGGTGGACATGTCCGACGAGCGCTTTGCCGGCAACGCCTCCGGCCAGGCTCTCAAGCTCAAGCTGCTGACGATGGATCTGCTGGTGAAAAATAAGATGCGCCAGATGGAGCGCGGGCTGAAGGAGCGCCTGGCCCTCTACAACCACTGGCTGGTGGTCAAGGGCGTGATGGCGCCGGTG
>CAYWUA010000029.1:0-21906 GCA_964461385.1 uncultured Oscillospiraceae bacterium
ATACCTCCATTGCTGGCTGACTTTATTCTTGCCAGAGTTTGCAGGCCAAAGTGCGAAAAAATGTTGACACTACCAGGACAGGTCCCTGTTCCAGTGTTAATTTATGGTGTTAGAGGCGATGTGTAAAGTGGGCACAATTTTGTGCTGTAGTTACCAAAAGGATACCATGTATCTTGTTTCATCTGCTTTCAAAGCCTTGTCCCATGCGGGTTCTACGGATTTTCAACTATGCGTCTTACACCATTTTCTTTCATCTTGTTTCCTATAATTGGTGTAAATTTGGAGCACGGATTGGTACAGCTTCTAAGTGTGGTTTAGCACATCTTTTGTAAAATCACCGCGTCGGCTGGACAGAAATTGTACTTCGGGATCTCCGCCGCCGTAATCCAGCGCAGATCGTTGTGCTCCAGACATCGGGGTGTCCCCTTCTCGATAGTCGCGCGAAAGAGGGTCAGATGTACCATGAGGTCGGGATAGGCGTGCATGACCTCCAGAAATACCTCACCCACGCGCACGGTGACACCCAGCTCCTCCCGGCACTCGCGCACGAGCGCCTGCTCCTTTGTCTCCCCCAGCTCCACCTTTCCGCCCACGAACTCCCACAGCAGCCCGCGGGCCTTGTGAGCCGGGCGTTGGCAGATCAAGAACCGGCCATCGCAGCCAATTAGGGCCGCCACTACCTCCGTCATGGCAATCACCTCTCTTCTCTCAAGTGGATGCGCGCAGCGTCAGGGCACTTGTGGGTTGAGCGCGATGCTGCCGATCGGCGTCTCCAGCGCGCGGCCCATGTAGAGCGCGCACTCCAGCCCGCGCGCCGCGCAGGCCGCAGCCGCCTCCTGTCCGGGCGCGTAGCCCAGACAGGCCGCCGTGCGGGCAATCAGCTCCCGGGCAGTCAGCGTGATCTCCCGGCGCAGTACGTCGCACACGGCGTTGGCCGCCTCCTGGCAGGAGACATCCTCCGGACGTCTGCGATGCTCCCCCGTCCCAGAGCGCCGCCAGAGACGGTAGCGCTCCGGGTCTTGATCGGTGCGCCAAAAAAAGTTCTGCTCCTCCTCCCGCGTCATGCGCAGGCCCAGCTTTCGCCAAAGGGCGACGCAGTGCCGCCGCAGCTCCGCGTCCCGATGATCCAGGGTAAAAGCGATCAGCAATCGATCGGTCAGCTGTTCCTGAGAGACGGGAGCCTCCTGCTCGAGCACCTGCTCGGCCACGCGGTAGATCCGGTCCCGGAAGGCAGGCGAGGTCACCTCCCCCGGACGGATGGGGATCAGCTTGAGGTGCGCCGGGGTGTAGAGCAGGGGTTCCTCCGTCTCGGGAGGCGTCTCCATCTCCGGTTCTGGCTCCACAGCGCGCTGGGCAAGCAGTTCAAGCAGACGCACGAGCTGCGCCGTCACTTTCTCACGGTTTTGCAGCCAGTCCATCGTCCACACACGGCAGAGGTCCCAGCCCTGCCGCTGGAGGAGGATCATTTGTGTCAGCTCCCGGGTGCGCGTGTCGGTCACGGCAGCGTACTCCTCCCCGTCGAGCAGGATGCCGAGCGTCCACCGCTCCGGGCCCTCCGGCCGGCGCACCTGAACGGAAATCGGCTCCGGACCGGGCACGGCGTGGTAGCCCGCCGCCTCCAGGGCGCGGCAAATGGCGCGTTCCACCTCGTTGCGGGGTACGCACACCGTCTTCGGTTCCTGCGCGCTCTCCTGCGCAGCCTGATGCAGAAAGCGGAAGAGTACGCCGGCCGGGCCGTCCCAGCAGGAACCCTCCTCCCGGTCGAGGGAGGTGAAGACCGTCAGATGACGGCGCGCAGCGGTCACCGCACGCGCCAACGGAGCTGCGCACTCCCAGCCGTTCAGTGCCGCCCGGGCCGGGCCCAAGCTCCCGGACGGGTCGGCGGCCAGTGTTACAGACAGCACGACTTCCTCCCAAACGGCTCCGGCCAGATCTTGGACCGGCAGGACGGGAATTTGATTCAGGCGCGGGGCGAGGTCTTTGTCTTCCTCGCCGAGACGGCGCAGCAAGGCCGCAATCTGACCGGCCTGCGGGGCGGTCAACGTCACCACCGCCAGCGAGCGGGCGCCGGCGCGGACCTGTTTGGCGGCATACTCCGCCGCCACCGTCGCCTCTGCCGGATTCACCCCGTCCTCCAGCCGGCCCACCACTGTCTTACAGGAGATACAGTCCGCCCGCGGGACAGGCGTTGGGAGGCTTGGCTCCCCATATAAAGTCCTCTGCAGCGCCAACAGCCCATCCGGACGGGCCAGGTAGCACTGCCGCAGCGTCAGGCAGGGCAAGCCCAGCGCCCGGCAGGCGTCCCAGACGCTCTCGCCGTCCGGGAGCGCCCCATCCGGCAGCGCGCCTTCCCCGGCACAGAGAAGGGCCGTGTGGCCCAGCCCGAGGGCCAGGCGGCCCACCGGCGCAGGCAGGCTCTCCGCACCCAGGAGCACGACATAGTCAAACGGCGGTTCTTGGGGCTCCGCCTCCTCCCCCTCTTCCGGCAGCGCGGCAGAATAGAGCCGGACCGCATCCGCCAGGGAGGCCAGTACACAGGCAAAGGTCCGCGCCGTCACCTGCGGCAGACCGCCGATCAGTTCGTCAAGCGGGATATCGCAGTCCGGGGTCTGGTTGACCCAATGCAGCAGGCCGCGCTCCTCCTGCAGCGCCTCTTCCCGCGGAAAGTCGGGCAGGCGCGCGACTGCCCGGGCACGCAGCTCGGCACAGGTCGCCCGGTCAAAGCGCTCCTGTAACCCGGCGTACTGCCGCAGCGTCTCACGCAGCTGTCGCGCGGAAAACTGCCGCAGCTCTGGCACCCAGTCCAGCTCCAGCTGTAGCAGGGCGCGGTATAGGCTCTTACGAAAGAGTGCCGCCGCCCCCCGGTGTTCGCCCGATGCAGCAAACCAGGAGACAAATGGCTTGAGTCCCAGGCTCTCCGCCCGCCGGCACTGGCCGCGCCAGTTCATCCATGCCTCCAGCTCATCCATATGGGAGACGATGGTCCGGCAGCTCTCCCGCAGCTGAGGGAGCCACGATCCGTCCGTCCCCGTCAAATGCGCACAGGCCAGGCGGGCAAATCGTCCGGACTGCTCCCGCACCGCCTGATAGGCCTCGGCGCAGGACTGGGCGCAGTCCTGCGCCTCCTCATCCCCCGCCAGCCGGGCGCGCAGACCCAGGTCGCCGGTCAGCTCGGCCAGCGCCTCGTCCGCATTGCCTGCGCGGATGCTCATAGTGTGCAGCGCCTCCCAGTCGGTCTCCTCCTCCCGGAAAAGGCCCTCCAGCTCCCCGCGCCAGCGGTCGTAGAGCTCACTGATCGCCCGGCGCTCCTGCTGGTACTGGGCAAAGAGGGAGAGCTGCTGCCCGATCTCGCCGAGGGAGACCTCCCCTGCGCGGGAGCACTCCTGCAGCCGCTTGCGGATCTTGAGCAGATTCTGCAGCCGGCGGCAGTCGCCGCGCCGCTCGGCCAGCCAATCCCGGCTGTCCGGCTGTCCGGTCCGGCTGATCATCACGTCCAGCCGCCCCAGCACATCGCGCGCGCGCTCCCAGCTCTCTTTGAGCTGCGCGGCGGCGGCCACGGCCTCCTCCGAGCTGCCGTAGCGGCGCAGGAAATCCTCGCTGCCGGTCAGCTCGGCCAGCCAGTCATGGCTCTCTGAGGCGATCTGCCGCGCCGACTCCAGCCAGAGCCAGACGGTGTCCTCCCGGTGATAGACCGAGGAGAGCTCCCGCTCCCAGCGGTGATAGATCTCGTCACACTGGCGCAGCTCCTCTTGGTAGTCCGCCAGCCAGCGCAATCCGTTCTCCAATACGTCCGCCGTCAGACGGCAACGGCAGTAGGGCGCCACCTCGGCGCGTACCGGCGTCTGGCGCTTGAGCCAGCCGATGCCCCAGCTGCCGCCCTCCCGCTGCCAGCACTCCATCAGCTGTGCGCCGTCCTGGTGCAAAAAATCCTCCGTCCAGTCGCACAGCAGCACGTCCTTGCACTCTTTGGCGCGCTTGCCGTGGTCGATCAGCTCGCCCACGTCCCAGAGAAGCGCCTGCAGGCTCGAGCAGCTGCCCCATTCCCCAGGGATCTCCTTCCAGCGGGCCAGCTCGAGCGCCACCTCATAGCTGCGCTCCCAGCTGTCGCGCGTGGTCGGCAGCGGGATCTCCACCGCCTTGGCCCAGCGGCGTCCGGCCAGCTCCAGCCCGCTCAGCATGCTCTCCGCCTGAGTGAGCAGCAACCGCAGCTGCCGCTCCCGCTCCGGGTCGGTAGGCAGCGTCCAGCCCTCCTGCAAAAAGTGCCACTGGCGCTCCAGTGCCACCGCGTCCAGGTGAAAGACCGCCGGTTCCCAGCGCGCCTCGATCGACGCACGCAGACGCCCGGCGCGCTCACAACGCTTTTCCAGCTCTGCCACCGCGTCCGCCAGCAGTGGAATGCGCGTTGATCCGGCCCAGCTGGCGGGGTAATCCCGCCATTCCAGCAGCAGGCCGGCCCCCTCGCACAGGCGGCCCCACTCCTCTTGCCGCTCCGGCCGCTCCAGGCCGGTGAGGCGGCACCACTGCCGCCCCGCCTCCTCCAGCGCGTCGATGTGCAAAAGCAGCTCTTCTGCCGCTGCGGGAATCCGGTTAGCCCGCTCCGGATCATACTCGCTGCCCCAGACCAGTTCAAGCGGATGTCCCGACGGCTCGCCTAAGACATCCGCCGCATGGGCGAGCGCCCCGGCGCACTCCAGGCGGTTTTGCAGTCCGTCCCGGTCCAGGTGGCTGATCATCGGCTCGGGCAGGGGCAAGTATCCCTCCGTCTCCTCCTCGCACAGGTAGCGGCAGATGAGCTGGAAGGGGCTCAGGCCGTGCTTGCCCGGGGTGTGCAGGGCGGCCACCGAGCGATCCAGCCGCTGCGCCTGCCGCTCCAACTGCTGAGTGAGCGTGAAGAACCCTTCCCCTCCCCCTTCCGGGTGGAGCTGGGCAGCAATATTGTACTGCCGCAGGACAGCGGCGCGGCGGTCCCCACGGCTGGGGATGCGCAGACAAAACGGCTCGAGCGACAGCTCGCGCAGCCGGCCGAAGACCTCCTCCCGGTCCGCCTCCCGCTGGGAGAGGATGAGCGTGCGCGCGCCGCAGCTCATCGCGTTCACCGCCAAAGCGGCGGCCGTCTGCCGTTTCCCGGTCCCGATGCCGCCGGAGAGCAGGGTGTGCTTCCCCTGGTACAGTCTCTTGAGCGCGGCAGCCTGCAGCTCGTCAAGCGGCAGCGGAGTCAGCAGAGCCTCTCCGTCCTCCTGTTCCGATTCTGTCTCGTGTGCCGACAACTCTCCCTCGGCCAGCAGCGCGCCCAGGGTGCCCGGGGCCGAGGGGCAGTCCAGAACCTGGGCCGTCTCCAGCGCCCAGAGCGGCAGCAGCCCGAGCCACAGCCCGTCCTCCCATTGCCAGCCACTTCCGGCCAGCGCAGCCGTGAGTTGATCGGAGAGGGTGTTCCAGTAACCGCTCCACCCCTCCGACGGGGCGGGGCACTCCGGCGGCAGCAGGCCAAGCGCCGCCAGGTTGCACCGCTCACGCTCCTGGGCCTCCAGCAGCACCCAGCTGCCCGCGCGGCACTCCAGCCGAGCGGGATAGAGCAGCAGCGGCCCGGTCAGCTCGCCGTCCGATCCGCGCAGGCGGCCGCGGCCGAGCGTGAGCGTCTGCCGCCCCTGCCCTGCGCCCTGGGCACGGGAGAGGGCGTCCAGCCGCATCAGGCGCGCCTCCAGCGCTCCGCCGTCCTCCCACGCCGCGACGGCGCAGGGCTGCGCGGAGAGCTCCGCCGCGCCGCTCACGACCGGCAGGCCGCGCGTTAAGGCGGACGGCATGGCCTCCGCCGGGCAGACGGTGAGCGGGACGGCCAGCTCCATTTGCGCAAAGCTGCACAGTCCGCTCGCGCGCAGCGCGGCCTCCAGCGCCTGCTCCCAGTCTATGAATTGTCTGCTCTCTCGCTGCATATGCTCTCTCCCGTCCTCTGCTCCGGGCCGTTCCCAGCGCTGTATTTCCTGCTTCTAGTATAGCAGAATCGTCCGGCGGTGAAAAGGCATTTCCCCCGAGATTTCCGTCTCTCCCTGTCGGACGGACGGCAAAGCGCCGCAGCGGCCGGGATATCCCCGGCGCGCTGCGGCGCACGACTTGCCTAAATCTAGAGAAGTGGACCTGCTCACGCCTCCTGCGCCAGGCTGGCGAGGATGGCGTCCGCGAGCTGGCCAATGGCGGCGCGGCTGTCCGCCTTCAGCGCGGATTTGACGGTCACCGCCGGCTCGAGAATCCGCATCCGCTTCATCCCCTCCAGGGCGGCGCGCATCTGCTTGCCGGCCATGGGCGCCCAAGTGCCGTTCTCCATCAGTCCGACGGTGCGGTTCTGGAGATTGAGATTCTTCATGTCCTCGAGCAGGTTGGCCATGGCGGGATAGACACCGGCGTTGTAGGTCGGCGCTGCAAACACCAGGTGGCTGCACCGGAAGGCCTCGGCGATCAGGGTGGAGACATGGGTGACGGAGACGTCGTAGACGGCGATCTTCTTCACGCCTCCCTCCGCCAGGGCAACGGCGAGCACGTTGGCCGCGTTCTCGGTATCGCCGTACATCGAGGCGTAGAAGATGGCGACCGCCTGGTCCTCTGGCTCGTAGCGGCTCCAATGGTCATATTTGTCCAGCAGATAGCCGAGGCCGCCGCGCCACACCGGCCCGTGCAGCGGGCAGATCATGGCGATGTCCACCCCGGCGAGCTTCTTGAGCGCCGCCTGCACCTGCGGGCCGTACTTGCCGACGATATTCGTGTAGTACCTCCGGGCGTCGTCCAGCCAGTCGCGGTCGAAGTCAACTTCGTCCTGGAAGAGGTTGCCGTTGATCGCGCCGAACGTTCCGAAGGCGTCGGCGGAGAAGAGGAGCTTCTCCGACTCCTCATAGGCCACCATCACCTCCGGCCAGTGGACCATCGGGGCCAGGACAAAGCGCAGGGTGTGGTTGCCGAGGGAGAGGGTGTCCCCCTCCTTCACTGTGACGGTGCGGCCGGTGAGGTCGAGGTCGTAAAACTGGCTCAAAAAGACGAAGGTCTTGGCGTTGCCCACAATCCGCATCTCTGGAAAGCGTAGAGCCAGCGCGGCGATATTGGCGCAATGATCCGGCTCCATGTGGTTGACCACCAGATAATCCAGCGGCCGCCCGTCGAGCACGTGGAGGACGTTTTCCATAAACTGGGCAGAGACGGAGGCGTCCGCCGTGTCAAGCAGGGCAGTCTTCTCATCGACAATGAGATAAGAGTTATACGAGACGCCGCGCGGGACGGGGAAGAGATTTTCAAACAGCGCCAGACGGCGGTCAGAGGCGCCCACCCAGTGGACAGACTCAGTCACCTTTCGAGTACAATACATCATGTATGCTCCTTTATTACAGGTCCGTTTCCGGGCCCACAGATGTTTGGGCCGGCACGGCAATATGCGCCGCGCAAAAACCCGTTTTTCCTATCGCCTTCCCTAGCATACACGATTCTCCATCAGAAATCAAGGGGATCGGGCGCGCGCTCGGTGGCCCCCCTCTAAACCTCGGGCGGCGCGGCGCGCAGCAGTCCCCCTTTGAGCGCCGCGAGAGCCGCCACGCTGCCCAGCCAGCCGCCCAGCCAGACCAACAGTGTCCGCTTGGCCTCCACGTCCTTCTCCCAGACTGGCAGGCGGAACCACTCCTCCAGCCGCGCCCCGGCGCTGCGCCAGAGCTGCTGCCAAAAGGAGAAGTCACTCCACTGCGGAGGCGTGAGCCATCCAGGCAGATGCGCCGCCCCTACCGGAAGCAGCGCGGCCAGCAGGAGAACGGCCGCAGCGGCCAACGCATACCGCGCCGCCCCGCGCCTCGGCCAGTACAGCCGGGCCAGACGCCAGAGTCCCCATAGCGTACCCGCCAGCGGCGGCAGCCAGGCCAGCAGGCGCAGCAGCACCTCGCCTGCCGTCCCCCATGCCGCCCCGTCCCAGCTGTCCAGCCCGGTGCGGGCAGTGAAGTCCAGGGCCGCGCCCACCGGGTCCTCCGCCGGGCCGGTCAGTTCCAGACAGCAAAATCCCTCCCGGCCCTCCTGCGGGAGGTAGAGCCCGTCCTCCCCCACATAGACGCCGCAGACGGTGAAGCGCTCGCCCTGCCAGGAGAAGGTCTGGCCGAGCACGTCGGCGCTGCCCCAGAGGGCGCGGGCAAAGCCCTCCGAGACCAGCGCGGCGTTCTCCCGCGCCCCCGGCTCGCCGCCGGAGAGATAGGTGAGGCGGGCAATCGCCGCGCGGTCGCCCCGGTAGCGGACGGCGGTCGCTGTCCGGACGGCGTTGGCGAGGGCGGCCTCCCCCTCCTCCTCATACCAGGCGGCGGCGAGGCGCAGCTGCGCGCCCTCCTCTGTTTCCTCCGACTGCTCCGCCTGCGCCAGCTCGGCGGCAGTCAGCGGCGCGCGGTAGCGCAGGGAGACGGCTGCAGGATACAGGTCCGCCACCGCCGCCGCGGCCTGCCAGGCCAGCAGCAGGCAGAGCACCTCCGCCAGGGCGGGCAGCAGAAGGCGCACGGCCGGACGCAGCCGCCTCATGAGGATGCCACCCGCACGGTCTCCCCCTCCTGTACGGAGCGGGTCGCGCCGCAGATGACCAGGCTCTCCCCGCTGAGGATGCCGTCCACCGCCGCCGTGGCGCCGTCGCTCGCCAGCAGGTTGACCGGCTCGCGACGGACGACATAGCGCATCCCGAGCACCGATTCGCGCAACTCGGCAACATAGACAAATGAGCCGCCGTTGTCCATATGGCAGGCTGCGGCGGGGACGGTGAGGTCATAAGTCCCGCTGGAGCTGGCGGCGCGCACCTCGGCGTCCCCGTCCGTCCAGCCGCCGCCGGTGAGACGGGCGGTGGCCGTCCAATCCCCCTCCTCCGACTGGTCGAGGGTGGCAATCGCCGTCTGACCAATCTGTTCCTCCCCCTGAGAGACGGTGAGCGTGTCCCCCACGGTCAGCTCTTGCAGTTCGTCCCCGGTCAGGGTGAGGAGATATCCGTCGCTGCGCACCGTGAAGGTGACGGAGACCGTCCCGTCTCCCTCCGTACCCTCCAGCGCGCGCACCGTGCCATCCACCGGTGCGGCGAGAACACCGTCCGCCTCCTGCAGCTCCTCCAGCTGGCGCACCAACGTCTCTTGCTCCGCAATGGTGACGGACAACAGCTCCGCCTCCGTCTGATTCTGTAAATTCTGGGTCTCCGCATCTGCCTGGGCGTCGGCGTAGTCCTCCTGAGCCTGGGTGAGCGCGTCCTCGGCGTCCTCCACGCTGCGCTGATTGGAGCGCCGGGTGTCCTGAGCGGCGGACTGCGCGTCCTCCAGGCTGTCAGCGGCGGCGTCCACAGTATCCTGTGCGCTCTGGACGGCGTCCTGAGCCGCCTCGATTTGGCCCTCCAGCGTCTCCAGCGCCGCCTCGTTTTCTGCGATCTGCGCGTTGAGCGCGTCCAGCTGTTCCCGGCCCCCTCCATCGTCTGCCGCGCCGCTCTCCTGGTCCTGCGCATCCGCAGCTTCGGAGTCTGGAGTCTCCGAGGCGGTGTCGAGCTGCGATTGCAGTTCGTCCCGCACCGTGTACTGGTCCTCCAGCGTCTGGCGCAGGTCGTCCCGGCTGGCCTCCAGCGCGGCGAGGTCCGCCCGGGCCTGGTCGCGCTGCGTACGGGCATCGGCCAGAGCCTCCTCCGCGCGGGAGAGGGCGCGGGACTGATCGGCGGCGGCAGACTGTGCGTCCTCCCGGGCGCGCGCCAGGCTAGTCTCGGCGGAGGTGAGGGCGCTGTCGTCCGCCTCCGCCAGCTCCCGGTAGCCGTCCAGCTGCAAATTCAGCCGGTCCAGCTCGCCCTGCGCGCGGGTGAGGGTGCTGGCAAGCGCATCCGTGTCCACCGCCAGCAGCGCCTCCCCCTCCTCCACCGCCTGCCCCGCGGAGACGTAGACGCTGCGCACCGTCAGCCCTTCCGGGAGAGTGAGAGTCTCGGTTGTCTGGCTCTCCAGCGTACCGGAGAAGACCGTCTCTTCCGTCACCTGCGCACGCTGGGGGGTGACCACCTCCACCTCGGTAACGGCCGCCGCAGCCATGCCCCTGGCAAAGAGCGTCAGCGCCAACATGAGCACGAAAAAAGCCGCAATTCGTCCCGCCGCGCGGCGCTGGGCGCGCCGCTCCTCCCGCTCGTCCGGTGCGGACGGCGCGCCCAGGCGGCGAGGCCGGCGCAGCAGGCCGTCCCGCTCTCTTTTCTCCGGCGCGGCGGAGCGGGCCGCGTATTCTCTGATCGTTTTATTCACTCCTTCACCGCCCCCTGTAAAATGCCCTGTTCCAGATAGCGCTGCCCGAACAGGAAGATAAGCAAGGCCGGCAGCAGGGCCAGAAAGCCCGCCGCCATGGATACGCCCAGATTCTCCTCCACCACCTCGGGCAGGTAGAGCGTGAGCGGCCAGAGAGCGGGCGTCTCCAAAAAGGTCATCGGCTGCTCCACCGCGCCCCAGGCGTCCAGAAAGCCGAGAACGAGCGCGGAGATGATAGAGGGCAGCCCCATCGGCAGGCCCAGCCGCAGGAAGATCTCCCACGGGCCTGCCCCGTCCAGTTCTGCCGCCTCCACCACGCTGGCCGGGATCGCCTCAAAGCCGCGGGCCATGATGAACACCGGATAGGTGGAGAAGACGCCGGGCAGGATCACCGCCCAACGGGTATCTATCAGCCCCAAGGCGTCAAGCACCAGGTAGCTGGGCACCATCGTCACCTGGAACGGCAGGAGCATGAGCACCACATAGAGCGCAAACAGCGCCCGCCGTCCCGGAAAGCGCAGCCGCGCGAACGCCCAGGCCGCCGGCGCGCCCACCAGGAACTGTCCCAGCACCTGCGGAAAGGCGAGGGCGCAGCTGTTCCAGAAGACGGTGAAGAACTCCGGCGTGTCCAGCAACAGTTCAGCCAGCGGCTGGAGCGTCGGCCAGCTCGGCAAGAGGGTCCAGGCGGCATAGCGCTCCGCCGCCGCGTCAAAAACAGGGCCGAGGAGCAGGTTCAGCTCGTCGGCGGGCAGAAAGACCCCCATCAGGATGAACCAGAGCGGCCACCACACCAGCAGCGCGAGGGCGAGGAGGACCGCCAGCACCGCCGCGCGCCTCATGTCCTCTCCTCCAGCCGCCAGAGCCGGCGCGCCGGCAGCAGCACCACCAGCAGCGCCAGCACCAGCAGCACCGCCGCCGCAGTCAGGCGGCCCATGTCCAGGCTGAGGAACCAGTTGTTGAACAGGTGCTGGAGCAGATACATGCTCTCGTGCGGGTAGCGGCCCGCGACGAGATAGGCCTCCCGGAAGACCTTGAAGGTGTTGATCAGCGAGAGCAGGCCCACCACCCCCGCCGTCGGCGCGAGGCCGGGGAGGGTAATGTAGCGAAACTGCTGCCACGGCCCCGCCCCGTCCGCCGCCGCCGCATCGTAGAGGTCGCGGGAGATGGCGTCCAGGCCGGCCAGCCAGAGAATCATGTCATAGCCCGCGTTTTTCCAGAGATAGGTCGCCACCAGCACCCAGAAGGCCGCGTCCGTGCCCAGAAAGTCCACCGGCTGCGCCCCCAGCGAGACGAGCAGGCCATTGGCCAGGCCGTTGGCGTCAAAGAGCACCCGCCAGAGCAGGACGATCGCGCTCACCGGCACCGCCATCGGCAGCAGAAAAGTGGTCTGAAACACCCCGCCGCGCGCGCGGCGCGCGCGCACCAGCAGCGCCAGCAGCAGCGACAGCCCCAGCAGCAGCGGCAGGCAGCAGGCGAGAAAGCGGGCCGTGTTTGCCGCGGCGAGGCGGAAGGCGGCGTTGGAGAGCACGTTGCGGTAGTTTGCCAGCCCCATCCACCGCGTGCCGAGGGCGTTGGTGAAGGAGCGGCGCACCGTCTCCACAAAGGGCACACAGACGAATACCGCCAGGCCCGCCAGGCTGGGCGCGAGGAAGGCGGTGGCCCAGGCCGCCTCCCGGCGGCGGCGCTTACTGCTCCGCAAGGCGGAGGGCGAGCGCGTCGCGCACCTGGCTGACCGCTTCATCCAGCGTGGCCTCCCCCCTCAGATAGTCACTCACAGTGTAGAGCACGTCCTCGTAGACCTCGTCATCCACCGAGACCGGGGTAGTCAGGGTGTCAAAGATGCCGTCGAGCACCGTGATATCCCAACCATACTTTTCCGCATAGGAGGCGAAGTAATCCAGCTGCTGATCCATCGCCGCGCGCAGGACGGGCAGGCCGTCGCCGTAGGTGTACTGCTGAATCTCCATCAAGAGGGCATAGGAGACAAACTCCTTGCCCAACTCCGCGTGCTCCGAGGCGGCGTTCACCGCCAGCAGCACCTCCGGCTGGTAGACCCCTTCCGTCAGGCCGGGGAAGGGGACGACAGAGAAGTTCTCCAGCGGGACGGACTGGCCGTCGCTGTCCGTCACGACGTTGTAGTGCATCTCCGAGGCGAGCAGCAGCTGCTCCACCGACTGAAGGCTGGCCGCCGCCGCGAGAGCCTCCCCCTCTGCCCAAAGAAGCTCGTTGTTACTAGTTTCTGTCCCCAAGTTGCCGTAGTCGTTGTCCTCCACCGAGCCGATCACTGCGCTTTCAGACTCTGCGACATCGCTCTCTCCGGTACCCGCGAAGAAGCCGTGGTGGTCGCTCATCCGCTTGAGCGGCTCGAGCCATTGGCGCAGCGCGTCCTCATTCAGGCTGCCGCCGTCCAAGATGGCGTCCGCGCTGGCCTCCCAGGTCATCTCTGCCAGCTCGTAGATCGAGCTCAGGGCGAGGTAGGGCAGGCCGGCGGCCACCTGTGCGGCGTGCTGCTTCGCCTCCTGGGCCTGGTAGTCGTATTCATTGCCGCCCACGCCATAGGTCATGTAGCCCTCCTGCGGGCTGAGCGCGGCGTCCGGGATGGACACGCCCGCGGCGCAGACCGCGTCCGCCAGGGCGTCCAACGTCCCGGGAGCGTCCAGGTTCTCCCCGTAGAGGACGGAGACGGAGAAGCGGGCGGGCAGCACATAATAGCCCCCGTCGTCCGCCCGCATCGCCGAGACGCTCTGGCCGACGAAGTCGGTATCTGTCACGAGGCCGCTCAGGTCGAGCAGGACGCCGGCGTCGATATAGTTCGTGTAGTCCACCCCATCAAACAAGATGACGTCCGGCCCCTCCCCGTTGAGCAGCTGCGTGTTGAGGCGGCTGATCAGGTCGGCGGTGGTCTGCCCCGCATCATAGTCTAGCGACTGGAGCTGGAAGTCGATGAGCACCTCGGGATGGGCCTGGCGGAAGGCGTTGATCGCCCGGCGCAGCGTCGGCGTGTCCTGCAGCGCCCAAACCACGAGCGTGGCCTCGATTGCACCCGCCGCCTCGTCAAAGTCAAAGCGAAAGACGTGGCTGTGGCTCTGCCCGTCGGTGCTGGAGTAGAAGATGGTCCCGTCGGAGAGCACGGCGCGAATGTCCTGCCCCCAGTCGCTCACGATGGAGAAGCCATAGTTCACGCCCTCGAGGACCACCTCCTCCAGATCCTGGTCCAGGATGGAGAAGCAGATACTGCCGACGTCGTAACTATAATAATAGTAGCCACCGTCCGGCCGCAGGAGAAGGCTCTGCAGATCCATGCGCAGGACGTCGGTGTCAAACGTGCCGGACGCCTCCCCGGTGGCGAGGTCCAGGATGGTCCCCCGGCCGCTGCCGTTGTACTCATCCACATAGACCCGGTCCTCCACCGTATTGAAGGCGATATACTCCTGCTCGCTGCGGTACTGCCAGACGGTCTCGCCGGTGGAGAGGTCAAAAGCGTAGAGTGTAACCGTCGGATATCCGTCGTAGGACTCCTCTCCGTCGTTGACCGTCAAGAGAATGTATTGATCCCCCGCGAGGCAATAGCTTCCCCAGACATCAAAGCCGGCGCTCCCCTCCGGCCGCTTCAGCTCGGTGCGGCCGGCCGTCCCGTCCGCCAGGCGGTAGTTGAGGTAGAGCACATAGCTGTCCTCCTCGCTGTCCTCCATCTCGACACCATAAAAAGTGCCCGCGCTGTCGCGCATGGTGTAGTCCGTCTCCAGCGCCGTGCTCGTCCAGCTCTCGCCGCCGTCGTCAGAGTGGAAGAGGACGTAGGCCAGCTCGTCCCCGTTCCACTCACAACAGGTCATGTCGATCACGCCGTCCTCATCCGCCCAGAGACCGCTGATCTCCCCGTCCCGGTCGCTGAGCTCCGGCGGGGTGATCTCGCGCTCGCGGTACTGGCCGGTGGTGGTGAGCAGCTCGGCGGAGACGCCGTCCGCCCCGTCTCCCGCCGTGCCGTCGGATGCGCCGCCCCCTGCGGAAGGCGCGCAGGCGGCCAGCGAGAGGAGCATCATCAGGGCCAGCAGGATTGCGGTCAGTTTCTTCATTCGGATTACCTCCTTTTCTTCTCCCCGGCACGCCGGGGGTCCGGTTCCCCTCTATCATAGCGCATCCGGTCGGAAGAAACTTCAAAATAATCTCAAAATGGAAATTTCCGGGCTGCGGGACATTCCGGGCTGCTTTGGGCAGAAAAACGGCCGGCGAAAACGCCGGCCGTCTGAGACGAAGTGAATCAAATTGCAGCGGCCGCTCACATCGGCCGTATCTCCAGAATGCCGGACTGGGCGAGGGAGATATAGTCGTTGTCGGCAAAAATGAGATGGTCGGTCAGGCGGATATGCAGCTGCGCGAGGGTGTGGGCGATGCGCTGAGTCGCCCAGATATCCTCCTGAGAGGGGACGGCAAGTCCGCTGGTGTGGCAGTGGGCGAGGAAGACCTGGCTGGCCCGGCGGCAGATGGCCAGCTCCACCACGCGGCGCTGGTCGAGCAGAACGGCGTCCGCCGCGCCGCGGTTGATGAGATCGCAGCCGAGCAGCTTTCCCTTGGCGTCCACCGAGAGGAGGTAGGACATCTCGGTCTGCGCGCCGACAAAGCAGGGGCGCAGGAACTCCCCCGCGTCCTCGCTGCTGTTGATGATGGTCCCCGGCGTCTGAGCACTGCGCTGGTAGCGGAGCATCACCTCGTAGAAGAGCTTGAAGAGGGCGGCGGTGTTGTCGCTCACGCCGACTACCTGTTCCAGCTCCTGCGTGGAGGCGTCCAGAATTCCCTTCAGGCTGCCAAAGCGGGCGACGAGCTGATGGGCCAGCGGGTTCACGTCCCCCTGCGGGCGGGAGTAGAAGAGGATGAGCTCCACGAGCTGGTAATCGTCCAGTGACTCGCCACCGTGCTCCAGAAAGCGCTGGCGCACCCGCTTGCGGTGGCCGCTGTGGATGCTCTTGGCGCGCTGCGGGTCGGATGCGCGCTCGGGCTTACCGGGCTCCATAGGCGGTGAGATACGCCTCCATCCGCTCGCGCATCGCGTCGTCGATGAGCACCCTGCCGTCGACGGGGCGCTGATAGAGATAGTCGATGATCTCGCGCACGGTGACAATGGGGTAGACCTGGATGCCGTAGTCCTGGCGCAGCTCGTCCAGGGTGGAGCAGTCGCGTGTGCCGCGCTCCATCCGGTCCACCGAGACGAAGAGGGCACAGATATCCACCTTCGCCACGTGCTCAAACAGGGCGATGGACTCGCGCACGGCGGTGCCGGCGGTGACGACGTCCTCGATGATGGCGATCTTGTCCCCGTCCTGGGGCTTGTAGCCCACCATGGAGCCGCCCTCGCCGTGGTCCTTGACCTCCTTTCGGTTGAAGCAGTAGGGCAGGTCACGGCCATAGTTGCGGTAGAGGGATGCGGCGGTTGTCACAGCCAGCGGAATGCCCTTGTAGGCCGGGCCGAAGAGAGCGGTAATGCCGTCGGGCAGGTTCTCCTGCACGCAGGCGGCGTAGTAGTCGCCCAGGCGGGCGGCCTGCGCGCCCGTCTTATAGTTGCCGGTGTTGACGAAATAGGGGGTCTTCCGGCCGCTCTTGGTGGTGAAGTCTCCAAAGGTGAGCACGCCGGAGCGCACCATAAAGGTAATAAATTCCTCTTTGTAGGTCAAAACGGTTCCCTCCTGTCAAATTCAGGTAATTTACGAAAATATTATAGCATCCGAAGGAAAGGCTGACAAGAGCACGGGAGGCGGACGGGAAAAAATGTGCCGGAATATTGGCATTGCGTGCGTCCTGACGGGCGGCCCGGCAGGAATTTGGGAAGGCGGCAATTCCTGGCGCATTTTAAGGTTTCTTTGCGGTTTCTCTGGTATAATAGGGACAGGAGTTGACTGGGATACCGCCGCTCCGGGGTGTTCCGGCATAAAACTGCCAAGCGGCTGACAGAAAGAGGGGGAGATCCGTGCGGCTACTGCTCATTGAAGACGACGTGCAGCTCTCGGCGCTGGTCCAGCATCAGTTGCAGGTGCGCGGCTATCAAGTGGATATCGCCACAGACGGCGAGTCCGGCCTGCTGCTCCTGCGGCGAGGCTGCTATGACGGGTGTATCCTGGACCGGATGCTGCCGGAGCTGGACGGGCTGAGCCTTCTGCACGCGGCGCGCCAGCAGGGCGTGCGCACGCCTGTGCTGATGCTCACTGCCATGGGGCGCACGCAGGACCTGGTTGACGGCCTGGAAGGCGGCGCGGACGACTACATCTCCAAGCCCTTCGCCATGCCTGAGCTGCTGGCCCGGGTCGCGGTGCTGGTCCGGCACGGGCCGCGGCAGAGCGCGCGCACCTATTCAGCCTACGACCTCACATTGGACCCGGACGCCCTGCTGCTGTCCGGTCCGGGCGGAAGCTGCTCGCTCACGCCGCGGGAGCGGGACATGTTCCTGCTCCTGTTCCAGCGCGCGGGCGAAGTGGTCCCGCGAGAGCTGTTTTTCGACAACGTCTGGGGGGCGGACGCTGAGGTGGGCGAGTCCTCCCTGGACACCTACGCCTATTTCCTCCGGCGCCGTCTGCACTCGGTGGGGACCTCTGTCCGCCTGACCACGCGCCGGGGCGTCGGCTATTGCTTGGAGGTGACGAGATGATTGCGGCCCTGCGCCGGCGCCTGGCGCTCACCTTCGGCCTGCTCACCAGCCTGGTACTGGTGAGTATGCTGGCTGTCACCTGCTATCTGGCCCGCGCGGAATACCTGATGAGCCAGGAGGCCCTCTATCAGACCCAGCTGCAGACCATCACCAGCCAGCTGCGGCCGTCCAGCTCACTCAGTGACAGCTGGCTCAACCAGATCGCACGGGATCAGAACGCCTTCTTCTACGTCGAGTGGAACGACGTGCCGCTGCATTTCTCTGCCGTCAGCACCCGTTCAGATGAACGCATCACCCTGCTGGCCGAGCTGCGACGGATCTCCGCCCGTCTGGAGATCATCCGCGGCAATCCGGGCGAGGCGACCGTCTCCCTGCATACGGCGGGACATCAGTACCAAGCTACCATCTGCGCCACCTCGGACTACCTGCTCTACTACTGTCAGGATCTGTCGGGCCAGTCCGCCCATCTGGCCGGGATGACACGGACCTATCTGCTGTTGGGCGTGGCCGGCGTATCGGCGCTGCTGGCGGTGAGCTGGCTGCTCTCCCGGCTCGCCACACGCCCCACCGCCGAAGCCATGCGCGAGCAGCAGGAATTTGTCGCCGCCGCCAGCCATGAATTGCGCGGCCCGCTCACCGTGATCCGGGCCAGCCTCTATACGCTGCGCCAGTCCCTTCCGGAACCGGCGGGGCTTCATCAGCTCGACCTGGCCGATCAGGAGGCGGAGCGGATGGGCCGTCTCATCTCGGACCTGCTCACGCTGGCTGGGGAAGGCACTGCGCGCTGGTCGCTGCAGCCGCGGCCGGTGGATCTGGAGACGGTGTGCATCCACCTCTATGACCTCTTTCTCTCCCGGTCGGCCACGAGTGGGCACCCGCAGCGCCTCCTGCTGCCGGAGGAGCCGCTGCCGGTCATCCAGTCCGATCAGGAACGCCTGGTGCAGCTGCTGTCCGTTCTGCTGTCCAATGCCATGGACCACACGCCGGGCGGGACTCCGGTGGAGCTGGCGGCACAGCGAACCGGAGGGCACGTCCTGCTGTCCGTGATCGACCACGGTCCCGGAATCCCGGACGAGGAAAAGGAGGCAGTCTTCCGCCGGTTCTACCGCGCCGACCCCAGCCGGACGGACAAGCAGCACTTTGGGCTCGGTTTGGCGATCGCCCGCGAGCTGGCCGGGCTGCTCGGCGGGCGGCTGACGCTTACCGACACGCCCGGCGGAGGCGCGACCTTCTCCCTCCGCCTCTCCGTGGGCAAACGCAAGCCGAGGCAGTCCCCGTCGCGCATCACGCGCTGCGGCTCGCCCTGAACCACGCGGTCCTCCGCCGCAGAAAACCCGGACGGGAAGCCTCCAGCCAATCGCGCGCTGCGGCGTGGACCGCGACAGAGGAAAACTGCCCCAGCGTGCCGATATGATCCCAATGACGTGGGGCACCGCACAGAAAATGGAAGTGTGTCTCCTTCCAACGGCGGTACTCGCTGATAACATAGGTATCCGGTTCCAGCGCTTTGACCGTAAACCAGTGGTCCATCGCCGCACTCCCCTTCCGGTATCTGAATCGCCAGCTCCATGATAACAGGGTACGCGCCAATTGACAAGCGCGCGCGATTGGGGCATGATAGAGGCAGGCGTTTCCGAAGGGAGAGAACTGAGATGACAATCGCCGGGCTGCAAAAGATGACGCTGCTGGACTTCCCGGGAAAGGTGGCCTGCACCGTCTTTCTGGCCGGGTGCAATCTCCGCTGCCCCTTCTGCCACAACCGGGAGCTGGTGCTGCCCGAGGAGCGGGGGGCACTCGCACCGCTCACGCAGGAGGAGCTGCTCGACTTTCTGCGGCGGCGGCAGGGTATGCTCGACGGGGTGTGCGTCACCGGCGGGGAGCCACTGCTCTCCAACGAGGTCTTCGGCCTGCTGCGGGAGATCAAGGCGCTGGGCTACGCCGTGAAACTGGACACGAACGGCGGCTTTCCCGCCCGGCTGCGCCGGGCAGCGGAGGAGGGGCTGGCGGATTTCGTCGCCATGGACATCAAGAACGCCCCGGCGCGCTATGCCGAGACGGCCGGGATCGCCGGGCTATCCCTCGCGCCCTTTCAGGAGAGCATCGACTATCTGATGGGCAGCGCGGTCCCCTTCGAGTTTCGCACCACCGTCGTGCGCGAGCTGCACAGCGAGGAGGACCTGATTGCCCTCGCCCGGTGGATTTCTGGGCCGGAGGCGTGGTTTCTGCAATCTTTTCAGGCCGGCCCGGGCGTCCTGCGCTCCGGACTGCATCCCTGGACGGAACACGAGCTGCGCGCCGCGCTGGACCGCCTGCGTCCCTTTGTGCCAAAGGTGGCGCTGCGCGGCGTCTGAGGTGCCACTATATCTTGTGATGCTCAGTTGAACTTGCACCAGATATTGACTTCTCCGGGGAAAGAGGCTATACTGATAGCGATAGATCCCGGCAGTGCAAAAGAGGAGGAGCGTCCTATGTATCAGGTTTTAAAACGCGACGGGGCCGTGGTGGAATTTGACATCGCCAAGATCCGCGCCGCGATGGAGAAGGCGTTTGACGCCACCGGCAAGCAGAGCCATCCGAGCGTGATGGACATGCTCGCCCTGCGGGTCACGGCGGATTTCAACGACAAAATTAAGAACGGCAAGATCGCTGTGGAGGATATCCAGGACAGCGTGGAGCATGTGCTCAGCGAGGCGGGCTACGGCGACGTCGCTAAGGCGTACATCCTCTACCGCAAGCAGCGCGAGCGCTTCCGGAATATGAAGTCCACCATCCTGGACTACAAGGAGACGGTGAACCAGTACCTGAACATCAGCGACTGGCGAGTCAAAGAGAACTCCACCGTGACCTACTCGGTCGGCGGCCTGATTCTGAGCAACAGCGGGGCGATCACCGCCAACTACTGGCTCTCAGAGATCTACGACGACGAGATCGCCCAGGCCCACCGCAGCGGCGACCTGCACCTGCACGACCTGTCCATGCTCACCGGCTACTGCGCCGGCTGGTCGCTCCGGCAGCTCCTCGAGCAGGGGCTCGGCGGCGTGCCCGGCAAGATCACCTCCGCCCCGGCCAAGCACCTGTCCTCGCTGTGCAACCAAATGGTCAACTTCCTCGGCATTATGCAGAACGAGTGGGCGGGCGCGCAGGCGTTCTCCTCCTTTGACACCTATCTGGCGCCCTTTGTGCGCACTGACCATCTGACCTATGAGCAGACGAAGAAGTGCATCGAGTCCTTTGTCTACGGCGTGAACACCCCCAGCCGCTGGGGCACGCAGGCCCCGTTCTCCAACATCACGCTGGACTGGCGGGTGCCGGAGGACCTGGCCGGGCAACGCGCCATCGTCGGCGGGCGGGAGATGGACTTCACCTACGGCGACTGTCAGGCGGAGATGGACATGGTGAACAAGGCGTTCATCGAGGTCATGATCGAGGGGGACGCAAACGGCCGCGGGTTCCAGTATCCCATCCCCACCTACTCCATCACAAAGGATTTTGACTGGTCGGACACGGAGAACAACCGCCTGTTGTTCACCATGACAAGCAAGTACGGCACGCCCTACTTCTCCAACTACGTCAACAGCGATATGAAGCCGAGCGACGTGCGCAGCATGTGCTGCCGCCTGCGCCTGGACCTGCGCGAGCTGCGCAAGAAGTCGGGCGGCTACTTCGGCAGCGGCGAGAGCACGGGGAGCGTCGGCGTGGTGACCATCAACCTGCCGCGCATTGCCTATCTGGCCGCGGACAAAGAGGACTTCTACCGCCGCCTGGATAAGATGATGGACATCGCCGCCCGCTCCCTCAAGACCAAGCGCACCGTGCTCACCCGGCTTTTGGATGAGGGGCTCTACCCCTATACGAAGCACTATCTCGGCTCGTTTGACAACCATTTCTCCACCATCGGGCTGGTCGGCATGAACGAGGCCTGCCGAAATGCGAAGTGGCTGCGCGAGGACCTCACTCACCCGGCGGCGCAGGACTTCGCCGTGGAGGTACTGAACCACATGCGCGAGCGCCTGTCGGACTACCAGGAGCAGTACGGCGACCTCTATAACCTGGAGGCCACCCCGGCGGAGTCCACCGCCTACCGCCTGGCCAAGCACGACCGGAAGCGCTATCCCGACATCATCACCGCCACGGAGAACGGTGACCGCCCGTACTACACCAACAGCTCCCACCTGCCGGTGGGCTACACGGAGGACATCTTCGAGGCGCTGGACATCCAAGACCGGCTCCAGACGCTCTACACCTCCGGCACGGTGTTCCACGCCTTCCTGGGCGAGCGGCTGCCGGACTGGAAGGCGGCCGCCGCGCTGGTGCGCAAGATCGCGGAGCACTACCAGCTCCCGTACTACACCCTCTCCCCCACCTATTCCATCTGCGCCGAGCACGGGTATCTCGCCGGGGAGCAGTACACCTGCCCGCACTGCGGCAAGAGGACGGAGGTCTACAGCCGCATCACCGGCTACTACCGCCCGGTACAGAACTGGAACGACGGCAAGGTGCAGGAGTACCAGGAGCGCAAGGTCTACGACATCGGCAAATCCCACCTCCGCCGCCAGAATGGCACCGAGCCGGCGAGTACCCCGGCAGAGGCGGCCGCGCCTGCGGCAGGAGGGCTCCCTGACGGGCTCTACCTCTTCACCACCGCGACCTGCCCGAACTGCCGTCTGGCCCAAGCCGTGCTGGACACGGCGGGCGCCGGCTACACCGTGATCGACGCCGGGGCACAGCCGGACCTGGCGCGGCAATACGGCATCGTCTCCGCCCCGACGCTCGTCGCCGTACACGGCGCAGCTGCGGAGACCTACGCCGGTCTCACCGCCGTACAGCGCTTTGCCCGCGCGCAGGCGGTGTGAGGCAAGGCATCGAAATATAGCACCCCGGGGCGCGACGCCAGAGCAGCCGCGTCCCGGGGACAGACTGTCGAAACAATATCTTTACAGGTTTTGAATACAGGCAAAAAGTTTGAAAGGCCCTCCGCAGGAGTTTTGTTGCTTTAGCAACAAAATAGATTGAAATACGTTT
>CAYWUA010000030.1:0-9698 GCA_964461385.1 uncultured Oscillospiraceae bacterium
AAGCTGCTGGGACACGCCAGCATCAAAACCACAATGGATCGGTATGTCCATGTGATCGATGAAACGCCGGATCAGGCGGTCAGGCAATTTCAGCTCAGCAGCGTATGTTGATATAATCCAATACAAGTCAATGCGTAAATGGCGTAAAAATGGCGTAGCCGCCAAAACGCCAAAGTGCGAAAAACCTTGTAAATACAGCATTTTTTAAGGAGATGTAAAGATATATGAAATTAGGAATCGTGGGCCTGCCCAATGTGGGCAAGAGCACCCTGTTTAACGCCATCACCAACGCCGGCGCGGAGTGCGCCAACTATCCGTTTTGCACAATTGAGCCCAACGTGGGCACCGTCGCCGTGCCGGACAGCCGCCTGGATTGGCTGGCGGACCTCTATCACCCGAAAAAGGTCACGCCCGCAGTGATTGAGTTTGTGGACATCGCCGGCCTGGTCCAGGGCGCAAGTCACGGCGAGGGACTGGGCAATCAGTTTTTGTCCAACATCCGCGGCACCGAGGCGATCGTGCATGTCGTGCGCTGCTTTGACGATGAGAACGTCATCCACGTCGAGGGGGCGACCGACCCCATCCGCGACATCGGCATCATTGACCTGGAGCTGATTATGGCGGACGTAGAGATGGTGGACCGCCGGATAGACAAGGCGAAGAAGGCCGCCAAGGGGGACAAGAAGTTCTTGCAGGAGGTGGAGGTCTTCTCCCGTCTGCGCGAGCACCTCAACGACGGCAGTTCCGCCCGCTCCTTTGACGGCACGCCGGAGGAGATGGCGCTCATCGCCACGAGCGATCTGCTCTCTCTCAAGCCGGTGATCTACGCCGCAAACCTGGACGAGGACACCTTCTCCAGCGGCGCCTGGCAGGAGAGCGCCTACTTCCGCCAAGTGCAGGAGCTGGCGGACAAGGAGGGGGCGCAGGTGATCCCGGTCTGCGCCAAGCTGGAGGAGGAGCTCAGCCAGATGGAGCCGGAAGAGCAAGCCCTGTTTATGGAGGAGCTGGGCATCGCGGAGTCCGGGCTGGACCGGCTCATCCAGGCCAGTTATACCCTGCTCGGCCTGATCTCCTTCCTTACCAGCGGCGAGGATGAGTGCCGCGCCTGGACCATCACCAGGGGCACGCGTGCCCCGCAGGCCGCCGGCAAGATCCACTCCGACTTTGAGCGCGGCTTTATCCGCGCCGAGGTGATCGCCTTTGATGACCTGAAGGCCTGCGGCAGCGAGAAGGCTGCCCGGGAAAAGGGCCTGATGCGCTCGGAGGGCAAGGAGTATGTCGTCGCCGACGGTGACGTGATCCTCTTCCGATTCAACGTATAACGAACACAATCCCGCCCAGAGAAAGACGGCGTGCGTCTCCCAGAAACGGGGGCGCACGCCGTCGTATGTAATATCTGCGCGCGTCTGCTCAGGCGGCCGCGCTGTCATCATCCCCGGCGCTTTGCGCGTCTGTCTCGCCGGAGCTGTCCTCGTCCGCAGCAGTTTGACCGTCGGAGGACGCCTCGTCTATGGCCGTCTCGGCGGCGGGGGTGACCACGCCGTCGGAGGAGATGTCCACATCAAAGGAGTAGGTGAGCATAAAGTCGAACACCTGCTGCGCCTCCTCCGCGCTCTGGGTGAGGCGGGTGGTGCAGTTCTCCTGGATGGCGGGCACGACAGTGGCGGTGATCTCCCCGCCGTTACCGTCGCCGGCGAAGCGCAGCTCAAGCAGGCAGGTCTCCAGTGTCCGCTCGTTGAACCAGCACGAGCCGAGGCTGTAGAAGATGGGTTTGCCGTCATAGTACTCGATGCCCTGCAGGCAGTGCGAGTGAGTGCCCACGACAACGTCCGCTCCGGCGTCGATGTAGGTCCGCGCGTCGGCGCGCTGCTGCTCGCTGGCCTCCGGGACATAGTCGGTGCCCCAGTGGACGCAGGCGATCACGTAGTCCGCGTTCTCCCGGGCGGTCTGGATGACGGAGACGAGCTTATCCGTCTCATAGCACAGCAGCACCCCTGAGCTGTCCGCCGTGGCCTCTGGAGTAAAGCGGTACTGCTCGGCACAGCAGGCGTTGACGAAGGCGACGGTCACCCCGTCGCACTCCCAGTAGTAGGGAGCCATCGCGTCGGTGAGCGTCTCGCCCGCGCCGACGTAAGCGATGCCCGCCCCGTCCAGGGTGGCGAGGGTGTCGGTCAGCCCCTCGGGGCCGAAGTCATAGATGTGGTTGTTTGCCAGCGTCACCAGGTCCACCCCCATCGTCTGGTAGATGGAGACGTTGGAAGGGTCGGAGCGGAAGGTGTACGCCTTGCCGTCCAGCGCCTGTCCGCCGGTGGTGAAGGCAAACTCACTGTTGAGGCAGAACAGGTCCGCGCTCTGCATCCGCTCCAGCAGGCCGGCGTCGATGCAGTCGGTAATTCCGCCCTCCTGGGCAGCGAGATAGGTCATAGTGGACCAGCTGTCGTCCAGGTTGACGTCCCCGGCAAGGGCGATGGTGAAGTCGTAGGTCGCGGCGGCTGCGGCGGCCACGGCTGCCTCCTCTTCCTGCCGGGCGGCCTCCTCGGCAGCCAGACGCTCGGCCTCCTCGGCGGCGCGCTGCTGATCAGCCCGCCACTGGAACAGGCCGATCACCAGGCAGATGACGATGATCACGCTGCATACCGTGTTGAGCACCGTGCCGGGACTCAGCCGGCGCGGAAGCAGGTCCGGGATGGCGAACCTGCGGCGGCGATTGTTGCCGGAAGGCTCCAAAGACTTCATCTCCCTTCTAAAAAACGGACGGGCGGCCGCAAAAGAGAAAAGCGGCCGCCCTCATGCAAATAGATTCGAATATGGAGTTTGCAGGGCCCGCTCCCCGCAAAGGACGGCCGGTAGACCGGGGATGGGACAAAAGGGCCTCTTGCCCATTGTAGCACAGTCAGCCGCGATCGTCCAGGGGGATAAACGGGCTGGTGGGGGAGATTGCCTTGTAAGCTGGGCGGATGATGCGGCTGGGGTTAAAGATCTCTTCCAGCCGGTGGGCGCACCAGCCTACCATTCGTGCGGTGGCAAAGAGCGGTGTGTACAGTTCCTCTGGGATGTTGAGCATCTCGTAGACAAAACCGGAGTAGAGATCCACGTTGGCGCACATCACCTTGTCCTTGCCGGTCACATGGGCAAAGACGGACGGCGTGAGCCGCTCCACGCTCTCAATCAGATCCAGGCGTTCTTCCACCCCCTTCTTGATGGCGAGATTCCGGCTGAAGTGGCGCAGCACCTCCGCGCGCGGGTCGGAGAGCGTGTAGACCGCGTGGCCCATGCCGTAGATCAGGCCGCTGTGGTCAAAGGCATCCTTTTTCAGCAGCCGCATCAGGCAGCGGCAGATCTCCTCGTCGTCCTTCCAGTCGCGGACCTCCCCGGCGATGTAATCCATCATCTGCTTGCAGCGGATGTTTGCCCCGCCGTGACGCGGGCCTTTGAGCGAGCCGACCGCCGCCGCGATGGAGGAGAACATGTCGGTATAGGACGAGGAGATGACGCGGCAGGTAAAGGTAGAATTGTTGCCGCCGCCGTGCTCGGCGTGCAGCATCAGGCACAGGTCGAGCAACTTGGCCTCGTCGTCGGTGAACTTCTGATCCTGCCGGACGACGGAAAGAAAGGTCTCCGCCGTGTCCTGGCCCGCCTTGGGCAGATGGAGGTAGAGCGACTCGTGGTCAAAGTACCGCCGCTTGGCCGCATAGGCGTGCGCGACGATGACCGGCGTGCGCGCGATGAGCTGCATGGACAGCCGCAGCTGGTTCTCCACTGTCATAGACTCGGGGTCCTCATCATAGGAATAGAGCGCGAGGATGCTGCGCGCGAGCTTATTCATCACATTGGGACTCGGACCCTTGAGGATGGTGTCTTCGGTGAACATGGGCGGCAGGATGCGCATCTCGCCCAGTGCCTGCCGGAAGTGCTCGAGCTGCGCGCGGTTGGGGAGGTTCCCCATCAGCAGCAGGTAGCACGTCTCCTCAAAGCCGAACCGGCCCTCCGACACACAGCCCTGAATCAGGTCCTGCACGTCGATGCCGCGGTAGATGAGCTGGCCCTGGGTGGGCATCCGCTCGCCGTCCTGGATGTAGTAGCCGCGCACGTTTCCGATACGGGTCAGGCCGGCCATGACGCCGGTGTTGTCCTCGTTTCGCAGGCCGCGCTTGACCTGATATTTGTGGTATAGCTCCGGCGGAATGCGGCTGTTTTCCAGGTAGGGGCCGCTCAGCCCGTGGATAAAATCAACAGTCTGTTCGGATAGGGTTTTTGCCATGAATTCTCTACGCCTTCTTTCTAAAATGAATTCCGTTCCAACCGGATTTGCACGGACGGCCCCAAAGACGCCCTTCGCCGGCAGACAACTTCTGTCAAAAGTATACCAGATCTTTTTCGGGAAGTCAATCTCAACTCCCTTTGGAATGAATTTCGCAGCAACAATCTGTCATATTCCGTTCGGATAAATGACGGCATGTGCAGTTTTAAAACACTTTTTTTCACCGAAATATTTCGTACCCTGCAAGGAGTGCTGGAGAATGATGCATCGAATCGTGCTGCTCTCTGCCGCGCTGATGGCGGCGGTGCTGTTGCTGCCGGCGGCCGCTCTGTTCGCCGCGCCCGCAGCGGAAGGGGCGGATCGCGCCGCGCAGGCGGACGCGGAGGAGGATGCTCTCCCGGCGGAAGACGGGGCGGCGCAGGAAGAGGCCGTGCAGGCGCCGGAGATCTCGGAGGAGGACACGGGCGCGGCGGAGGCAGAGGAGGCTTCCGCTGAGACGGTGAGCGCGGAGGAGGCAGTTCCTGAGGAGGAGGTATCCGTCCGGCTGCTCCGGGAGGACGGGACCGTGCAGACGCTCGGCCTGGAGGAGTATCTCTGGGGGGTGGTGGCGGCGGAGATGCCGGCCGCATTCCAGGAGCAAGCGCTGCGGGCACAGGCGGTAGCGGCGCGGACCTATGCCCTCTACCGGATGGACCATCCGACGGAAAGCCACCTGGAGGCGGAGCTGTGCTGCGACTCCGCCTGTTGCCAGGCGTGGATGAGCCGGGAGGACCGCCTGGCCGCCTGGGAGGAGGACGAGCGGGAGAGCTACGCGGCCAAGCTGACCGCCGCCGTCGAGGATACCGGCGGCGAGTACCTCGCCTGGGAAGGGGAGGCGATTCTCGCCGCGTTTCACTCCTCCTCTGACGGGAGGACGCGCTCGGCGGCCTCGGTCTGGGGGGAGGACCTGCCCTATCTCACGGCGGTGGACACGCCGGAGGGGGAGGGGGACGCGCCCAACTACTACAGTGTGGTGACCATGACGGCAGATGAGGCGGCCAAGCGCCTGCGCGCGCAGTACCCAGAGATCGCGCTGGAGGGGGACTGTGCGGGCTGGTTCGGGCCAATGCTCTACGATATGGACGGCATGCTCACCGGAGTGACGGTGGGAGGGCTCACACTCACCGCGCAGGAGGCGCGCGCCGTGTTTGACCTGCGCTCGGCCAGCTTTACTCTCTCCTGCGAGGGAGAGAACATCACCTTCTATGTCACCGGCTACGGCCATGGGGTGGGCATGAGCCAGTACGGAGCCAATGTCATGGCCAAAACGGGGGAGGATTACCGCGACATCCTCGCCCACTACTATCCTGGGACATCGCTGTGCACAATTTGATGACCCGGACGCAGGACATCTTTTTACGATACGCGCGCACAAAAGCGCCCGCGGCAGACAACACGACCTGCCTCGGGCGCTTTGCATGGGGATACGCTTACTTTCCCTTCAGCGTTGCCTTGAGGAACCAGAGCTCCTTCTGATAGTCGGCCAGATGGTTGTCCATCTGCGCGGCGACGGCGTGCAGCCCCTCCTCCTCGGCGGCGGCGCGGATGGCCTCTGCCTGGGAACGCAGGGTGCGCAGGTCCTCCTGTACCATAGACAGCGCCGTATCCGAGCGGAGTTCCTCGGCGTCCGCTTCGCGCACGGTGGCGGCGTCCAGATAGGACTTCATCGTGGCCAACGGCTGCTCCCCGTACATCTTGAGGCATTCGGCCAGCTCGTCGAGCAGGGCGGCGAAGCGCTCATACAGTTCCTCCAGCCAGGCGTGTACCGGCAGAAAATCGCGCCCAACCACGTTCCAGTGCAGGCAGTGCAGCTTAAAATAGACCACAGCCACGTTGGCCAGATAGCCGTTGAGCGCTGAGGCGGTCTTCTTCTTCATGGATTGCAATCCTCCTTTGACGTCCTCGCCGCCGGTGCCTCGGCGACGAGGCTAGCTTCTCCGTCCGGGAAAAAAATATGCGTGCGGAGCAGGTTTTTTACCAAAACAGAGGAGGCAGAGCCGGCAAGGAGCGCAGGACGGTCCATACCCGCGGACGACGCGCAGGAGCGCAAGAGTCGGAAGGAGCAGCCGTAATATCCGAACAGGAGAAAAAACGCCAGCCGGTTGCCGCGATGCGGTCAGGCTGGCGTTTTTTGCTGGATAAGGGGAGGTCAGACGTGCGTCTCCCAACGGCACGGACCGATCTCCAGGTCGGAGAACACCGCCCGGAAGGAGGACTCCTCCGGGCTGCAGGCGTAGATGCCGAAGGTGATCTCGCCCGCGCCCTCCCGGAGGTGGCAGATGCGCATCTGGCGGAAGTGGACGCCGTCCTCGCTGCACTCGATGCAGTAGTCGCTCTCGCGGCGGCTGAGGCGGTACCACATCTCCCGCACCGAGGCGGGGATGTCGGTGGTGGCCCAGTCGGAATAGCCGTGGTTGGTCACGACGCTGCCGAGGCGCTGGAAGTCTCCGTTTTCGTACTCGATGGACGCCTTGAGCCAGTTCTCGCTGTCCAGATAGAGGGCCACGCCGCACTGGTCAAAGCGGTGCTTGCTGTCAAACCGGGTGCGCACGGTGAAGGAGAAGTACCGCTCATTGGTGCGCACCTGCAGGACGGGCGCGTTGTCGTTGCAAAAGCCGTAGTAAGTCCGCTGCCAGAGGTCGGTGCCCGGGTCGGTAAAGACCTCCACCTGCCCGTCCGCAATCGTAAAGCGCTGCGGCGGGCGGGTCCAGACCGGGTTTTGCTGGAAAAAGTCTGCCATGATCGAAATGACTCCTTTCACTTGGGGTTGCCTTACACCGGCCCCTGGGTGACCGGCGCGAGCAGGACGCGGCCGGTCCCGCTGTAGACGTTCACGAGCCCCTCGCCCGAGGCGGCCGAGCCGATCAGTGACCGGCTGGAGCGCTCCACGGTGAAGCGCAGGCTGTTGCTCCAGGCGATGGCCATATTGCCGTCCACCTTGAGCCTGTCGTCCTGCAGGTCGATGACCACCAGTTCCTCGCGCGGGCAGAGGGATTCCAAGCAGAGCACGCCGCTGCCGCGGATGCCGAGGTTGAAAAGTCCCTCGCCCCCCGCAACGGCGGAGGAGAAGGTGGAGCGCGCGACCGCCTTGTGCTGGAGCCGGGAGTCGCAGGCGAGGAAGAGTCCGTCGTCAAGGACGATGCCGCCGTTCCAGTCCGCCATGTCGATGAGCAGGATATGCTTGTAGGTCGGCTCAAGGACGAGGGTGCCGTCGCCGGTGTACTCCGGCTTGATCGCGGACTCTCCGGTGACCGAGCCGCGCACCGCCTTGCCGAAGAAGTCGCCCACGCCCTTGATGCCGGTGGTGGCGTTCACGTTGCCCACCGCCCACTGCATCGCGCCGGCCTGGATGGTCACGCCGCCCGACTGCGACAGGTCGCAGACCACCTGGCGCTTGCGCACGTTCATCTCGTTGCAGTAATAGGCCAGGGCCGCCTCGCTGGGCAGTACGCTCAGGTCGCGCTGATATTCGATCACGGAAAACGGACCGAGCCGGTCGAGCACCTTGATGTTATCGTTGTCCAGATAATTGCGAATCTGATACATGGGAGCACGCTCCTTCTGCGCTCTGCGCGTCATTTCGCACCCGCTTTTGGCGAAGTGGCTGACCTTATGATACCAGTCTGCCCGACCGGACGCAACGGGATGAGCGTCCGGACACGAAATTTTAAGCAAAATTTAACCGCGGCCCATCGACGGCGGCCCGGTCTGTGCTATACTTGCGGGGAGAAAAGGCCCTCTGGAGTGCCGGGGGGCGGAATGGAGGCATCTGCAATGGAGGAACGCGACAAGCTGCACACCGGGGATCTCTACCTCCCGGGCGACGAGAGCATTATGGCCGAGCAGAACCGCTGTCTGGAGCGCCTGTGGGAGTTCAACCACACCCCGCCCACCCAGCCGGAGCGGCGCGCGGCCCTGCTGGGGGAGCTGTTTGCCGAGATCGGCGAGGGCTGTTACATCGAGCCGCCGCTGCACGCCAACTGGGGCGGACACCACGTCCACTTCGGACGGAATATCTACGCCAATTTCAATCTGACCCTGGTGGACGACACGCATATCTATGTCGGGGACTGCACCATGTTCGGTCCGAACGTGGTGCTCGCCACGGCGGGGCACCCCGTCCTGCCCGAGCTGCGGGGTCAGGGGTATCAGTACAATCTCCCCATCCGCATTGGGCGCAACTGCTGGCTGGGCGCGGGGGTGATCGTCCTGCCCGGCGTGACCATCGGGGATAACACGGTGGTGGGCGCGGGTAGCGTGGTCACCCGCGACCTCCCGGCAAATGTCGTCGCCGTGGGCAACCCCTGCCGCGTCCTGCGCGCGGTGGACGAGCGCGACCGGGCGTATTACGTCCGCGGACGCGCCATCCCGCCTGAGTTGCTCTGAGCAACCGAAATCGGCCCCGCCGCTGGAAAAGCGGCGGGGCCAATTTGTACGCATGTCAGACGGTTTGCCCCACTGTAGGGGTGCACCGTGTGCGCCCGCACCCTCACAAGATCGGACAAGAACCGCCGCCCCATCATCCGCCGATGGCCAGCACCTCGCCCGCGCCGTCCACCTGCACGCCGGCCCAGTCACGGCAGAGGGACTCCAACGCGCCGGGCTGATCGCTCTCCGTCCAGTCCACGGCGAGATCGCTCTCGATCCCCCAGGGAACCGGGTTTTCGCCGGCGCCGTACCAGAAGACCCAGACGGAGGTCCCGCCGGACGGCTCGATCTCCTCCAGCGTGAGCAGGACCTGGCTGCTCAGGGGCTGGTCTCCCAGAAGTGGCTCATAGCAGTTGGCGTCGCCCGCAAGCAGGAGGATGCCGCCCGCGGCCTCCTCCGTCTGAAAGGAGAGGACATGCCCGCGGCTGGCGTCCTCCCGCGCGGTGCGGTACCACTCGGAGGTGGCCGCATTGCCCTGCAGCTCGTCCGGGTCGATGTGCGCGAGGGCGTAGGTGGCGCCCGCCTCCCCGTTGGAGGTGACCTCCTGGACGATGCTGCCCTCAAAGCTGGCCCCTCCGACGGTGGAAAACGAGATCAGCTGAAACACGATGAGCAGCGCAAAGGCCACAATCAGCGCGCCCACGACGGCCAGCACCACCCACAGCCGGTCCTTACGCCGCACGGGCGGGTGGACCTGGCCGGACGCGGTCAGCTCCGTGCCGCAGTGGGGGCAGAGCTTCCACTCCGGCTGGGCGGCCTGGCCGCAGTTCGGACAGGTGGCCAGCAGCTGCGCCCCGCAGTAGGGGCAGCGGGCGAAGGAGCGCTCCACCGGCTGGCCGCACTGGCTGCACTGGTAGAGCGGGGCGCCCGGCCGGGCGAGCAGATAGATGATGAGCCCCACATAGCCGGGCACCAGGAGCACCACCAGCACCCAGAGCACGGCGTTCATCCCCCGCCGCCGCGCGTCGCG
>CAYWUA010000030.1:9798-19445 GCA_964461385.1 uncultured Oscillospiraceae bacterium
TCCTCCGCCTCGCTGCGGCTGCGGCACAGGTGCAGGCATAGCCCGAACAGCCGCCGGCCGTAGGTGCGGATGTATTCGTCCATCCCATCGCCTCCTTTCCTTGTCCCTTCACCCATACCTACGACAGGGGGCGGCGCGCGGTTCCCTCCGGGAAAGAAAAACTTCTCCACGCCGGCGGAGGGCAGCAATATTGTCGGAAGGGGAAAATAACAACCGCCTTGACCGGGCGGGGTTTGGGCGTTTATACTGAAACCATCCAAAACGGCGCGGCAGCGCAATCCCAATTCCCATTTGAGAAAGGATGATTTTCATGAAACTGCATTCGGTTCACAGTGAGGCGTTTGCCCCCTACGGCAAGGTGCTCGCCGGAATTGACCTCGCCCCGCTGCTCGAGGCGCTGGCCCAGACGCCGGTGACGGAGGGCGTGGTTTATGAGGCGTCCGTCCCCGCGCTGGAGGCGACGGCGTCGAAGGAGGCCCTCCAGACGGTGGCCTTTGGCGAGCTGCCCATCCAGGTGGGCTACTGCAACGGACACAACCACCTGCTCAACGCCGTGGAGTACCACCGCTGTTCCGAGCTGAACATCGCCGCGACGGATGCGATTCTGCTCCTCGGCCGCCAGCAGGACATCGAGGCCGGCTTTACCTATGACACGGCGAAGATGGAGGCATTCCTCCTCCCGGCGGGCACCGGCGTGGAGATCTACGGCACCACCCTGCACTACGCCCCCTGCGGCGTGGACGGGAAGGGCTTTCAGGTGGCCATCGTCCTCCCGGCGGGCACGAACGGTCCGCTCCGGGCCGCGCACGGCGGCGAGGGGGAGGACAAGCTCCTGACGGCGAACAACAAGTGGCTGATCGGCCACGCGGAGGGCGGCCTGCCGGAGGGCAGCTTCCTCGGCCTGAAGGGCGCAAACCTCGACACTGAGGCGTAAAACCGGAACAAAACCACACAGCGCGTCCCCATCTGCCCGGATACCGGCGGATGGGGACGCTTTTGCCGTCCAGGCGCGAAAAAACCCCGTCTCGTGGGGAGACGGGGCCTGCATCGATAGCTGTCAGGTCAGTTGTCAAGTCTTCTTCTGGAAGACGTTGCCGCACTTGCGGCAGGTGATGGAAATGCGGTTCTTCCCCTTGGGGACGCGCAGCATCTGCCCGCAGTTGGGGCAGCGGAAGTAGACGTGGTCCCGGTCGCGCATCTGGGCGCGCTTGCGGCGGAAGACCTGCATCAGCGGGTCCACCAGGGCGGTAAAGTGGTCGTTCTCACTGCGGCGTCGGGCATAATTGCGGGAAAACATCCGAAAAATCGCCCAAATCAGCGCCGCATAGCTGATAATCCACAAGACCGCGCTCAGCCAGCCGATGCGGACAAACTGGCTGATCAGCCAGACCACCAGCCCGGCGGTCACGAGAAACAGACTCAGGGAATCCGAGCCATAGCGTCCGTACATCAGACGGTTGAAAAAATTACGAATCAAGGATAAGACTCCTCACAAGCCCCGAAAGGCGGCGATTTTGATAGCCCTATCATACCGCACGGGAGAGGAAAGGTCAATCTTCCAGTCGTAAAATAATTGTGAATACTCTTGCCGGAGAGGGGGAAAAGCCGTATACTGAGAGTACAAAGTGACTGAGAAGGGGGGTTCCCTGTGGCACAGAGCCGCGTTGACAAGGAAAACTACTATTTAAATATCGCCGAGACCGTGCTGGAACGGTCCACCTGCCTGCGCCGGAAATACGGGGCGATCATTGTCAAAGACGACGAGGTGATCTCCACCGGGTACAACGGCGCCCCGCGTGGACGCAGGAACTGCATCGACCTCGGCCGCTGCACCCGCGAGGAGCTGCGTATCCCCTCCGGCCAGCGCTACGAGCTCTGCCGCAGCGTCCACGCCGAGGCCAACGCCATCATCTCCGCCGCCCGCAGCGAGATGCTGGGCGCAACGCTCTACCTGGCCGGGCGGAACGGTCAGACCGGCGAGCTGCTGCACGACACCACCTGCTGCTCCATGTGCCGCCGCCTGGTCATCAACGCCGGCATCGCCAAGGTGGTCGTGCGCAACACGGCGGAGGCGTACACCGTCGTGCCGGTGCGCGACTGGGTGGAACAGGACGACACCTTCCCGGAGGACGCGGGGTGCAAGGGCTGAGACGCTAGACCGACAGCGCCTTGGCGGTGCGGTAGCCGATCGCCTCGGCCAGGTGGAGGGCGCCGACGCGCTCTTCGCCGTTGAGGTCGGCGATGGTCCGCGCCACGCGCAGGATGCGGTCATAGCTGCGCGCGGTCAGCCCCAGGCGCTCGTACGCCCCGCGCAGCACGGCGGAGCCCGCCTCGTCCAGCGCGCAGTATTCCCGCAGCTCCCGCTGGCCCATATGCGCGTTGCAGTCCGGCCCGTCCGGGCCGTACCGGCGGCGCTGCCGTTCGCGGGCGCGCTCCACCCGCGCGCGGATGGCGGCGGAGGGCTCGCCCGGCTGGCGGCGGGAGAGCGACTCAAAGTCCAGCGCAGGCACTTCCACCTGCAGGTCAATCCGGTCGAGCAGCGGCCCGGAGAGCCGGCCGAGATAGCGCCGCACCTCCGAGGCTGAGCACCGGCAGCGGCCCGCGTCATAGCCATACCAGCCGCACTTGCAGGGATTCATCGCGCACACGAGCATAAACCGGCTGGGATAGGTCACCGTCCCCGCCACGCGGGAGATCTGGACGGCCCCGTCCTCCAGCGGCTGGCGGAGCACCTCCAACGTGTCGCGCGTAAACTCGGGCAGCTCGTCGAGAAAGAGCACCCCGTGGTGCGCCAGTGAGATCTCCCCCGGCCGCAGCTGCGCCCCGCCGCCGGCGAGGGCGGGGGCGGAGACGGTGTGGTGCGGCGCGCGGAAAGGGCGCTGCGCCGCCAGCGGCCGCTCCGGGCGGAGCTGCCCGGCGATGCTGAGCAGCTGGGTCACCTCCAGCGCCTCGTCCCGCGTCATCTCTGGCAGTATGGAGGGGATGCGCCGGGCGATCATGCTCTTGCCCGAGCCGGGCGGGCCGACGAGCAGGAGGTGATGCCCCCCGGCGGCGGCGATCTCCGCCGCGCGCTTGACCTGTTCCTGTCCCTTCACGTCGGCAAAGTCGGGCAGGGGCTCCTCAGAGGGTTCCGGTGTCCAGGCCGGGGCGGGCGCGATGGCGCTGCGGCCGCACAGGTGGTCCGCCAGCTGGCCCAGCTCCTCCACCGGGTAGACCGTCAGCCCCTCGGCCAGCGTGGCCTCAGGCGCGTTTTCTTTTGGCACGTAGAGCGCCGCGAGGCCGAGCGCGCGCGCCGCGAGCGCCATCGGCAGCACCCCGCGCACCGGCCGCAGGCGGCCGGAGAGGGAGAGCTCCCCCAGGAAGGCGCAATCGCTCAGCTCGCCGGTGATCTGCCCGCAGGCGTGCAGCAGCCCGACCGAGATGGGCAGGTCGTACACCGTCCCGTCCTTGCGCCGGTCGGCGGGAGCGAGGTTGACCGTGATCCGCCCTTCCGGGAAGCGGAACCCGGCGTTCTTGACAGCCGAGCGGACCCGGTCGCGCGCCTCGCGCACCGCCGCGCCCGGCAGACCGACGATCTCAAAGCCGGGCAGCCCGCGCGCCAGGTCGCACTCCACCCCCACCTCATAACCGGAGATGCCCTCCAGGGCCAGGGAACGGACGCGGGATATCATGCTCATCACCTCGCAGTCAATAAAGGCAGTGTTTGAATCGTATTTTATGATACCGGAAAGCGCGGCGGATTGCAAGGGCCCGCCGCACGGCCCTGACATGGAAAAAAAGTGGGAGAAAATCTGTGCAGGTTAGCTATGACTAACTGATAGAACTCGTAAATTTTGGTGCAATTCCAACATTTCCGTGTTTACAAATACCGCGACAACTGGTATGATAACAGAGTAAATGCGCACGATTTCAATTGTGGAATCTATGCTTGTTAAGGAGGAGACCATACCATGGTTGTCAGAAAAAAGAAGTCCATGGATGCCAACAATGCCGCCGCGTGGGTATCGTATGCCTTTACGGAGGTTGCGGGTATCTACCCCATCACGCCGTCCAGCCCCATGGCGGACTACGTGGACCAGTGGGCTGCCCAGGGCCAGAAGAACATCTTCGGCAACACCGTCAAGGTGATTGAGATGCAGTCCGAGGCCGGTGCGGCCGGCACGGTCCACGGTTCGCTGGCTGCCGGCGCGCTGACGACGACCTATACCGCCTCTCAGGGCCTGCTGCTGATGATCCCGAACATGTACAAGATCGCCGGCGAGCTGCTGCCCGGGGTGCTGCATGTGGCCGCCCGTGCGCTGACCACCCAGGCGCTGAATATCTTCGGCGATCACGAGGACGTCATGGCCTGCCGTCAGACCGGCTTTGCCATGCTCGCCGAGGCCAATCCCCAGGAGGTCATGGACCTCGGTCCGGTTGCCCATCTGGCCGCCATTGAGGGCCGCGTCCCCTTCCTGAACTTCTTCGACGGGTTCCGCACCTCTCACGAGATCCAGAAGCTCTCCGTCTGGGACTACAAGGACCTGGCCGAGATGGTGGACATGGACGCGGTCAAGGCGTTCCGCAACCATGCGCTTAACCCGAATCACGGCGTCGTCCGCGGCTCGCACGAGAATGACGACATTTTCTTCCAGCACCGTGAGGCCTGCAACAAGTACTATGACGCGCTGCCCGCGATCGTGGAGAAGTACATGGACATGATCAACGAGCGCATCGGCACCGACTACAAGCTGTTTAACTATTACGGCGCGCCGGACGCCGACCGCGTCATCATCTCCATCGGCTCGTTCAACGACGTGACCAGCGAGGTCGTCGACTACATGAACGCCCATGGCGAGAAGGTCGGCATGATCAACGTCCACCTGTACCGCCCGTTTGCCGCCGACCGCCTGCTGGCCGCCCTGCCGGAGACCGCCAAGCGCGTCGCCGTGCTCGACCGCACCAAGGAGCCGGGCGCCCTGGGCGAGCCGCTTTATCTCGATGTCGTGACCGCGCTGGCCAGCGCCGGCCGCACCGACGTGACCGTTATCGGCGGCCGCTATGGCCTCGGCTCGAAGGACACGCCGCCCTCCTCCGTCTTCGCTGTCTACGAGGAGCTGGCCAAGGACGAGCCCAGGAAGCACTTCACCGTTGGCATCAACGATGACGTGACCTACCTCTCCCTGGAGGAGAAGCCCGCCCCCAACACCGCGGCGGAGGGCACGGTCGAGGTCAAGTTCTGGGGTCTCGGCGGCGACGGCACCGTCGGCGCGAACAAGAACTCCATCAAGATCATCGGCGACCACACCGACAAGTATGTCCAGGCCTATTTCCAGTACGACTCCAAGAAGACCGGCGGCGTGACCGTGTCCCACCTGCGCTTCGGCGACAAGCCCATCCGCAGCCCGTACTATATCAACAAGGCCGACTTCGTCGCCTGCCACAACCCGTCCTATATCACCAAGCACTTCCGCATCGTCAACGACATCAAGGACGGCGGCATCTTCCTGATCAACTGCCAGTGGACCCCGGAGGAGCTGGAGCACCACCTCTCCGCCGAGAGCAAGAAGTATATCTACGACCACAAGATCAACCTCTACACCATCAACGCCATTGACCTGGCCCAGAAGGTCGGCATGGGCAAGCGCACCAACACCGTGCTGCAGTCCGCCTTCTTCGCCCTGGCCGGCGTGCTGCCCGCGGACGAGGCCATCCAGTACATGAAGGACGCCGCCGAGCACTCCTACCTGAAGAAGGGCCGCGACGTCGTCGAGAAGAACTGGAACGCGATCGACGCCGGCGCCACCGCGTTCGTGAAGATCGACGTGCCCGAGTCCTGGGCTAACCCCGCCCCGGATGCCGAGCCCGCCGAGCTGACCGGCCGTCCCGACACCGTCAAGCTGGTCAAGGAGATCATGGAGCCGGTCAACCTGATGAACGGCTACAGCCTGCCGGTCTCCGCCTTCGAGCCGATGGCCGACGGCACCTTCCCGAGCGGCGCCTCCGCCTATGAGAAGCGCGGCGTGGCCGTCAACGTCGTGGAGTGGAACCCCACCACCTGCATCCAGTGCAACCAGTGCTCCTTCTCCTGCCCGCACGCCACCATCCGCGCCTACGCGCTCAACGCGGACGAGCAGGCTGCCGCCCCCGCCAACACCAAGATGGCGGACTTCAAGGTCGGCAAGGGCAAGGGCGTGTACAAGTTCGCCCTCGCCATCTCCCCGCTCGACTGCATGGGCTGCGGCGTCTGCGCCGGTGTCTGCCCGACCAAGAGCCTGAAGATGGTCCCGCAGGAGTCCCAGCTCGACCAGCAGCCGGTGTTCGACTACTGCGTCAAGAACGTCTCCGTCAAGGAGGAGCTGGTGGACAACACCGTCAAGGGCAGCCAGTTCCAGACCCCGCTGCTCGAGTTCTCCGGCTCCTGCGCCGGGTGCGCCGAGAGCACCTATGCCCGGATCATCACCCAGCTGTTCGGCGACCGGATGTTCATCTCCAACGCCACCGGCTGCTCCTCCATCTGGGGCGGCACTGCGGCGACCTCTCCCTACACCGTCAACCGGGAGGGCAAGGGTCCCGCCTGGGCGAACAGCCTGTTCGAGGACAACGCCGAGCACGGCTTCGGCATGTACTACGGCCAGAAGGCCATCCGCGACGCCCTGAAGGCGAAGGTCGAGGCGCTCGCCGAGAGCACCGAGAACGAGGCCGTCAAGGCCGCCGCCAAGGATTGGCTGGAGACCTATGACTCCTCCGCTGCCAACCAGAAGCCCGCCAAGGCGCTCATCGCCGCCCTGGAGGCCTGCGGCTGCGACGCGGCCAAGGAAATTCTGGAGCAGAAGGACTACCTGAACAAGAAGTCCGTCTGGATCTTCGGCGGCGACGGCTGGGCCTACGACATCGGCTACGGCGGCGTGGACCATGTCCTGGCCTCCGGCGAGTTTTTTTTTAATGATACGGCGACCACCGAGATCTACACCAACACCGGCGGACAGGCCTCCAAGTCCACCAACATCGGCGCGGTCGCCCAGTTCGCCGCCGCCGGCAAGGCGATTGCCAAGAAGAGCCTGTCTGAGATCCAGATGCAGTACGGCTATGTCTACGTGGCGCAGGTCGCCATGGGCGCCAACCCCGCCCAGACCATCAAGGCCATGGTCGAGGCCGAGGCCTATCACGGTCCGTCCCTCATCATCGGCTACAGCCCCTGCGAGCTGCACTCCATCAAGGGCGGCATGACCAACTGCCAGTCCGAGATGAAGAAGGCCGTCGCGTGCGGCTACTGGAACCTGTTCCGCTACAACCCGGCGCTCAAGGCCGAGGGCAAGACCCCCTTCATCCTGGACTCCAAGGAGCCGAAGCCCGGCTATCGCGAGTTCATGATGAACGAGGCACGCTTCTCCGCCCTGACTCGCTCCTTCCCGGAGCGCGCCGAGGCCCTGTTCCAGAAGTCGGAGGAGACCGCTATGGCCCGCTACGAGCATCTGAAGAAGCTCGGCGAGCTCTACGGCTGATCCGGACAAGCGTCTGCGGACAACTGAACCGGTTGCGCAAGGCCGCCTCCCCGTTTGGGGAGGCGGCCCGTTTTTCCGCAATTAGAACGTGAGGATGGACAAATCTGCCCGGCGGTGCTACACTCAGAAGGGAAGGCTGCGGTGTGGAAACGCTCCGAACCCGGCCTGTGGAGAGGAGGATGCAACATGGCACACAGAGGCGGGCGGCATACCGGCCTGTGGATTGTGCTGGTCCTCCTGATTGCCGTCATCTGCGCGGAGGCGGCCGTCCTGCTCTGGGCGCGCGCTACCCTGCCGCAAGACGAGCCGGTCTCCCAGGAGGAGACGGGACAAGAAGCTCCGGAACAGGCCGAACCGGAGACAGAGGATGCCGCTGAATCGGAGGAGACGTCCGAGCCGGAGAACCCGGAAGTGCCGGAGACGGCGGCGGAGCCTACCGCCGCGCAGCGTGCCCGGGAGATCCTGGACGGCATGACCCTGGAGGAGAAAGTGGGGCAGATGTTCTTTGCCCGTTGCCCGGAGACGGGCGCGCAGGAGGCGGTGTCTGATTACCATCTGGGAGGATATCTTCTGTTTGCGCGCGACTTTGAGGGCGGGACGCCGGATTCTGTGCGCGAGACAATCGCGGGCTACCAGTCCGCTGCGGAGGTGCCCCTCCTGATCGGCGTGGACGAGGAGGGCGGCACCGTCACCCGCGTGAGCCGGTATTCCGCCTTCCGGTCCGAGCGGTTCGGCTCGCCGCAGGAGGTCTATCAGGTGGGCGGCTTTGCCGCTGTGGCGAGCGACACCGCCGAGAAGTGCGAGCTGCTGGCGGATCTCGGCATCAACGTGAACTTCGCGCCCGTGTGCGACGTCTCGCAGGACGCGGACGACTTCATCTATGACCGCAGCTTCGGCCAGGGGGCGGAGGAGACGGCGGAGTATGTCCGCACCGTGGTGGAGGCCATGCGGGATACCGGCGTCGCCTGCGTGCTCAAGCACTTCCCCGGCTACGGGGACAACGCCGACACCCACACGGGGATTGCCTATGACGACCGGCCCTATGAGACCTTTCAGACCTCGGATTTCCTGCCCTTCCAGGCGGGGATTGACAGCGGGGCGGAACTGGTGCTGGTGGCGCACAACGTGGTCTCCTGCATGGACGGCGATCAGCCCGCCTCCCTCTCGCCGGAGGTGCACCGGATTCTGCGCGAGGAGCTGGGCTTTTCCGGTGTGATCGTCACCGACGACCTCGCGATGGACGGCGTGCGCGACTTCGCGCCCGACGATGAGGTGGCCGTCCGCGCCGTGCAGGCGGGGAACGACATGCTGTGCTGCACCGATTTTGAGACGCAGATCCCCGCCGTGCTCGCGGCGGTGGAGGACGGCACGCTCGACGAGGCGCGCATCGACGAGTCCGTGCTGCGCATTCTGGAGCTGAAAATCTCTCTCGGCCTGCTGTGAGCGCAGGCCGGAACAAAACGCGGGGACCGGAACGCTTTCGTCCGGTCCCCGCATTTTGATCGTGATGAAATTCGCTGCCGTGGCGACCCTCGGGTTCCCGGAGGTGGTCGCAGTTGGCTGCGGCGGCAGAGACGGGCGTGTCCCGCCGGGCAGCGCCGTCCCCGCCGCGCCTGCGCTGCCGGAGATGCCGCCATAGAGCGCGATGCCGGCCTCGGACAGTGCGCTGCGCGCGCCGTGCCCGCTGCCGCCGGTGGAGACCACGGAGGAGGAGAGCGCCGTGTCATAGAGCTTGAACTGTTCCGTGTGGCCAAAATGCTGAAAGACCTGGCCGTCCTCATAGGTGACTGCAATTTTCATGCTGTTTACTCCCCTTTGCCGCCCGACATACAGGCCGGGGCGGCGTGATAAGCTGATGATAGCCTCGCTTTTCTCCGGTGTCAATCGGGAGGGGGATGCGGCGGGCGCAACCGCTGGTTGACAAATTTCCAAGGCCGCTTGCTGGCGGCCCGGAGTGGGATATGGTATGATAGGCGCATCTGAGGAAGAAAGGGAGGTCAGAGGGATGACCTTGGGAGAGCGGATTTACCGGCTGCGCCGCCGCGCCGGCTGGTCGCAGGAGGAGCTGGCGGACCGCTGCGGCGTGTCCCGCCAGTCGGTGAGCAAGTGGGAGTCCGGACAATCTACCCCCGACCTGGAGAAGCTGGTCCAGCTCAGCCGGAC
>CAYWUA010000031.1:0-19328 GCA_964461385.1 uncultured Oscillospiraceae bacterium
GTTGCGCATCGCGATCACGGAGGTCGCGCTGGTCTGGTCGGTCAGGATGGCGTCGTTGCTGGCGATGCCCAGCATGGAGTCCGAGCCGCCGCGGATCGCCTTATCGGCGTCCATGTAGCTGTAGTTGCCGAAGTAGTCGGTCAGCACCATCCCCACGAAGCCCCATTTGCCGCGCAGGATGTCGTTGAGCAGGGCGGAGCAGCCGTTGAATCCGAACTCCATAAACTCCTTGAGCATGTTGTAGGCGTAGGTATAGGCCAGCTCGTTGTTCCACGTCTGAGCCAGCGAGATCTCGCCGCAGTAGCCCATGCCCTGGCAGCCGGTCATGGCGGAGTTCACGCCGGCAGGGCCGTCGGCGTCCAGGGTAGCGACCTTGCCGACCGATTCCGCCTCCACCGTGCCGTAGCCGCCGTCTGCGCGCTCCCAGTGCTCCTTCACGGCGGCAGCGACCTCTTCCACGTTGTCATAAGCGTTATGGCCGACGTTGTTAAAGGTGGGGGCGGCGGTCACGTCGCGCAGCCAGGTGTCCACCGTCTTGCCAGAGGGATTTACCGTGCCGCGCAGAACGCTGCCGAAGAAGTTGAAGCCGGTTGCGCCGGGGCTGGAGCAGAGCACCACACCCATATCTTTCGGGAGGTCCGCGCCCTCTCCGCCGGGACGGGCGAGGACGATCACGGCGGGGCCTGACATAAACCCTTATTTTACATTTATTATGCGTCGGGGCTGCTTGATTTGTAAGTCTTTTTCTAAAACGTTTTGCGCTCCGTTTTGGCCTGGAGTGGACTTCAAGGAAGATTTTACCCCAGAAAGCGGGCGGGCCGCGCTCCGGAGTGCGGTCTTATGCGGGCGGCGCGGCGATCTCGTGCTATCCTGCGGGCAGCAGGCGCAGCCGCTGTCCATGCGGGGGGATCATGCGGGCCGGAAAGCCGCGTGCGCTGCACGTGGAATAGGGCGCCTGCCGGTACACCCCCTGTTCTCCGGCTCCGGGCAGCGTTCCGGATGTACGATGACGCTGGATTTCGTCTCAATGACCGGAGCGGGGAAAGGCGGTCTGATGGTTCTCTTCACCGGTTTGGGCGGTGCCGGGCCAGAGGGACAGGCGCCCGTCCCGGCCGAGCCTCCGGCTGACACGTCTTCCATAGTTACCGCCTTGACAAGCCACGCGCCGGAGGCATACAATGAAATGGAAAAAATTCATTCTGCCCGCCGAGGGCACGGCGGCCGCCTGACGGCCGCTCCCATGCCAGGAGTGCAGTGCCATGGACAAGCTCACGATAAATGACATCGCCCGGGAACTGGGACTGTCCAAAACAACCGTCTCCCGCGCCTTGTCCGGGAAGGGCCGCATCAGCCAGGATACCCGCGCGCGCGTGATGGAGTACGCCGCGCGCGCCGGCTACGGCGCGCCCCGGCAGACGCACAATATCAGCCTGGTGATCCCGCCCGAGTTCGTCCGGCTGGATCTGCCGTTTCTGCGCCGCTGCATGGGCGGCGTCTGCCGCACTGCCCAGCTGCGCGGATATGACGTGCTGCTCTGCTACGCTGATGAGACCAGCGTCGAGTCGCTTCAACGTCAGTTGAGCGCGCGCAAGTCCGACGGGGTCATCCTCACACGGCCATACACCGGCGACCCCTGTCTGGACCTGCTGCGCCGGTTTGGAACGCCCTTCGTAGCCATCGGCCGAATGGACGCCCCGGACATCCTGCAGGTGGACAACGACAATCTGGGTGCCGCCCGGGAACTGACCAGTGTGCTGCTGCGTTCCGGACTCCGGCGCATCGCCTATTTCGGCGGCGACCTGTCCTATCCGGTCAACGCGGACCGGCTGAGCGGATTCCTGCGCGCCCTGGCAGAGCGCGGTATCGAACCGGACCCCGCCTTGCTGCTGCTGGATATGGTCACCCAGGAGCAGCGTGAGGAGGCGATCGGCCGTCTGCTTGAGATGCGGGCGGATGCCCTGTTGTGCGGGGACGACAGCCTGACCCTGTTTGCCATGCGGCAGCTGGCCCTGCGCGGCATCCGCGTGCCGGAGCAACTGCGCGTGGCCTGCCTGTTTGACAGTGAACAGCTCGCCTTTTCTCCTGTCTCGGTGACGGCGGCGCAGTTTGACACAGAATCGTTGGCCGCCTCGGCCTGCCGGCTGCTGCTCGATCGCCTGGCGGGGAAGAAGACATTCCCCGTGGTCCGGCAGGGTTATCAGCTCGTGCTGCGGGAATCCACCAAGTAACCTGTCATTTGCGCAAATTAGTTGCGCAGCCAGTCTTGCAGGAATTGCGGCTGGCTGCGATTTTTTTGTGAACTATCACCAAATATGCCGCGGGTTTTATGACCACTATTCACAATTGACAGAAACTAAAAACAGGAATATACTTTAATCAAGTTCCATTGGCGCAACATTTTGCGCGACAAGGCTACCGGTAATATATTTAAAGGAGGAACCGAAATGAAAAAGTTACTCGCACTGATTCTTGCCTGTGCCATGGTCCTGTCTCTGGCCGCCTGCGGCAACAGCGGCAGCGCAGCGGCGGACGGCACTGACACTGGGGACACTGCGGCTGAGGACGCCGCCGACGATACCACGGAAGAGACCGGCAGCGCGGACGGCGATCTGCCTACCATCTCGCTGCGCCTGTGGGGCGCCGAGGAGGATCAGACCCTGCTGGCCGAGCTGGTAGAGGGCTTCAAGGCCGAATACGCCGAGTACGCCAACTTCGACATCCAGATCGGCACCGAGTCCGAATCCAGTGCCAAGGATACTGTCCTGACAGACATTGAGGCGGCCGCCGATGTATACGCCTTTGCCTCTGACCAGCTCAATGATCTGGTAAACGCCGGCGCGCTGCAGCCCATCGACGAAAATATGAGCCAGGCCCTCGAGGCTTATGCCGGTAAGACCCTGGACGACGTGAAGGCCGCTAACGTGGAGGCCTCTGTGGAAGCGGCCAGCAAGGACGGCACCATGTATGCCTTCCCGATGGGCGCGGGCAACAACTACTTCCTGTACTATGACGCCTCCGTCGTCTCCGAGGAGCAGGCCCAGAGCTGGGACGGCCTGCTGGAGGCCGCCGCTGCCGCCGGCAAGCAGGTCGGTATGACCCTGAACTCCGGCTGGTACAACGCCTCCTTCTTCCTGGGCGCCGGCTTTACCGTGGGCCTGAATGACGACGGCTCCACCAACATCGATTGGAACGGCACCTCCGCCTCCGGCATCTCCGGCGTGGACGTGGTCAAGGGCATGATCAATATCGCCTCCAACAACGCCTTTATGCCCATCACCGACGGCGACATCTCCAACCAGATCGCCTCCGGCGCCCTGTGCGCCGTGATCTCCGGCACTTGGGACGCCTCCATCGCGCAGACCGCCTTCGGCGACGGCTATGCCGCCACAAAGCTGCCCACCTTCACCTGTGCCGGCGAGCAGATCCAGATGGGCTGCTACTCCGGCTTCAAGCTGATCGGCGTCAATGCCTACTCCCAGAACGCCGGCTGGGCCACCCTGCTGGCAGAGTACCTGACCAACGAAGAGGCGCAGATCGCCCGCTTCAACGCCCGTCAGCTGGCCCCCACCAACCTGGTGGCCGCCGCGGATGAGGCCGTGACTTCCGACGTGGCCAACGCCGCCTCCGCTGCGCAGGATGAGTTTGGCGCCATCCAGAACGTGGGCACCAATTACTGGGACCCGACCGCCACCTTCGGCGAGCTGATCGCCCAGGGCGAGCTGTCCGCCGATGACGACGCCGGCATCCAGGCCGCGCTGGACACGCTGGTGGAAGGCGTCACCGCTCCTGTCGCCTGATTTGAAATTTCCCCCGATCGTCCTGTGAAGACCCTGTAACACACACGATCACGGCCCGTATGCACCCGCCGTGCATACGGGCCGGCTTTCTGCAACCATGCAACAAAGAGAAAAGGAGGCAGCAATGGACAAAGTGAAATCCGCCTTCCGCTCCTTTGGACAGTTCTTTGCCGAGTTCGGCGAGGCGGTCGCCAAGGGCGATATCTGGACCAAGCTCACCCTGGTCTGGATGGGCGCGGGATACTTTGGGCGCAAGCAGTACATCAAGGCCCTGATTATGACACTGTTTGAGGCGGCGGTGATCTATTTCTCCTGCACGTTTGCCGTAGAGTACCTGGCGGACTTTGGCACGCTGGGCACGGTACAGCAGGAGAGTGTGTTCAATATCCTCACCATGCAGAATGAGTTTAATGACTACGACAACTCCTTCCTCATCCTGCTCGGCTCGGTTATCTCGCTGGTGGTCTGGGCAGGTTTCTTCTTCGCGTGGATCTTCAACGTCAAGTGTGTCTGGCGCCTGGAACGGCAGGCCAATCTGGGCAAGCACGTCAACAACTTCCGGGAAGACCTGCGCAGCTACATCAACGAGCGGTTCTACGTGACGCTGCTGACCATCCCGGTGGCGGGCGTCGTGATCTTCACTATCGTGCCGCTGATCATCATGATCTTCGTGGCCTTTACCAACTATGACCAGAACCACATGCCGCCCAGCGCCCTCTTCGACTGGGTGGGACTGGACAACTTTGCCAGCCTGTTTGGCGGCAGCGGCCTGACGATCAGCTTCAGCTACTCCTTCATCCGCATCCTGATCTGGACGCTGATCTGGTCCTTCTTCGCCACCCTGACCTGCTACTTCGGCGGTATCCTCCTCTCCCTGCTCATCAACGGCAAGCGCACGATCGGCAAAAAGATGTGGCGCGCGCTCTTTATGGTCACCGTGGCGGTGCCGCAGTTCGTCTCCCTGCTGCTGGTGCGCAACTTCTTTGCCGACAACGGCATCGTCAACACCCTGCTGCAAAATGTCGGGCTGACTGGTTTTCTTCAGGAGCTTGGGGTGATTTCCAACGCCTACATCCCCTTCCTCTCCGCTCCCATCTGGGCGCACGTGATGATCCTCATCATCAACATCTGGGTGGGCGTCCCCTATCAGATGCTCATCGCCACCGGCGTGCTCATGAACCTGCCCTCTGACCAGATCGAGAGCGCCTCCATCGACGGGGCGAGCAAGTGGCAGACTTTCCGCCACATTACCATGCCCTACGTGCTCAGCGTCACCGGCCCCGCGCTGGTCACCGACTTTGTCAAGAACATCAACAACTTTAACGTGATCTACCTGCTCACCGAGAGCGTCTATACCACCACCAACCAGACACTGGCCAACTCCCAGGCCAAGGAGGTGGACCTGCTGGTGACCTGGCTCTTCCGCCTGACGCAGGATAACTACAATTACAAGATGGCCTCTGTGATCGGTATCGTCATCTTTATCATCTGTGCCGTCTTCACCCTGGTCTGCTTCAACCGGATCAACCGGAAGGAGGGCGAGTACGCGTAATGAGACGGAAATATGTGGATATCACGGTGCGCCATGTGGCGCTCATCGTGCTGGCGGCGATTTGGCTGGTCCCCATCCTCTGGCTGGTGGTCACCTCGTTTTCCGCCTATGACGGGCGCAATACCTCCCAATTCTTCCCTGCCGAGTGGAGCCTTCACCAGTATACCAATCTGATTTTCCACCCGGACACGGTGGCCAACTTCCCCTCGTGGTTTAAAAACACCCTCCTGATCGCCTGCGGCAACTGCGTCATCTCTTCCGTCTTCGTGCTGATGGTGGCCTACGCCTTCTCCTGCATGCGCTTCAAGGGCCGCAGAGGGCTGCAAAACCTGTCCGTGATCGTGAACCTCTTCCCCGGCGTGCTGTCCATGATTGCCATCTACTTCGTCCTGCGGACCCTTGGCCTCACCAACAGCCACTTCGGCCTGCTGCTGGTCTACTGCGGATCCTCCGGACTGGGTTATCTGATCGCCAAGGGCTTTTTTGACACGGTGCCCCGCGGCCTGCTGGAGGCCGCCAAAATCGACGGCGCGAGTGAGGCGCGGTGCTTTTTCCAGGTGGTCATCCCCCTGAGCCGTCCCATCATTGTCTACACCGTCATCAACTCCTTCCTTACCCCCTGGATGGACTTCGTCTTTGCCAAGATGATTCTCAACGCGGGCGTGTCGGCGGACTGGACGGTGGCCATCGGCCTGTACAACATGCTCGAGCGCAGCCTGATCAACTCCTATTTCGGCCAGTTCTGCGCCGGCGGCGTGCTTATCAGCATTCCCATCTCGATTCTGTTTATCATCATGCAGAAATTCTATGTGGAAGGGGTTACCGGCGGCGCCGTCAAGGGCTGATCCGGAACAGGGAGTATCTATGGAAGAGAAATTTATTTTAAACATCGTCCATCGTCCGGAGATGGTGCCGGAGTACGCCGAAAAGGTGACCGGTCACGGCAAGGGCGAAGACCTCGGCCGCAAGGGGCTGCTGACAGAGAGCCTGGACATCTTCAAGCTCCAACAGGAATCGGCGCACCGCAACGGACTCAAGACCACCATTCAAATGACCTACGCCAGCCTCTTCAACGACGAGGCGGTCGCGCTGGCCAAGGAGCATCACGCCGTCTACGGCGATGAGATCGGGCTCACCCTGCTCGGCCTGCCGTGCGAGCAGTTCCGGGCCAAGTACAAGACCAAGGACTTTTGCATCTGGATGTTTGACCGCCAGACCAAGCGGGAGATCGTCGATGACGTGTTCGGCAAGTTCCATGAGCGCTTCGGCTTTTATCCGGAGTCCACCGGCAGCTACTATATGGACGCCGACCTCATCTGCTACATCAAGGAAACCTATCCCACGGTCAAGTGCGCCGTCGCCACCTGCTGGGAGGAGGGGCCCAAGGCCTATCACACCTGCAACAACTCCTGGTACACCTTTATGGACGGCGGCCCCTGGGCGCCTTGGATTCCCTCCAAGGCCAACACCCACGCCCCCGCCGCCAACGAGGCGGAGGACAGCGGCATCGTCGCCATCCCCCACCTGAGCCGCGACCTGATCGCCTGCTACGACGGCAACGGCTCCAACTTCGGCACCCACCCGCAAAACGTCTTGCGCGGCATGCTCTACACTCCCGGCCATTTCGGCCCGGACGGGAGCTATTCCGGCCAGAGCTATCCCTATCTCTACAACCTGATCGACCAGTACCGCTATCAGGCCAAGTTCAACAACGGCTACGCCTACAACATGATGTTTGTCGGCCCCGGCTGGATGAACAAGATGGGCCGCTGGGAGGCGCCCTACGAGCTGCTCAAGGCCAGCTATGACGACGGCTGCGCCTATTACGGCCAGCTCAAGCGCGAGGGGAAGCTCACCGACATGACGATGAGCGAGTTCGCCGGCTTCTACCGCGCGCACCGGCACTATACCGAGCCGGAGTGCGCCCTCTGGCGCGACCTGATCTACGGCTCGAACAAGCAGCTCTTCTGGTACTGCGACCCCTACCTGCGCGCCTGCGTCAATATGGACCAGGGCGGCGCGATTGTGGATCTGCGCCCTTACGCGGCCAAGCTGGAGTGGCCGGTCGGCATCGGGACGCCCCATGTCCAGGAGTGCGGCTATCCCTACCTGATTCAGGAGAAATACCGCGCGGGCTACTTCACCCACTACGCCGGCGAGGGCACCGTCCGCTCCGCCAAGCTCTGCTGCGGCGGGGAGGAGGCAGACCTCTGCCTCTGCCGGACCAAGGCGCACTTCTCCGAGGAGGGCGGCGTGCGCACTCTCACCCTTGACCCGGTGGAGATCGTCTTCGAAACCGCGACGGTCACGCTCCAGACTGTCCTGCGCTTTGAGGAGGGGACGGGGGCCATCCGCATCGAGCGGCACATCCTCTCCGTCTCCAACCCGGAGGCGCAGATCACGATCAACGAGTATATGGTCGCCTGCTACGGCACGACGGAGTACCCGGAGGACATGACCCCGGTCCGGCTGAACGTGAGGAAGGGCGAGGAAGAGCAACCGCTCCAGTACGCCTACCGCTGCCGCGAGGCGGAGATGGACGGCGCGGACGAGGTCTCCGCCGTGATTCCGCCCATCAAGACGCGCGTCTGGATGGAGGCGGAGGGGCGCGGCAAGCGCGGCTACTACCGCGAGGGCTACGCCTTCAGCCCGATGTTTACCCTCGGCTATACCGGCCAGGTGCGGGAGAAGGAGGTGTTTACCACGTGGCTCAGGCTGGCAAGGGAAGACTGAACTATCGCTGCCCGTCCTGCTTCATGCGGGATCTGGACATCGACATGTTCTATGACCCGGACCGGAAGGAGTACTACTGCATCCGCTGTCAGTACACCGGCACGGAGGAGGATGTGCTGCAGAAGAACGAGCTGGCGCGCTTCCGCTACCGTTTTTTGAACAAGCGGTTCTCCATGGACGAGTTCGAGTCCTTCTGACATCAAAGCGCAATGCGGCGCGGTCCTGCCCGGCAGGGCTGCGCCGCAAAACCGTATTTCGGCCCTATGGAGCGCCAGAGGAGGAGGTTTTTTCGATGGAATGGATCAAGGGTGTGGACGTCTCCTCCCTGCTGGAGGTGGAGCGCTGCGGCGCGGCCTTCTATACCGACGAGGGAGAGCGCGCCGATGCGCTGGCCATTCTGCGCGCCCATGGCGCCAACTATGTCCGGCTGCGCCTCTGGAATGACCCGTATGACGACGCCGGCAACAGCTACGGCGCGGGCGTGTGCGATCTGCCCCACCTGCTCACCCTCGCGCGCCGGGCGGTCTCGCTCGGAATGCGCTGGCTGCTCGACTTTCACTACTCTGATTTCTGGGCGGACCCAGGCAAGCAGACCATTCCCAAGGCCTGGCGCGGGTTGGATGAGGCGGGGCTGGAGCGCGCGGTGGCGGACTATACCCGCGACGTGCTCGCCGCCTGCCGCGCGGCCGGGACTCCGCCGGACATGGTGCAGGTGGGCAATGAGCTGACCAACGGCCTGCTGTGGCCTTACGGCCGCGTCCCGGCGTGGGACAATATCGCCCGATTTGTCATGGCCGGGGTGCGCGCCGTCCGGCGTGAGGCGCCGGAAGCGCTGGTGATGGTCCATCTGGACAACGGCGGCAATCAGGCGCTCTACCGCACTTGGTTTGACCACTTTTTTGCCCGCGGCGGGGACTGCGACCTGATCGGCCTGAGCTACTACCCCTTCTGGCACGGCACGCTGGACGACCTGGCCGCCAACCTGGCCGCGCTCGCCCCGCGCTACCGCAGGCCCCTGGTCCTGGTGGAGACCAGCATGGGCTTCACCCTGGAGGATTACGGCGCATATGAGCAGCGGCCGGCTGACCGGCGCAAGGGAGCGGCGGCCGGCCCCGCGCTCGCCGCGCAAGTGAATTACCCCATGACACCGGAGGGACAGGCGCAGTATACCCGCGACCTGCTGCGCACCGTGGCGCAGGTCCCGGACGGGCTGGGCGCCGGGGTCTTCTGGTGGGAGCCGGCCTGGATTCCGGTCCCCGGTTCCGGGTGGGCCAACGAGCCCGGCTGGACCTATGTGCGGGAAAAGGGTCCCGGCGGCAACGAGTGGGCCAATCAGGCGCTTTTTGACTACGACGGCCGCGTGCTCCCGGCCCTGAAGGTCTTCCGGGACTTCCGACCGTAGAGTACCGGCGCCGCCCCCCTGTATCCGGCAAGATGAATCGGCCCAAAGCGTCCTATGGTCAGTGGACGCTTTGGGCCACAATATTTCAAATACCCGGCCAATCCCTATTTCCGTTTGACATTTTTTTGATTTTAGTGTACCATTTCTACAATTCAATCCGGTCCTCCGGATGACGGAAGGTTGGGAGAAACATGATCTATGCTCTGCTGCTGTTCGCCGCCACCTATGTGCTGATGCTGATCTTCGGCAAATACCGGCCCTACATCGCGCTTGGCTCCGCGGCGATTTTTATTTTGACCGGCATGCTGCCGCTGGATCAGATTGTCGGGGCAATCGACTTTAACGTCCTGCTCATGATTGCTGGCACGATGGGCCTGGTACAGCTGTTTATCGACAGCAAGATGCCCGCGCTGCTGGCCGACCTCATTATGGAGAAGGTGCCCAATGTCCAGATGGCCGCGGTGTCCCTGGCGCTGTTCGCCGGCATCATCTCCGCCTTTGTGGACAACGTCGCCACCGTACTGATGGTCGCCCCCATCGCCCTGGAGATCTGCAAAAAGCTCAAGACCAACCCGGTGCCCTTTATTATAGGCATCGCGGTCTCCTCCAACCTGCAGGGTGCGGCCACGCTGGTGGGGGACACCACCGCCATCATGCTCGGCTCGTACGCGAACATGAGCTTTCTGGACTTCTTTGTCTATCAGGGCAGGCCCGGCATCTTCTTTGCCGTGGAGCTGGGCGCCGTCGTCTCGGCGCTGATTCTCGCCTGGCTGTTTCGCCGGGAGAAGGCCCCCATCGCCAAAAGCGCCCAACGCACCGTCGTGACCGACTATGTGCCCACCGTGCTGCTGGTGGGCATGATCGCGCTGCTGATCGCCGCCTCCTTCCTCCCGTCCAAGCCGGACATCACCAACGGACTGATCTGTGTGACGCTGTTTGCCATCGGCCTGCTCTACAGCCTGGTGAAAACGCGTGACCGCGCGGCTGTCATTGGCCCCGTCAAGGCCATCGACTTTGAGACGATCGGGCTGCTGTTCGGGCTGTTCCTGGTCATCGGCGGCATCACCCATATGGGCGTCGTGGACGCTGCGGCCGGCCTGCTCGCGCAGATGGGCGGCGGCAATGTCTTTGTGATTTACACCGTCATTGTCTGGGCCTCTGTGCTCTTCTCCGCCTTTATCGACAACATCCCCTATGTCGCCACCATGCTGCCGGTCGTCACCGGCCTGGCCTCCACGCTGGGCATCGACCCCTCCCTGCTCTACTTCGGGCTGCTGTCCGGCGCGACGCTGGGCGGCAACTGCACGCCGATCGGCGCCTCGGCCAACATCACCGGTATCGGCATCCTGCGCCGGGCCGGATACGAGGTCAAGACCAGCGACTTCTGCCGCATCGGCATCCCCTTCACGCTGGGCGCTGTCATCCCGGCGTATCTGTACTTCTGGGTGCTGTTCCGGTAAGGTCGCCGCTCTGGCGGCTCGGCGGCGCCAGCCTCTCACAAATTCTGAATCAAACAGGCCCAGGCTGCCCGCTCTGGTAAGGAGCGGACGGTTTGGGCCGTTATTTTATGTCGTCCTTTTTGCTTTTCAATATTGCGCAGGTTTTCTCCCACTGCGATGCTGTCCCCGCCAATTAAAAAGCGAGGCGGCATACCGTAACACAAAATTCAGCTTATTATTGATTATATATAGGGACTTATGTTAAAATCTTTTTATCGCGGACAGGTGTCGCATAGAGCAGCGGAAGAAACTCGACGTTCCTTTTAATGCCAAGCTTTTGCGCATGCCTTTGCGCGCCGCCAATACGTGTTTGTCTCTCTTGATATTTTCAACGGAAAAGGGTGGAATGCCTATGATCTATCCCGCACACCTGCGCCCGGAGGCGGACGGCTCCGTCTCCGTCCAGACGGTACAGGAGCACTGTCGAAACACCGCGGAGTTGGCCGCCCGATGCCTGCGCGGCGTCCCGCTGAACAATGCCGCCTATCTGGCCGGACTGCTGCATGACCTTGGAAAATATACGGCCGCATTCAAGGACTATCTGGAACGGGGGACCGGGCGCCGGGGCTCCGTCATCCACACCCACGCCGCAGTCCGCTATCTGCTGGAGCGGTACCACCACCCAGGGGCGTTCACCGACTACGCCGACATGGCCGCTGAGATGCTCGCCTACGCCGCCGGGGCGCACCACGGGCTGTTTGACTGCGTGGACGCCAGGCACCGCTCCGGCTTTGACCACCGGCTGGCGTGGGAGGACGCGCCCTATCGCGAGGCGGTGGAGCAATTCCTCCTCCAGTGCGCGCCCCAGGAGGAGCTGGACAGGCTGTTTCAGGCAGCACTGGCGGAGCTGACCCCCCTCTTTGAGTGGACAAACCGTCAGACCAACGGCGGCGTGGAGATTTTCTTCCATCTCGGCCTGCTGGCCCGCCTGCTCCTGTCCGCCGTGATCGACGGGGACCGGCAGGACACCGCGGCGTATCTGAACCGCGCCGCGCCTCCTGAGCGGACGGAGGACCTCCGCCCTCTCTGGCGGCGGCTGCTGGTGCGCCTGGAGAAGCGGCTGGGCGCCTTTCCCGCCGACACCCCCATCCAGCGCGCGCGGCGGGAAATCTCCCGCCAGTGCCGGGATGCCGGGGAGCGGCCGTGCAGCGTCTACCGGCTGAACGTGCCCACCGGCGGCGGAAAGACGCTCAGCTCGCTCCGCTTCGCCCTGGCCCACGCCGCGCGGCACGGGAAGCGGCGGATCCTCTTCGCCTTTCCCCTGCTGAGCATTCTGGAGCAGAACGCTGCGGCGCTCCGGGCGGCGGTCGGGGAGGACAGCCTGATTCTGGAGCACCACTCCAACCTGGTGCGCACCCGGTCCGGGGATGACAGGCTGGACGAACACGAGCTGCTGGCGGAGAACTGGAGCGCCCCCATCGTCATCACCACGCTGGTCCAGCTGCTCAACACCCTGTTTTCCGGAAAGACCACCTGCATTCGCCGCTTTCAGGCCCTCTGCGACAGCGTACTGGTGATTGACGAGGTCCAGACGGTCCCCTCCAAGCTGATTACGCTCTTTAACCTCGCCGTCAACTTTTTGACCCAGGTCTGCGGCGCCACCGTGGTGCTCTGTTCGGCCACCCAGCCCTGCCTGGAGGAGGTGGAGCATCCCATCTCCGGCGCGCTCACGCAGCTGGTCCCCTCTGACGCGGCGCTCTGGGCCCCCTTCCGCAGGACGGAGATTCTGGACGCCGGGCAGCGGCGGCTGGACGAGATTCCCGACTGGATCTGCGGCAGGCTGGAGGAGGTCCCCAGTCTCCTGGCCGTGTGCAACAACCGGCGGGAGGCGGAGTTCCTCTACCGGCAGCTCGACCGGCCCGGCCTCCTGCGCTTCCATCTCTCCGCGTCCATGTGTCCCCAGCACCGGCGCGACACCCTCGCCCGGCTCACCGACGCCCTGTCGGAGAGCCGGAGCGGCGGCCCGAAGGTCCTCTGCGTCTCCACGCAGGTCATCGAGGCGGGGGTGGACATCTCCTTTGGCGCGGTGGTCCGCCTCACCGCGGGGATGGACAGCGTGATTCAGTCCGCCGGGCGCTGCAACCGCAACGGCGAGAGCGACGCCCTCTCCCCCGTCCATCTGCTCACCTGCAGCGACGAAAACCTCAGCCGCCTGCGGGAGATTCAGGCCGCCAAGACGGCCACCTTACAGCTCCTCTCCGACTTCCGCCGCCATCCGGAGGCCTATCAAAACGACCTCGCCTCCGACCGGTCCATCCGGCAGTATTACCGCTATCTCTATCTCGGGATGGCGGAGGGCGCGCGGGACTATCCCGCCCGGGAGCACGGCTCTCTCTTTGACCTGCTCTCGGTCAACTGCAAATATGCCAAATCTCAGCCAGGGGGCGAGCGCTACGGCCTGCATCAGGCCTTCGCCCTCGCGGGCGGGCTCTTTGAGGTGTTCGACCAGGAGACGTCGGACGTCCTCGTCCCCTACGGGGGAGGGCGCGCGCTGATTGAGGCGCTCGGCGCGCCCGGCGTCCCGTCCGACCCGCGCCGCCAGCGGGAGCTGCTGGAGCGGGCCAAGCCCTACACCGTCTCCCTGTATCAATTTCAGCTGGAATTGCTGGAGCAGCGGGGCGGCCTGGTCCCCTTTTGGGACGGCGCGGTGCTCGCCCTGCAGCCCACGTTTTACGACAGCGAGACCGGTCTTGTGACCGAGCCGAATCCGATGCGCTATCTGGAGGTGTAGCCATGTCCAAACCAGTCCATCCCAATCTGGTCTCCTTTCAGGTGAGCGGCGATTACGCCCTCTTTACCGACCCCATCACCCGGGTCGGCGGCGAAAAGTGCACCTATCAGGTCCCCACCTATGAGGCGCTCAAGGGCATTTTGGCCTCAATCTACTGGAAGCCGACGCTGATCTGGTATATTGACGCCGTGCGGGTGATGGAGCCCATCCAGACCGAGGTGAAGGGCATCCGCCCCATCAAATACCACGGCGGCAACGACCTGGCCTACTATACCTATCTCAAGCACGTGCGCTACCGGGTGCTGGCCCACTTTGAGTGGAACGACAACCGCCCGGAGCTGGCGGGCGACCGCAACGAGCACAAACACCACAACATCGCCCGGCGCATGATTCAAAAGGGCGGCCGGCGGGACATCTTCCTGGGTACGCGGGAGTGCCAGGGCTATGTGGAGCCCTGCGACTTTGACGGCGAGGCGGGCCACTACGGGAACCTCCCGGAGCTGAGCTTCGGGCTGATGTACCACGGCATCACCTACCCCGACGAGGCCTATTCCCCCGAGACGGCCGGGAAGATGACCGCCAACTTCTGGTATCCCGTGATGCGCGGCGGCGTGATCACCTTCGCCCGGCCGGAGGACTGCCCGCTGCACAAGCCGCTGCGCGCGCTGGAGCCGAAGCTCTTCGGCGCCGCGCAGCAGAACTTCTCCGGTCTGGCGGAGTTCGGGGAGGTGATCTGATGGGCCTGTTCCAAAAGGCGGTGGAGACCTACGACGCCCACCGGGACTACGTCGGCCGGGAGATCGAGGGGCACCAGGTGCTCGTCCCCGTCTCCCACATCCTCGCCCGGCCGGAGATCGAGATCACACTGGAGCAGGACGGCTCCTTCTCCTCCGCGCGGCTGTGGGACAAGTCCGAGCCGAAAATTTTCATCCCCGCCACGGAGGAGTCCGGCGGACGCACCAGCGCCCCCTGCCCCCATCCGCTCTGTGACCAGCTGTGCTATCTGGCTCCCTATGACGAAAAAAAGCATCCCCTCTACGTCAGGCAGCTCACCGCCTGGGCGGAGTCCTCTTATTCCCACCCTATGCTCGCGCCCATTCTCGCCTATGTGAAGGGGGGCACCATCCTCTCCGACCTCGCGGCGGCGGGCATCCTCACCCTGGACGCCGGCGGAAAGCCCGCCAGGGAAAAGGCCCTGGTCTGCTGGCGGGTCCACGGGATCGGCACGCCGCGGGACGGGTGCTGGCAGCAGCCCTCCCTCGCGCGGGCGTTTCAGGACTGGTACGCCAGCTTGCAGCCGGAGGACGCGCAGGCGCTGTGCACGATCACCGGCGCGCATGTCCCCCTGGCCAAGCAGCACCCCAAGGGGATTATCCCCATCAACGGCAACGCCAAGCTGATCTCCGCCAATGACCAGAGCGGCTTTACCTTCCGCGGGCGTTTTACCGACGAGACGCAGGCGGCCACCGTCAGCTACCTCGCCTCCCAGAAGGCGCACAACGCCCTGCGCTGGGTCGCGGCGGAGCAGGGGGCACAGGCCGTCTTCGGCGGGCGAACCTTCCTGTGCTGGAACCCACAGGGCGTGCGGGTCTGCCACGCCGCCGGGCCCTTCGGAAACCGCGATCTTGCCGTCACCAAGCCCAGCGACTACCGCGCGGAGCTGAAAAAGACGCTGGAGGGCTATCGCTCCCAGCTCCCGGAGGCGCACAGCGGCGTGGTGGTGGCCGCCTTTGACGCCGCCACCACCGGGCGGCTCTCGCTGACCTACTACAATGAGCTGGCCGGTTCGGACTACCTCCAGCGCCTGTATGACTGGGACCGCTATTGCTGCTGGTTCGGGCGGTCCAGCCAGATCTGCGCCCCGCCGCTCTGGCAGATTGTCAACTGCGCCTTCGGCTCCCAGATGACGGTCAAGGGCGAGGCCAGGCTCAAGACGGATGACCGGGTGCTGGGCCAGCAGATGCAGCGGCTGGTGGCCTGCCGGGTGGACCGGGCGCATATGCCGTATGATATCGTCCGGGCCCTGTTTCACCGGGCCTCCAGCCCGCAGTCCTGGAAGCCGGCGGTCTGGAGCGTCATCCTCTCCACCGCCTGCGCCGTCATTCAAAAATACCGACACGATGTCTACAAGGAGGAATGCGAGATGTCCGTCAACGAGGAGAGCCGCGACCGCAGCTACCAGTTCGGCCGCCTACTGGCCGTGCTGGAGAAGGTGGAGCGGGACACCTATTCCGACGACGAGGGCCGCGAGCCCAACGCCATCCGTCTGCAATCGGTTTACTGCCGGATGCCGCTCAAGACCGCGGCGCAGATCGAGGCGCAGCTGGAAAAGGCCTATTTCCCCCGCCTGCAGCCTGGGGCACGCAGCTACTACAAGATGCTGATCGGCCAGATTCTGGACCGCATCCATACGGACACGGAGCAGTCACGCTGGAACGCCCCGCTGAAGGAGACCTATCTGATGGGCTACTATCTCCAGCGCAAGGACCTGTACACGAAAAAGCGTGAGCGCAGCGAGAACAACGAGGAGGAAAACTGATATGAGCGCTTTGGCAAACAAGATCGACTTCGTCGCCCTGGTCTCCGTCACCCGGGCCAACAGCAACGGCGACCCCTTAAACGGCAACCGCCCCCGCACCGACTACAACGGCTACGGCGAGATCTCCGACGTGTGCATCAAGCGGAAGATCCGCAACCGGATGCAGGACCTGGGCTACCCCATCTTTGTCCAGTCGGATGACCGGTGTGACGACGGCTTCGGCAGCCTGAGCGAGCGCGCCTCCTCCGTCATGAAGGGGACCAAGGACCGCGACGTCTATGCCCGCAAGGCCTGCGAGACCTGGATGGACGTTCGCGCCTTCGGGCAGGTCTTTGCCTTTAAGGACACCAAGGGGCTCTCCGTCGGCGTGCGGGGACCGGTGTCCGTCCATCAGGCGGTCAGCCTCTCCCCGGTGGAGATCGAGTCGCTGCAGATCACCAAGAGCGTCAGCGGCGAGAAGCGGGAGAAGGGGGAGGCGCGCGCCTCGGACACGATGGGGACGAAGCACTTTGTCCGCTTCGGCCTGTATGAGATCAAGGGCTCCATCAATGTCCAGCTGGCGGAGAAGACCGGCTTCTCCCAAGAGGACGCGGAGGTGGTACGCGAGTGCCTGCGCACCCTCTTTGTCAACGACGCCTCCTCCGCCCGCCCGGACGGCTCGATGGAGGTGATCCGCCTCTTCTGGTTCCGGCACAACTGCAGGGAGGGGCAGTACTCTTCCGCCCGGGTGCACCGCTCGGTGCAGGTCCGCCTGCGAGACGGCGTAGATCTTCCCACGCGCGCGGAGGACTACGAGATCACCCTCGAGCCGCTCGAGGGGCTGACGCCCGAGGTGCTGGAGGGCCTGTGAGGAGATGCTCTATCAGGAAGAGGAATTTCTCCAGCTCGCCGGCTTACAGCACTTCCTCTTCTGCCGCCGCCAGTGGGCGCTGATTCACCTGGAGGAGCAGTGGTCGGAAAACAGCCGTACCGCAGAGGGCCGGCTGCTGCACCAGAGGGCCCATGACCCGGAGCGCCGCGCCCTGCGGGGCGGGGTCCTGTCCGTAGGGGACCTGCGCATCCACTCCGCCCGGCTGGGACTCTCCGGCGCGTGCGACGTGGTGGAGTTCTACCCGGACGAGCACGGCGTGCCGCTGGCAAAGACGCCGGGAACCTGGCGGCCCTATCCGGTGGAGTACAAGCGCGGCACGGTGAAGGCGGACCAGTCCGACCTGGTCCAGCTGTGCGCGCAGGCGATCTGTCTGGAGGAGATGCTCTGCACAGACGTGCCGGAGGGGGCGCTCTACTACGGCCAGACCCGCCACCGGCTGAAGGTCGCCTTTTCCCCCGAGCTGCGCGCGCTGGTGGAGCGGACCGCCGAAGAGATGCACCAGCTCTACCGGCGGGGTACGACCCCGAGGGTAAGGCCCACCAAGGCCTGCAACGCCTGCTCCCTGAAGGACCTGTGTCTGCCCCGCCTCCTGCGGGGACAGACGGTGGCGGCCTATCTGCGCCAGGAGATGGAGGACTCCCCATGAGACATCTGCTCAACACCCTCTTTGTCACCCTGGAGGACGGCTATGCCGCCCTGGACGGGGAGAACGTGGTCATCCGCCAGGGGGAACAGGTTGCCGGCCGGTTTCCCCTGCACATTCTGGAGGGCATCTATCTCTTCTCCTATGCCGGAGCCTCTCCCGCCCTGATGGGAAAGTGCGCGCGGATGGGGATTGACCTGGTCTTTCTCACCCCCAGGGGACGCTTTCTCGCCCGGACCTGCGGGGAGAGCCGCGGCAACGTCCTGCTGCGCCGGACCCAGTACCGGATGGCGGACGACCCGTTCCAGAGCTGCCGGGTGGCCCGGAACTTCATCTTCGGAAAGCTCTCCAACGCCAGGGCGGTACTCGACCGGGCCAGGCGGGACCACGGGCCGCGTCTGGACGTCGCATTGTTTCAGGATGCCTCGCAGCAGCTCAAGGGGCTGATGGCCCAGGTGCTGGAGGAGACCTCGCTCGACAGTCTGCGCGGCCTGGAGGGCGCGGGCGCGATCCTCTATTTCGGCCGGATGGATGACATGATCCTGCGCAGCAAGGAGGACTTCTACTACTGCGGCCGCAGCCGCCGCCCGCCGCTCGACCGGGTAAACGCCCTGCTCTCCTTTGTCTATACCATGCTGGGCAGCGACTGCGCCTCGGCGCTGGAGACGGTGGGGCTGGACGCCTATGTGGGCTTTCTGCACCGCGACCGGCCGGGCAGAACCTCCCTGGCCCAGGATCTGTTGGAGGAACTGCGTCCCTGCATGGCGGACCGGTTTGTGCTCACGCTGATCAATGACCGCCTGCTCTCCGCCCGTGACTTTCAGGCGCAGGAAAACGGAGCGGTCCTGCTCACCCAGGAGGGCCGCAAGACGGTCCAGCGGGAGTGGCAGACCCGAAAGCAGGTCAAGATCACCCATCCGTTCTTGAAAGAGAAGGTGGAGTGGGGCCTGGTCCCCTATGTGCAGGCACTCCTGCTGTCGCGCTATCTCCGGGGGGATCTGGACGGCTATCCCCCCTTTTTATGGAAGTGATACCATGATGATTGTCATTGCCTACGACGTCAGCACAGAGGACGCAGCTGGGCAAAAACGGCTGCGGAAGGTGGCAAAACAGTGCATCAACTATGGTCAGCGAGTGCAGAACTCCGTCTTTGAGTGTCTGGTAGACGCCGCTCAGTTTCGATTTCTAAAGGCAAAACTGCTGGAGATCATCGACCCGGAAAAAGACAGCCTCCGCTTCTACCTGCTGGGCAACAGCTACCGCTCCAAAATCGAGCATTACGGGGCCAAGGCGGGATACCAGGCGGACGGCGTGCTGATGCTCTAGCGCGAAGCGGAAGCTGTCCGGTTTTCCCCAGGACCTTCGCACCGGAAATGCGCGCGATTCTGCCACCGCGTGGTAAGATTTTCGGAAGATTTTTGTTGCGGCGCTTGCCTGTTTTAGGCAAGATGCAGTATAATGGTCTTGCAGAGTCGGGCATTGTTGTCTGGTTTTGCCGTCGCTCCCCTCACGGGGAGCGTGGATTGAAATTACCCGATGGCTTTCGTTATAAATCGGCCAA
>CAYWUA010000032.1:0-18189 GCA_964461385.1 uncultured Oscillospiraceae bacterium
GGTCGGCCCCACCGGGTCGCAGAGGTAGAGCAGGGTGTCGGTGTCGCAGTCGGTCAACATTTTGCGCACATAGAGGAAGTGGCCGGAGCTCTCCCCCTTGTTCCAAAGCTTTTGGCGGCTGCGCGACCAGAACCAGGCGGTCTTGGTCCGGAGCGTCAACTCCACCGCCTCACGGTTGGTGAAGCCGAGCATGAGCACGGCGCCGTCTGCCCAGTCCTGGATGATAACCGGGATCAGGTCGGACTTCCGAAACAGGCGGTCCAGGTCAAACACAGGCGCTCCCCCTCTCCTGGCGCACCGGGATGCCGCGCGCGCGCAGATAGTCCTTCACCTGCGGGACGGTCAGCTCGCCAAAGTGGAAGAGCGAGGCGGCAAGGGCCGCGTCGCAGCCGGTCTGCTCAAAGACCTCGGCAAAGTGAGCGAGGCTCCCGCAGCCGCCGGAGGCGATCACCGGGATGGAGACCGCAGCTGTCACCGCGCGCGTCATCTCCAGGTCAAAGCCGGCCTTGGTGCCGTCGGCATCCATTGAGGTGAGGAGAATCTCCCCCGCGCCGAGTTTCTCCCCCTCTTTCACCCACTCGATCAGGTCACGTCCGGTGGGGATGCGTCCCCCGGCGACCACCACCTCATAGCCGCCCTCCGGGCGCTTCCGGGCGTCCACCGCCAGCACGACGCACTGGCTACCAAAGCGCTCGGCCGCGCGGGAGATCAGGCTCGGGTCCCGCACGGCGGCGGAGTTGACGGAGATCTTGTCCGCTCCGGCACGCAGGAGGGTCTGGAAATCCTCCAACGTGCGGATGCCGCCGCCCACCGTCAGCGGGACGAAGACCTGAGCTGCGGTGCGGGCCACCACGTCCGCGACCGTCTTGCGCGCCTCGTGGGTGGCGGTGATGTCGAGAAAGACGATCTCGTCCGCCCCCTGGTCGGAGTAGTATTTCGCCAGCTCCACCGGGTCACCGGCGTCGCGGATGTTGACAAAGTTGACCCCCTTGACCACGCGGCCGTCGCGCACGTCAAGGCAAGGGATCACTCGTTTGGCCAGCATTGCGCTCCCCCCTCCCGGACGGCGCGGGCCAGGTCCACCGCGCCGGTGTAGTACGCCTTGCCGATGATGGCCCCGTCCAGGCCCATCTCCCGCAGGCGGTCCAGATCTTCATTGGAAGACACACCGCCCGAGGCGACGATCCGGCAGCCGGGCACTGCCGCTTGCAATGCCGCGAGACGGTCGTAGGACGGGCCGGTCAGCAGGCCGTCGGTGTCAATATCTGTAAAGATAATCACCTTTATCCCATTTTCCACGACCTGGCGGGCGAAGTCGAGGTAATCCAGACCGGAGTCCTCCGTCCAGCCGGCGGTGCGCACCCGGCCGTCCCGCGCGTCGATGCCCACGGCGATGCGCGCGCCGTAGCGCGCCGCCGCCTCGCGCACCAGCTCGGGCCGGGCAACGGCGGCCGAACCGATCACCATCCGCCAGACTCCCATCCGGTCTGCCGCCTCCAGGTCGGCCATGGAGCGAATGCCGCCGCCCAGCTCGACGTGCAGGCCGGACGAGCGCGCCAGCTCCTCCACGATGGCGGCGTTTTTCCGCACGCCGCTCTTCGCGCCGTCCAGGTCTACCACGTGCAGGTAGCGCGCCCCGGCGGCGTAGAAGGCGCGCGCCGTCTCCAGCGGGCTATCCGCCACCTGATGGACTGTGTCAAATTCGCCGCGTCGCAGGCGGACGACCCGCCCGTCCTTCAGGTCAATTGCAGGCAAGAGAATCATCGGTTCAGCCTCCCAAAGTTGCGCAGCATCTCCAATCCCACCTCGCCGGACTTCTCCGGGTGGAACTGGGTGCCGTAGACGTTGCCGTTCTGCACGGCGGCCACGACTGGGACGCCGTAGTCGGTGAGGGCGGTCACCTCCTCCTCCCGGGACGCACGGCCGCAGAAGGAGTGGACAAAGTAGACATAAGCCCCTTCGTCCAGCCCGTCAAAAAGCGGGCAGGCGCGGGGAAAGCGCAGGCTGTTCCAGCCGATGTGCGGGAGCTTCAGGTCGGTCTCGATCCGCTCCACTGTGCCGCCGATCAGGCCCAGCCCCTCACAGGGGCGGACCTCCAGCCCGCGCTCAAAGAGAAGCTGCATCCCCAGGCAGATACCGAGGATGGGTTTGCGCTCTGCCTCGCGGCGTAAAATCACGTCCAGTCCGGGGCGCGAGAGCTTCTCCCACGCATCCGGGAAGGCCCCGACGCCGGGGAGGATGATGGCGTCCGCGCGCTCAAAGACGGCGACCTCATCGGTGATTCTGGTCTCAAAGCCAAGGTAGCCCATCGCGTTGCGCACGCTCATCAGGTTGCCCACGCCGTAGTCGACAATGGCTGTATATCCCATAACCGCTCCCCCTCTCTCACAGGACGCCCTTGGTAGAGGTGACGCCGCCGCCCTCCACCCGCACCGCATCGTGCAAGGCCATGCCGAGGCTCTTGAAGAGGGCCTCGGTGATGTGGTGCGCATTCTCGCCGTAGAGGCAGCGCTGATGCAGCGTCAGCCCGGCGTTGTGGGCAAACGCGCGCATAAACTCCACCGTCAGGCAGCTATCGTACTGTCCGATCATCGGCTGGGGCATCGGCGCGTCAAAGACGAGGTAGGGCCGGTTGGAGAAGTCCAGCGCCGTAAAGGCCAGCGCCTCGTCCATCGGGATGTAGCAGGAGGCGTAGCGGCGGATGCCCGCCCGGTCCCCCAGGGCAGCGCGGACCGCCTGGCCGAGGACAATCCCGGTGTCCTCCACCGTGTGGTGCCCGTCCACCTCCAGGTCGCCGTGAACCGCGATTTCCAGGCCGATTTTGGCGTAAAAGCCAAAGGCGGTAAGCATATGGTCAAAAAAGCCGATGCCGGTGGAGACCCGGACGGGGCCGCCGTCCAGATTCACCGAGACAGCGACCTGCGTCTCCTTGGTATTTCGTTCCAGCTTTGCCGTTCTCGCCATCCCGTTCACCTCAATCCTCAAACCGCACGGCGATAGAGTTGGCGTGCGCGGTCAGGTGCTCCGCCCGGGCGAAGGTGATGATCTCCTCCCGCAGCCCGGCGAGGCTCTCGCGGTCAAACTCGATCACCGACATACTCTTCAAAAACGCCTCCACGCTCAGTGGGGAGAAGAAGCGGGCCGTGCCGCTGGTGGGCAGGACATGGTCCGGGCCCGCGAGGTAGTCTCCCAGCGGCTCGGGCGACCACGCGCCGAGGAAGACCGCCCCGGCGTTGCGGATGCCGCCGAGCAGGTCGCGCGGGGCGCGGGTGACAATCTCCAGGTGCTCCGGCGCGACGAGGTTGGCCAGCTCGACGCAGGCGGCGAGGTCGCGGCAGACAATGGCCGCGCCGTAGTCGCGCACGGAGGCCTCCATGATCTCACTGCGGGAGAGGTAGCCCGTCTGGCGCGCCATCTCGCGGTCCACCGCCTCGGCCAGCGTCCTCGAGTCGGTGAGCAGCCAAGGGGAGGCGAGCCGGTCGTGCTCAGCCTGGCTGAGCAGGTCGGCGGCGACGAACTTCGGGTCGGCGCTGTCATCCGCGATCACCAGTACCTCGGACGGGCCGGCCACCATGTCGATGTCCAGCATTCCGTAGGCCAGGCGCTTGGCGGCGGCGACAAAGGCATTGCCCGGCCCCACCAGCTTGTCCACCCGGGGGATAAAGCCCGCGCCGTAGGTCAGCGCGGCAACCGCCTGCGCGCCGCCGACGGCGATCACCCGGTCCACCCCGGCAATCTGTGCCGCAGCGAGCACGGCAGCGTTCAGGTTTTCCGTCGGCGGGGTGACCATCACCACCTCGCGCACCCCCGCCACCTTGGCGGGCACCACGTTCATCAGCACACTGCTGGGGTATGCCGCCGTGCCGCCGGGGACGTAGACGCCCACCCGGTCGAGGGCGCGGACGATGCGCCCCACCCGTCCGCCGTCCGGTGAGGTCCACTCGCGGCTGTGGGTGAGCAGCTTCTCGTTATAGTCACGGATATTCGCCGCGGCGTGCTCCATCGCGGCGATTAGCTCGGGGGCGCAGGCCGCGCGGGCCGCCTCCAGCTCCTCCGGACCGATCTCGCGCGGCTCAGCGTGGTCAAAGCGCAGGGAGTACTCCCGCACCGCCTCATAGCCGCGCGCGCGCACGTCGGCCAAAATGGCGGTCGCGGTCTTGGAGATCTCCTCATTCGCTGCGGCGGCGCGGGCCTTGAGGGCGGCAATCAGGCGCTGTTCCGATACGCCATCCGCTGTTACGATATGAATCATGTGGCACCCCTCACTTCCCTCTCACAGCGGGCAATCAGGTCCGCGATCTCCGCCTTGTGCAGCTTCATGCTGGCGGTGTTGACGATCAGCCGGGCAGAGACCCGGGCGACCGTCTCAATCGGAATCAGACCGTTGGCCGCCAGCGTCGCGCCCGTCTCCACGATGTCCACAATGCCGTCCGCCAGGCCGAGCAGCGGGGCCAGCTCGACGGAGCCCTCGATCTTGATGATGTCCACGTCCATTCCCTTTTGCTCAAAGAAGGCGCGGGTCACGTTGGGATATTTCGACGCGATGGTGCGCGTTTTATAGCTGCCGTAAAAGTCGCGCCCCTCCGGCACCGCCAAGGCAAAACGGCAGGCGCCGAAGCCGAGGTCGAGTACCTCATAGAAGGAACCGCCCTTTTCCAGGATGGTGTCCTTGCCGACGATGCCGAGGTCGCAGACGCCGTGCTCGACATAGGTGATGACGTCCGGCGCCTTGGCAAGCACCGCGTCCAGTGGGTAGTCCGGCAGGCTGTGAATCAGGCGGCGGCCGGGATTCTCCAGCGGCTCGCAGTCCAGCCCGGCGCGGGTGAAGAGGTCCATGCTCTTCTTCTGCAGCCTGCCCTTGGTCAGGGCGATGCGCAGGCGGTCTGTCATGACACCGTCACCTCCCGAATTCCGTCCTCCTCCAGGATGAGCACCGTCTCAATCCCCTTCTCCCGCGCAAGCCGGAGGGTGCTCTCCAGGCGGCTGCACGGGGAGAGCTCACAGGTCCCCCGCGCGCGGCTGTCCACCAGGGCGAGGGCCTTGCCGATCAGGTGCGGCGGATAGTGTACCACGGCGGCGAGGCGAGGCGGCTCGGCCTGCGGCAGGCAGCGGGCCACGCCGTCCACGTCGATGGCAAAGCCGGTCGCCTGCGCCGGGCGTCCAAAGCTCGCGCAGAGCTGGTCATAGCGCCCGCCGCTGAGCACTGCATCCCCCGCGCCCTCCACATAGCCGCGGAAAATGGGGCCGGTATAGTAGTCGATATGATGGACCATGCCGAGGTCAAAGCGGAGATAGCTCCCGTAACCGGCGCGGTCAAGCTGAGTATAGAGGTCGCGCAGGTAATCGATCGCACTCATCTGGCCGGCGAGGGCCTCCGCCTCGTCCAGGACCTCCACCCCGCCGAAGAGGTAGGCGAGGCGGCGCACCGCCTCGCAGCCGGGTTGGCCGGCATAATTGGACATAAAGTCGTCCAGAGCGGTGAAGTTCTTCCCCTCAATCAGCGCGCGCATCTGCTCGAGCTCCTCCCGGTCCATCTCCAGCCGCCGGGCAAAAGCCGGGAAGATGTCCGCGTGGCCCAGCTCGATGTGGAAGTCCTCCAGAGCGCAGGCGCGCAGGGCGTCTACGGCGGTGGCGATCACCTCGAGGTCGGCCTTTCTTCCCTTCGCGCCGATCAGCTCAATGCCGCACTGGGGAATCTCGCGGTGACGGCCGCGGTGCTCTTGTCCGGCGCGGTAGACCGCCTGATTGTAGTAAAAGCGCTGTGGGAGGACCGCGTCCTTCAGCTTGGTCGCCGCGACGCGGGCGATCGGCGTCGTGCAGTCCGGCCGCAGGACGCAGATCTTGCCGGAATGGTCCACCAGCTTGACCATCTCCTCCTGCGCGATGGCGCTGCCGGAGATGGTGAACAGGTCGTAATACTCTTCCTCTGGGGTGATGATCTCGCTGTAACCGCGCTGGCGAAACAGATGCGTCAGCGCGGACTGGACCCGACGGCGCTCACGGCACTCCTCAAAGAGGCGGTCCCGCGTTCCCTCCGGGGTATTGGGTATATATCGCATGGATACAGTCGCTCCTATCCCGGCCGGGTCGCCTCCGGCCATCACTTTCATTCGCTAATACATTAGCATACGGGGACGCCGCTGTCAATGCCCGATCCAGGCAAAGGGCTGGCTTCCCAAGGAAAACCGGCCCTTCTCTCCGCATTTGGTTCAGCGCACCAGCGGCAGCTCCGGCTGACCGGCCAGCATGGCCATAAAGATGGCGTGATAGTCCGGAGCGTGGCGCTTGAGGTTGACTGGGCGGTAGCCCTCACGCGCAAGGAAACAGTGCTCGCTCGTACCGGTGCAGCGCAGTTCCCCCGTCTTTGCGTCGCGCACCTGATAGCTCATGGCAAAGCGGACGCCGTTATAGCGGTCCAGGTGGAAAAAGACCTCCACTGTGTCTCGGAAATGTGTCATCGTCTTGTACTCTGCCGAGACGCCGATGACCGGGATGATGATGCCGCGCGCTTCCATCTCGTCGTAGTGGATGCCGGCCTGCTCCATCCAGTCGATCCGCGCCTCCTCAAACCAGCGAATATAGTTGGAGTGGTGGACGACGCCCATCTGGTCCGTCTCATAGTACTTCGCGTTATGCTGATAGGGTTTGAATTCCATCTCGTTCTCCTCCGTGTCATGGCCGGGGCACAGCCCGGCACTCGATGCCCGTGACCTGGGGACACACCGCCCCCGCCGTCACCTCCACGACCCGCGCGCAAAACGCCTCCGCCCGTTCCTCCGGAAGAAGGAGTCGGAGCGTCACCTCGGCGCCGTACTCCGTATCCGACACCTGGCCGCCGGCCTGCTCCGCCTCAAGCTGGAGGCGGGCGAGCAGATGATAGCCGCAGGTGAGCGTGAGGGCGGACCAGGGGCGGACGACGGAGATCCCCGCCGCGTCCAGCGCGTCCTTCGCGCTGCGGGTATAGGCGCGCACCAGCCCGCCCGCGCCGAGCAGGACGCCGCCAAAGTAGCGCGTGACGACACAGACCAAGCCGGTCACCCCCTCGCGGGTGAAGACGCCAAGCATCGGCTGTCCCGCCGTGCCCTGCGGCTCGCCGTCGTCGGAGTAGCGCACCGGGCCATCGCGCAGGAGGTAGCACCAGCAGTTGTGACGTGCATCGTGGTGACGGCGGCGAACCTCATCCAAAAAGGCGCGGGCCTCCTCCTCCGTCGCGACAGGCTTCACGCGTCCGATAAAGCGGGAGCGCTTTTCCACAAATTCCGTCTCACTTGCCCGGGTCGGGACGAAGTACGGCTCCACACCTCAGCCCTCCCTGTCCGGCGCGAGATAGGCGCGCAGTTGACCGAGCACGCGAGGCGTGCACACGGCGGTGACCTCAATCGTATCGGCATAGTCCACCTGTTCTACACTCGCCTCGCGGTAGAGCTGGTCGAGCAGGCCGCCCCTGTCATACGGGATGCGCAGGCACACCCGGCGCCGGCCCTGGTCAAGCCGCCGAGCGATCGCCTGGAGCAGCTCGTCCACTCCCTCTCCCGTCTTGGCGGAAAGGCAGACGGCGTTCTCCCCGTGCGGGAGAATCTCCGCCGGATAGAGGTCGCATTTGTTGTAGACGTTGATGCGCGGGGTCTGCTCGGCGCCCAGCTCGGCGATCAGCGACTCCACCACCGCCGCCTGCTCCCGCCAATCCGGCCGGGAGGCGTCGATCACATGGAGCAGAAGGTCCGCGTGGGTCAGCTCCTCCAGGGTGGCCTTGAATGCCTCGACGAGCTGGTGGGGCAGCTTGTGGATAAATCCCACCGTGTCTGAGAGGAGAACGGTGAGGGTGTCGGTGATCTCCAGGGTGCGGGTGGTGGTGTCCAGCGTGTCAAACAGCCGGTCGTTGGCCGGGATGCCGGCCCCGGTGAGCTGGTTGAGCAGGGTGGACTTGCCCGCGTTGGTATAGCCGACGAGGGCGATGACGGGCACCTCGTTCTTCTCGCGGCGCTCGCGCTGGACGGCGCGGACGCGGCGCACCTCGCGCAGGTCCGCCTCCAGGCGGGTGATCTTGCGGCGGATGTGGCGGCGGTCGGTCTCCAGCTGGGTCTCGCCCGGGCCGCGCGTGCCGATGGGCGATTTGCCGCCGGAGGCGGTCTGGCGAACCAGATGGCCCCACATGCCGGTCAGGCGCGGGAGAATATAACGGTACTGCGCCAGCTCCACCTGAAGCCGACCCTCCCGCGTCTGGGCACGTTTGGCGAAGATGTCCAAAATCAGGCCAGCGCGGTCCATCACCTGGACGCCGACCGTCTCGGTGAGTACCCGCACCTGGGTGGGGGAAAGGGCGTTATCAAAGATAACCAGATCGGCCTCCAGCGTCTTGACCAGCTCCTTGAGCTCCTGCGCCTTGCCCTCGCCGATGAAACTGCCGGGGTCGGGCGACTCCCGGTTCTGGAGCATCGAGCCGACGCAGGTGCCCCCTGCCGTCTCCAGCAGGGCAGCCAGCTCCTCCATGCTCGCCTCGGTGGCGGTCTCCTCCGCGTTCAGGCGGCGGGCATTGAGCCCGACGAGGATGGCGCGGTTGATCTCGCCCTCTTTGATGCTGTCAAACTCTGTCATTGGTACCTCCGGCGGCGGTCAGCGGCGCAGATAGGCCTCCGTGATCTCGCCGATATAGATGTCGTGATAGTCGTGGTCGGGATACCACCGGGCGTCCGCCTCACGATCCAGGATGCAATCCGGGTCCATCCGCTGGCAGAACTGCTTGCGGCAGACGAGCACCAGTTCCGCCTGCTCGACGTAGGCGGCCCCGCAGTCCGCCGCGGCGGCCGTCAGGCCGGTGGCGGCCCACTTGTCCCCGTCCCGCCCGGAGTGGCTGCCGCAGTAGGCCAGCGCCTGGCGGTACTGCTCCGGCAGGAAGGAGAGAGTGAAGTACGCCTCCCGGTCGAGAAATTCCTTCGTATAGCGCTGCGGGCGAATATAGGCGGTAGCCGACGGCGCGCCCCAGAGGACGCCCAAGCCGCCCCAACTGGCGGTCATGGTGTTGCAGTCCCCCGGCTTGCCCGCCGTGACGAGCATCCACTGCTTGCCGATGGCCCGGAAGACATTGAAATCCAGTTGTTCTACATCGATCTTTTCCAGCATTTCATATCCCTCCTGTTGCGGTTTCAAACTGTCTGTCATGGTTCCTAGCGTATGCACTGTGGCAAATTGCATGCAAAAAACCCGCACCGGAAGCCGATGCGGGTTCTCTTGCAGCTTACTTGAGGCCGAACTTCTTGTTGAAACGGCTCACGCGACCGCCAGTATCCACCATTTTCTGCTTGCCGGTGAAAAAGGGGTGACACTTGGCGCAAACCTCGACCCGGATGTCCTTCTTCGTAGAGCCGGTGGGATAGACCGCGCCGCAGGCGCAGCGGATCGTCGTCTGCTGATAATCAGGATGGATCCCTGCCTTCATGATGCTCACCTCTTTCGATTCTGTAAAGTCTTTCCCGGGGAGCCCTGATCGTCCCCGGACAACATGAAATATGTTATCACACTCTGTCAAAAATTGCAACCGCTTTTTCCGGTTTTTTTCATGAAATTTCAAACCTGGTCCCGAGCGCGAAGTACCAGAGCACCCTCCGGGCCACCGGACAGCCGAAAATCTGTTCCAGGGCCCAGGCATAGCTCTCCAGCTGCGCGCGATAGCGGCGGCTGTGCGCCTCTTCCTCCCCGGCGTGAATGCGGTCTGTCTTGAAGTCGATGAGGGTAAAGCCGTCCGGCCCGGTAAAGCAGCAGTCCACCACGCCTTGCAGCAATACCTCTTCCCCCTCCGGCGCGCCGGGATAGACCTGGCCCGCCGGAACGAGCAGGGAGAACTTGAACTCCCGCCGCAGGTCGGAGGCTTCGGCCGCCGCGCGGCCGAGATCGGAGGCATAGAACGCCGCCACCTGCTCCGGACGGACGGCCGCAGCTTCCTCCGCCGTGAGCCAGCCGCCCGCGGTGAGCCGGGCCAGCTCCTCCCGCACGCCGTCCACGTCCGCGGCCCTACTCAGGTCGATGCGCTCCATCACCGTGTGTAGGGCAGTGCCGCGCTGGGCGGCGGTGAGACCACGCTCCCCGGCGAGAAAGCGCGGGCGCGGGAACGAAGGGGGCGGGATAGGCACGACGGCCTCCGCCGCCGCCTCTTGGTCGAGCAGACGGCCTTTGAGCTGGGTTGCGGTAACCTTAGACGGCATCTCCGCCAAGCCCTGATAGGGATAGCGCCAGTCGAGGAGGGAGAGGTCGAGCATCTGCGCGGACTGCTCCCACTCCGTCGTGCGCTCCCCCGCCGCAGCAGGCGGCTGAGCGGGGACCAGACAGATCTTCCAGCCGGAGACCGGGATATGCGCGCGGCAGTCCTCCCCCAGGCGGAGGGCAGCGGCGTCCGTCCGGGCGAGCACCGGCAGCAGGAGCCACTGACCAACGGTGTCCTTCTCCTGAAGGGCCTGTGGGTCTGGGTGGGGGCCTGCCTCCGGGAGAAGGGCGGCCAGCTCCTTGGCCGCGTCCGCCATGGCGAGGGTCATGATGAGCTTCTCCCGCGCGCGGGTCATCGCGACGTAGAGCAGCCGCAGCTCCTCCGCCTTGGTCTCCTCCTCCAGCTTGAGGGCAACCGCGCGCCGCGCGAGGGTGGGATACTCCACCCGCAGCGCCGGGTCCACCCCTTTCGGACCGACGCCCAGCTTGGGATGGAAGAGGACGGGGGCGCGTTCGTCCGTGCGATTGATCGGCCGGTTCAGCCCGGCAAGCAGCACGACGGGGAACTCCAGTCCCTTGGAGCGGTGGATGGAGAGGATGCGCACGCCGCTGCCGTCCGTGCGGCTGAGGCCGGGCGTCCGCTGTCCCTGCTGCTGACAGCGGCGCAGCCACCCGACAAAGTCATAGAGCCCCTGCCGGCCGCTGCGGGCAAAGCCGCGCGCCCAGTCGTAGAGGGCGAGCAGATGTTCCTGCCGGCGCAGTCCACCCGGCATCGCCCCAAAGAGAGCGAGCACTCCCAGCTCGTCATAGAGATCCCAGAGCAGACAGTGACAGCTTGTGTCCGTTGCGCGCAGGCGCAGGCGCGAGTGCGTCTCGAGAAACGCGGCCGCATCCGCCTCGCCCCGCTCTGCGGCGCGGACCAGGCAGGTGTAAAAATCCCCGTCCTGGGAGGCAGCCCGCATCTGGGCGAGCCGGTCAGCGGAGAAGCCCCACACGGGCGAGCGCAGTGCCGCCAGCAGCGGCACGTCCTGGTGGGGGTTGTCGATAATCTCCAGCAGGGCGATGGCACACTGCACCTCAGTGGTGTGGAAGAAGTCCTCCGCCCCCTCCGTCTGCCAGGGGACGGAGCAGGCGTCCAGCGCTTGGGTGAGATAACCCATCACCGCGCCGGGTGAGCGATACAGGATGGCGATGTCCCGCGGGCGGACCGGACGGAGCGCGCCGTCCTCCCCCGTCACCGGAAAGCCGCCGTCCAGCAGCGCACGTACCCGCCGGGCGATGTGCTCCGCCTCCAGCTGGTCGCGGGGAATCCGCGCCTGGCGCTCCGCGCGCGCAACGGCAGACAGGTCGAGCACGTCCAGCTCCACTGCATCGTCCGGATGAGGCGGATAGGGAAAGCCGGGGTTCAGGCGCTGATCCTCCGTGTAGTCCAGCTCGCCGAAGTCACGCATCATAATGTGGGAAAAGACGAAGTTGACCCCCTCGAGCACACTGGCGCGGGATCGGAAGTTCCGGCTGAGCACAATCACGCGTCCCTGCCCCTCTTTTGCCTCCGGGGCAGGGCGGAAGCTGTGGTATTTGCGCAGGAAGATGGTGGGATCCGCCAGACGAAAGCGGTAGATAGACTGCTTCACGTCGCCCACCTGGAAGAGATTCTGCCCATCGCCAGTGAGCGCGTCAAAGATCGCGTTCTGGACAGCGTTGGTGTCCTGGTACTCGTCCACCATCACCTCGGCGTAGCGCGCGCGCAGGGTGTGCGCCAGCTCGCTCGCCCCGCCGTCCGGTGCGGTGAGCAGGCGGAGGGTGAGGTGCTCCAGGTCGTCAAAATCCACCATTCGCCGCTTCGCCTTGGCCGCGCGGAACGCCTCGTCCAGGTCGAGGACGAGGGAGAAAAGCGCCTGCACCGCCGGGCGGACCGCCGCCATATCGTCCAGCAGTGTCTGGTTGGAGGCGTAAAAGAGGTCGCCCAGCCCCTTGAGCCGCCGCTTGCAGCGCTCCCGCACCGCCTTGACGCGCTCCTGCAGGCGCTTGTCGGTGATCTTCCGGCTGGACTTCAGGCGGGGAAACTCGATCTCGCACAGGGCGCGGGCGCTGTCCCACCCGCGGTCAAGCGCGCCGAGAAAGGCGTCAATGCTGTCCATCGTGTCGCAGAAGCTGGGGGAATAGGCCGCCTCCAGCTCGCGGTCGTCCATCATCTCATTGAGCGCCCGGAGCATCTGATTGTACCAGTAGCGCGCCTGGCGCTCCGCCCGGGCGAGAATCTGTTTGCCCCAGACCGTCTCCCCCACGTCGCGGCATCCGGAGAGGTCAAAGGCCGCGCTCTGCCGCTCCAGCCACGCGCGCGGGTCGGGGTGGGACTGGACGCGGCGGTGGATGTCCAGCGCGATCTCCTTCAGCCGCCGGTCGTCCCGGCCGGCGGACATGGTGTCCACCAGCTCGGAGAAGGGGTCATCCGGGGTGAGGGCGGCGTAGCGCTCCTCCATCAGGCGGTCTAGCGTCTCGCGCCGCAGCAGCTCGGCGTCCGCCTCCTCCGCCACGCGAAAGTCGGGGTCGAGGTCGAGCAGGTGGCCGAACTCCCGCAGCAGGGCCGTGCAGCAGGCGTGGATGGTGGAGATCTGCGCGCGGTAAACCAGGGTGAGCTGGCGGCGCAGATGGGCGCTCGGCCGCTCGGCGAGGCGCTGGTTGAGTGCCTGCAAAATCTTGCCGCGCAGCTCGGCGGCAGCGGCGTTGGTAAAAGTGATGATGAGGAAGCGATCCACGTCCAGCCCCTCGCCCTCCACGCGCTCGAGCAGGCGCTCAACGAGAACGCGGGTCTTCCCTGAGCCCGCGGCGGCGGAGACGAGCAGTTCCCCGCCGCGATTTTCCACTACGGCGCGCTGTTCGGAGGTCAGCTCAACGGCCATCTCCGCTCCCCCCTTCCCAAAATTCCTTTCCGCTCACCGAGTAGAGGAAGCGGCGGCGGTCGCCGCCCCGCCCCTCCTCAAAGTGGCAGGCCTGCGCGAAGTCGCAGAAGTCGCAGGCGGTGTGGCCGGAGCCCTTCCAGTAGGGGTCGGCGTCGATGTCGCCCGCCGCGAGCTCTTGGCCCATCTCGCGCAGCAGGTCGTGCAGCCGCCGGTGCAAAATGCCCCACTGCTCAGCGGTCGCGAGGCTGTCGCCCGAGATTGCCCCGGCCCGGCTCACCCGGACAGGCAGAAAGCGCGGCCCGCCCTCATCCCAGGGCTCCATCGCGCGCAACACCTCCTCGTCGCGCAGCAGCAGTCCGGAGCGGCGCAGGGCCTTGTCCGCCGCGCGCAGGCGCGACGGCTCGTCCATCTCCCGGCTGCCGGGCAACAGCACGTCGCGCGCCGGGAGGTAGAGCACCCCCGCCGGGAGCACCGGGCGGCCGTAATACGTCTCCCCCTGCTCCTGAAGGGTGAAAAGATAGAGCAGCATCTGAAGGGACAGGCCGTGCCAGACATCGGTCAGGCTGAAGGACTTCCGGCCCGTCTTATAATCCACCACGCGCAGGTAGAGCCGTCCGTCCTTTTCCCAGCCGTCCACCCGGTCCACAAAACCGGAGACGAAGAGGGTCAGGTCCCCCACCTCCACACGCACCGGCGGCAGATCTTCTCCGCGTCCGAAGCCGAGCTCAAAGGAGAGGGGGATAAACTGGCTGTGCTCCAGTTCCTCCACCACGTTGGAGACGATAAGCTCCACCGACTGGCGCATCCGTCCAAAGAGGTAGCGAAAACGGGGCGTCTGTTCGTCCAGTGCACCGAGCTGTGTCTCGATATAGCTCCGTACCGCCTGCTCCGAGAGCGACCGGCGCTCCTCCTCCGCCAGCGCCGCAACGCCGCCGCGCGCCTGCGCCGCGCGCAGGACGTGCTCGAGTACGTAGTGGACAAAGGTGCCCACCTCCGGCGCGTCAAACCCAGCCGGGCGCCGGGCTTTCGCCTTGAGGCCGTATTGCAGGAAATAGGAGAAGTGACAGCTCTTGAGCTTGTCCATCCGGGATGCGGAGAGGGCTGTCTCCTGCCCGTAGAGGGCGTGTACCGTCTCCGGGGAGAGGCGTCCGCGCGTAAAGGAGCGGGCAGACCGGACGCGGCGGACCGCCTCCGTCCGCTCCGGGCTGGCGGCCAGACGCTCAAGCAGGGACTCGTCCCCCGTCTCCGCCGCCAGCTCCAGCGCGGGCAGCGGGGCGAGCAGACGCGCCGACTCCTCCAGCGCGCCACGGGGCGCGCGGGGAAACATCCGCTCCAGCCGCTCCCAGAGGACGGCGGGGCGCTGCGCCGCCCCGTCCACCGCCTGCGGATAGCTCAGGTAGAGCAGCTCCGTCGGGCGGGTGAGCGCGCCGTAGGCCAGGGCCTGCTCCCGGTCCAGCCGCTGGCCGGCGGACGGGGCGAGCTCCAGTCCGTGCCCGGCGAGCAGGGCGCGGTCGCGGTCGGTAAGCAGGCCGGGGGACTCGGAGACGAGGGGAAACTGGCTGTCGTCCGCGCCGAGCAGGAAGAGGGCCTTGCAGCGCACATGGGCGACGCGCGCCACGTCTCCCCCGTTCACCCGGTCGAGCGCGACCGGGATGGCGCCGACGGAGTACTGGCTGAGTACCAGGCGAAAGAGGTCGGTAAAATAGTCCAGCTCAAGTACCTGCTCTGAGAGCAGGTCGCTGCACTGCTCCAGCGCCCCGATGAGCACTTGCCAGAGCTGGCGGTACTCCTCCGCTTGCTGCAGCTCCCCCGCCGCGCGCAGGGCCTCCGCCCGTTCCGTCAGCCGCTCCGGCAGGGCGATTTCCTCTAAAAAGCGGTAGAGGGCGCGGGCTAATTCCGCCCCAGTGCCGCGGCGGGCCTGCGATAGCTGTTCAAGCGGGGCGATGACGCGCCGGCGCAGCGCGTCCAGGCGGGCGACGAGGGCGCGGTCCTCCTCCCGCCAGGGCATAGAATAGCCCTCCGGGTGCCAGTTCCAGTCACTCTGGCGTATCCAGCGGCTGCCGCGGATGTCCCAGCGCAGGGCGTAGTTCTCCAGCAGGTCGATCTCTTCCCATGTCGGACCGGCCAGGCCGGTCTTCAGATAGCGGAAGAGGTCATCCGTCTCGTAGTGACTGCGTACACTCTCGAGTGCGGCGGTGAGGAGGGTAAGCACCGGCTTTTCCAGAATATCCTCCATCCGGCCAAGAAAGAGCGGAATTTGATATCGGCGAAAGACGCTCTCCAGCACCGGTTGATACCGCTCCAGCGTCCGGGCGGCGACGGTGATATCGCGGAAATGCCAGTCCCGCTCCCGCACCAGCGTGAGAATCTGCCGGGCAGCCCACTCCGCCTCCTCATAAGGGCTGGCGGCAGCAAAGAGGCAGGGACCAGCCGCCTCCTCCGGGGCGGGCGCGCCATCCGAGAAGAGGTGCGCCTCCAGATGGCGCAGTTCAGGCAGCACGTTGGTGCGGGAGCCAGCCAGCACCTCGCACTCCATCCCGATGCCCTCCTCCCGGCAGAGAGCGACGAGGGCCTGCGCGGTGCGCCGGGCAGGCTGAAAGACCGTCTCCCCTGTCTCCGTTAAACTGTCACAGGTGAGAGCGACGGTGACACGGCGCGCCTGGCGCAGGGCGTGCGCGAGAATCTGCCGCTGCTGCGGCGTGAAATCGGTGAAGCAGTCCAGATAGACATCTTTGCCCCGAAACCAGCAGCAGGTGCGCAGGGTGTCCGCCAGGCGGGTGAGACGGTCGCGCGGATCCTCGGCGCGCCGGGCGACGAGCGCCTCATAGCCAGACAGAATCAAGCCAAGGTCGTGCAGCCGGTCGCTTTGCAGCCCCTGCTCTTCCCGGGCTGCGTCGAGCAGATCCTCCGGGCGGACACAGTAGCTCTTCAGCTCGTCTCCGGTGGCGAGAAGCTGCTCCAGAAAGGCCGCCTTGCGCGAGGGGCGGGCGTAGACGCGCAGTCCGCCGCTCACCAGCGCGACCGCCTGGCTCATCAGCAGCAGACGGCCACCCGCGTCCAACACCGGCCCGGCGGATCCGCCCGCTTCATGAAAAACGCGACTGGCCAGGCGTGTGAATGAGAGCACCTCCGCCCAGCGCGAGGCGGACGGCCCGCAGGCCTGGCAGAGCAGGCGCTCCCGATCATGCGAGACCTGCTCGGGTACCAGGATGATCTGCGGCCGCCGCGGCCCGTCTTCCCGAACCGCCGCCATCAGCCGGGTGGTCTTCCCCGTGCCGGCGCGGCCGAGCAACAGCTTGAGCATGGCGCTCCCTCCCTCTTACTCGTTTTGCTGCCATAGATTATAGCAAAGGGGGCCTTAGCTGGCAAGGGCGCCGGCCGTAAGGCTCCCGTTTATCGGACTATCGGATGCCGTCAGGTTCCACGCTTCATACAGGAAGGCCAGTCCAGATAATCCAGCTTTAGGGCAAGGGCGATCGCCTTTCAGATATAATGTTAAAGTAAGCTCCTGAGCGCTGCAGCACCGCAAAGGGATAGTAAGGGATCAGGAAGCTCATGTGGGCTGACGTTTCCACCGTTCTCTTGCGGCGGACCGCTGTGCAGGGACCCAGCAGGACAAAAAGAGATTCAGCCAGTCCCCCTCACCGGCCCGGGAATAGCAGTCGTCCAGATCACCGGGTGCCATTTTCTGTATCGCCTGTTCCGGCAAAACAGATTGGTCAAGGTCAATAGAGAATTTCACAATCCTTTCCCCTTTATCATGGCAGGACGGTGAGAGGCGCGTTCCCTTGCCGCAGCGCGAAAAACGTGGTATACTGTTGTCAAGACGAATGGAGGAGAGATTCCGCCCATGCGAAAGACGATCTACGACATCATCACCCATCCCGCGCCGTCAGGGCGGCTGCGGCGCTATTTGCCACAGCTCATCCTCCTGGTGCTCGCGCTCTTATTACTCGGCCTGCTGCGGCTGGTCTGCGCGCGCCGGGACTGGGCAGACTGGCTGATCGCTCACGTCACCACGCCGCTCAAGCAGGCGGCCGGCCGCCTGTTCGGCCTGCTGCCGTTCTCCGTGGCCGAGGTGCTCTGGACTGTTGGGGTGCTGGCACTGATCGTCTTCCTCCTGCGCTCACTGTGGGTGATCGGCCTCGGCGCGGCGCACCGCTTGCAGGGACGGCCGGCCCACCCGCTACGCAGCCTGCTGCGGCGAACGCTGGCACTGCTCGCTGCTGGGCTGCTGGTCTACGCTGGCTACACCTTCACCTGGGGTGTCAACTACTATGGCGCCACCTTTTCCGAGCGCAGCGGACTGGAGGGCCGGGCGACGACGGATGAAGAGCTCTTTCAGCTCACCGCCGCCTTTGCCGTTCGGTGCAGCGAGCTGGCCGGGCAGGTAGAGCGCAACGAGGATGGACAGTTCTGTGAGGGAGATCTCTTTGCGCGCGGCGAGGGGCTTTACAGCTCCCTCTATGACGAGTTTCCCTTCCTCGAGCGCGCGGAGGTGCAGGCCAAGCCGATGTTTTACTCCCGCCTGATGAGCACGCTCGGCTTCACCGGTTTTTATTTTCCGTTTACCGGCGAGTCGATGGTGAATGTGGATGCCCCCGCCGTGCTCGTCCCTGCCACCATCTTGCACGAATTGGCGCACCAGAAGAATGTCGCGCTGGAAGACGAGTGCAATTTTCTGGCCATCATAGCGGGCCTGAAGAGCGACGACATCGCCTTTCAGTACTCCTCCGCCCTGATGGGCTATATCCACCTGGGCAACGCCCTCTACTCCGCCGACACCTCCCTCTGGCGGGAGGCCTATGCCCTGCTCGGCGAGCAGGCGCGCGCCGACCTGATGGAGAACAACGCCTACTGGGCGCAGTTTGACTCCCCGGTGGAAGAGGCGGTGGAGGCCGCGGCGACCAACATCTATTCCGGTTTTGTCCAGAGTTTCGGGCAGGAGGACGTCATGCACAGTTACGGCGCCTGCGTTGACCTGTTGGCCGCCTACTACTTACCAGAGGAGGGATTAGGTTGAAACTAAGCCCCGCCCAGGAGCAGAGATGCTTTGAGGTGGGGAACACGGACATATCCACTCCGATTT
>CAYWUA010000033.1:0-17456 GCA_964461385.1 uncultured Oscillospiraceae bacterium
GGGGCCTTCTCTTGCCCCTGCGGGGCAATTCACCTTGTTGTACCGGCCGAAAAATCCTGATAGTCCGACGAGTGTGCGGATTTTGGAACAAAATCCGTGCGCGTGGGAGGACTGCAACCTCCCCGCAAATGCTTGCATTTGCGGGGAAAGCGCGCAGCGCGCGCGTTATCGCGCAATCAGCGCTGCGTCCACGCCGTACTTCTCGGCGATGGCCTGCATCGTGCCGTCGGCGTACGCGCTGTCCAGGTACTCGTCCAGCGCGGCGGCGAGGTCGGAACCCTTGCGGAAGCCGACGCCGTACTCCTCGCTGTTGAGCGCGATGGTATAGGTCAGATCCTCATAGCTGGTGCCCTCGCCCACCATGGCCGCCGCCATCAGCGAGTCGATGATCGCCGCGTCGGCGGTCCCGCTGCTCACCTCAAGCAGAGCGGTGGCCTGGTCCATCACCTCAGTGAAGGCAAAGCTGTTGGCCTCCGCTTGGGCCTGCCCGGCCGAGCCGGACTCCACGGCGAAGGTGAGGTCAGCCATGCTCTCCACCGAGTCATACTCCGCCGCGACGTCCGCAGGCAGGATGACCACCTGGGCGTTGTTCAGATAGGGCTCTGAGCACTCCATCGCCGCGAGCACCTCGTCGGTCAGCGTCATGCCGTTCCAGACACAGTCGATCGTGCCACCGTCGAGTTCGAGAATCTTGTTGTCCCAGTCAATGATCTGGAACTCCACCTCCACGCCCAGGCTCTGGGCAAAGCCGGTGGCCATCTCTGCGTCAAAGCCGATCCACTCGCCCTCCGCGCTCTGATAGTCCAGCGGTTCAAACTCGGTGATGCCAACCACCAGCGTGCCCTTTTCCTGGACATAGGCCAGATCGCTCTCCTCAGCCTCGTCCGCGGCGTCCTCCTCCGTGCCGGACGCGGCGTCCGTCCCGGTCTCCTCTGTCTCCGCGGCGCTCTCGCCGCTGCAGGCAGCCAGGGCCAGGCACATCGCCAGCGCCAGCAGCAGGGCGGCCAGCTTCTTCATCTTCTCCATAGGTCCTTCCTCCAAACAGTCATTTTCCGTGTCGGAGGGGTCCCCTCCAGACTGTATCATGTTATCACATTAGCAGGCTAATGTAAAGGGGCATTCTGTTCAAACAGGGGTAGAAACGCTGTCCATCTCTCTCCTTTGCGCCCATACCTGCCGGAAAACAGCCGTAAGAGCGCCCGGCCCCTTCGTCCGGCACCGGGCCGCCGCCTCCTCCACGTGCAAAGAGATAAATTTATCACATTTCTGTTGACACCAGAGCAGTGAAGTGATATATTTGTCTTGCAATGAGAGAAATACATCTCATTCCAATCTCGTCCCACCGGAGGTCTTATCATGAAAAAGAATACCGTCAAACGGCTCGTCCTCTGCGAAGCCGGCTGTCTGCTGCTTCTGCTGCTGTCTGCCTGGTACGCGGTTGTCTGGAACGAGAGCAGGCTGGTCGCGCCGATGGACTTTGCCACCTATGTCTTCCGGCTGCGGGACCTGCCCATGCTGGTCTTGCTGAGCCTGCTGATCCTGTATGTGTGCTGCCTCGTCGCGCTCGTGGTTTCGGCCGTCCTGCGCAGCCGCCGCAGGTCCGCATCGGACCGGACCACCCGGAGCATCCGTCCCAGGCTGGGCCTTCTCGGCCTTCTCGGGTTTGGCGGCTTTTGGACCTATTCCTGGAACGGAACCATCTTCCCCTTTCTCTTTTTCCTCTTTTTCGGCTTCTTCGGCTTTTTCTTTGAGGGAAAGCTGTCCAACACCTTCATGGATGAGCGCTATCGCGAGAACAAGCTGCGGGCACAGCTGACGGCGCAGCGGGTGTCCCTCACTGTCATCTTTCTCGCCATCGTGCTCTTGGGGCGCGGCAGCCTGATGGGGCATCTGGAGTACACCCTGATCTCGCTGCTGATCGTGATCTCTCTCGCTCTGGCGTTGTGGCTGTTCCTCTCGGAATACCTGCTCTACCGCTATGACCACGACGAGCCCGCAGAGGAGATCGAGGGATGAGCCATGGCGGAATTTGAGTGCAGGCTGAAGCAATACCGGCTGCTGAAAAACCTGACCCAAGAGCAGCTCGCCGCCCTGGTCGGCGTGCGCCGGGAGACCATTATGCGCCTGGAAAAGGCGCAGTACAATCCGTCCCTGAAGCTGGCAGTGGACATCTCCCGCGCAGTCGGGGCGCCGATTGAAGAGATTTTCATCTTTCCATCACGGCCGCGAAAGGAGGTCCAACCATGACAGAACCGATTCAATACACAACAGATGACCGGGAATTGAGCGCCGCCGCCTTTCTTCCCTTTGTCCGGCAGATTTGGCCGGGAGATTACGACCCAGAGCGGACGCAGGCTGCCCTGTCCAGAACAATCAATATCACTGCCCGCTGCCGCGGCGAGCTGGTGGGCTGCCTGCGCATTTTGTCGGACGGCTATTACTTCGGGACAATCACCGAGCTGTTGGTCCTTCCGGCATATCAGAAAAGGGGCATCGGCAGCCAGCTGCTCCGACTCGCCCGGGAACATACCCCGACCATGCTGTATTTCGGAGCACAGCCGGGCCTGGAGGCATTTTACGAGAAAAACGGATGTCAAAAGAGCCTGCAATCTTATCTAATTGACCGTTCTTGACGCCTGCGCATAACGGCCCCGGCAAGCACGCCGGGGCCGTTGTGTATAGATTATCATGTTTTATCTCGCCCGCGTGATCTTCCCGGCCAGGGCGCTGGCGGCGGCGGTGGCGGGGGAGGCGAGGTAGATCTCCACCTTATTCGTGCCCATCCGGCCGAGGAAGTTGCGGTTGTTCGTAGCCACCACCCGCTCCCCGTCGGTCAGGATGCCGCCGGTGCGGCCGCAGCACAGGCCGCAGCCAGGGTGGGTGATGATCGCCCCGGCGCGCTGCAAGATCTCCATCGTGCCGTTGGCCAGCGCGTCGAGGTAGACCTGGCGGCTGGCGGGGGTGACGATCAGCTTGACGAAGGGGGCGACGTGGCCGCCCTTCAAGATCTCCGCGGCGCACATCAGGTCCTCCAGCCGTCCGTTCGTACACGAGCCGAGGAAGACCTGGTCGATCGCGAGGCCCTCCAGCTCGGAGACAGGGCGGATCTTGTCCACCTGAGAGGGGCAGGCGAGCACGGGAACCAGGTCCTCCGCCCGGTAGTGAACGGTGCGGATATAGTGCGCGTCCGCGTCCGCGGCGAGCGACCGCTCCGCCTCGCCCAGCTCCATCCGGCAGTAGGCCGCCGTCTTCTCGTCCGGGACGAAGAGGGCGCACTTGGCCCCCGCCTCGACGGCCATGTTCGCCATGGTCATCCGGCTGGCGACGGACAGCTCCTCCACGCAGGAGCCGGCGAACTCCAGCGCACAGTAGGACGCGCCGTCCGCGCCCAGGTCGCCGATCAGGCGCAGGATCACGTCCTTAGAGGTGACGTGGGGCGGCAGATGGCCGTCCACCACGACGCGGATGGTCTCCGGGATGCGGACCCAGAGGGTGCCGGTGCCCAGGATGGAGGCCATCTCGGTGTAGCCGATGCCGGAGGAGAAGGCCCCGACACAGCCGTAGGTGGTGGTGTGGCTGTCGGTGCCGAAGACCACGTCCCCCGGCCTCACATACCCCGCCTCCGTCATGAGCTGGTGGCAGATGCCGTCGGAGCGGTGGACGTGGGTGAGGCCCTGCTCAGCGGCGAAGGCGTCGCCGGTGCGGTGGTGGCGGCTGTCGTCGAGCTGGCTGGCGGGGACGAGGTGGTCGTAGATCAGCACGATCTTGTCCGGGTCCCAGACGCGGGTGAAGCCCATCTCCCGGAACTTCTCCGCCACGAAGGGGATGAAGATGTCATGAATCATCACGCGGTCCACCGAGGCGGTGACGATATCGCCCGCACAGGCGGTCTCGCTGCCGGTATTGCGGCGGATCAGCTTTTCAATCATGGTCGCGCCCATGTCGCACCCCTCCTCACTCCAGGCCGTTGCGGCGGCGCATCGCGTGCACCAGGCCTCCGGCGTTGATGATCTCCAGCAGGTTGTCCGAGAGGGCGGCGATGGGATAGGTCTTGCCCTTGCAGGTGATGGCCTTGCCCACCTCGACGGCGATCTCGTCCCCGTCCGCCACATCCGCGCGCAGGGCGGGACACTCGATGAGCAGCAGGCCGTTGTTGATCGCGTTGCGGAAGAAGATGCGCGCGAAGCTCCCGGCGATCACGGCGCGCACGCCGAGAGCCTTGAGCACCTCGGGCGCCTGCTCGCGCGAGGAGCCGCAGCCGAAGTTCTTCCCGGCCACGATCACGTCCCCCGGCCGAATCTGCCCGGCGAGCTCCGGGCGCAGCGGGGAGAAGGCGTAGGGGCGCATGTCCTCCACCGATTTCAGCGCGAGATATTCCGTGGGCATAATGATGTCGGTGTCAATGTCGTCGCCCAGCACCCAGATGCGGGCGGTAAACGTCTCAGCGGCCATCTCTCACACCTCCCGGGGCGGCAGGCGGTCCGCCGTGGTGATCTCCCCGGCGATGGCGGAGGCGGTCACCGTCTCCGCCGAGCCGAGGTAGACAAAGGAATCCTTATGGCCCGCGCGGCCCTTGAAGTTGCGCGTGCCGGTGCTGATGAGGGTCTCCCCCGCGCCGATGACGCCCTGGCAGCTGCCCCAGCAGACGGAGCAGTTGGCGTTCATCACGATGGCCCCGGCGCGCAGGAAGATCTCGATCAGCCCCTCCTCCATCGCCTGGAGGTGGACGTCCGCGCTCGCCGGGACGACGAGGAAGCGCACCCGCTCGGCCACGTGCCGGCCCTCCAGGATGGCGGCGGCGGCACGCAGGTCCTCGATGCGCCCGTTGTTGCACGAGCCGAGGAACGCCTCGTCAATCGGCGTGCCGACGCAGTCGGCGGCGGGCACCACCTGGTCGACGAAGTGGGGCTTGGCCACCACGGGGACGATCTCGCCGAGGTCGATGTCATAGGTCGCAGCGTAGACCGCGTCCGGGTCGCTGGTGTAGACCGCCTTGGGCGTGCGGCCGTGGGCGGCGAGGTAGTCCAGGGCGACCTGGTCGGCCGGCATGAGGGCGGTCTTGGCCCCCGCCTCGACGCAGAGGTTGCACATGGCGATCCGGTCGGACATGGTGAGGGTCCCGAGGCCCTCGCCGGTAAACTCCATCGCCTTGTAGTTCGCGCCGTTGGCCCCGATGCGGCCGATGATGGTGAGAATCAGGTCGCGCGCCGTCACGCCGGGGCGCAGCCAGCCATGGAGGCAGAAGCGCAGGCTCTCGGGCACCATCACCCAGCTGTGGCCGGTGACCATGGCGTAGAGGTAGTCGGTGCAGCCCACGCCGGTGCCGAAGGCCCCGAGCGCCCCGTAGGCGCAGGTGTGGCTGTCCGCGCCGAAGATAAGCTGGCCGGGGCGGACGTGGCGCTCCATCATGAGCTGGTGGCACACGCCCTGGCCCTCATAGAAGGTGATGCCGTGCTCCCGGGCAAAGTCGCGCATCTTCTTGTGGCTCGCGGCCGTCTTGGGGCTGTCGGAGGGCATATTGTGGTCCACCACCCACACCAGCTTAGATACGTCCGCGATGCGCGGATGGGCCAGCTTGTGGTACATGTCGATCGTCAGGTGGGTGGTGCCGTCGTTGCTCATGAGCAGGTCCAGCTCCACCGTGTGGATCTCGCCCGCGCGCACGCAGGTCTCCCCCGCGGCGGCGGCGATGATCTTTTCCGCCATTGTCATCCCCATCTGCTCACGCCTCCTCCCGGTCCAGCGAGGCCAGCAGGCCGCCCTGGTTCAAAATATTCTGCATATACGGGTTAATCTTGGTGCAGGAATAGGACTGTCCGCCCACCGTGGCGACCCCCTCGGTCAGGTCCAGCTCCAGTTCCTCGCCTCCGTCCACATGGTCGTAGAGCTCCCGGCAGACGATCAGCGGCAGACCGATGTTGATCGCGTTGCGAAAGAAGATGCGCGCGAAGCTCCTGGCCACCACCGCGCGCACGCCGAGCGCCTTGAGCACGGCGGGCGCCTGCTCGCGCGAGGAGCCGCAGCCGAAGTTCTCCCCGGCCACGATGTAGTCCCCCGGCCGCACGCGGGCGGCAAAGTCGGGCTCGAGCGACTCAAAGGCGTGCTCTTTCATCTCCTCCACCGTGGGGTAGAGCAGATACTGCGAGGCGATGATCTGGTCGGTGTCCACGTCGTTGTGGAACTTGAAAATCTTTCCCATCCGGGGGACCTCCCTTATCCGCGGCGGTGCGCCGCTGTGTATACTGTGATCTATTATACATGCATTTTGCCGCGCGCGCAAGGGCGGCCGCCTGTGTCCACCCGCCTCCGGCCCCGGCCGTCCCGCCCGGCATGGAATCTTCGACAGCGAAAACCGGCCGCCGGAGGCCGCTTTTGTCTGTCCTATGGATTGTTTTTTGCCCCTCCGGCTGATATAATAAGCCTGTATATCAGCCGGCGGATATCCGTCAGGGAGGCGCGCCTATGCAGGAAAAACGCCGCACGATCGGCTATATCTGCCCCAAATGCCGCCAGAGCGTGGTGGCAGACCGGAGCCTGTTCTCCCTGTCGGTGGGGCATATGAAGCTCGCCTGTCCCTGCGGACAGTCGGCGCTGGAGGTGGACTACCTCGGCAGTGCCTACCGCTTTACCGTGCCCTGCGCGGCCTGCGGCGGCTCGCACACCGTCCAGCTCACCTCCGGCCAGCTCATGGGCCACAGGCTGCTCGGCCTGAGCTGCCCGAGCTCCGGCATCGACTGCTGCTATCTGGGCGAGGAGGGGCCGGTCTTTGCCGCCATGCCCCGTCTGGAACAGACGCTGGACAAGCAGGAAGAGGCCCCCGCCGGCGGGGAGCGGACCTTCCTGGACGAGACGGTGATGGCCGAGGTGCTCGCCGAGCTGCGCGACATCGCCACGCGCGGCGGCATCTCCTGCACCTGCGGCTCGCACCGCTGGCGTCTGCAGATCCGCTACAGCGCCGTCGAGCTCCACTGCGCCGACTGCGGCGGCACGCTGCGCCTGCCGGCGGCGACGGTGGATGACCTCACCGATCTCTGCGCAAAACCCAAGCTGCTCATCCACGGCCGGACGTGACCGGCGTTTTTCTCCCGTTGTCCGGCAGAGGGCGCGGGCGAGTCTGAAAGGAGTTGGAAGGCTTATGATCAACACGGATCCCTCCACCAAGTTCCTGAAAGAGGGACTGACCTTTGACGATGTGCTGCTCATCCCGGCCGAGAGCGACGTGCTGCCCGCCGACATCGACCTGCACACCAAGCTGACCCGGACGATCTCGCTGAACATCCCCATCATGTCCGCCGCGATGGACACCGTCACCGAGTGCCGCATGGCCATCGCGCTCGCGCGCGAGGGGGGCATCGGCATCATCCACAAGAACATGTCCATCGGCGCCCAGGCCGAGCAGGTGGACACCGTCAAGCGCTCGGAGAACGGCGTCATCACCAACCCCTTCTGGCTCGCCCCCGGCCACACCCTCGGCGAGGCGGACGCGCTGATGGCCAAGTACCGTATCAGCGGCGTGCCCATCTGCGAGCAGTCCACCGGCCGCCTGGTCGGCATCATCACCAACCGCGACATGAAGTTTGAGACCGACATGGACAAGCTGATTGACCAGGTGATGACCAAGGAGAACCTCATCACCGCCCGCGAGGGGATCGGCCTGGACGAGGCGAAGGAGATCCTCCGCCAGCACAAGGTGGAAAAGCTCCCCATCGTGGACGAGAACTTCCGCCTCAAGGGCCTGATCACCATCAAGGACATCGAGAAGGCGGTCGCCTACCCCAACGCCGCGCGTGACAGCAAAGGCCGTCTGCTCGTGGGCGCCGCCATCGGCGCGACAGCGGACGTGCTCGACCGCGTCGCCGCCCTGGTGGAGGCGGGCGCGGACGTCCTCTGCCTGGACTCCGCGCACGGACACAGCGGCAATATCATCCGCACCGTCGAGCGCATCAAGGCGGTCTACCCCGACGTGCAGCTCATCGCCGGCAACGTGGCCACCGCCGCCGGCACCGAGGCGCTCATCAAGGCGGGCGCCGACTGCGTCAAGGTAGGCATCGGCCCCGGCTCCATCTGCACCACCCGCGTGGTCGCCGGCATCGGCGTGCCGCAGATCACCGCCGTCTATGACGCCGCCTGCGTCGCCGAGAAATACGGCGTGCCTGTCATCGCCGACGGCGGCATCCAGTACTCCGGCGACATCGCCAAGGCGATCGCCGCCGGCGGCAGCGTGGTCATGCTCGGCTCTGTCCTTGCCGGCTGCGAGGAGTCCCCCGGCGACACCGAGATCTATCAGGGCCGCCAGTTCAAGGTCTACCGCGGCATGGGCTCTCTCGCCGCGATGGCCAAGGGCTCCAAGGACCGCTACTTCCAGCAGAACAACAAGAAGCTGGTCCCCGAGGGCGTCGAGGGCCGCGTGCCCTACAAGGGATCTCTCTCGGACACGATGTACCAGCTCATGGGCGGCCTGCGCGCCGGTATGGGCTACTGCGGCTGCGGCACGATCGAGGAGCTGCGGTGCAAGGCGCAGTTCATCCGCATCACCTCCGCCGGCCTGCGTGAGAGCCACCCGCACGACATCTATATCACGAAGGAAGCGCCCAACTACACCGTCAACACCGCCAACAAGTGATTTTCACTTGACCCCCGCAGTCTGGCCCGGCAGAACCTCTGGTTCTGTCGGGCCTTTTTCTATGCTATCCGTCTTGCCGCGTGCATAACCACGTCCGCCGGGGCCAAACTAGGGGACAGAGTCAGAATGACGGGAGGCGGCATGAATATGTCCAAAAAGCTCGGCAGGCAGACCTTTGCCCTGGCCTGTCCCCCTGCGGTGGCAGGTTGGGGCAGCATTGTGGGAAAAAAGGAGGGCGAGGGGCCGCTTGGCCCGCTCTTCGACCGCATCAGCACGGACAGCTACTTTGGGGAAAAGACGTGGGAGAAGGCGGAGAGCGTCATGCAGCAGTTTGCCGTCACCCGGGCGCTTGAGCGCGCCGGGCAGGCGGCCTCCTGCCTGGACGCCCTCTTCGGCGGCGATCTCATGAACCAGTGCATCGCCACCGGCTACGCCGCGCGCGCCCTCGGCGTGCCCTTTTTTGGCCTCTATGGGGCCTGCTCCACCATGGCGGAGGGACTCGGCCTGGCCGCCCTGCTGATTGACGGCGGTTTTGCCGCGTGGACGGCGGCGGTGGCCTCCTCCCACTTCTGCACGGCAGAGCGGCAGTACCGCATGCCGCTGGAGTACGGCGGGCAGCGCACCCCGACCGCCCAGTGGACCGCCACGGCGTCCGGGGCCGTCGTCCTCGCGCAGAACGGCCCGGGCCCCTACGTCACGCACGTGACGGTGGGGAAAATCTGTGACCCCGGCATCAAGGATGCCAACAATATGGGCGCAGCAATGGCCCCCGCCGCCTACGATACGATCCGCACCCATCTGGCCGACACCGGACGCTCCTCCTCCTTTTACGACCTGATCGTCACCGGCGACCTCGGAAGGCTCGGCTGCTCGCTGGTCACCGAGCTGTTCCGGCGCGACGGGGTGGCGCTGTCCAACTACACCGACTGCGGCGTGCTGCTCTACGACCTGGAGCGGCAGGACGTCCACTGCGGCGGCTCCGGCTGCGGGTGCTCCGCGGCGGTGCTCACCGGACGCCTGCTGGGCGAGCTGCAGGCCGGCACGCTCCAGCACGTCCTCTTCTGCGGCACCGGGGCGCTGCACTCCCCCGTCTCCCTCGGCCAGGGCGAGAGCGTCCCCGGCATCTGCCACGCAGTGGCCATTGACGCCGCCCGATAAGGGGCGGGTGCATTCCCATTGAGAGGAAAGAGAGGTTCTGACGTATGCTGCTCTCCTGTATTCGCGCATTCCTGGTCGGCGGGCTGATCTGCCTGGCCGGGCAGGCGCTGATCGACCGGACCGGGCTGACCCCCGCCCGCATCCTCACCTGCTTTGTCGTTGCCGGGGTGCTGCTCGGCGCAGTGGGGCTCTATGAGCCGCTCGTCCGTTTCGCCGGCGCGGGGGCAACCGTGCCGCTGACCGGCTTTGGCTACAACCTCGCCCGCGGCGTGCGGCAGGCGGTCCAAGCGCGCGGACTGCTCGGCGCATTCACCGGCGGGGCGGAGGCCGCCGCCGGGGGAATCACCGCCGCCGTGTTCTTCGGCTGGTTGGCCGCGGTGCTCTTCCGCCCGGAGGACAAGAGCTGAGCCGCCTCCGTTTCCACATTTTGTATGTTTTGCCATGAAGAGGTTGACTTTTCCCTTTATTTTTAATAAAATATGTTAAACAACTTTTATAAAGCTTCCTTTCTCGACCCTTCCCTGGCTTCTCCCGCACGGAAAGGAGGTCATGGCATGACCATCAAGGATATCGCAAGATTGGCCGGCGTATCTGTCAGCACAGTATCCAGGGTGCTCAACAACCACCCTGATGTCAGCGCGCCGATCCGCGCGCAGGTGCTTGCGGTGGTGGAAGATCACCACTTTATCCCCAACACCGCCGCGCGCAAGCTGGTGCGCCCTCGGGGCAACGCGATCGGCGTGATCCGCAGCAGCAGCAACCCCTGCTACCCTCCGATTCTTTCCGCCATCGAGTCAGAGCTTTCCCGCCTTGGCTACAGTATGTGCATGCGCCAGATCCACCACCGCGATGATGCGCTGACTTACGCCGCCCATCTCGAACGCGCCGAGCGCCTGCGCGGCGTCATTTTGCTCGGGGACCGGTTTGACTATACGGCGGAGATGGCCGCGCCGCTGAGCGTCCCCTTTGTCTGCTGCACGAACACGAACCTGTTTGGCGACCTGCCGCAGGACCGCTACTCCTCCGTGACCATCGACAACGAGGGGGCGGCCTACCGCGCGGTGGAATTCCTCTACCGCATGGGACACCGCTCCATCGCGCTGCTCCTGCCCGCCACGGACGACCGTTCCCTCAGTGAGCTGCGCTTTCATGGCTATTGCCACGCGCTGGAGACGTTTGACCTGCCATTTGAGGCCTCGCTGGTCCGGCTGTGCGGCAGCTACAGGCTCGCAGACGCCTACCGCGCCGCCCTGGCGCTGGTGGATTCGGGCGCGGCCTTTACCGCGCTGTTCGCCGTCTCCGACCTGTTGGCCACCGCCGCCATCCGGGCCCTGCACGAAAAGGGCCTCCACGTGCCCCGGGATTGCTCCGTGATGGGCATGGACGGCCTGGAACTGACAGAGTACATCCTTCCCCCGCTGACCACGCTGGTCCCGCCGACGGCCGAGCTGGGCCGGCAGAGCGTCCAGCTGCTCGACGGCCTGCTCGAAGGCGGCGGGGAACACCGCCACATCCTGCTGGAGACGGATTTTCGCGCCGGCGCCTCCGTCGCTCCTCCGCCGTGGTAAACGTCTCCTCCCGGCAATCTAAAAGGTTTTTTCATCTTCCTGTCACAATTCGTTCATCCTCTTTTTTCGCCTTGGAATATAATTGAAATATACTCCAAGAGAAAGGAAGTGGCGTTTCCATGGGAAATATACTGCGGCAATTTCGCAATCAGAGCGCGTTCGGCGCGATTCTGACCATCTTGTTCGGTCTGGTGCTTCTGATCGCCCCGAGCACAGTCCTCTCCCTCGTGCTGGGAGTGCTCGGCTGGATCCTGCTGATTCTGGGCGCGGCGGGGATTATCTCCTTCTTTGCCGGCCGCTCGGTCTATCCCAACTACGGACAGCTCATCGGCAGCATCGCAGAGGTGCTTATCGGCCTCTGGGTGGTGCGCAGCCCGGGCAGCGTCGTCTCCTTAGTGGGCACGCTGGTGGGCATCCTCATGCTGGTACACGCCGTGATGGACCTCCAGTATGTCTATGACGCCTACCGTGCCGGGGCGGCCAACTGGTGGACGGCGGCAGTCTCCGGCGGTCTGACGCTGGTGCTGGCTCTGCTGGTGCTCTTTCGGCCTTTCGGGTCGGTGCTCTCCGTCCTCTCGCTGGCGGGCATCTGCCTGATTGTGGACGGCGTGTGTGACCTGATCATGCTCCACCGGCTGGGAGATCTGTTCCGGTGATCACCCTGCAAAGATAATATCCCCCCAGCGGAGCTGCGGCTCCGCCGGGGGGATTTCTCTGTCTTTCATCGTTATCCGCCGAGATACGCCTTGCGCACTGCGTCGTCATGCAGCAGCTCCTGCGCGCTGGCGGAGGTGACGATTCGGCCGGTCTCCAGCACGTAGCCGCGGCTGGCGATGGAGAGGGCCATCTGCGCATTCTGCTCTACCAGCAGGATGGTGGTGCCCGCCCGGTTCAAATTCCGGATGATCTCAAAGATCTGCTCCACCAGCAGCGGCGCCAGCCCCATGGAAGGTTCGTCGAGCATCATCACCTTGGGCTTGGACATCAGCGCGCGGCCCATGGCCAGCATCTGCTGCTCGCCGCCGGAGAGGGTGCCCGCTACCTGACGATAGCGCTCCTTCAGGCGCGGGAAGTGCGTGTAGACCTCCTCCAACGTCTCCGCCATGTTGCCCGGCTGGGTGTAGGCTCCCATCTCCAAATTCTCCTGCACAGTGAGCTGGAGAAAGATACGCCGCCCCTCCGGGCACAGGGCCAGGCCGCGTGAGACGATCTTATGCGCCGGGACGCCGACCAGGCTCTTGCCCTCAAACTCTACGCTGCCGCTGCGCGGCTTGAGCAGGCCGGCTACCGTGTTGAGCGTGGTGGATTTTCCGGCGCCGTTGGCGCCGATGAGGGTGACGATCTCCCCCTCCTGGACTTCGAAGGAGATCCCCTTGATAGCATGGATGCTGCCGTAATAGACGTGCAGATCTTCCACCTTCAGCACACGACTCATCTTGCTCACTCCTTCCGCTTGCCCAGATAGGCCTCGATGACCTCAGGGTTGGACTGGATCTCCTGCGGGGTCCCCTTGGCAATGATCTTGCCGTAGTTGAGCACCGCGATCCCCTCGCAGATGCCCATAACCAGGCTCATGTCATGCTCGATGAGCATAATAGCAATTTTGAAGGTGTCGCGAATCTTGCAGATATTCTCCATCAGCTCCGCCGTCTCCGAGGGGTTCATGCCGGCCGCCGGCTCATCGAGCAACAGCAGCTTCGGGCGGGTGGCCAGCGCCCGTACAATCTCCAGGCGGCGCTGCGCGCCGTAGGGGAGGGAGCCGGCAACGTGCCCGGCGAGATCCTGCATGCCAAAGATGGCCAGCAGGTCCATTGCCTCATCGTGGGCAGCCTTCTCCTCCTTCCAGTAACGGGGCAGGCGGAAGATGCCCTCCCACATGGTGTACTTCGTGTGGTTGTGCAGGCCGATTTTGACGTTGTCCTCTACCGTCAGCTTGTCAAACAGGCGGATATTCTGGAAGGTGCGGGCGATACCCGCCTTATTGACCTGAATCGTGTTCATCCCCGCGGTGTCATGCCCGTCGAGCAGGATGGTGCCGCGCGTCGGCTGGTAGACCTTGGTGAGCAGGTTGAACACAGTGGTCTTGCCCGCGCCGTTCGGACCGATCAGGCCGGCAATCTCGGTCGGGGCGATAGTGAGGTTGAAGCCGTCCACAGCGGTCAGGCCGCCAAAGTCAATGCCCAGATTCCGGGCCTCCAGCACGGGCGTCTTGTTCAGATCACGCTCCGGCACCAGGCCGGTGCTGGGAATGGGGACCATCTTGCTCACTGCCGCACGCCTCCTTTCTTCTCCCCCAGCCGCTCACGGACCCGCTCCGGAAGCTGGCGCAGCCACTCGTTGTTGGTCACCAGCATGACCAGAATCAGCACGATGGCATAGACCAGCATACGGTAGGTGTCAAACTCCCGCAGCAGCTCGGGCAGCAGCGTGAGGACGGCAGCGGAGATAACCGAGCCCCAGATATTGCCGATCCCGCCGAGAACGACAAAGACCAGCACCAGGATTGAGGTATTGAAGTCAAACGTAGAGGAGACCAGCGTGCTGAAGTTCAGGCCGTAGAGCGCGCCTGCGCCGCCGGCCAGCGCCGCGGAGACGACGAAAGCCATCAGCTTATACTTCATCACGCTCAGACCGGTCGCCTCGGCGGCGATCCGGTTGTCGCGAATCGCCATGATCGCCCGGCCGGAACGGCTGCGCATCAGGTTCAGCACGACGATCAGAGTGACCATGATGAGCAGGTAGCCCGCCAGGAAGGTGGAGATCCGCGTGATGGTCGCCCCCTGTGCCCCTTTGATGATGGCAATGCCGCTCTCGCTCAGGCCGAGATCGTTGATGCTCTGCGTTCCGCTGATATTGAAGATGATGTGCAGGCCGTTTTCATCCCAGCCGACGATCAGGCAGTTGATCAGTTCCTTGATGATCTCGCCAAAGGCCAGCGTCACGATGGCCAGGTAGTCGCCCCGCAGGCGCAGCACCGGCACGCCGACGATCACGCCCGCCAACGCTGCGAAGACGATGCCCACCAGAATAGCCAGCAGCAGGCGCGGTCCGCCGGCAGGGACGGCCTCCTGCAAGCTCTGCGCCGCGATCACGCCGGTAAACGCGCCCACGCTCATAAATCCCGCGTGGCCCAGGCTCAGCTCACCCGAGACGCCGACCACCAGGTTCAGCGAGACCGCCATGACGATATAGCAGCAGATGGGGACCAACTGCCCGGACAGGGAGTTGGAGAGCTGTCCCTGCCCCTGCAGGACGAACATCACCAGGAAGACCACCGTCACCCCGATATAGGTGAGGAAATCGGTCCGCGTCGTCTTTTTGATGCCGCCGAGTCTCTGGAGCAGCGTGGAGGACTGTCCGTCTTGCCTCTTTGTCTGTCTCATCGCGCCCACCTCACACTTTCTCAGGCACATATTTGCCCAGCAAGCCGGTGGGTTTCACCAGCAGCACCACAATCAGCACGGCAAAAACGATGGAGTTGGCCAGGCTGGTAGAGATATACGCCTTGGCCATCGACTCGATGATGCCGAGCAGGATACCGCCGAGGAACGCACCGGGAATGGAGCCAATGCCGCCAAAGACGGCGGCGGTGAACGCCTTGATGCCGGGCATGGAGCCGGTGGTCGGCATCAGGGTGGGATAAGACGAGCAGAGCAGCACGCCGGCGATCGCCGCCAGGCCGGAGCCAATGGCAAAGGTGAGGGAGATCGTCCGGTTCACGTTGATGCCCATCAGCTGGGCCGCCGCCCGATCCTCCGAGCAGGCGCGCATCGCCTTGCCCAGCTTCGTACGGCTGATGAACAGCGAGAGCGCAATCATGATGATCACGCACGCCAGGATCGTGACAATCGTCTCGTCCGAGATGGTCAGCCCAAGCAGGCTGAGCGAGGGCAGCGTGACCACTGAGGTGAATACCTTTGGGTTGCTGGTCCAGAGCAGCTGCGCCGCATTCTGGAGAAAGTAGCTCACGCCGATGGCGGTGATCAACACGGCCAGCGAACCGGCCTGCCGCAGCGGCTTATAGGCCAGGCCCTCAATCACGATGCCGAGCCCCGTGCAGACGATCACAGAGAGCAGGACCCCCACCGGCGCCGGCAGTCCAAACTGGCCTGTGGCAAAAAAGCAGATATATCCGCCCACCATGATGACATCGCCATGGGCGAAGTTCAGCATTTTGGCGATGCCGTAGACCATGGTATAGCCCAGAGCGATGAGCGCATAAACGCTGCCCAGGCTGATGCCGCTGATCAGGTTGGATAGAAACAGGATCATACCGTTCAGACCTCTCTTTCTCTCAGGTTGAATCCGTACCCTCAGGGGGCAGGGGGCACCCATGCCCATCCCGGGCAGACTGTCCCTTATCCTCTGAGGGTAATGGGAAAGACAGGCGGCCATAGCAGATGAGCCGCCCGCCTTTGGCCCGACAAAGCGCGGGCCGCTGGAGAGGATGCGCTCTCCAGCAGCCTGCCTCATTGCATTCCTGTGGTTGGTTTTTCGTCCGCATCAGGCGGCTACGTATTCACCGTTCTGGATGACATAGGCGGCCGGCTCCTTGGAGACCTCACCGTTGTCAGACCAGGACAAGGTGCCGGTCAGCCCCTCCACGGTGATCTGGGTCATCGCGGGGATCAGCGCCTCGCAGATATCGGCGGCGGACATGTCAGCCGTCACACCGGCCTGCTGGATGGCGTAGTAGAGGGCGTAAACCGCGTCATAGCCGTCGGCGGCGAACTGATTCGGGGTCTCGCCATAATTCGCCTCATAGGTGGCCACGAAGTCAGCGGAAGCCTCGTCCGTCGCGGAGAACGGGGTCAGCAGGATGACTCCCTCGGCCAAACTGGTATCAAACCCTTCCAGAGTCAGGATGCCGTCCATACCGTCCACGCCGAAGAAGGTGGGCGCATAGCCCATGGAGTTGGCCTGGTTCAGGATAACGGAAGCGGGGGTGTAGTAGATCGGCAGGAACAGCAGATCTACGCCTGCGGCCTGCGCGGCGGCCAGCTGCACGGAGAAGTCCGTCTGGGTGTCGGCAGTGAAGGTGCCCTCATAGGCCACGGTCAGGCCCTGTATCGCGGCCTCAGCAACAAAGCTATCGCGGATGCCCTGAGAGTAGGCATCGTCATTGCGGTACAGGATACCGATGGTGCTGTCCGGCATATTCGCGGCGATGTAGTCCGCAGAGGCAAGGCCCTGGTTCGGGTCGGTGAAGCAGATCTGGAAGATGTTGTCCCGGCCGGCAGTCACGTCGGTGGAAGAGGCGGACGGAGTGATGGCCAGCACGCGGTCAGCATACGCCTCGGCAGCCACCGCGATAGAGGGGGTAGTGGTGACCGGGCCAATCAGGACCTGCATGCCCCAGTCGGTCAGGGCATGGTAAGCGTTGACGGAAGTCTCCGCGTCGCCCACGTCGTCCTCAATCTGGAACTCAAACTGGATGTCACCGCCAAGGGCGTTGATCTCGTCCACAGCGATCTGTGCACCGTTCATGGCAGCGTTGCCATAGGTAGCAGCGTCGCCGGTCAGCGGGCCGATGCCGCCGATCTTAAATGCGGTGACGGTCGCGTCGGCAGTGTCGCCAGTCTCCTCAGCCTCCGTCTCGTCTCCGGTCGTCGCGGAATCCTCCGTCGAGGCGGCGCCATCCGCAGTTTCCTCTGCGTCAGTGCCGGTATCGCCCGTACCGCCGCAAGCCACCAGAGCCAACATCATAGCCAGCGCCAGCAGCAAAGCAAGAAACTTTTTCATTCTGGATTTCCTCCTTTAAAAGGTAAATTCCAAAATACTGCCGTTCAACCCCACCCGGTGAACCAGGTTACCTTATGGGAATCTGCCCAGCAATACTTTATGCTCATTATAGGTCATTTCTCAAAAATGTCAACAGCAAACTGTCTCTCCGGGTAATTTTGCACTAGTTTTGCCGTTTCCGCCCGCTCTATCCCAAATTTTTATGACTTTTTTAGCAATTATTTACAATCAAGTTGACATTTTATATACAGGTTGACACTTTATTACACGCTTTTCACATGCAGAAGGCACTGAAAACATGTCTGTTTCCACAAAAAAACGGTCACTTACGTGACCGTCTCTCTGTGTTGGCACTACCAATTTTC
>CAYWUA010000034.1:0-16454 GCA_964461385.1 uncultured Oscillospiraceae bacterium
CGCACGATATACTGAATTTGAACATGATATTGCGAACAAACAGGAGGTTGTACGGATGGATATCTACCGTGTCCGCGATGCTCTGAAAACGGAGAACATCTTTCATCTTCCCCTGCGGGTTACCTATTACGCCCGTGTCTCCTCCGAGAGCGACGAGCAGCTCAACTCCTTGGGAAACCAGATCTCTTATTATGAGGAGTATATCAGGCGCAATAAAAAGTGGATGTTTATACCAGGTTATATCGACGAAGGGCTCTCTGGTATCTCTACCAAAAAGCGCGAGAACTTTAACCGCATGATCGATGATGCCGTGGCGGGCAAATTTGACCTGATTGTCACAAAGGAGATCTCCCGTTTTGCTCGAAATACCCTGGACTCCATTCAATACACTCGCCAGCTGCTTAGCTGCGGCGTAGGGGTGTTTTTTCAAAATGACGGTATCAACACGTTGGATGAGGACTCGGAAATGCGGCTCGGCATCATGTCCTCTGTCGCCCAGGACGAGTTGCGAAAATTATCCAGCCGCGTCAAATTTGGCCATCAGCAGGCCATCAAGAATCATGTCGTCCTCGGTAACGGACGTATCTTTGGGTACGAGAAAAACAGAGGCCGGCTGATCATCAACGAAGAGGAAGCCGTCTTTGTACAGGAACTCTTTGCGTATTATGCCACCGATCAATACTCCATGAAACAGCTGGAAACACTGTTCTGGGAAAAAGGCTGCCGCAACCACAACGGCAGACGAATCGCACACTCCACCATGGCTAATATCATTGCCAACCCCAAATATAAGGGCTACTATGTAGGCAACAAAGTGAAAGTGGTGGATATGTTCACAAAAAAGCAGAAATTTCTTCCTCCTGAGGAGTGGGTTATGTTCAAAGACGAGACCGGAGAGATCGTCCCCGCCATTGTCTCCGAGGAACTATGGGACAAGGCAAACGCCATTCTCACCCGACGGAGCGAGGACGTAAAGGCCCGGCAGGGCATCTGTAACCACGCCAATCTTCTCACCGGGAAACTCTTTTGCACCCACTGCGGCAGCGCCTATTATCGTCGGGAGTCCACAGATAAGCAAGGACGAAAAAACAGCCGATGGGTCTGCTCCGGCAAGATTAAAAACGGAGCAGGCTCCTGTCCCTCCTTTGCCATTTACGAGGATGAGATCAAGCCTCTGCTTCTGGAGGTAGCACGTGACACGCAGGACAGCTCGGAAGCGCTTGTCGAGGAATATGTACAAATGTTCCGTTCTCTGGAGGAGAGCGGAGTGTTGACCCAGCAAATTGAGACTGCCAGGCAGAAGCGTGACCTGGCCCTAAAGAAGAAGTCCAAGCTGCTGGAATACAATGTCACCGGGCAGCTCTCCGACCAGGATTTTCTTTTCATGAATCATCAGTGTGCTCAGGAGATCAAAGACGCCGAGACGCAGATTCACGAGCTGGAGGCCCAGCTCTTCTCCAAAGAGGAGTTCCGTAAGCAATTGGACACCATCCGATCCACTTTGCGCTCTGTGGAAGCCGCCGCCGCCACCGGAGCAGTCACAAAAGAGTTTGTGCGCGAATTCATTGACAAAATCTTTGTAACGCCGGAAGATAACCATACCATGCGTCTGGATATCCGCATTTTTACCGGCAAAGATACGCAGCGCTATTTTCACAAACTCAAAAGTCATATGGGCCACATGTGTAAGAAGATGGTTGAGGCCTACGAAAACGGCCTGAAGTAAGTCTGTGCGCTTTGCACGCATCTAACCCCATGCAAATGCTGGCCCCGGCGATTGCCGGGGCCAGTTGACGTTTGAATGATGAAAATCTTCTTCTGAGGTTGGCTGGCAAAGATAAATTCGCTTTCCAAGGGAATTGCCGGTGAGTCCCGGCATACATCCTGACTTCCCGCTCAGCCTTTTCACCGGCAGAAAATTTCCGCGTATTTTCTGACTTTATGTGACAAAAACAGATGTGTCGATCTGCGCAGTTTCACGAATTGGCACCTCCTATTTCCATTCCTTGACCTCCCCCGTGAAGATTTCCCGGGCCGGGTCAAATGCTTCGCCTTTTCCGGTTGCGTCCTCCGGTCTTTATCCGATATAATAGAGGCAGAAAGACGCATCGCCGCGCACTATCCGGGACAAATTTTCACTCCTGGGCGCAATCTGCGAAGATATGACAGACAGAAGGGAAGCGATGACATGCAGACGAAAGCCTATGTGCCATGGGAGGTGGCCGCCCGGTTCATGACCGATGTATTTCAAGCCTACGGCGTGCCAGAGGAGGACGCAAAAATCTGTACTGACGTCCTGCTGGAATCTGACCGCCGGGGCATCGAGAGCCACGGTTGCAACCGCTTCAAACCGATCTATCTCGACCGGATTCGGGACGGTACGTTACTTCCGGTGACCAGGATCGATATTCTGCGAGAGACGCCGACAACGCTCGTCATGGACGCCAACAACGGCATGGGCATGGTTGCCAGCTACCGGATGATGGAGCGGCTCATAGAGAAAGCGAAACTCTACGGTATGGCCGGCGGCGCAATCTGCAACTCCACCCACTACGGCATCGCGGGCTACTGGACGGGAATGGCAGAGAAAGCCGGGATGATCGGCATCTCCGGCACCAATGCGCGTCCCTCCGTCGCACCCACCTTCGGCGTTGAGCCAATGATGGGCACCAACCCCCTCACCTTTACGCTCCCGACGGATGAGGCGTTCCCTTTTCAGCTCGACTGTGCCACCTCTACCATTCAAAATGGCAAGATTGAGTTCTATGCGCGCTCCGGCAGGCCTACTCCCTCCGGTCTGGTCATTGCGAAAGACGGCAGTGCTTTGACCGATTCCGAGCAGATCCTGCAGGAGATGCGCGCAGGCCGTTGCGCGCTGCTCCCGCTGGGCGGTGCAGGGGAGGAGAACGGCGGCTACAAGGGATATGGATTTACCACTGTTGTGGAGATTCTCTCTGCCGCCCTGACCGGTGGTCCGTTTCTGCGAGACCTCAGCGGGACGGACGAAGACGGGAACCGGCGCATGTACCGGCTGGGCCACTTTTTCTTTGTCATCAATCCGGAGTTCTTCCTAGGTCTGGACACCTTCCAAAAGACAGCCGGGGAGATCTGCCGCGGCCTTCGTGCATCGGAGAAGGCGCCGGGCGCCGGGCGCATCTATACCGCGGGAGAGAAGGAATATCTGGCATGGCAGGAACGAAAGGACAAAGGCGTGCCGCTGGGAGAGTCGCTCCAACGGGAGTTTGTTGCCCTGCGCGACGCGTGCGGCCTGCCCTATCGCTTCCCTTTCGAGGATGAGGCGTCCGCCGATTCCCAGGCCAGACAGGAGACGGAGGACTAGAGATGGAAAAGTTTCGCTGGGCCTTGATCGGCGCCGGTACGCTCGCCAAATCGGTGGCCCGTGAGATCACTGCCTCTGGACGCCATGAGATTGCCGCCGTCTACACCCGCAGGGCGGAAAAATGCGCCCAGTTTGCCCGCAGGTACGGCGCGCTGGCGGCCGGAGACGCCCGGGAAGCAATCTCATCTCCCGGGGTGGACGCCGTCTATGTCGTGACGCCGCATACCAGCCACTATGAATATACGCGCCTCTCCCTCTTGCTGGGAAAACCGGTCCTCTGCGAGAAACCGCTTACCACCAGTGCTGCACTGGCGCAGGAGCTGACCGCGCTGGCGCAAGAGCGGCGGGTTTACCTCGCCGAGGGCATGTGGACCTGGTTTTCCCCAGTGGCGCACCAGGTCAAGCGATGGCTGGACGCGGGGGAATATGGTGAGATCCAGACGCTCACCATCACCTACCATATGAATTCCATCCGCTATGCCCCGCGGGTCACCGACCCGAACACGGCCGGCGGCGCGCTGCTGGATGTGGGGATCTACCCCGTCGCCTATCTCTACCGCCTGTTTGGAGTCCCGACTGCCATCCGTTGCGAAGGAATCCTGAAAGACGGCATTGATCTCGGGGAAGAGGTACATCTGACCTTTGCCGGCGGGAAAACCTATACGGCAAGCGTCTCCATCGCAGACCTGAGAGGCCTGGAGCGCCTGAAAATCCGCGGCAGTAAGGCAAAGACCAGCCTGCTCTTTTACCACAGCGCAAACGCCGTGTCACTGCGCCGCAAGGGGGGCGGACGGGAGGTCTTCCGCGCCGATGGCAGCATCTTGAATGAGTTTGACCGCGCCGCTGCCGAGATCCGGGAGGGGCGCTCCGAGAGCCACTATGTCCCGCATCAGGCGACGGTGGAGGTCCTCCGGATTTTGGACGAGTGCCGGAGACAGATGGGCTTGCGCTACCCGTTTGAGCGAAAGTGAGCGGGCGGTCTGTCCCCCGCCGTCCTGCGTCGCAACGGCACCGGAACGGTTTTGAGCCGGTTGACAAGCGCCGCCTCCGGCTTGGCCGGGACGGCGCTTGCGGTCGTGAAGCCGCTTTTGACACGCTGCGGCGGCCGGAGCGTTTGCTCCGGCCGCCCATTCTATCCCATGTATTCCCATTCGCCTCCGTCTGAGCCGCTCAGTTCCCCGTTCCGGACGGCGACAGCGGCAGAATCTCCGCCCCGAGCAGCGCGGCCTCATCGGCACGGTGGGTGGTAAAGATCAACAGGCGGCCTGCACGGCGGCAGCTGATCCACTCCGCTGTGCGCGCACGGCTGTCCCCGTCCAGGCCGGTGAACGGCTCGTCAAACAGCAGCACGTCGGACGGGGCCAGCACCGCCCGGGCGATCGCCACGCGGCGCTTCATCCCGCCGGAGAGCTCCCGCACCGGCTGGCGCAGGCATCCGGCGGGCAGAATCTCTCCAAGCGCCGCCGCCAGCGCCGCACGGTCCGGCCGGCCGGGCCGGACCATCGCCGCGTTGGTCACCGGTGAGAGGTGCGCGCACAGCCGGTCCTCCTGAAAGACCATCGCGCAGCGCGCCCGGTCAAATCCCACCAGCCGCCCGGCGTCCGGGCGCTCCAGCCCGGCCAGCAGGCGGAAGAGGGTGGTCTTCCCCGCGCCCGAGGGGGCCATCAGGCAGTAGCAGCCGCCCGGCGCGAAGGAGAGCGTCAGGTCGCGCAGGACGGTGTTCGCCCCGTAGCGGCGCGTCACATGCTCACATCCGTAGATCATCCGTCCCCTCCAGCGCGCGGCCCACCCGGCCGAGCAGCGTCAGAAAGAGCCGCTCAAAGGCCAGGCTGAGCAGAATGATGACAAAGGTCCAGGCAAAGAGCTGGTCAATCTCCAGGTAAATTTTGGCAAAGTAGAGCTCCTGGCCGATGGAGTGCAGCGGCGTGCCGATCACCTCCGCCGCCACGCCCGACTTCCAGCTCAGGCCGAGGGCGAGCTGGCAGCCACTCGTGAGCGAGGGCATCAGTGCAGGCAGGTAGAGATAGCGCGCACGCCGCCAGCCGCTCATCCGAAACACCCTGGACATCTCCAACAGTGCGCCGTCCACTCGCCCGAGGCCTTCGCGCGTCTGGACGTAGAGGATGGGGAATGCGATGACGAACACGATGACGAAGGTCAGCCGGTCCGACCCCACCCAGACCAGAGCGAGGATGACAAAGCAAACCACCGGCACCGACTTCATCGCCGTCACCGCCGGGGCGAGCAGGTCGCCCAGCAGCGGCCAGCGCACACTCGCCGCCCCGAGCCCGGCCCCGGCGGCAAAGGCAAGCAGGAAACCAGCCGCGATCCGCAGCGCAGTGAAAAGCACCGTCTGCCAGAACGCCGCCGTCCGTCCCATCGTGCCCAGCGCGGCCAGGGCCTCCAGCGGCCCGGAAAGGATGACCGGTTCATCCACCCACCAGCTTGCCGCCTGCCAGAGGACCAGCCATCCGAGGACGATGAGCGGACGCTTCCAGCGCGAGAGCAGCTCAGCCAAGGTAGTAGAAGTCATCGCCCGGCAGTGTGCCGCCCACCGCAGACGGGTCGAGATCATAGAGGACCTGGAGATAGCCGGAAACCATCGCGCGCATCTCCTCGCCGTCGATATAGGTGACGTTGCAAGAGGGGATGGCCCGCTCGGCGACGGCAGCGCTTGCCATGATGCCGTAGTCCTCCACGAGCTGGGCCACAGCGGCCACATCCTCGGAGACATAGGCGGTGCTCTCCTCATGCTCAACGAGGAAAGTGGCGACTGCCTCCGGGTGCTCCTCGAGGAAAGCGGTGCGCACGACGGTCACGCCGGTAAGCAGATCGGTGTCACAGACCGCGCCCCACTCCGCCGTCAGGTCGAGCACGACGGAAAAGCCTTCCAGCTGGCCCAGCGCAGCGGTGACGGACGGCTGCGGCAGCAGGCCGACGCCCTCCGGGTCGGCGGTCAGGGCGGCGATTACCTCGGTGGCCTCCGACTGGTATTCTACCGTCACGTCCTCCAGGCTCATGTCGTGCTGGCTAAGCAGATACTGCAGCACATAGTCCGGGCTGGTGCCCTGGCCGGGCAGGTAGATCGTCTTGCCCGCCAGATCTTCGATGGAGGCGATGGAGTCGTCCGCCGAGATGACATAGAGCACGCCGAGGGTATTCACATCCAGGCAGGTCACGCCGCCCTCCAGGCGGTTATACCAGATGGACGCGGCGTTGGCGGGGATGAGGGCGATGTCCAGTTCCTCGTTCACCACCGCCGTCAGCAGGGCGGAGGCGTCCGCCTCCAGCGTGAAGGCATAGCTCCCCTCGCTCCGGCCCGCCTCGCTGTCCGAGCGAAGCTTGGCCAGACCGATGGAAGTCGGGCCCATCAGCGAGCCGATGCGGACGGTCACATCCTCCGCCGCGGCGGACGAGGTCTCCGTCTCCTCGGAGGACTCCTCTTCTTCCCCCGAATCACTCCCGGCGTCCGCAGCAGTGTCCGCCGCAGCGGCCTCACCGCTGTCGCCGGCCTCCTCCGCCGGCGCGCCGCAGGCCGCGAGCGCCAGCGTCATGGCCAGCGCCAGCAGCAGGGCAAGCAGTTTCTTCATGTCGTCATTTTCCTCCTCTGAAATGGTCTCCTCTCAGGCGTCCGTTCCGGCCGGAGGGCCGCACGAGCCGCATAGGCGCACAGAAAAACCCTCCTGCCGCGAGCAAGAGGGCACTTCCGTAACGTGCAGAAGGCTCCGTCTTCCCCCGCAGAGATTTCTTTGGCGTCAGAACAGAACTGAGATTTCGCCCCTAATCCTATCACATCGTGCGGCCGGTTGCAAGCCCTTGCCTGCCCCGGCAGGGTCTCAAAATCACCCGGTTTCATTTGACACCGGCGCGGGAAGATGTTACCATAGAATGGACCGCCAAACTGGTACAGAAACGGAGTGTTGTCCATGCCCAGCTATATCCCGCAAGGCTACGTCCCCCTTCTCGGTCTTTACGATACGCAAAAGGCGATCGGCCTGATCAAGCGCCTGTTTGAAGACCACTTATGCGGCGCGCTGTCGCTCCACCGCGTCACCGCTCCGCTGTTTGTCGATGCCTCCACCGGCCTGAACGACGACCTCAACGGGGTCGAGCGCCCGGTCAGCTTTGACATCCCGGCCACCGGGGCTGAGGCGCAGGTGGTCCACTCGCTGGCCAAGTGGAAGCGCATGGCCCTCTACCGCTACGGCTTCCACGCCGGGACCGGCCTGGTCACCGATATGAACGCAATCCGCCGGGACGAGGAGTTGGACAATCTGCACTCCGTCTACGTCGACCAGTGGGATTGGGAAAAGGTGATCGCGCCGCGCGACCGCACGGAGGAATACCTGCGCGCCACGGTGCGCGCCATTGTCGGCGCCATCTGCGCCACTCAGACCGCCCTGCGCAACGTCTATGGCCGCACCTGCTCCCTGCCGCAGCTGGAGGAGGAGGTCACCTTTGTCACCAGCCAGGAGCTGGAGGACCGCTATCCCGACCTTGCCCCGCGCGAGCGGGAGAACGCCTTCGTCCGCGAACACCACACCACCTTTGTCCAGAACATCGGCGGCGCGCTTCGCTCGGGCCAGGCGCACGACGGACGCGCCCCCGACTACGACGACTGGAACCTCAACGGCGATATTCTCTTCTGGAACGACGTGCTCGGCCAGGCGTTTGAAGTCTCCTCCATGGGCATCCGCGTCAGCCCCGAGGTGCTCGACCGGCAGCTCACCCTCGCCGGCTGTGACGACCGCCGTCAGCTTCCTTTCCACCGCATGCTGCTGGAGGGGCACCTTCCACAGACCATCGGCGGCGGCATCGGCCAGTCCCGCCTGTGCATGCTGCTGCTCGGCAAGGCACACATCGGCGAGGTGCAGTCCTCCGTCTGGGACCGCGACACCGTGTGCGTCTGCCGCGAGGCGGCCGTACCGCTGCTGTGAAAAGCACATACAGATGAGAAACCCGCCCGATTCCTCTGCGCGTTGGAATCGGGCGGTTATTCTTCTCTTTGGTTCAGTCCTCTCCCTGTCCCTCAAGCAGGATGCCCGCCTCGCGCAAGGCGCGGCAGACGCGCAGATAACTCTCCCGGTCGGGGCAAAGGAGGGTGTGCAGGTGCAGCCCGTCGGTCAGCAGGCTCAGCGGCGCAGCCTTTCCGCGCCCCGCCTGCTCCAAAAACTGTCCGACGTCGTACCGGGAGGCGAGCTGGAGCTGCCCCACCAGCTGGCCATAGAGCGGGTGCTCCACGATGACATCGAGCACGGTGCAGCCGTTGTCCACACACAGGTACAGCTCGCGGCCCATGTCCTCGGCACTGTGGTGGCAGGCAATGGTGTACCGATCCCCTGCGGCGGGCCGGCGCAGCAGATATCCGCGCGGCGTGGCGTCGATCTCCTCTCCTCCGGCGCGCAGCAGGGCGATATCCCCCACCACAATCTGCCGGCTGACGGAAAACTGCCGGGCCAGCGTGGCCGCACTCAGCGGTGCTCTGGTATTGCGCAGCCGGGCAAGAATCTCCGCCCGGCGCTCTGCGGTATGCATGCGCCGCACCTCCCTGTTCTCACTTCTGCTTCAGCTTACTCGAACCGGACGGAAATGTCAAGCGGGGAACCTATTGACAAGGACTCTATAGAACTCTATAATGAGCTGGTTACGGGAATTTTTTGTATTTTCCCGATTTTTGTCCTCCGCAAAGCGGAGGGGAGGAGGATCGCTGTGTCTCGGGAAACAGTTGCGGGACAGGAGAATAAGATGGGGGTCATGCCGGTAAACCGGCTGCTGCTGACAATGTCTGTGCCCCTCATGATCTCCATGCTGGTGCAGGCGCTTTACAATGTGGTAGACAGTATGTTTGTCGCCCAGCTGAGCGAGAACGCGCTGACGGCGGTCTCACTGGCCTTTCCGGTACAGAACCTGATGATCTCTGTCGCCACCGGCACAGGCGTTGGCGTCAACGCGCTGCTGTCCAAGAGCTTGGGCCAAAAGCGGTTTGACAATGCCCGCTGCGTAGCCCACAACGGCGTCCTGCTCGCCATCTTCAGTTACGCGGTCTTCGCCCTCCTGGGACTCACCTGTTCCGAGCTGTTTTTCCGCCTCCAGACCGACGTGGAGGAGATCATCTCCTATGGCCGGGACTATATGGCGATCTGCTCCCTTTTCTCCTTCGGCCTATTCGGTCAGATCATCCTGGAGCGGCTGGTACAGTCCACCGGCCGGACGGTCTACAGCATGATGACCCAGGCTCTGGGGGCCATTCTGAACATCATTTTTGACCCCATCCTGATTTTCGGATGGTTTGGCTTTCCGGCAATGGGCGTCGCCGGCGCGGCGGCGGCCACTGTGTTCGGGCAGATCGTCGCCATGCTCGTCGGGGTGGTCATCAACCAGAAGAAGAATGTCGAGATTCCCCTGTCTCTGACCGCTCTGCGCCCGGATGGCCGGACAATCCGCGATATCTACGCCATCGGTGTGCCGTCCATCATCATGTCCTCCATCGGCTCGGTGATGACCTTCGGGATGAACCAGATTCTGATCGGCTTCTCCACCACCGCGGCGGCGGTGTTTGGCATATACTTCAAGCTACAGAGCTTTGCCTTTATGCCGGTCCTCGGTCTGAATAACGGCATGGTACCTATCATCGCCTACAACTACGGCGCACACCGTCCGGAGCGCATTGTCCGCACGATCCGGCTGAGCGTGTGCTACGCAGTGCTCATCATGCTCCTGGCACTGGCGGTGTTCCACCTGATTCCGGACCGGCTGCTGCTGATTTTCAACGCCTCGGAACACATGCTCGCCATCGGCGTGCCCGCGCTGCAGATCATCAGCCTGAGCTTTTTGCTCGCCGGGTTCACCGTCGTCATCTCCTCTGTCTTTCAGGCCTTCGCCCACGGTATGCTCAGCATGATCCTCTCGCTGGTGCGGCAGCTCGCCGCCCTGCTGCCGCTGGCCTTCCTGTTCTCCCTCACGGGAAATTTGGAGCTGATCTGGTGGTCCTTCCCGCTCGCGGAGCTGGTATGCGCCGTGCTGGGCGCGCTCTTCCTGATCCGGCTCAACCGGACGGAGATCGCACCCCTGCGCCGCCCGGCAGAGCAGCCGCCCTCTGTCTGATCCTTCGGAAGATGGCATCTTTCCGTTCTGAGACGGCCTTCATTATATGCCAGACGGCGCTCCCGGGTGAGTTTTCACCCTTTCCGGGAGCGCCGTTTTTCTCCAGGCTTCCGCCCTTCCTTCCCCGTGCGCCGCGCGGTCAAAAATATTCTCAATTCTTCTATATTTTGATTGATAATATTTTATATATGTTGATATTAGAACCGCCATTCAGGTGGGCCGCCGCTGGCTGAAGGCTATCTTGCTTTTACCACAATGGTTGATGGAAAGCGCGACTATTACAACTTAAGCCTTGCATTAAAGAGGTAACTCTGAAATGAAGAGACCGGTGCGCACAATCGCCCTGCTCCTGACGCTGCTGCTCTGCTACGCCGCCTGCGGTCAGACGCCTGCCGACAGTCCGGAGGCAGCAGAACCGGACGCCCAGGAGGAACCGGAGTCAGCCCTCCCCCAGGCATCGGAATCCCAGGGCCCGGCCTGGAGCAGGATGCCGGCGCAGCGGTGGAGCCCGGCTCTCTGGCCGGCCTGCTGAATTTAGAGACCGGCCTGCTGCCCCCGGAGGAGACGGCAGTACTGGAGCACTTATACGGGACTGCGCAGGAGAAGCTGACGGCCGCGCCGGACATCACCGAGGTGGATGAAGACCAGAGCGATGACATCACTCTGATTCTCTCGGCTTTGCGGGAGGTAGAGGGCCAGGCGTGTTATCAGGCGTTTCTGTTCTCCTCCCCCGAACCGCTCGGCCTATACGATTTCCAGATCCGCATGACTCCACTGACGGAAGATGCGGACACAGTGGACGTCGTGAGCACCCTACATGAAAAAGCCTGCGCGCTCTATGGCGATCCCAGCACTGATCCGGGACTGAGCAGCATCTCGGACCGGCTGGAGGACCCCATTGCGGAAGGCTCCTCTTTTTCGGAGACATGGACCGCAGGGGGACCAGACCAACTGCACAATCCAGCTGATGCAGGCAAACGGCATGTCTGCCATTGCCATTTTCTACCGTTTAACCATGGACACCTCGGCCGGGCTGGGCTGAGGCCGCCCACAGACGAGAAAACAGGCTGCGCCGGACGAGAGAGAACCCTCCCGTCCGGCGCAGCCTGTTTCGTTCACTTGTTCTGATGGACCTGATAGCGCTTGATCTTGCGCGTGGCGGTCTTTTCAAACTCGCTCGTGCGGAATTTGATCTTGTGAATCTTCTTGAAGTTGGGCAGCTCGCGGTTGAGCTGCTTGACGCCCTCTTCGATCGCCTTACGGGCCTCCGCCTCGGACAGCTCCGTCTCATCCGGGAAGATCTCCGCCGTGATCGCCCTGTCCTCCTCGTAGGCGACCACCTCCGCCACCGCTGGGATTCGTGCAATCAGCGCCTCTAGCTCCTCCGGGGAGACGTTTTCTCCATTGGCAAGAATGATGAGGTTCTTCTTTCGTCCGGTGATGAAGAGAAATCCGTCCCCGTCCAGATAGCCGAGGTCGCCGGTGCGATACCAGCCGTCCTCAAATGCCTCCGCAGTGGACGCCTCGTCGTGATAATAGCCCATCATGACGTTGTCGCCGCGGACCTGAATCTCCCCGATGCCGTGCTCGTCCACGCCGGCGATGCGGACGCTCACGCCGGGCAGAACCTGCCCTACGCTGCCGTCACGGTGGTAGTGGTTGCGGTTGACGGAGAGAACCGGCGAGCACTCCGTAATGCCGTAGCCGTTGAGAATCTCCACGCCGAGGGCGCGGAACTCCTTGACATAGTGCGCGTCCAGCGCCGCGCCGCCGCAGATGATATAACGCAGATTGCCTCCAAACTTGGAGAGCACGGACCGGAAGATCGTCTCCCGGCGGTCAATGCCCACCTTGAGCAGCGCGTTGCTGAGCGCCATACCGCGGCGCAGGGTCTTCTCCTGTCCCTGCTTGCGGGCGGTGCGCCAGATAGTCTTGGAGAAGGTCTCCACAAACAGCGGGACAAGAAAAAGGGTCCCCGGCTTGGCGATCGGAATCTCCTTCATAAAATCGGCCAGGCTGGAGTTGATGAAGAGCGGGCGCTGATAGTGAAACGGCATCATCACCCCTGTGACCAGTCCAAACGCGTGGTGGAATGGGAGCACCGCCATCACGCTGCCCTCTGTCGGGCAGAAGTTCTGCACGGCAAAGTTGATGTCGGCGGCCATATTCCGCTGGCTGAGCATGACCGCCTTGCTCATGCCGCTCGTTCCGGAAGTAAAGAAGATGGTCGCCAGGGCGTCCGCGTCCGTCTTCAGACGGTCATAGGGGCGGCGGCCCCGCTCGTAGAACCGGCGGCCCTTATCTATCCACTCGTCCACCCCATCCAGGCACATCAGCCGGATACGGGCGAGCTTTTTTTTGCCGGCCTCCGCGACGGCGCGGCAGGCGGCGCTGGTGACAAGGACGTCCGTCTCGCTCTGCGCGAGCAGAACCCCCACCTCCTCAACCGTCTGCTCCTTGGCCAGCAGGACGGCCACGTTGCCGCTGGTGACAATGGCAAAATAGGCCAGCAGCCATTGATAGGAATTTTCCCCCATCAGGGCAATCTTTCGCCCGCGCACACCGCGCTTGAGCAGGTAGCTGCCCAGCCAGCGCACTTCCTGATAAAAATCCCGATAGGTCTTCTCCACCAGCGTCTTGTGCTTTACCATATAGCGAAAGGCGATCTCGTCCGGCACGGCGATCGCCTTCTGCTCAAGCATCTGCCGGATATTGTCCAATTTCGGCAGATAGTGATATAACGGATAGTCTCGGTTTTTCATCTCTGTGCCGCACCCTCTCTTCTTTGACGTTCTTGTGCGTGTCTGAGCACGCACGAAGGGACAAAAGTATCATATCATACCTCTCTCGGCCTTGTCAAAACAATCCGAGGCGGCCGGTCCGGACCGGCCCCAGCCCGTCTGCCCGTTGCGCCCGCCCTGAAATTCTGCTACACTTTTCCTGTCACAGAGAGAGGAGCGATCTGCCTATGGAGTTCTATTGCGCCCCGCTCGAGGGCGTCACTGGCAGTCTGTACCGCCGGGCGCACGCGGCGCTTTTTTCCGGCGTCGATGTCTACTATATCCCGTTTTTGACCCCGCGCGAGGGGACGCTGTTTGACCGTCACGACCTGCGCGAGGCCGACCCGGAGGAAAACCGTGGCATCCCCACCGTCCCCCAGCTGTTGACCAACCGCGCGGACGCCTTTCTGGCCGGGGCGGAGCGGCTGGCAGACCTAGGCTACCGGGAGGTCAATCTGAACCTCGGCTGCCCGGCACGCACGGTGGCGAGCAAGGGAAGAGGTGCCGGCCTGCTCGGCCGGCCGGAGGAGCTGGAGCGGCTGCTGGACGGCATCTTCGCGCACACGCCGCTGCCGGTGTCCATCAAAACCCGTCTCGGCGCGACGAAGGAATCGGAATTTCCCGCCCTGCTCGGCCTTTTCCGGCGCTACCCGCTTGCGCGGCTGATTGTCCACGCGCGGCTGCTGCCCGACGGCTATACCGGCCCCGTCCGCCGGGAGTGCTTCCGTCTGGCAGTGGAGGACGCCCCCTGGCCGGTGTGTTACAACGGCGATCTGTTTACAGTGGAGGACCTGCGCGCCTTTCAGGCGGCCTTCCCCACCGTGCAGTCGGTCATGCTCGGGCGGGGGCTGGTCTGCAACCCCGCCCTGGCGCGGATGATGCGCGGCGGCGGCGCCCTCACCCGGGAGGAGCTGACGGTCTTTCATGGCCGGCTCTATGCCAATGCCCGCGCGCGGCTCTCGGGAGACCGGCATGTACTCTGCTGGATGAAAGAGCTTTGGCACTACCTCGGCTGCCTTTTCCCGGACGCGCAGCGCGAGCGCAAGGTCATCCGGAAAGCCCAGTACGCGGCGGAGTACGAGGCAGCGGTCCGTCAACTCCTCGCCGTGGGCGAGCTCCGAACGGAACCGGGGTACCGGCGGGATAAGGTAGAATAAGTTTCCTTATAATAGGCAGCATTTGACTCTTTATTTTTACAAAAGTGGTAATTGCCGACTGAAGTTTTGGTTGATCCATAGTTATCCCCCGCTACGCAAGGGAAAATAGCCCCAATTTTTCATATGTAATTTAGTCTTAGTTATTCATCCAAAAATAGCTCTCTCAAAATTAGACGAAGCTTTATCTCTTAGTTCTCTGGCTTTTTCGTAGTAAGCATTTGCGCCATCTTTTGCGGAGTAATATTTCTTAATTATTGCTTCCTGTTCAGTTATTGACGGAACGGGAATTCTGATTGCACCGATCTCATCGCTGTTTAAGTTATATTGACCGCCACCTTGCCGACGCATCACTGCAATCTGCTCTCTTACAATAGGCGTCATAAAAAGTATGTTTACATACTCAGGCAATACAATTGATGTATCAAAACGGTATCTGATCAGATATGAAGCATATGTATAAACTCCTTGACAGTGAAATACCGCTGCTTTGCCTACCAGATCTTTGCTTCCGTTTGTTCTGGTAATCAGTAAATCTCCATCTTTCAACAGCCACTTTTCAGGTTCCTTATCTGTTATGGTGCATTTTAGCGGAAGATATTTTAGCCCAGAGAAATCTATCTCTCCATTTATTATATTAGACATTCTTAGGATCGGAATCATACCCTTTTTTTGAACAGATGACGCCTTTACCGAAAGTCCAAATAGCGACTCTTTCTGAAGGTCTTTGATACTGTAGCAGTCGCATTTGAAGCTTTCGTATATGCTTTTCAGTCTCCCTTCTTTTCGAATAAAATCAACTTCCCATCGGCGTGTCGATGCAAACGATATGGTCGTCAGAATAGACGATGCAGCATCAGGCTGTTGCTCTGATTTTTTCAAATTTGAAACCTCAGATTGGATATCGTGAAGTAGGTCTGCGCTGAAACCAGTGCCCTTGATTGCATAGGTATCGGCTTCTTTGATAATGCTGTGATAAGATTTCAGAAGTTCCACCTGTACGGGTATCGTAGGGACTGGAATTTGGAAATTTTTTATAAAATCATACCTCGCACGGGTCTTCATACCTTTTGGCTTTACAGAGGATATGTAGCTCATAAAAGTACTGCACCGCAATGTAAAAAACAGGTATTCCGGAATTATCTGCGCTGTGTCAATAATGTACGAGGTATAATCTGTCGATGCATATACATCCCCCCATGTGTTGACAGCAAAAGCCCCCTTCTCAAAATTGATGTTCGATACCAGCAAATCATTCTTGCGAGATCTGTTTATGTCGTTTTTTATAAGTTTTTTATAATACGATCTTTAAAGAATACTGCTCCATCTGAAAATCGTATTTTTGATACAATCATTCTATCTTTGGGGATGTCTTTTGGTTTGAACTTCTCCTTTCGAGGTGTTAAGATTCTCTCAAGATTGACAAGGGGATAGCAACTGTGTAGCTCTCTGGAGAAAAGAAGCATATCAATATTCCAATCTTGGAAGAGAGAGAAACTCTTTGCCGTCAAAATCATAATAGGCGTACCTCCTCCCCGTCAACGAAACAACAATACGCCCCATTTTCAGTCAGTTCATATGAATAGCTTTTTTCAACGGAAACCCACAGGCTATATTCCTTGCTGTAGTTATGGTATTCCTCCACCAGCCCCGGCAATTGGTTTCCTTCAGAAACCGCTCCGGTAGTGGTGATACCAGCATCTTCAACCTTGGCGATGGGAATATCATAATCAAATTTTTTCTTGACAACAGGTTTGGCTTCGTTTTCAATCCGCTTATACAATTCTTTCAAGGTCTTTTCAGCATTTTTCTTGTTAGTATTGTTAGTGCTTCGTTTTTGCAGAAGGCTTTCTATTTTGGCTTTAATATCGTTAAGGTCTTTTCCTTCTCTCCGAAGCTGTTTTAACTGATCTCTTGCACTTTTAAGATCATTCTTTAGGGTCTCCATCATTCTGCTGCAGTCTGCAATAGCAATATTCAGAGAATTAATTTCGGACTGATGAACAGCGGTGACTTCAGCGATTGCAAAGATGTGTGCATGGAATCTACTGGGAAGTATTGGATTCCCGTCTACAA
>CAYWUA010000035.1:0-16191 GCA_964461385.1 uncultured Oscillospiraceae bacterium
AGAGATCGGCATTGACGGCGGCTTTCTGCGCGAGTCCGGCATCCAGATCACCGAGATGAACTCCGGCTGCATCTGCTGCTCGCTGGTGGGCGACTTCGGCGTGGCGCTGCGCCAGGTGCTGGAGACCTACGCCCCCGACCGCATCATCATCGAGCCGTCCGGCGTCGGCAAGCTCTCCGACGTGGCCAAGGCGGTCGCCCGCGTCGCGGAGGGCGCCGACCTGCGCCTCGGCAGCGCGATCACGGTGGTCAACGCCAAGAAGTGCAAGATGTATATGAAGAACTTCGGCGAGTTTTTCGATGACCAGGTGGCCCACGCCGGGACAATTGTCCTCAGCCGCACGGCGGACATCGCCCCGGCCAGGCTGGAAGAGGCGGTCGCCCTCCTGCGGGAGAAGAACGCCGAGGCCCCCATCATCACCACCGACTGGGCCCAGCTCACCGGCGGCCAGATTCTCGCCGCCGTCGCACGTCACTCCCTGGCCGAGGAGCTGCTGGCCGAGCTGCGCGAGGAGCACGAGCACCATCATGACCACGAGCATGATGACCACGACCATGACCATGACCACGAGCATCACCATCACGATCATGACCATGACCACGAGCATCACCATCACGATCATGACCATGACCATGAGCATCACCACCACGGCCACCATCACCACCATGCCGACGAGGTCTTTTCCTCCTGGGGGATGGAGACGCCGCGCGCCTTCACCCAGGCGGAGATCCGCACCGCGCTCGACGCGCTGGAAAACGGGGCCTATGGCGAGGTGCTGCGCGCCAAGGGTATCGTGCCCGCCGCCGACGGGACGTGGATTCACTTTGACTACGTGCCCGGCGAGGTGGACGTGCGCACCGGCGGCGCGGATGTGACCGGCCGCCTGTGCGTGATCGGCGCGCACCTGAAGGAGCAGGACCTCGCGGCCCTGTTTCACCTGTAAGCCGGGGAGGCGGACGCGATGGCGAAACAGCAGCCCATCCCGGTCTACCTGATCTGCGGCTTTTTGGACGCGGGCAAGACCAATTTTATCGCCCCCATGCTCACCAGCCGGGACTTCACCAAGGACGAGCGTACCCTCCTGCTCATCACCGAGGAGGGAGAGGAGGAGTACGACCCCGAGGCGATGGCGGACTATGACGTGGAGTGCGCCGTGATCGACGGGCAGGAGGAGTTCAACCTGGCCCATCTCCAGGCGCTCGAGGCGCGCAGCCGCCCCACACAGGTCGTCATCGAGTATAACGGCATGTGGCAGCTCCAGGAGTTAGAACGCGCCTTGCCGTCCCATTGGAGTCTCTACCAGATTGTCTGCGTCGTCGAGGCGTCCACCTTTGACAGCTACGCGAAGAATATGGCCAGCCTCATGATGGAGAAGCTGCGCAACGCGGACATGATTATTTTCAACCGCGTCACCGACGAGCTGGCCAACCGCCTGCGCCAGCGCAACCTCAAGATGCTCAACCGCCGCGCGGAGATGTATCTGGAGTACGCCGACGGCGAGCGGGTGGAGGACTACGACAACGGTCTGTGCCCCTTTGACCTCTCCAAGCCCATCCTCGACCTCTCAGACGACGAGTTCGGCTTCTGGTACACCGACTGCATGGACAACATGGAGCGCTATGAGGGCAAGACGGTGCGTTTTCGCGGCATGGTGGCCAAAAGCCCCAAGTTTCCGAGCGGGACCTTCGCCGTCGGACGCTTTGCGATGGTCTGCTGCGCGGAGGACACCACCTTTCTCGCTGTGCTCTGCAGCGGCTCGGAGGGCAAGAAACTCCACAACCGCGACTGGGTGGAGGTGACGGCCAGGGTGCGCATCAAAAAGATGGCGATCTACCAGGGGGAGGGCCCGCTGCTGTACACCCTGGAGGTCAAGCCTGCCCAGCCCCCTAAGGACCCGCTGGTCTATTTTTGAGCGGCGGCTTGCCTGCGGATGAATTGACAAAGTGCCTTTGAAAGGGTATAATGGTTGCCATAAAAGCGTTTACGGATGCCGTTTATCACGGTTTATTTCCGCGAAAGGTGTTGAGGCGACGAGATGAGAAAGGATAAAATTTCCAATGCTGTAATCCGGCGGCTGCCGCGCTACTGCCGCAATTTGGCGGCGCTGCGGCAGGAGGGAGTCGAGCGCATCTCCTCCTCGGCGCTGGGGAAAAATATGGGGCTGACTGCCTCGCAGATCCGGCAGGATCTGAGCTGCTTTGGCGAATTCGGCCAGCAGGGCTACGGCTATAACGTCGACACGCTATACCAGGAGATTCGGGAGATCCTCGGGCTGCACCGCCAGCGCGGCGCGATTCTGGTGGGAGTGGGCAATCTGGGCCGCGCGCTGCTACGCAATTTTAACTTTGCAGACAGCGGCTTTTGCCTGGAGGCGGCCTTTGACGTCCGTCCGGAGCTGATCGGCACCGAGATGCACGGCGTGCCGGTCCATGACGCCGCCGAGCTGGGGCCTTACCTGGAGACCCACGCCGTGGCGGTGGCCGTGCTCACCCTGCCGCCGCAGTCCGCCCAGGAGACGGCGGATCTGTTGATGGACAAGGGCATCCGCGGCATCTGGAACTTCACCAACTTCGACTTCGAGGTGGGGAAGGAGCACGCGGAGGTTGTGGTGGAGAGTATGCACTTCTCCGACTCCCTGCAGGTGCTCAGCTATCTCATACGCGATTGAACGCCAGCGGCCCGGCCGCGGGGGATGACTCCCGTGCCGGGCCGCCGTTCGCGCCTTTCGCCGCCGCATGGCACCCTTTTCATCCGGGCGCATAAGATAGAGTGTGGCCGGCAGACCCGGCACACATCAAACTGACAGGAGGTACGTCTGATTATGGGGTGCTGCAACAATAACAACATGGGCGGCGGCTGCCTGTGGATCATCATCCTCATCATCATCCTGTTCTGCTGCTGCGGCAATGGGACGAACGGCTGCAGCTGCGGCAACAACAACTGCAACAGCTGCACCTGCTGAGCCGGCACGAGGGCGCATGAACGCGCCGCGCCGCCGCCTGCGTGGTGGCAGCCGACATAGACAACCAGCGCCCCGGCATCCGCCGGGGCGCAGCGGCAAAAAAACGTCTCACGGCGCCGGCCCTTCGGCATGGTGCTGTGAGACGTTTTGCTTGATCCGCAGGGGAGGGGCTCCGGCTCAGGGCAGCTCCTCGTACATGGCCCCGGCGTCCGCCTTGCCGACGTTGTCCGCCACCAGCAGCACGCGCAGGCGCACCGTCCTGGCCCCAAACTGGATCTCCATCACGTCGCCCGGCTTGACGTCGTAGCTGGCCTTCACCGTGCGCCCGTTGACGGAGACCCGCCCGGCGTCGCAGGCCTCGTTGGCCACCGTGCGCCGCTTGATCAGGCGGGATACCTTGAGATACTTGTCCAGCCGCATCTCTATGTCACCTCCGGATGTTCAGCGCGCCACCGCGTCTTTCAGCGCCTTCCCCGGGCGGAAGGACACCGACCGGCTCGCCGGCAGGGAGATTGGCTCGAGAGTGCGGGGATTGCGCGCTGTGCGCGCCGCGCGCTCCTTCGGCTCGAAGGCGCCAAAGCCCACCAGCTGAATTTTGTCCCCTTCTGCCAGCGCCTGTGTCATCAGCGTCAGGGCGGTGTTGATGGCCAGCTCCGTGTCCCGGCGGGACAGGCCGGTCTGCGTGGCGGTCTGCTGAATCAGTTCGGTCTTGTTCATGATGGCTGTATCTCCTTTTCCGGTTGCATCTTCTTGGCCGCGCGCCAATAGGCCTCCAGCTCGCCGGCGGGAACCTGCCGCATGTCGCGTCCGTCCCGGGCGGCCTGCGCTTCCACCTGGCGGAAGCGGGCGATGAATTTCTCGGTGGCGCGGTGCAGCGCCTCTTCCGGGTCGGCGTCCAGGAAGCGCGCGGCGTTGACCGCCGCGAAGAGCAGGTCCCCCAGCTCCTCGGAGGGGTTGGACTGCCGGGCGACGGCCTCGCGCAGCTCGCGGCTCTCCTCGTCGATCTTGTCCAGCGCCCCGCCGATGTCCGGCCAGTCAAAGCCGGCCTTGGCCGCCTTCTTCTGCACCTTCTCCGCCCGCCAGAGCGCGGGCAGCGAGCGGGCGACGGCGTCAAGCGTGTCGGTGTAGGTCGCCTGTCCCTTCTCCTCGCGCTTGAGCTCGTCCCAGTTCTCCAGCACCTGCCCCACGCCGGAGACGGCGCGCTGGCCGAAGACGTGCGGGTGGCGGAAGATCAGCTTCTTCACCGCCGCGTCCGCCACGTCGTCAATCGTGAAGCGCCCGGCGTCCGCCTCGATGGAGGCGTGGAACAGCACCTGCATCAGCACATCCCCCAACTCCTCGCGCAGCAGGTCGGGATTTTCCGTGTCGATGGCCTCGCAGGCCTCGTAGACCTCTTCGATAAAGTTGCGGCGGATGGAGTGGTGATCCTGCGCCTGGTCCCACGGACAGCCGCCGGGATGGCGCAGAATGTCAATCACCCGGCGGAAATCGTCCAAATCGTAGCGCTCTTTCCATTCAAAAGCGATCATTGACAGTTTGCTCCTTCTCTGATTATTTGATACGCAGCAGCCGCCCGATTTTCTCTCCCTGCGGCATGAGGGCCAGATCGTCCTTCGTGATGGCCCGCAGAAGGATCAGCAGCGCGAAGTAGAGCACCACCGCCACGCCGATGGCGAGGATGAGAGAGATCGTGTTGCTCTCCGTCAGGCGCAGCAGCCCTCCATAGACCGCCCAGGCCGCCCCGCCCATCACGACAGAGGCCGCCAGCGGCTTGCCAAAGACGGACAGGTAATTCGGGCAGCCGGGCACGATGCGCGAGACCAGCCACAGGTCCAGGCAGCAGGTGATGCCGTAGCCGATGCAGGTGCCGATCGGGGAGCCGTAGATGTTGACCTCCGGGATGGCGACGACAAAGTAGTCAAAGAGGATCATGACAATGCCGCCGATCACCATCGTGCCGATCGGCAGGTGCAGGATGCCGTGGGATTGCAGGACGGAGTTGGCCACCAGCATCAGGCAGACGAAGATATTGGCAATGCCCAGGATGGAGAGGATGGTCCCGGCAATCTGCGCGTCGCGCACCGGGAAGAGCAGCTGCACGATGGGCTGGCCGAGGACGAGCATCCCTACCCCGGACGGGAAGGCGAGGATGGCGGCCGTCTTGAGGGCCGAGCCCACCACCCGCGCCGCGCCGCGCCGGTTGCCGCGGGTGAAGTAGACGGTCACGGCGGGGATGACGGAGGCGGTGATGGCCACCATCAGGGAGGCGGGAATCTGGTAGACCGTCTGCACGCTGCTGTAATTGGCATAGAGGTCGCGCGCCTGGTCGAGGGTCAGGCTGACGGCGTTTTGCAGCTGGTGCATCACCAGCGAGGAGTCCACCGTCGTGATGATGGAGGTGGCCGACGAGGTGAGCGTGATGGGCACGGCGAGGCCGAGGCAGACCTTCAAAATGCGCTTGGCGCTCCACGTCGTGTCCTTGGCCGGCGCGAGCTCGCCCCGGCGCGTGTGCAGGTATTCCAGTACCATATAGATCAGCGCGGCCAGCTCGGAGACGGTCACGCCCACGATGGCCCCGGCCGCGGCGATGGAGTCGTCCGCGTTCCGGCCCACCAGCCACATCGCCAGCGACAGCCCCACGATCAGCTTGAAGAGGGCCTCGATGATCTGCGAGACGGAGGAGGGGGTCATGTGCGCGCGCCCCTGCGCATAGCCGCGGAAGCACGCGAGTCCCGCCACCAGCGCCACCGACGGGGCGAGCACCCGCATGGAGGGCGCCGCCTTGGGGTTGCCCATCAGGGCGGCGAAGCCGTCGGCAAAGAGGAACATGACCAGCGAGCAGACCGCGCCCACCGCCACAAAGAAGAGGAAGGTGATCCGGAAGATCTTGCGCATCTGCCGGGTGCGGCCCTGGGCGTTCGCCTCGGAGATCATCTTGCTCATCGCCACCGGCACGCCGGCGGTGGAGATCATCAGCAGGATGTTGAAGATATTAAAGGCGGTGTTGAAGTCGGTATAGCCGCTGTCAAGCAGGTTGACCAGCGGCATCTTGTACACCGCGCTGATGATCTTCACCAGCACGATGCCGACAGCCAGGATGGCCGCGCCTCCGAAAAAGGTATTTTGCTTTTGGGTTTTCGACATAAAAACGCTCCTCATCCGATCCCGCAGGGTACGGGACCGCGCGCGTTCCGCCCTCCGGGCGGGAAACGGGGTGATTTCACTGGTGATTATATCCGCCCACCGGCGGAAAAAGACCCGCCCTGCTCAGAGCCCGGCCACGCACCGCCGCACCAGACGGGTGAAACGCTCCCGGGCCGCCCCGGCGGCCTCGAGCACCTCCTGCTCGCTCAGCGGCCGGTCCAGGATGCCGGCGGCCATGTTGGTCAGCAGAGAAAGGCCGAGCACGTCCATCCCACAGTGCCGGGCGGCCAGCGCCTCGGGCACGGTGGACATGCCGACCGCGTCGGCGCCCAGAATGCGCGCCGCGCGCACCTCGGCCGGCGTCTCATACTGCGGGCCGGGGAAGAAGCAGTAGACCCCCTCGCGCAGCGTGAGCCCCAGCTCCTCCGCCGCCGCGCGCGCCAGGGCGCGCAGGGCAGGGGTGTACAGCGTGGACACGTCGGGAAAGCGCGGGCCGAACTCGGCGAGGTTCTCTCCCCGCAGGGGGGAGTCGAGAAAGAGCTTGATGTGGTCGGCGAGGAGCATCAAATCGCCCGCCGCCCAATCGCGGTTCACGCAGCCGGCGGCGTTGGTGACGATCATGGTCTTTGCCCCCAGCAGACGCGCGACCCGCACGGGGTAGGCGATTTCCTCCAGGCTGTAGCCCTCGTAGTAGTGCATCCGCCCCTGCATGACGGCCACCGGCTTTCCCTCCAGATAGCCAAGGACCAGCCGGCCGGCGTGGCCCGGCGCGGTGGATGGCCGGAAATATGGGATCTCGGCATAGGGCACGCAGACCGGCCGCTCCAGTTCATCGGCCAGCGCGCCGAGGCCGGAGCCGAGAATCATCAGAATCTCCGGGACAAAGCCGCCGGCGCGCTGCCGGAGCATCTCGGCGCTGCGCTGATAATGGGCAAAGGTGAAGTGCATGAAAACAGTCCTCCTGTGCGTTCTGAGCGTTTTATGCGTTTAGGGCTGGAATGAACTGACATAATAGGATTTTACACCGCCAAAGGCCCGATTGCAACCGCAATCCGGATAAACTTGGACGCCATTTGATCCCAATCCCTGTCTGTTCTCCCAACAGGCGCCCGACAGGAGAAACAGGACGCGTCCCTCACGGGAGACTATTGCAAAGCACAGAAGAATCAGGTACAATATAGTTGGCTGTTTTGGCCGGAAAATAGAAGAGGCTATGATCTGTCTGAGCAGGAGGAGATTGTTGATGGACATCAGAAAGACGAAAATCATCTGTACGCTTGGCCCGGCGGTCAGCACCGTAGACAAGTTGCGGGAGCTGATCCTGGCCGGGATGAACGGCGCGCGTTTTAACTTTTCGCACGGCGACCACGCCAGCCACCTGGACATGCTCAACAAACTCCGCAGCGTACGCGACAGCCTCGGACGTCCGGTGGCCACCATTCTGGACACGAAGGGGCCCGAGATCCGGATCAAGTCCTTCTGTGACGGACGGGTTGAACTCAAGAGCGGGGCGGACTTCACCCTCACCACCCGGGAGGTGGAGGGGACGGAGGAGATCGTCTCCGTCACCTATACCGACCTGCCCAAGGAGGTCCAGCCCGGCACGACCATCCTGATTGACGATGGGCTGATCGGCCTGGAGGTTGCCAGCATTGCGGACACCGACATTCACTGCAAAGTGGTCACCGGCGGCCCGCTGTCAAACAATAAGAGCATCAATATCCCCGGCGTGGTGATCCATTTGCCCGCGCTGACGGAGAAGGACGAGCAGGACCTCAAGTTCGGCGCGGAGAATGACTTTGACTACGTCGCGGCCTCCTTTGTGCGCAAGGCGGACGATATCCGCGCCATCCGCGAGGTGCTGCACAAGTACGGCGGCGACGCGATGCGCATCATCGCCAAGATCGAGAACCAGGAGGGCGTGGACAACCTGGAGGAGATCCTCGACGTGGCCGACGGTGTCATGGTTGCCCGCGGTGACCTGGGCGTGGAGATCCCCGCCCCCCGCGTGCCGGTGGAGCAGAAGCGCATGATCAAGGTCGCCATTGAGAAGGGCAAGCTGGTCGTCATTGCCACCCAGATGCTGGATTCTATGATCCGCAATCCCCGCCCGACCCGCGCCGAGGTCTCCGACGTGGCCAACGCCGTCTTTGACGGGGCGGACTGCGTCATGCTCTCCGGCGAGACCGCCAGCGGCAAATATCCCATCGACGCGGTCAAGACGATGGTCTCCATCGTGACCCAGGCCGAGCGGGCGGTCAACTACTGGGGCCGCTTCCGCGCCACCGCCGGCCAGCTGTCCCATTTGGCCGGCCTGTCCCGCGTGAGCGAGGCGATCACCCACACCTGCTGCCTGACGGCGATGGACCTGGACGCCAAGGCGATTGTCACCGCCACCGCCGGCGGCAAGACAGCGCGCATGATCTCCCGTTTCCGCCCGGCCTGCGGCGTGGTGGCCATCACCCTGCGCGAGAAGACCCGCCGTCAGATGAATCTGCTGTGGGGCGTGGTGCCCTGCCTGACCGGCGAGGTCAACTCCACCGACCGCATCTTCTCCCTGTGCGCCGAGACGACGTACAAAGAGCGCCTGGTCTCCGACGGGGATACGATCATCATCACCGCCGGCGTGCCGCTGGGCACCAGCGGCTACACCAACCTCCTCAAGGCCCATGTGATCCGGGCCGAGGAGATGGGCGGCTGATCGCCCTGCCGGCAGCGGCAAAAGAATATCATCGGACAGGGCGCCGCCCCGGAGAGGGATCCTCCGGGGCGGTATTTGCGTGATGGCCGTATGATCGTCCGTATCATCCGATGGACTGGATTTTATAGACGTAGACCGAGCCGAGCTGTTCGGTGATCTCATATTGAATCGGGATATCCTCGCCCAGGCCGAGGACCGTGCGCAGCCGGCTCTCCCCGGCGGCGGTGATGAGATAGACGTTTGGCTCGAGCAGCGTGTCCCGGTTGACCTCCTCCAGGCCCAGGAGCTCCAGCTTCTGTTCATACAACGGGCTGAAGTGCAGCCAGCTGCCGGTGTTGAGGGTGTTCAGGCTGGGATGTTCCTCCGAGCCGAACATGGTCAGCTGGGTATCGCGCAGATAGACGTTTTCCGGGTGCTCGTCGGCGTAGGCATAAAAGGACGCGCGCTGATAGGCTGCCTCCCGCCCGGCGCGCAGCCAGGTCACCCCCAGGCCCGCGCCCAGCAGCGCCAGCGCCGCCAGCACCGCCGCGACGGACGCTCCGCGGCGGGCAAGCAGCTGCCCGGGCAGACGCGCCGGGCGCTGAATGAGCAGCAGTGCCAGGCCGGCCGCGCTGGCTGTTACCGTCAGGATACGCAGCGAGAGGGCTACCCGGGGCGGATAGCGCCCCTGATAGCAGATATAGAGCCACATGCACGCCAGTCCAGACAAAATCAGGAGCGGAAAGACCCACCAATGCCGCCGGTCGCGGATCGAGAACCAGAGGGCGGCTGCCAGCAGGAGTACAGGCAGAGCGATAGACGCGACCTGGAGCGGCCCCACTGTCTCGCTGCTGCAGAGCAGATAGTGCCGGACGGTATCTTTGAAGGTACTCAGGACGGTCTGCGCCAGCGGCTCCGACGCCTCCTCATGGACGAGGACGTATTCGTAGATGACGTGGAAACTCTCCGGACCGAAGGAGCTGGTCAACAGGTAGCGGTAGCGGGAAATGGTGTCCCGCTCGGCCGAGGTCAGGCCCAGCGCGTCGTAGAGCTCCTGGTTGTCGCTGTAGGAGGGGATGCCGCTGTAATCCTGCACATAGGAGCGCTCCTCATTATAGGTAAGAAAGTCCTGCCACTCCGGGTCGGAGTAGGCCAGGGTGTTCACGCCCACGCATAGCCCCAGGCCCAGCAGCCCGGCCAGCGGGATCAGCCAGCAGCGCCGCTCCCGCAGCAGCCGGTCGTGATACTTGCACAGCCAGATGATGCCCAGAAAGAGCAGGCCTGCCAGGGCAAAGTAGTCCCGGATGCAGTAGGAGAGCCAGAACAAGCCGAGCAGCGGGAGCAGCTTGCCCGGCCGGAGATCCTCCTCCCGCGGGATGAGCGCGTAGGAGAGGATAACCGCCCCGGAGACGAAGGCCCCGCAGGTGCTGAAGGTGAACCGGACCATCTGTGTCAGCCACAGCAGCGCGACCGACCCGGCCAGCAGCAGGGATACCAGCGCCGGATGCCGGGGAAACCGGCAGAGCAGCTGACAGAGCAGAAAGGCCGTCGCCAGCACATAGATGCTCAGCAGGACCACCCGGTACCAGCTCACCGCCGGCAGCAGGGTGTACAGCGCGGCGATGACCCAGGAGAGGGGATACTTGAGAAAGATGGCGTGCGCGTCCGGCGTGCCGGTATAGCTGCCGTTGAGGATGGTGACCATGGCCACGTCGTCGTTCACGGTGTAGTCAAATCCGTACAGGACGAGGGCCGCCAGCAGCAGGATGGCGGGCACTGCCAGCGACAGAAGCCGCCGGTTCCGGGGTGAGAGTTCCATGCAGGTGCTCCTTTCGACGGGAGAAAAACGCCCCGCGGATGTTTTTCCCATTATACCAAGTTCCTCCCTGCCGCGCAACAGCGGCGGGGGAAATCGGGCGCCGTCACAGCCGGCGGTCCAGCACAATCTCCGCCATCGCCTGGATCATGGCGGAGCGGTACTTTTTCCGGTGCAGCACGAACACGAGCTGGCGGTGAAAGTCCAGCCCGGTCACGGGCACCTCCCGCAGCCGGTCGGGAGAGGACTCCAGCGCCTCGCGCACCAGCTCCCAGGCCAGCACCGCCACGCCCTCCCGCCGCTCGGCCGCATGGATGAGCACGGTGTTGGAGATGGACTCCCAATAGGGGCGGCAGGCGTAGCCGTTCTGTGCCATCAGGCGCTCAAACTGCTCGCGCACGCCGGCCCCGCGCTCGCGCAGGAGCAGCCGCTGCCCGGCCAGCTGTTCGGCCGTGGCGGGCAGGGACTGGAAGATCGGGTGCTCCGGGTGGGCGACGGCGACAATCCGGTCCTCATGGAAGGGGTACTGCAGATAGTCCGGCCAGCCGCCCAGCTGCTCGGTGAGGGCCAGGTCCAGCTGGTTTCGCTCCAGACGCTCCATCAGCTCAGACGAGCGGGAGACGTAGACCTGAATCTCCGCGTGCGGATAGAGGGCCTCCAGCCGGTTCAGGTAGCGGTGCAGCAGGGCGTTGCCCACCGTCAGATTCGCCCCGATGCGCAGCTGCTGGCGCTGGCCGGACTGCGCCAGATCGCGCTCCAGGTCGTCAAACTCCTCCAGCATCGCGCAGGCGCGCGGGTAGAGTGCCTCTCCGGCCGGCGTGAGCGGCAGGCGCTTGCCCAGGCGCTCAAACAGCGGCGTGCCGCAGTGTGCCTCCAGCTCCCGGATTGCCTGGCTGACGGAGGGCTGGGTCATAAACAGCGCCTGGGCGGCGGCGGACATGCTGCCGTGCTGGCAGACGGCGCAGAAGATACGCAGATGGCGAAGGGTCATGGCGGGTCCTCTCTTCTCTATAGAAAAAAATTATGGAAGCGATAAGTTATCCTCTATCATATAATTGGACAGGAAATTTGTCAAATGCTAAAATAGGGGACAGCAATGACAAAGGAGGCTTTTTACCATGAAGAGATTGCTGAGTGTATTTTTGGCGCTGCTGATGCTGCTGGCCCTCACCGCCTGCGGCGGCGAGACCGCCAGCTCCGGCGAGGCGGAGACGCAGGAGGAGTCCACGGCGGATACCGGGGATGAGGCGGCCGCAGATACCGAGACAGAGGAGAACTCTGGCGAGCTCCTGGAGGCGACCGAGATCCAGGTCTTTATCGCCGCCTCGCTGGACAACGCCTTCCAGGAGCTGGTAGAGCTCTACCGCGAGCGCCAGCCCAACGTGACCGTCACGCTCAACGCCGACAGCTCCGGCACGCTGCTCACCCAGATTCAGGAGGGCTACGCTTGCGACATCTTCTTCTCCGCGGCGACCCGGCAGATGGACCAGCTGGAGGAGGACGGCCTGATGGTGGAGGGCACGCGGACCGACCTGCTGGGCAATGAGGTCGTGCTCATCACCTGGCAGGGCTCCGGCACCGCCGTGACCGGGATGGACAACCTCTCCGAGGCGTCCTCCATCGCCCTGGCGGACGGCTCGGTCCCGGTGGGCCAGTATACCCGCACGGTTTTGCAGAATATGGGCCTGCTGGACAGCTCCCTGACCGCCTCTGACATCACCACCCAGGAGGTCTCTGACGCGCTCGGCGGCGTGGAGATCAACGAGTGCGGCAACGTCTCCCAGGTGCTGCAGGCGGTTGCCGAGGGCTCCAATGAGGTGGGCACCGTCTATTACTCCGACGCCTATTCCGAGATGGACCGGGTGGAGATTCTGGAACATATCTCGACCGACCTGTCCGGGGAGATCATCTACCCCGTGGCCCAGGTGGTCAACCCCGAGGCGGACGAGCTGGAGAGCGCGGCCGCGGCGGATTTCCTCGCCTTCCTCCAGACGGATGAAGCGATGGAGGTCTTCACGGCCTATCAGTTCCTCGATCATCGCTGAGATGGGCGCTGTGCTCGATTACCTCGAAGGGCTGGACTGGTCTCCGCTGTGGATCACGCTCCAGACAGCGCTGGCCGCCACCTTTCTGAGCTTTTTCCTGGGACTGTGGGCGGCGCGCCGGGTGGTTGCCGCCGGGCCGAGGGTCAAGGCGGTGCTTGACGGGCTGCTGACGCTGCCGATGGTGCTGCCGCCGACGGCGGCCGGCTTCTTTCTGCTGCTGATCTTCTCCCTGCGCCGCCCCTTCGGCAGCTTTCTCTACGAACAGCTCGGCATCCGCGTGGTGCAGACCTGGCTGGGCTGCGTGATCGCCGCGACGGTGATCGCCTTTCCGCTCATGTACCGCAACGCCCGCGCGGCGCTCGAGCAGGTGGACGTCAACCTGGTCTACGCCGCCCGGACGCTGGGGATGGGGGAGGCGGAGCTGTTCTGGCGGGTAGTGGTGCCCACCGCCGGGCCGGGCGTGGCCTCCGGCACGGTGCTCACCTTTGCCCGCGCGATGGGGGAGTACGGGGCGACCTCCATGCTCGCCGGCAACATCGCCGGGAAGACGGGCACCATCTCCCAGAGAATCGCCATGGTCATCCAGAATGGGGACTATCTGACGGCGGGCGTCTGGGTCGCCGTGGTCTTTGTGATCGCCTTTGCCGTCATTCTGGCGATGAACCTGATCTCCGGCCGGGGCATGGGCCATGTGGAACGGTGGTGAGGGGATGTCGTTGACAATAGAGGCGGAAAAGCGCCTGGGGTCCTTCCGGCTCTCTCTCTCCCTGACGAGCGGGAGCCGCCGTCTGGGCATCCTCGGCCCCTCCGGCTGCGGCAAGAGTTTGACGCTCAAGCTGCTCGCCGGCGTGCAGACGCCGGACCGGGGCCGCATCGAGCTGGACGGCCGCACGCTCTACGACAGCGCCGGCAAGGTCGACCTGCCCCCGCGACAGCGCCGGGTCGGATACCTCTTTCAAAACTATGCCCTCTTTCCCGCCATGACGGTGGCGCAGAATCTCGCCGCCGGCCTGCGCTGCCCCCGCGCGGAGCGGCAGCGGCGGGTTGCCCGGCTGGTGGAGCAGTTTCGGCTCACCGGACTGGAGAACCGGCTGCCCGGCCGGCTCTCCGGCGGGCAGCAGCAGCGGGTCGCCCTGGCGCGGATGATGGCCGCCGGGCCGGAGGCCATCCTGCTCGACGAGCCGTTCTCCGCGATGGACGTCATCCTGCGCGAGGAGCTGCAGGGACAGATGCGCGCCTTTCTGGCGGACTATCCGGGGCTGGCGGTGATGGTCTCCCACAGCCTGGAGGAGCTCTATCACTTCTGTGACACGCTGGCCGTCCTGGACGGGGGCAAGCTTCTCACCTGCGGCCCGACCGAGGCGGTGTTCCGCCATCCGGAACAGATCCGCGTCGCCCGGCTTACCGGCTGCTGGAATATCCTGCCCGCCCGCCCGGCGCAGGGGCAGAGCCTCTATCTGCCCGGCTGGGATGTGACGCTGCGCACCGCCTGGCCGGTGGACGCGCGCGTCACCGCCGTCGGCCTGCGCGCCCCGGCGTTCCGCCCGGCCGGGGAGAGCGCCGGGGAGAACGTCCTCGCCGGACGACCGGGCGCCCGCGTCTCCACCCCCTTTCAGACCAGGCTGGAGCTGCTGCCGCCGGGACCGGGAACGGAGCCGGTCTGGTGGGAGAGCCTGCCGGACGATCGAGAGGCGGGGAACGCCGGACGGCTGTTCGTCCCGCCGGAGGCGGTGCTCCCGCTGCGGGAAGAAGGCTGACGCACGGCGTACGTTTTCTGCCTGCCTGTTTTGTACGTGAGGGCTGCTGCAAAAGAAGGGGAAATTCCCCGAAATTCGCTCTAAAAAGTTATGGGAAGCGCCGGAAAGCACTCCCCATAACTTTTTATCTGCCTGGCACTCGGCCCGCACCGTATTTCGCGGCGGGGCCTCCGCCGGAAGACCGGTGTCCCATACGGCCTGGGTGCTGACGGTATAGAGGGGAGGCCGCCTCCTCCGCCGGCGTCACGGACACCGGGATGGAGTGCTGCGTGACCAAACAGGAGAGGGTTTCGGCATCGGTGGTCAGCGTGCCGTAGACCGAGCAGGCGAGGTGGAGACGAGCACGGCGCCGGCGTCGTCCAGACTTTGCAGGCTGATCTTATCCCCGTCTATCCCTTGTGCGATAGGTGCCTGGTTCCAAAGAGAGTGCAGGGGCAAAGCGTACTGAGGCGAGGCCGGTCCCGTCGATCGAACGGGCGGAAGGGTCCGGCGGCCCGCCTGCAAAAAAGCGAGTATAGCAGAGACGGCGAAAATGGAATAGGAATTCCGTTTTTTGTGCATGAAAGGCGCACTTCAAAGTGCTGTTTGAGTCTCTGAATATCCTGACATCCCGCTGATCGGCCGGGAGAGGATCTGCTTAACAACACTCCTGCCTGTCTGACGGCTGCGGGAATGATTTCCATAACGCGTGGTCATAAAAGGGAAAAACGTGCAAATACTAACCGTCGTAACAGATAACACCGCAACTGGGAGGTAGAGACAGATGAAAGCGACAGGGATTGTCCGGCGAATCGATGATCTGGGACGGGTCGTGATCCCCAAGGAAATCCGCAGGACTCTGCGGATTCGTGAGGGCGACCCTTTACAGATGACATGGAGCCGGTCGGAGCAGTTCTGCCTTGCCATGGCGGAGCTGGCGCGGCGGAATGGGTGGGAGTAGTACATCAATGAGAAGCGGCTTTTCCGTCCTGGTTCTGGAACGGCTCTGCAGGGGGCGCTCCGCTTCGGGGCAGAAAACCGGTTTTCGGAAGTGAAGTCCGTAGCGCTTACTGGCAAGGACAAAATTCATTCGGACTAGAAAACAGGAGTACCACCCCCGTACAATGGTTCTCGCTCCGGGCGCCTATCCCAGAGGAACGGGCATAGCGGGAGCGGATCTCCCGGCTCAGCCTCTCAAGACAATTGTTGGTGCGGATGCGAGTCCAGTGCTCGCTGGGAAAATCGCAGTAAGTCAGCGTCTCCTCCATGCCGTCCTCCACCTTCTTGGCAGCCTCTTTCAGCTTCATATTGCAGTAAAAGTGGACGGTACACCGCTGGTATTTGGCCTCGGGGAACACTTCGCCCACGGCCTCCAGCATACCCAGGCACTTGTCACCAAACCAAAAATAAAAAAGGGCTTGACAATATTACTGGCTCTATGCTACTCTTGCGGTAGTTAGAGGGATTAAGTCTTAATAATGAGATGATATTATGCTGAACAGCCGCAATACACTCCAAAAAGAGATCATACACCAAACGCTGTGCCGTATGGCCAATCACCCTACCGCCGCTATGGTATATGAGACCGTCCATCAGGATTACCCCGCGATCAGCCGGTCTACCGTGTACCGTGTGCTGGGGCAGATGGCGGATGAGGGGCGCGTGCTGCGGCTGAACTTGGTTGGCAGCGATACCCTCTATGACGGCACTATCCGCCCCCATGGCCATGTCCGCTGCCGGCGCTGCGGGGCCATCGCGGACATCCCGCCGGTAGAGATCGGCGCTCCGTCGGATACCGCCGGTTTTCT
>CAYWUA010000036.1:0-13783 GCA_964461385.1 uncultured Oscillospiraceae bacterium
CCCGTCCTCCATACAGAGAAAAGGACAGTCAAAACCGGCCAAAACGCCGCTCTGACTGTCCTTTTCCGTCTTATTTTCGTTTTTTCCACTCAGCGACCGCCAGCGCGTCGCAGCGGTTATTGTAGGGGTTGGAGGCGTGGCCCTTGACCCAGTGCAGATGCACCTCGTGCCGCTCACACAGCGCGAGCAGGCGCTCCCAGAGATCGGGGTTGAGGGCGGGGCTCTTGTCCGCCTTCACCCAGCCGCGGCGCTGCCAGGAGCGCGCCCAGCCCTTGTCCAGCGCGTCAATGACGTACTTGGAGTCGGAGTACAGCTCGACGATACAGGGCTGGTTGAGCGCCTCCAGGCCGCGGATGACGGCGGTGAGCTCCATACGGTTGTTCGTCGTCCGGTCCTCCCCGCCGGAGAGTTCCTTTTCAAAGCTCCCATAGAGGAGGATGGCCGCCCAGCCGCCCGGGCCGGGGTTACCGGAGCAGGCGCCGTCGGTATAGAGGGTCACCGTCTTGCGCTCAGACATCAGTCCTCGTCCTCCCCGACCTCGGGCGCGGTCTCCTCGCCGTTCTCGTCCAGGCGGGTCTTGGCCAGGCTGATCACCTTGACCCCGTCGGCGACCTGCATCACGCGCACGCCCTGCGTCACGCGGGAGTAGCAGCTGATGCCGGCAGCGGCGGTGCGGATGATCACCCCGTCGTCCGAGATGATGAGCACGTCATCCGTGTCGTTCACGATGGCGGTGCCCACGACCGGACCGGTCTTGGAAGTGATGTTGTAGTTGCGCGTGCCGTAGCCGCCGCGGCCCTGGGTGGGATATTCGCCGGTGTCCGTGCGCTTGCCATAGCCCTTTTCCGTAATGGTGAGCAGGGCGTCGCCGTGGCCGACAATCTCCGCGCCCACGACGAAGTCCCCCTCCCGCAGGCGGATGCCGCGCACGCCCACCGCATCGCGGCCCATGCAGCGGATATCCTGCTCGGCAAAGCGGATGGCCATACCCTCGCGCGTGGCGAGGATGACCTCGGCGCTGCCCTTTGTGCGGCGCACGGCGATCAGGTCGTCCCCCTCCTCCAGGGTGATGGCGCGGATGCCCGCCTTGCGCGCGGTGTTGATGGAGGCCAAAGTGATCCGCTTGACGGTGCCGTTCTTGGTCACCAGGACGAGGAACTCGTCCTCGGCAAAGGCGCGGCAGTGGAGCATGGCGCGCACCTTCTCCTCCGGCTCCAGCGGGAGGATATTGGACAGGTGGCTCCCGCGCGCGGAGCGGCTCGCCTCCGGAATCTGGTAGCCCTTCTTCCGGTGCACCTTGCCGGTGTTGGTGAAGAAGAGGATATAGTCATGTGTGGAGCAGGTGAAGAGGGTCTCGGTATAGTCCTCCTCCCGCAGGGACTGGGCGCTCACCCCCTTGCCGCCGCGCTTCTGGGAGCGGTAGGCGGAGACGGGGGTCCGCTTGAGGTAGCCCGCGTGGGAGAGGGTGAAGACGCACGTCTCCTCCTCGATCAGGTCCTCGATGTCCAGCTCGTCCTCCACATCCACAATCTGCGTGCGCCGCTCGTCGCTGTATTTCGCGCGGATCTCCAGCAGCTCGTCCTTCAGGACGCCCTGCATCTTCTCCCGGTCGGCCAGCAGCGCGCGGTAGTAGGCGATGCGTTCCTCCAGCTCGCGGTACTCCGCCTCCAGCTTCTCCCGCTCCAGCCCCTGCAGGCGGCGCAGCTGGAGCTCCAGGATGGCCTGGGCCTGCACGTCGTCCAGGCCGAAGCGCTCCATCAGGCGCTGCTTGGCGTTGTCGTAGCTGGTGCGGATGATGTGGATAACCTCGTCGATGTTGTCCTGCGCGATGAGCAGCCCCTCGAGCAGGTGGGCCCGGGCGAGGGCGCGGTTGAGGTCGAACCGGGTCCGCCGGGTGAGCACCTCCATCTGGAAGTCGATGTACTCATCCAGAATCTCCCGCAGGGTGAGGACCTTAGGCTGGGACTGGTTGTGCACCAGCGCGCGCAGGACGATGGCGAAGGTGGTCTGCAGCTGGGTCTGGGCGAAGAGGCGGTTGAGCACCACCTGGCTGTTGGCGTCCTTCTTCAGCTCGATGACGATGCGCATGCCGTTGCGGCCGGACTCGTCGCGCAGGCCGGAGATGCCGTCCAGGCGCTTCTCCTTCACCTGCTCGGCGATGTTCTCGATCAGGCGGGTCTTATTCACCTGGTAGGGCAGCTCGGTCACGATGATGCGCAGCCGGCCCTGGCCGAACTCCTCCAGCTCGGTGACGGCGCGCACGCGGATATGGCTGCGGCCGGTGGCGTAGGCGGCGCGGATGCCCGCCCGGCCCATAATCATGCCGCGGGTGGGGAAGTCCGGCCCCGGAATCTTCTCCATCAGCTCGCCCAGGGTGATCTCCGGGTCGTCGAGCACGCCGATCACCCCGTCGATCACCTCGCCGAGGTTGTGCGGGGGGATATTGGTGGTCATGCCGACGGCGATGCCCGCCGAGCCGTTCACCAGCAGATTGGGGAAGCGGCTGGGCAGCACGCGCGGCTCCTTGCGTGTCTCGTCAAAGTTGGGCACCCACTCGACGGTGTCCTTGTCGATGTCGCGCAGCATCTCGGCGGAGATGCGGTCCAGCCGCGCCTCGGTGTAACGGTAGGCGGCCGGGGGGTCGCCGTCGATGGAGCCGAAGTTGCCGTGCCCCTCGATGAGGGGGTAGCGCATGGAGAAATCCTGCGCCAGGCGGACCAGCGCGTCGTAGACCGAGCTGTCGCCGTGGGGATGGTACCGGCCGAGCACGTCGCCGACGCAGGTGGCCGACTTCTTAAACGGCTTGTCATGCGTCAGGTTGTCCTCATACATCGCGTAGAGGATACGCCGGTGCACCGGCTTGAGGCCGTCGCGCACGTCCGGCAGGGCGCGGTCCACGATGACGGACATGGCGTACTCCATGTACGCCTTTTCCATCTCGCTCTCCAGGTCGATATTGACAATCTTCTGGTCGGGATAGCGGATCTCATCGGGGGTATAATCGCGTTTCATCTCTCATTCCCCCTTCTCAGTAGTCCAGATTGGCGACATTGCGCGCGTTGGCCTCGATATAGGCCCGGCGCGGCTCCACCCGCTCGCCCATGAGCAGGGTGAAGGTCTGGTCGGCGGCCACCGCGTCGGAGAGGGTGATCCGCTTGAGCGTGCGCCGCTCGGGGTCCATGGTGGTCTCCCACAGCTCGTGCGGGTCCATCTCGCCCAGGCCCTTGAAGCGGCTGATGTCGATCTTCACGTTGGGGTTGCCGCCGCGCATCTCACTGGAGATGGCGTCGCGCTCCTCGTCGGAGAAGGCCACGCGGGTCTGCCGGCCGCGCGTGAGCTTGTAGAGCGGCGGCACGGCGGCGTAGACATAGCCCTGCTCGATGAGCGGGCGCATAAAACGGAAGAAGAAGGTGAGCAGCAGGGTGCGGATATGGCTGCCGTCCACGTCGGCGTCCGCCATGATGATGACCTTGTGATAGCGCAGTTTCTCCGCGTCAAAGTCGTCCCCCAGGCCGGCGCCGAGGGCGGTGATGACGGGGGTGAGCTTGTCGTTGCCGTAGACCTTGTCCGCGCGCGCCTTCTCCACATTGAGCATCTTGCCCCAGAGGGGGAGGATCGCCTGGAACCGGGAGTCCCGGCCCTGGGTGGCAGAGCCGCCTGCCGAGTCGCCCTCGACAATATACAGCTCGGTGAGCGACGGGTCGCGCTCGTTGCAGTCGCGCAGCTTGCCGGGCAGGGTGGAGCCCTCCAGCGCGTTCTTCCGGCGCACGTTCTCGCGGGCGCGGCGGGCGGCCTCCCGGGCGCGGGCAGCCATGGTGGCCTTCTCCAGGATAGCCCTGCCGACGGCGGGGTTTTCCTCCAGGAAGATCTCCAGCTTCTCCGAGACCAGGTTATTGACCAGGGTGCGGATCTCGCTGTTGCCCAGCTTGGCCTTGGTCTGCCCCTCAAACTGCGCCTCGGTCAGCTTGACGGAGATGACGCAGGTCAGCCCCTCGCGGCAGTCGTCGCCCGAGACCTTCTCGTCGTCCTTGAGGAGCTTTTTCTGCCGGCCGTAGGTGTTGAGCACGTTGGTGAGCGCGGCCTTGAAGCCGGTCTCGTGCATGCCGCCCTCCGGGGTGTGGATGTTGTTGGCAAACGAGACGATCACCTCGTTATAGCTGTCGGTATACTGCATGGCGATCTCCGCCATCGCGTCCGACTGCTCCCCGGCGATATAGATCACCTCGGGGTGGATGGGCGTCTTGTTCTCGTTGATGAAGGAGACAAAGGAGCGGATACCGCCCTCGTAGCACATCTCGTCGCGCTGCTCCTGGCCGGGGCGGCGGTCCTCCGTAATGATCTTCAGGCCGCCGTTGAGGAACGCCTGCTCGCGCATCCGCTTGTGCAGGACCTCATAGCTGTACTCCGTCTCCTCGAACATCTCAGGGTCGGGCTTGAAAGTGACGGTGGTGCCGGTGCGGTCGGTCTCGCCCACCACCGTCATCTCCTGCACAACGTGGCCGCGCGCGAAGCGCATCTGGTAGATCTTCCCGTCCTTGTGCACCTGGACAACGAGCCACTCGGACAGAGCGTTCACCACGCTCGCGCCCACGCCGTGCAGGCCGCCGGAGACCTTATAGCCCCCGCCGCCGAACTTGCCGCCGGCGTGCAGGATGGTAAAGACCACCTCGAGGGCGGGCTTGCCCGTCTGGGCCTGGACGTCTACCGGGATGCCGCGGCCGTTGTCAGTGACGGTGACGATGTCCCCCGCGTCGATGACCACCTCGATCTCGGTGCAGTGGCCGGCCAGGGCCTCGTCGATGGAGTTGTCCACAATCTCATAGACCAGGTGATGCAGTCCGGAGGACGAGGTGGAGCCGATGTACATGCCGGGCCGCTTACGCACGGCCTCTAGCCCCTCCAGTACCTGAATCTCCGATGCGTTATATTCGCCGGTGACGGCTGTGCCGTGTTCCAATAAATCTTCTGCCATAAAAACTCCTCTTCACAGTGAGCAAATACACAACAATATGAATTATCGGCTCTCGTTCCGCCGGGATGTCAAGATCGGTTCCCTGTCGTGCTCGCGCAGCCGCCGCGCGAGGGTCGCGCTCGATGGCTGGGCGAGGTAGACCCGCTGGTGCGCGCCCCGGGCGCCCTGGCAGAGCACAAAGCTCTTGGGGAGATCCTCGCCCACCGCGATCACTTCCCCCTGGCGCTCGGCGCGGCTGAGATAGTACCGGGTGCGGTAGCTCTGGCTGGTGATGTCCAGGTCAAAGATCCCGATGATGTCCCGCCCGGCCACGACGGTGGAGCCGCCGAGATAGAGATACATACCGCGCACCTCCCGTTCAGACCAGCGCGCCGCCGTGGACGCGCAGCACCTTTCCCGCCCGGAGGCGTCCGGGCGTCTCCTCCTCGCAGCAGGTGATGAGCACCTGCCCGCCGCCGATGCGGTTTAACACAAATTCCTGCCGCCGCGCGTCCAGCTCAGAGAGCACGTCGTCGAGCAGCAGCACGGGGGCCTCCCCCTGGTCGTCCCGGCTGACCTCCCGCTCGGCCAGCTTGATGGAGAGGGCGGCGGTGCGCGTCTGGCCCTGGCTGCCGTAGGTGCGGGCGGAGACGCCGTTGATCTCCACGATCAAATCGTCCTTGTGCACGCCGGACAGGCAGGACCGGCTCTCCAATTCTGCCCGCCGGTGGGCGCGCATATGCTCCAACAGCTGGGAAAAGACCTCCTCCACCGGGGCGGACGGGTCGGTCACCGTCTTGACCGTCTGGTAGCGCAGGCCCAGCTCCTCCCGGCCGCCGGAGAACTCCCGGTGGATGCCGGGCGCGAACCGCCCGAGCTGCGCGAGGTAGCGCGCCCGGTAGCGCACGATCTGCGCGCCCACGCGGCACATGCGCAGGCTGTAGGTGTCCAGCGTGTCCATCATGGCCGGCCGGTCCTGCCAGTCGCGCAGGATGCGGGTCTTGCTCTCCTGAAGCTTGCGGTACTCCGCGATTGCCTCGGCATAGCGCGGGCGGAGCTGGCTGATCGCCTCATCCAGAAAGCGCCGCCGCTCGGCGGCCCCCGCCTTGATGAGCGACAGGTCCTCCGGGCAAAACAGGACAGTGTTTAAGATGCCGTCCAGCCCGGCGGCGCTCTTCTGCCGGACCCCGTTGGACCAGAGCTGCCGCCGCACGCCGCGCGCCAGGCGCGCCTGCAGACGAAAGTCCCGCCCGCGGGAGGTGAGCTCCAGCTCGAGCGCGGCCTCCTGTCGGTCAAAGTGGATCAGCTCGCGCTCGGCGCGCGTGCGGTGGCTCCGGCAGCCGGAGAAGTAGCCCACCGCCTCGAGCAGGTTGGTCTTGCCCTGCGCGTTCTCGCCGACGATCACATTGATGCCGGGGTGGAACTCCGCCTCCGCCGACCGGTAGTTGCGAAAGCCCTCCAGCTTCAGACGGCGGACGGTCATTCGATCACCACGGCGGTATCCCCCAGCTCCACCCGGTCGCCCGGACGGAGCTTTTTGCCCCGCTGGGTGCACATCGCGCCGTTTACCCGCACGCGGCCCTCCTGGATGAGCAGCTTCGCCTCGCCGCCGGTCTCCGCCAGGCCCTCATATTTCAGCAGGCTGTCAAGTCTGATGAACTCGGTCGTGATCTTGCTCGTAATCTCTCTCATACTGCCACTCCTGGTCAGACGCTGGCCCGCAGCCGGACGGGCAGGACCATATAAGTGAACGAATCCTCGTCCGTCTCCTCGCCGCGGGAGATCACGCAGGGGGAGACCGGCGTGTTGAGATGGAGCCGCACCGTCGCCGTCGGGACCGCCTTGAGCGCGTCGAGCAGATAGCGGTTGTTAAAGCCGATTTCCAGGCCGCCGCCGTCCCCCTCCACCGGGCACTCGTCATAGGCGCTGCCCAGGGCGGTGGAGGTGCGGATCTGCACGAGAGAGTCGGCAAAGGTGCAGCGCAGCGGACTCTTCTGCTGCTCGCTGATGAGCAGTGAGCAGCGCTCGACGGAGCTGAGCAGCCGCCGGGTATCCGCCACCACCTGGATTGGGCTGGATGCGGGGACTGCCTGCCGGTAGTTCAGAAAGTCCCCCTCCAGCCGCCGGGTGACCAGGGTGACGTCCGCCGTCTTGAACATGATGTGCCGCTCTCCCTGGATGACCTCAATCGGCTCGTCCGTGTCTCCGCACAGCCGCTCCACCTCGCGCAGGGCCGCGCCGGGGACAACAAACTGGAAGCTGGGCGCGCCGCTTTTGCGCTCCAGCTTCTCCCGGCGCAGGGCGAGACGGTAACCGTCCACGGAGACCATAGTCAGCTGCCACTCCTCCTGGCCGCTCTGCTCCACCTCGAACAGGGATCCGGTGTGGATGGGCCGCGCCTCGTTCTGGCTGATGGCGAAGGAGGTGCGGTTGATCATGTCGCGCAGCCGGCTCTGGCGGATTGCCATGGAGTTCTGGTAGTCCACAGATGGCAGGTCTGGGTATTCTCCCGGGTCAATCGCCTGAATGTGGAATTCACTCATGCCGCAGCGGAGGTTTACGGTGTACTTTTCTGTGGAGACAGAGACGATGTCATCCGGCATCCGGCGGATGATCTCGCCAAACAGCCGGGCAGAGAATACCAGGGCGCCCTGTTCCTCTACATTGGCAGGAATTAAGGTGCGCACGCCGGTCTTCAGGTCATAGCCAGTGATGCGGATCTGGTTTTCCCGCGTCTCCACAAGCAGGCCCTCTAGGGCGGGGATGGCGCTTTTGACGGCGACGGTGCGGGAAGCTGTGCCGATGGCGCTCTGCAGCAGCGCCTTTTCACAGGAGAATTTCATGGATTGCCTCCGTTCTTGTCAGGGAAGAGGGTTTTTTAGAAAATAGCAGTAGTAGTAGGGGCCGCGAAATTGTGAAAAACGGGCGAAAACCCTTGCAGCGGCTGGATTTTTGCGTCCACACCCCCGGTGGGAAAATCCACCGGGAATACACAAGAAAAAAGGGGAGACACGGCAAATGCACAGCAAGGCAGTACACAGGTGGAAAAACTCTGTGGAAAATGTGGAAAAAATCCCTGTCTGTTTTTAATAACTGTGGCTGTTAATATTGCTTTTGATGTCGCGAATGACCTCGGTGAGGTGCCGGTCGTCCTTCATCATTTTTTCCACCTTGTCCAGCGAGTGCATGACGGTGGTGTGGTGCTGGCCGAAAACCTTGCCGATCTCGGGCAGGGAGAGGTTGGTGATGGATCGGATCAGGTAGATTGACACCTGCCGCGCCAGCACAACATCCTTCATCCGGGAGGAGCCGAGCACCGCCTTTGGCTCAAGTTCGTAGTATTTCGCCGTCTCCTCCACGATGATCTCAGGGGAGGGGATGTACTCGTCACGCGCGCGGATGAGCGCCTGGATCGCGCGGGAGGCGTTCTCGTCGTTCACCTTCTGTCCCATCAGGTCGCGGTAGGCCAGCAGGCGCTTGATCGTTCCCTCCAGCTGGCGGACGTTGGAGGTGATGTTCTGCGCGATGTACTCCAACACGTCGTTGGGAAGTTCCAGCCCAAGCAGGATGGCCTTGTTTTTGATGATCGCGCAGCGCGTCTCATAGTCCGGCGGCTGGATATCCGCCAGCAGGCCCCACTCAAAACGGGTGCGCAGCCGGTTCTCCAGCCGCGTCATGTCAGACGGCGGCCGGTCGGAGGTGAGCACGATCTGGTGGCCGGATTCATAGAGGTTATTGAAGGTGTTGAAGAACTCCTCCTGCGTGGACTCCTTGCCGGCGATGAACTGGATATCGTCCACCAGCAGCAGGTCCTTGTCCCGGTACTTCTGGCGAAAGGCGTCGGTGCTCTTGAGGCGGATGGCCTCCTGCAGCTCGTTGGTGAACTCGTCGCCCTTGATGAAGATGATGTTGAAGTCGGGATGGCTCTTGCGGATGGTGTGATAGATCGCGTAGAGCAGGTGGGTTTTGCCCAGGCCGGACTCGCCGTAGATGAACAGCGGGTTGTAGCTCCGGCCGGGGTTGTTGGCCACGTTGAGCGCGGCGTTATAGGCAAATTGATTGGAGGAGCCGACGATAAAGTGCTCAAAGGTGAATTCCTCGTTGCCGATGAGCACATTCTCGTTGCGCGGCCCCTGCGCCCGGTACCGGTCCGCCTCCTCCTTGGTGAAGATGACCACGTCCATGTCGGCGGCAAACAGGTCGTAGAGGACCTTTTTCAGGTGGGGCAGATAGCGCGAGAGGATGATATTCTTTTTAAACTCAGTGGGCACGCAGAGGACCAGCTGGCTCTCCCGCAGCTCCATCGCCTCAGCGTCGTAAAACCAGGTGCTGACCGCGGTGGGCGTCAGCTCCTTTTCCAGCAGGGCGACCGCGCTGGCCCAGATGTCGGCAGCGGAATTCATTTCTATGGTAAAGACCTCCCCGTCGTCCATTCTCTGACTCTCTTTTTGGCGGGCGGGACGCGGAAAAAACGTGCTGCTGAAAACGTTTTTTCACCGCCGGACGCCGCCTGCTCGACTTCTGCCATTATAACACATTCCGGTGCTTTCAGCAAGGCGAGGAAAGGAGAAAGAAGCACAAATCAGAACAAAATTTGACGGAATTGGCCTATATGGTGCAAAAGGATGCGCTCTGCCGCTCCGGCGCGGCGGTGCGGGCGGAGGGGCTGCTTTCTCCGCGCGGGGACGGTTTGGTCAGAAAAAGGCGGGAAAAATACTGTTGACAGCGCGAAATTGACTATTGACAGTGTGAAATTGGATGGTTTATAATATCTGTTGCATTTATGGGCATTTTGCCCTGTCATGCCCTGTTTTTCGTTCGCTGCGGCCGGCGTTTGCGCGCCGGCTTGTCGAGCAATATGTAAGTCGGAGGTGTAAGAAAATGGCTACCAAACGTACCTATCAGCCCAAGAAGCTTCATCGCTCCAAGGTCCATGGGTTCCGCAAGAGAATGGCGACGGCCAACGGCCGGAAGGTTCTCGCCCGCCGCCGCGCCAAGGGCCGTATCCGTTTGACCCACTGAGGAACGGAAAAAGGACAGAGCTGGGAGAGTTAAACGCCATGAGGATAGCGGCCAGGCCGCCGGTCTCCGGAGTCAAACGGGGCGGCGCACTGGCATGTCAGGGGTGGAATGATCCGGGGCCGTCTGGCCGGAAAGCGGTCATCCACCCCTTGCTGTGTATCCGGGACGCGATGCGCTGCCCGCGCTGTCCGCTGCCGGGGAGATGCCCGGCGCAGAGGCATGAGGGATGATCTGTGAAACGCTGTTGGATCTCTATCAAAAATAACCGCGAGTTTCGCCGGCTCTACAGCCGGGGCAAATCCGCCGCTTCGGCGACGCTGGTGTGCTATACGCGCCCCAACCGCCTGGGCGTGCGCCGCCTGGGCATCACGGCGAGCACCAAGCTGGGCCACGCCGTCGTGCGCAACCGGGTCCGCCGCCGCATCCGTGAGATCTTCCGCCTGCACCAGGGCGACCTGTGCGATGGGGTGGACCTCGTCGTGGTCGCGCGGGGCCTGGCGACCCAGGTGTCTTACCGGCGCCTGGACCGCGATTTCTGCCGCCTGGTGAAAAAGCTCGGCCTCTGGCGCGCGCAGGAGGGGGAAGAGCGGTGAGCGGGGCGCTCAAGCGGGCGCTGCTGGCGCTTATCCGCTTTTACCAGCGGGCGATCTCGCCGCTGACCCCGCCGTCCTGCCGGTTTGTACCCACCTGCTCGGAGTACGCGCGCCAGGCGGTGGAGAAGTACGGCCCGGCCCGCGGCAGCCTGCTGGCGGCCAAGCGGCTTTCCAAGTGCCATCCCTTTCACCGGCAGAAGACCGTCGAGTACGACCCCGTGCCCTGACGCTTCCGCCGGTGCCACCCCAAGCCAAGCATATCAGGGAGGTCTCACCGAGTTTGGCCCAAAGGGCCAAATAAAGTGAAATTCATTTTTGGCACGGACATGCGCCCCCCAGGGGGCCCTCTCTCGCCCTTGCAGGGCGGTTCACCTTGACCGGGCCAAAAATACTGATTGTCCTCCGAGTGTATGAGCGCAGCGAATGTGACCAAGCTGCCAAAGGCAGCGCGGAAATGCCCTGCGGGTACGCGAAGGAGGACAGCAAGACTCCGGCAAATGCTTGCATTTGGCGGAGATAAAAGCCTGAGGAGGCAACACATTGTTTACCGCTATTTTACAAGTATTCGGCCGTATTCTGCTGTGGATCTATAACTTCTGCGGCGACTACGCCCTGTCCCTGGCAATTTTTACCCTGCTGATCCGTCTGGTGCTCTTCCCGCTGTCCTATAAGAGCAAGAAGGGCATGATGCAGATGACCTCCATGAATGAGGAGATGCAACGCCTGCAGAAACAGTATGGCAAGGACCAGCAGCGCTACCAGCAGGAGGTGGCCAAGCTCTACGAGCAGGAGCACGTCAACCCCATGGGCGGCTGCCTGTGGTCCCTGCTGCCGCTGCCCATCCTGATGGGTCTGTACGCCGTCATCCGCCAGCCCATGCTGCACATGCTCTGCCTGACGCAGGACGAGATTACCACCGTCACCGAGACGCTCTCCAATCTGGGCTATACCGTGGCCCAGAGCCAGCAGGCCTATCAGGAGATGGTCATGCTCAACTGGATCGGGCAGGACCAGACGCTCTATAACGCGGTGGCCGACGCCCTCGGCAGCGCCGCGGACAAGCTGCAGGTGATCAGCTTTAACTTCTTCGGCATCAACCTCGGCGAGATCCCGGACTGGCAGTTCTGGACCTGGGATACAGTGAATTGGGCTCATATCGGCCTGTTTCTGATCCCGATCGGGGTGGCGGTGCTCAACTTCCTGTACTCGATGTACTCGATGAAGAGCAATCAGGTCAAGACCTCGGAGGGCAGCGGCGCCGACAATCCCGCCGCCGGCTCCACCAAGACGCTGATGTACCTGATGCCGCTGATGTACCTCTGGTTCGGCTACTCCATGCCGGCCGGCATGTGCATCTATATGGCCTGTACCGCCATCTTCGGCGCGCTGGAGAACCTGATCTTCTCCAAGTTCCTGAACAAGAAGTTTGCCGCTGAGGCGGCGGAGCGCCAGGCCCGCATCGAGGCCCGCCGCGCCGAGGAGAAGGCCCATAAGGCGGAGATCGCCGCCCGCCGGGCCAAGGAAGAGGAAGAGATGCGCAAGAAGGGCGGCAAGAGAGCGCTCAAGCAGGCCCAGAAGGCGCAGAAGAAGCGAGACAGCGGCGCCGGGCAGGTGGGCGTCCGCCGCTATGCCCGCGGACGGTCCTATGATCCGGACCGCTATCCCATCACGCCGTACCGCGACCCGCAGGACGTGCTGGACGAAGAAGCGCTGGAGCTCGCCCTGGCGAAGAAGCGCGGCCGCCGTCCCGCCGAGGAGACGGAAAAGGAGGAGACTGACCAGACGGTCCAGGCCGTCGAGACGCTGTCTGAGGGACAGCAGCAGTCCCCGGATGGAGAGATCACTGAGGAAGGGGAAAACTGACAGGTCATGACAAAATATCTGGAGACTACCGGTAAGACGGAGGAGCTGGCGATTGCCGCCGCTCTGGCACAGCTCGGCCTGAAGCGCGACGACGTGTCTGTTGAGGTGCTCGCCCGGGCTAAGACCGGTTTTCTGGGCATCGGCAGCGCGCCCGCTAAAGTGCGTGTGAGCTACGAGGTGCCCGACCCGGCTCCCACACCCGTGATGGAGAAAAAAGCCGGGGAGAAGCCCCAGGCGGCGCCTGAGAGGAAGCAGCAGCCGAAGCCGGTCTCCGCCGCGCAGGAGGAGCCGGGGAAGCCGCAATCCGCAGAAAAGCCCGAAAGAGAGATCCCCGCTGCACCGAAAAAGCCCCGCCGTTCCCGCGCCCGCCGCACCCCGCACGAGGAGCAGCCCAAAGCGGAGCGTGCGCCTGAGGCGAAGCGGCAGACCGCTGCCGCCGCTCCGGCGGAACCGCCGGTGGGCGACCGCACCGAGGCAATCACGGCTTTTTTGACCGGCCTGATGGAGCACTTGGAGGTCCAGGCGGCTCCGGAGATCCGGCTGAGTGAGCAGGGCGTCTATGAGATCGAGTTGGTGGGGGAGAACCTCGGCGCGCTGATCGGCCGCCGCGGTGAGACGCTGGACGCGATTCAGCAGCTCACCAACTACGCGGTCAACCACGGCCAGAGCCGCCGCGTGCGCATCCACGTGGACTGCGAGCACTACCGCGCCAAACGGGAGGAGTCCCTCCGCCGCCTGGCCCGCAAGACGGCGGATAAGGCGGTGAAATACCGCCGGAACATGATGCTCGAGCCGATGAACGCTTACGAGCGCCATGTGATCCATGCGGAGCTGCAGGAGTATCACCCCAATATCTCCACCTACTCCACCGGCACCGAGCCGAACCGCCGCATCGTGGTGGCCTATAACCGATAAAACAGTTGTGCCATAGCACGAACGCGCCGCCTGAGTCATCTCAGACGGCGCGTTTTGCGTGGGGTGGGGGAGGGATACCCCTCATCCGTCGTGGCTGTCGCCGCGCCACCTTCCCCCAGAGGGGGAAGGATTTCGGGCCCATGCCTTCCCCCTGAGGCGAAGGTGCCCCGCAGGGGCGGATGAGGTGGCAAAGGCCGCTCCCGCTTGGGAAACGCGCCGCCGTCGCGGGCGCACACGGTGCGCCTCTACAGGGTGAGAGAAGAAAACGGGACACGCAGATGCGTGTCCCGTTGTTTGTCTGTGGGAATCCTACCCGCACTTTGCCGCGGAGCGATTAGCCCAGCTCGGCGAAGTACTTGATGATCGAAAACGAAAAGGAGCGTGCCAGTGGCACGCTCCAGTTTTCGACTGGGATCAGAATTTTCCCGGAGGGAAAATC
>CAYWUA010000036.1:13883-15455 GCA_964461385.1 uncultured Oscillospiraceae bacterium
CCAGTGGCACGCTCCAGTTTTCGACTGGGATCAGAATTTTCCCGGAGGGAAAATCACCAATATCAAGTACTCAGGAATGAGAGGGAATTAGCCCAGCTCGGCGAAGTACTTGATGATCGAAAACGAAAAGGAGCGTGCCAGTGGCACGCTCCAGTTTTCGACTGGGATCAGAATTTTCCCGGAGGGAAAATCTCCTATATCAAGTACTTAAAAACGTTGGAGGTCTTAGCCCAGCTCGGCGAAGTACTTGATGATCGAAAACGAAAAGGAGCGTGCCGGTGGCACGCTCCAGTTTTCGACTGGGATCAGAATTTTCCCGGAGGGAAAATCTCCTATATCAAGTACTTGAAAACGTCGGAGGTCTTAGCCCAGCTCAGCGAAGTACTTGATGGTACGGACCATCTGAGAGGTGTAGGAGTTCTCGTTGTCGTACCAGGAGACGACCTGGACCTCGGAGGTGCCGTTGTCCAGATTGATGACCATGGTCTGGGTAGCGTCGAACAGGCTGCCGTAACGCATGCCAATGATGTCGGAGGAGACGATCTCATCGGTGTTGTAGCCGAAGGACTCGGTGGCCTCGGACTTCATCTGGGCGTTGATCTCCTCCTTGGTGGGGGCGCCCTCAACGATGGCGGTCAGGATGGTGGTGGAGCCGGTCGGGGTGGGCACGCGCTGGGCGGCGCCGATCAGCTTGCCGTTCAGCTCGGGGATGACCAGGCCGATCGCCTTGGCGGCGCCGGTGCTGTTGGGCACGATGTTGCAGGCAGCGGCGCGGGAACGGCGCAGGTCGCCCTTGCGCTGCGGGCCGTCCAGGGTCATCTGATCGCCGGTGTAGGCGTGAATGGTGCACATAATGCCGGACTTGATGGCCCAGCCGTCATTCAGAGCCTTCGCCATCGGGGCCAGGCAGTTGGTGGTGCAGGAAGCAGCGGAGATGATCTTGTCGTCCTTGGTCAGGTTCTTGTGGTTGACGTTGTAGACGATGGTGGGCAGATCGTTGCCGGCGGGAGCGGAGATGACGACCTTCTTCGCGCCAGCGTCGATGTGCGCCTGAGCCTTGGCCTTGGAAGTGTAGAAACCAGTGCACTCCAGAACCACGTCCACGTCCAGCTCGCCCCAGGGCAGCTCGGCGGCGTTGGCCTTGGCATAAATGGTGATCTTCTTGCCGTCGACCATGATATAGTCCTCGCCCGCCTCAACGGTGGAAGCCAGAGCGTAGGTGCCCTGCGTAGAATCATACTTGAGCAGGTGGGCCAACATCTTGGGGGAGGTCAGGTCATTGATCGCGACAACCTCATAACCCTCGGCGCCAAACATCTGACGGAACGCCAGACGGCCGATGCGGCCAAAACCATTGATTGCAACTTTTACTGCCATTTGTAGTTACCTCCTGAGATAGGGTATTAAATGAATTTGCCGTGTTTTATTGTAATCCATCGTTAAAGATTTTACAAGTGCTATTCCCACAATTTCACAAAAAATTCTCCTTCTGCGCGGGGGGAAAACCGCCGGGCGGCGGCCTGTGTCCGGCCGCGGGGAAGATGAAACTTTTCTGTGAATACTCCGGCGGGC
>CAYWUA010000037.1:0-15424 GCA_964461385.1 uncultured Oscillospiraceae bacterium
GACGCCTTCGGCGTGGTGGCCATGGTGGCCATGACCCCGCTGATCACCATCCAGGTCATGGGGCTGACCAGCCAGATCTCTGCGCGCCTGGCCGGCAGGCGCCCGGCCGCGCTGGAGGAGGCGCTGCGCGATCTGGACGAGAACGCCATTGTCGATCTGTGAGAGGGGTGATTGCCTGTGGGCGAACTGTATTTGATGACCACGATCATTGACCGGAAGCAGACCAAGCGGTTTGTCTCCTTTTACCAGCAGTGCGGCGTGACGGTAAATCTCAACACCGCCGGGCGCGGCACGGCGGTCTCCGAGGTGCTGGACTATTTCGGCCTGGAGGCAACGGAAAAGACAGTGCTTTTCTCGTCCGTGACCGATGTAGCTTGGAAAGTGGTCCGGAGTGGGCTGCAGCGGAAGATGAAGATTGACGTGCCGGGGACCGGGGTTGCCTTTTTGATTCCGGTGAGCAGCATCGGCGGCAAACGCCAGCTCCGTTTCCTGACGGAGCACCAGAACTTCATGAAAGGGGAGGAGAGCACTTTGAAGGGCACCAAGTACGAGCTGCTGGTGGTGATCGCCAACCAAGGCTATACGGAGCAGATCATGGACGCAGCGCGCGCGGTGGGTGCGGCCGGCGGTACCGTGATCCACGCCAAGGGCACCGGCATGGAGCGCGCCGAGCGGTTTTTGGGCGTCTCGCTGGCGGCGGAGAAGGAGATGATCTTCATCGTTGTCAAAGTCCGCGACAAGCAGAAGATCATGCGTGCGATTATGGATCAGGCTGGCCTGGAGAGCGAGGCAAAGAGCATCGTCTTCTCCCTGCCGGTGACCGACACGGCCGGCATGCGCCTGGTCGAGGAGGACGAGGAAGAGGAACAATCCACATAGCCGTATCAGCAATGATGCGGCCTTGTCCGGGAAGCGCAGAGGCTTCCCGGACAATTGCTGTCAGGGGGAGGAATTTCCGTGGAGATGATCACCAGCCGCGCCAACCCGCTCATCGCCCGCATTCGCCGCCTGGAGCGCGACCGGGCCTTCCGGCGCCAGAGCGGCCTGGTACTGTGCGAGGGGGTCAAGCTTTGGGAGGAGGCGCTGCGCTGGGGCGCTGCGGTGGACACCGTCCTCTTTACCGAGGAGCGCCGCCCGGCGCACATCCCGGAGGGGGTGCGTGCGGTGCAGGTGCCGCCGGCGCTGATGGAGTCCATCTCCCCGGTCAAGACGCCGCAGGGGCTGCTCTTCCTGGTCCGCCGGCCGGAGGCCCCGCTGCCCGAACGGCTGGAGGGGCGGCGCTACCTGCTCCTTGACGGCGTGCAGGACCCGGGCAACGTCGGGACGATCTGGCGCACGGCGGACGCGTTTGGAGCCGACGGCCTGCTGCTGACCGGCGGGTGTGCCGACCCCTGGCACTGGAAGACGGTGCGCGCCTCGATGGGGGCGGTTTTCCGTCTGCCGGTCTGGGAGGCGGAGACGGCGGCGCTGGGCGCATTGCTGGCGCGCTCCGACCTGCCGCTCTACGGCACGGCGCTGCGGGAGGACACCGTGGACGTGCGCACCTTTGCCGGCGGCGCGGCGGTGGTTGCCCTCGGCAGCGAGGGACGCGGTCTGTCAGACGAGGTGCTCGCCCTCTGCCGCCAGACCTGGCGGATTCCGATGCGGCCGCGCTGCGAGTCGCTCAACGTCGGCGTGGCCGCCGCCGTGGTGCTCTGGGAGCTCGGCCGTGCGGCGGAGGACTTTGTATAGAGAGGGGGAGGAAGGATGCTCACCGGCATCACATACTGGCTATGGCTCACCGAGCGGCTGGACAGCGCCGCCGCCTGGCGAGTCTACCGCCATTTCGGCAGCCCGGAGCGGGCCTACTTCTCCGACCCGGAGGAGTATGAACTGGTGGAGGGGCTGGAACCGGCGCAGCGGCGGCTGCTGCGCGACAAGTCCACCGGCGAGGCGGAGCGCATCCTCGCACGCTGCGACCGGCAGTCCATCCGCCCGATCACCTATGCCGACACCGACTATCCCGAACGGCTGCGCAATATCGAGACGCCGCCGTTGGTGCTCTATCTGCGCGGACGTATGCTGCGCTTTGACGAGCGAGCGGTGATCGCCTTTGCCGGCACGCGCCGCTGCACGCCCTACGGGGCGAAGGTGGCCTTCGACTTTGCCGGGGAGGTCACGCGTTCCGGCGGGATTGTCGCCACCGGCGTGGTGGACGGCTGCGACGCGAGCGCCGCCTCCGGGGCCCTGCGCGCGGGCGGGCCGCTCTGCCTGGTGACGGCAGGCGGGGTGGATGTGCCCTATTACGACAATGAGCGAAGCCGCGCTCTGCTGGAGGACGCGGCCGCAGCCGGCTGCGTGCTCAGCGAGGCGCCGCCGGGGACAAAGCACCTCGGTGCGCGCTTCCGGCGGCGCAACGTCATCCTCTGCGGCCTGGCCTGCGGCGTATTCTGCGTGGAGGCGCGCCGGCGCAGCGGCACGCTGATGGTGGCGGCCATCGCCGCCGAACAGGGGAAAGAGGTCTACACCGTCCCCGCCAATCTGGGCGCGGATGCGTCCTCCGGCACGAACGACCTGCTCGGCCGCCGGCTGGCGATCCCTGTCCTCTCCGGACGGGACCTGCTGGCTGACTACGCCTACCTGCTGCCCGGCGGGGCGGGACAGGCGCCTTCCGGCTGGAGGGTGGTCACTATTCCGGCCCGTTCGGCCGAGCGGACGCCTCCTCCCGCGCCGGCTCCGGAATCTGTCCCGGAGCCGGCAGCGGAGACGCTGGATACGGAAAAAAGGGTTGACAGCGCCGCGGGCAGCCGCTATATTGAATTACTGGACGCTTCCGCCCACCTGACGGAGGAGGAGCGCACCCTGCTCCGGGCGCTGGTGTCCGGCCCGGCCACGACGGAGAGCCTGATCGCGGCGACCGGGCTGGGAGCCGCAACCGTCTCCGCCGTGCTGACCCTGCTGGCGGTGAACGGGACGGTGCGGGAGTGCTCCGGCGGCCGCTTTGAGCTGATTCCGGAGGCGCTGGCGTGAGCGAATCAGCCGCTTCACTGTTTATCGGAGGCATAAGTTCGACATGGCAAAGACCGATTTGGTAATTGTGGAATCCCCTGCCAAAGCCAAGACGATCGGCAAATATCTCGGCCCGGGCTATCAGGTGAAGGCCTCGATGGGCCACATCCGCGACCTGCCTAAGAGCAAGCTGGGGGTGGATATCCCCGCCGGGTTTGTCCCCGACTACCAGCCGATCAAGGGCAAGGAGGACACCATCGCGGACCTGAAAAAGGCCGCTGGCAAGAGCGGCAAGGTCTATCTGGCCACCGACCCCGACCGCGAGGGCGAGGCCATCTCCTGGCACCTGAAGGAGCTGCTCGGCATCCCGGACGACAAGACCTACCGCGTCACCTTTAATGAGATCACCAAGGGCGTCGTGAATGACGCCATCGCCCACCCGCGCGGCATCGACCAGGACCTGGTGGACGCCCAGCAGGCGCGACGGATTCTCGACCGCATCGTGGGCTATCAGCTCTCCCCGCTGCTCTGGCGGAAGATTCGCCGGGGCCTCTCCGCCGGGCGCGTGCAGTCGGTGGCCACCCGCCTGGTGGTGGACCGCGAGAACGAGATCCGCGCCTTTGTGCCGCAGGAGTACTGGTCGCTGGACGTGACGCTGGATCGGATCGCCCCGCGCACCGGCAAGTTCCGCGCCCACTATCACGGAGAGGGGAAGAAAAAACGGGAGCTCGGCAGCGAGGAGGAGGTCAACGCCATTCTGGAGGATATCCGCCGGACGCCGTTTATCGTCTCCTCTGTCACCCGGAAGGAGAAGCAGCGCCAGCCCGCGCCCCCTTTCACCACCTCTACCCTCCAGCAGGAGGCCAGCCGCAAGCTGAACATGACCCCGCGGCGCACCATGGCGGTCGCCCAGCAGCTCTATGAGGGCGTGGACATCGAGGGGGAGGGCACCGTCGGCCTGATCACCTATATGAGAACGGACTCGTTGCGCCTGTCAGAGGAGGCGGTGGCTTCCGCGCGGCAGTTCATCTCTGCGCGCTACGGCGCGAACTATCTCCCGGCTGCGCCGCGCGTGTATAGGACGCGGGCCGGTGCGCAGGACGCGCACGAGGCCATACGCCCGACCAATGTCGCCCTGACGCCGGAGGCGGTGCGCGGCAGCCTGACCTCGGAGCAGCTGCGGCTTTACCGGCTGATCTGGAGCCGTTTTCTCGCCTGTCAGATGGCCAACGCCACTTTTGACAGCGTGTCTATCGACGTCCTGTCGGGCACGCACCTCTTCCGCGCCACCCACTCTGCCCTCAAGTTTTCCGGATTCACTGCCGTCTATGTCGAGGGCAGGGACGAGGGGGAGGAGGCGATGGGCTCCCCTCTGCCAGACCTGCAGGAGCAGGAGGAGGTCCGCCTGACGGAGACGGACCCGGGGCAGCATTTTACCCAGCCGCCTCCCCGCTTTACCGAGGCGGCGCTTATCAAGCTGCTCGAGGAGAAGGGGATCGGCCGGCCTTCCACTTACGCGCCCACCGTCTCTACCATCCTGGACCGGCAGTATGTGGTCAAAGAGGGCAAGACCATCCGCCCTACGCCATTGGGCGAGGTGGTCAACGGCCTGATGATGGATAAATTCAACGACATTGTAGACCCCGCCTTCACCGCCCGGATGGAGGAAGACCTGGATAAGGTAGGGGAGGGGCAGGAATACTGGAAGGATGTGCTTGCCCGGTTCTATTCCCGGTTTGACGCTGAGCTGCAGCAGGCGGAAAAGGACCTGGACGGGGAGCGCATCAAGGTGCCCGACGAGGAGTCGGACGAGGTGTGCGACGTCTGCGGCCGCAAGATGGTGATCAAGTCCGGCCGGTTTGGCCGTTTTCTCGCCTGCCCGGGCTATCCGGAATGCACCTTCACCAAACCGCTGGTGATTGAGATGCCGGGCAAGTGCCCCAAGTGCGGCAGCCGCATCCTGAAAAAGACCAGCCGCAACGGCTACACCTATTACGGCTGCGAGCGCAACCGCGTGGTCAGCGGTGAGCCGTGTGACTTTATGACCTGGGACGTGCCGGTGGCGGAAAACTGCCCTGTCTGCGGGCAGACGATGTTCAAGCGCTCCGGGCGCGGCGCGCGCAAGCCGTTTTGCATCAATGAGAAGTGCCCCAACTTCCTGCCGGAAGACCAGCGCGGCTACCCGAAGCGGAAAGCGGCGTCTGCGGCAGAGGGCCAGGAGGGGGAGGCCAAGCAGGATGCGACGGCCGAAAGCGCGGAGAAGAAGCCCGCCGCAAAAAAGACAGCCGCGACGAAAAAGCCTGCGGCGAAGAAAACCGCTGCGAAGAAGCCTGCGGCAAAGAAGACGGCGGCAAGCAAGGCCGCCGGCGGGGAGACGCCGGAGAGCGCATCGTGAGACAGGAGGGGACGGACATGGAGCAGGTGACAGTGATCGGCGCTGGCCTTGCCGGGTGCGAGGCGGCGTGGCAGCTGGCCGAGCGGGGGGTGTCCGTCTCCCTGTGGGAGATGAAGCCCGCCAAGCGGACGCCTGCCCACCAGAGCGATGACTTTGCCGAGCTGGTCTGCTCCAACTCCCTGCGCGCCGACGCGGTGGAGAACGCCGTCGGGCTGCTCAAGGAGGAGATGCGCCGCATCGGCTCGATCATCCTGCGCTGCGCGGACGCGCACCGGGTGCCGGCCGGAGGCGCGCTGGCGGTGGACCGCCACGGCTTTTCCCGCGCGGTGACGGAGGCGGTCCGCAATCACCCCAAGATTACGGTGGTGGAGGGGGAGTGCACCGCAATTCCCGGAGAGGGTGAGGTGCTCATTGCCTCCGGCCCGCTCACGAGCGATGCCCTGGCCGAGGAGATCCGCCGCCGCTTTCCCGGGCAGGAGGGGCTGCACTTTTTTGATGCGGTCGCCCCGCTGGTGAGTTTTGAGAGCGTAGACCTGGACCGCGCCTGGTTTGGATCCCGCTATGGCAAAGGGAGCGCGGACTACATCAACTGCCCGATGAACCGGGAGGAGTACGAGGCGTTCTGGGCTGCCCTCTGCGCGGCGAAGGAGGCCGAGTTGCACGGATTTGAGGACAGCGGCGTCTTTGAGGGCTGTATGCCGGTAGAGGTGATGGCTCGGCGCGGCGTGGACACCCTGCGCTATGGCCCGCTCAAGCCGGTGGGACTGACTGACCCCCGCCGCCCGGACGAGCGGCCCTATGCCGTCGTTCAGCTGCGCAAGGACAACGCGATGGGCACGGTGTATAATATGGTGGGCTTTCAGACTCATCTGACTTGGCCGGAGCAGCGGCGGGTGTTCACCATGATTCCCGGCCTGGAGCGGGCGGAGTTTCTCCGCTATGGGGTGATGCACCGCAACACCTACCTCGACTCCCCGCGCCTGCTCAACCGCTACTATCAGGTGCGCGAGGAGCCGCGCATCACCTTTGCCGGGCAGATGACCGGCGTGGAGGGCTACGTGGAGTCCGCCGCCTCCGGACTGCTGGCCGGCATCGAGCTGGCCCGGCGCGTACGCGGCGAGGCTCCGGTTAACTTCCCGCGCGAGACGGCGATCGGCGCGCTGGCGGCCTATGTCAGCGACGGGAGTGTGACCAATTTTCAGCCAATGAACGTCAATTTCGGAATTATCCCGCCGCTGGATCACCGCGTGCGCGGCAAGCGGAACAAGAACGCCGCCCTGGCGCAGCGCAGTCTGGCGGCACTGGAGCACTTGGTCTGGTAAGCCGGTGCGAGAGCGATGGCCTACGGCGGCATCCGGCCGCAGGCCATGGCTGTCCTACCGGAGACCATTTGATATGTGAAGGAGGACAAGCGATGAAGATCATCATCGATGCGATGGGCGGCGATCTCGCGCCCTGGGAGCCGGTGCGCGGCGCGCTGATGGCCCGCAATGAGCACGGCTGTGAGGTCACCCTGGTCGGCCAGGAGGCGACCATCCGCAGGATTTTGGAACAGGACAATATCGGGACGTTGCCGCCCGGCATTGAGATTGTGGATGCCAGCCAGGTGATCGAGATCTGTGACAATCCCTCCACCGCCTGGCATGACAAGCCGGACTCCTCCATGACGGTCGGGCTCAAAATGCTCAAAGAGGGCAAGGGGGACGCCTTTATCTCCGCCGGAAGCACCGGCGCGCTGCTGGCAGGCGGAACGCTGATCGTCCGCCGGATTCCGGGCGTGCGCCGCGCGGCGGTGGCTCCCGTCGTCCCGTCCGGGGCGGGCAGCACGGTGCTCATCGACGCCGGGGCCAACAGCGAGTGCACGGCGGAGTATATGGTCCAGTTTGCGCACATGGGCTCGTTTTACGCCGAGCGAGTGCTGGGCAGGGAAAACCCCCGCGTCGGACTGCTCAACATCGGCGCCGAGCCGAGCAAGGGCAGCGAGCTCTATAAGCAGGTCTATCACCTGCTCGAGGAGGCGAAGGAGGCCGGGCACCTCAACTTTGTCGGCAATGTCGAGCCGACGACCTTTGCCAAGGAGGACGTCTGCGACGTGATTGTGGCGGACGGCTTTGTGGGCAATATCCTGCTCAAGGCGATGGAGGGCACCGCGTCCTTTATCGTCAAGGGGCTCAAGGACCTCTTTACCACCAATATGAAGACCAAGCTGGGCTATCTGATGATTAAGGGCAACATGGGCGGCTTTAAGAAGCTGCTCGACAGCCGGGAGACGGGCGGCACCGCCCTGCTCGGCCTGCGCCGGCCCATCTTTAAGGCGCACGGCTCGTCCGACGCCTACGCGATCAGCCACGCGGTGGGCAAGGCGGTGGAGTTTGTCTCGGCGGATATCACCGGGGCGATTGCCGCGCGGATGGCGGATCTGAACGCGGCCGCCGGAGGGAAGTGAACGGAGTTTCATGAAAAGTTTGGAGGAGAAACTGGGATACCAGTTTCAGGACAAGTCGCTGCTCGAAAACGCGCTGACGCACAGCTCCTATGCCAATGAGCACCACGCCGGGCGCGCGCAGAGCAATGAGCGGCTGGAATTTCTGGGGGACTCGGTGCTCGGGATGGTAGTGGCAGACTACCTCTACCGTCACTTCCCTGACCTGCCGGAGGGCGATCTGACCCGGATGCGGGCCAGCCTGGTGTGCGAGAACAGCCTGGTCGTGGTGGCCGGGGTCTGGGACCTCGGGGCCTACCTCAAGCTGGGCAAGGGGGAGGAGAGCTGCGGCGGACGCGAGCGGCCCTCCATCCGCGCCGACGCGGTAGAGGCGGTGATTGCCGCGGTCTACCTCGACGGGGGTATTGCCCAGGCCCGCCGGATGATCCAGCGGTTTATCCTGGACAATATGTCCCAGGTGAACCAGGCCGGGCGCGACCACAAGACCGCGCTGCAGGAGCTGGTCCAGCGCAAGAGCGGTCAGGTGCTCACCTATCACCTGATCGGCCAGTCCGGCCCGGATCACGCCAAGACCTTCCAGATGGAGGTCCGCCTCAACGGCCGGCCTGTGGGGTCCGGCAGCGGGCGCAGCAAGAAAGACGCCGAGCAGGCCGCCGCCGCGGAGGCGATGCGCCGCCTGACGGAACAGCGGTAAGCGAGCCAGAAGGTGTGCCCCGATGTAAAATGGACACAGAAAACACCCGGACGGAATGGTTCGGGTGTTTGTCTGTCAGCGGCGAAAACTTTTGCGGATTTGTAATAGGATAGCTTAAAATGCGATGAGAGGAAGCGCGCGGTGAAGTATAAATGCCCTAGAGAAGACGAGGTGATCAATCAATCCCTTTTGCATGTCTGAAATTTCCGCTTATTGACTGCGCTGTCTGGCGAGAAAGCGGGAACGGTTAGCCGATGCCCGGCTGAGCGGGAAAACAAAAGGCGATATGCCATCCCGAGAAGGGGCGGCATATCGCCTTTTTAGACATGTCAGGCTATAACGTCGAAAACGGGGGTCAGCCGGCCTTCCCGCGCGCCAGACGGCGCTGGAAGAACTTGACGACTTCCACGATGGGGATGACGAGCACGCTCAGCAGCAGAGCGATCAGATACTCGGGCAGGCTGATCGGGGTGAAGCCAAAGGCGTTGGCGACAAAGGGCACCTCGAGCACCACGGTGGTGAGCACCAGGCTGCCGAGCATGGCCAGCCAAAGCACCTTGTTGTGGCTGTGCAGGGTGAAAATGCTCTTGCGCTGGCTGCGCATGTTGAAGCTGTGGAAGATCTCGCACATGCTCATGGTCAGGAAGGCCATCGTCATGCCGTCCTCCGAGATGCCGCGGGGCATCTCAAAGTAACCGACCTCCATGCAGTGGCCGATGATATAGGAGATCAGCGTGATCACAGTGACCAGCACGCCCTGATAGACTACGTCCACGCCGAGGCCGCCGGCGAAGATGCCGTCGGACGCCTTGCGCGGCGGGCGGGTCATCGCGTCCGGCTCCGCCTGCTCCATGCCGAGGGCGAGGGCGGGGAAGCAGTCGGTGATCAGGTTGATGAACAACAGGTGAACCGGCTGGAGCAGAGTGAAGCCCATCAGCGTAGCGGAGAAGACGCCGAGCACCTCGCTCATGTTGGAGGCCAGCAGGAACTGGATCGCCTTGCGGATGTTGTCGTAGATGCGGCGGCCCTCGCCGACGGCGTTCACAATGGTGGCGAAGTTGTCGTCCGCGAGCACCATGTCTGCGATATTCTTGGTCACATCGGTGCCGGTGATGCCCATGCCCACGCCGATGTCGGCGGCTTTGAGGGAGGGGGCGTCGTTCACGCCGTCGCCCGTCATCGCGGTGACACAGCCGGCCTTTTTCCATTCGGTGACAATGCGCACCTTGTGTTCCGGCTGGACACGGGCGTAGACGCCGTAGTTCTGAATTGTGCGTCCCAGCTCCTCGTCCGAGATCTCGTCCAGCTCTGAGCCGGTGAGCGCCTGGTCGGCCGAGTCAATGATGCCGAGCTCCTTGGCGATGGCGACGGCGGTGTCCTTGTGGTCGCCGGTGATCATCACGGGGCGGATACCTGCTTCACGGCACTGGACGATGGCGTCTTTGACCTCCGGGCGGACCGGATCGATCATGCCGGTCAGGCCGACAAAGCAGAGATCCTGCTCCAAAAACGCGGGGTCATTGCTCTCCGGACGCGCCGGCCAGACGCGCTGGGCAGCGGCGAGCACGCGCAGGGCGCGGTCGGCCATCGACTTGTTGACCGACAGGATCTCCTGCCGCTTCTGCTCCGTCATCGGCAGGGCCTTGCCGCCCTCCCAATAGTGTGTGCACAGGCCGAGCACCACGTCGGGCGCGCCCTTGGTGTACTGGATGAAGCCGCTGCCGTCGGCGTGGACGGTGGACATCATCTTGCGCGAGGAGTCAAACGGCGCCTCGTCTACGCGGGGCTGGCGCCGCTCCAGTTCCCCTTTGGGCAGCTGAAGGGAGGCGGCGTAGTCGACCAGGGCGGCCTCGGTCGGCTCGCCCTCCGCCTCGCCGCTCTCGTTCAGATGCGCGTCACTGCACAGGGCCATGGCGGTGGCGAGGGTGTTCTCCTCTCCGTAGTGGTCCACGACCGTCATCTTATTCTGCGTCAGGGTACCCGTCTTGTCCGAGCAGATGACCTGCGCGCAGCCCAGCGTCTCCACGGCGGTGAGCTTGCGGATGACGGCGTTGCGCTTGGACATGTTGGTCACGCCGATGGAGAGCACGACGGTGACCACCGTCGCCAGCCCCTCCGGGATGGCGGCCACAGCCAGTGACACGGCGACCATAAAGGTAGACAGCACGGTGTCAAAGGTGACGGCGCCGCCGGAGAGGTAGTCAGAGAGAAGGTTGAAGAGGAAGATAAATACGCAGATGCCGAGCACCAGCTTGGACAAGGTGCGGCCGAGCTGGGCCAGCTTCTTTTGCAGTGGGGTTTGCTCCTCCTCGGCGGCGGAGAGGGCGCCGGCGATCTTGCCCATCTCGGTATCCATGCCGGTCTGGGTGATCACAGCGCGGCCACGGCCGTAGACGACGGTGGAGCCCATATAGCACATGTTTTTCCGGTCGCCGAGCGGGATGTCTTTTCCGCCGTCAAGCGAAAGCAACTCGGTGATCTTGTTGACCGGGACGCTCTCGCCGGTAAGCGCCGCCTCTTCGATCTTCAGGCTGGCAGACTCCAGGATGCGCCCGTCGGCGGGGACGGCGTCGCCCGCCTCCAGGATGACCACGTCGCCCGGCACCAGGTCGGAGGAGTGGAGCAAAATCTGCCTGCCATCGCGCAGGACCTTGCTGGTGGCGGCGGTCATGGTCTGCAGCGCCTCGAGAGCGGCCTCCGCCTTGCTCTCCTGGTAGACGCCGAGCACGGCATTGAGCAGCACGACGATCAGAATGATGATCACCTCGGACAGGTCCTCGCCGGTGGCAATGCTGGTGACGGCGGAGACTGCGGCGGCGACCATCAGGATGATGAGCATCGGGTCCTTCAGCTGGGCCAGGAAGCGCTGAAGGAGGGTGGGCTTGGGCGCCTCCTTGAGGCGGTTGGGGCCGTACTTTGCCAGCCGTTCCTGCGCCTCGGCGGAGGTCAGGCCGTCCGCGCTGCTGTGAACCTGCTCCAGCAGCGTGTCGGCTGACAGTGTGTATTCTTTCATGGGTGTCTTGTCCTCCCTGTGCCGCGCGCCGGCGGCAAAATAGATTATCCTGAAGCTGGCAATGGGGCGGCCGGCCGGCGGGCAGCGGAGCAGCGGGGTGTCTGCCGCCTTTCTGACGCTATTTTGGACGAAAAGGCGGCCGGAGATGTAAAAAAGACTTATCTGCCGTATGCAGATAAGTCTTGCCAATTAAAACAAAGCCAGGACTGTTCCTCTTGCAGGAGGGAGCCCAGGTTGTTGGCTTTGTTATGCGCGCGAGGCGCACCAGCTACTCCCTTATGTACGGTGATTGTACCATATTCGCCGGATGCTGTCAAGGCGCAGCCTTGTCGCCAAACAGAGAATTGCACGCCCGGATGCGCGCCGAATTTCGTCTGTTTTTTCGGCCGGTTTTTCCTGTCTTCAGCTTGGGAAAGGGTTTCATGCCCGACCCGGGATGCGCTATAATGGGACTGCAAAGGAGGGGAGGCAATGCAGACAGAGGAGAAGAAAAGGCGAATCTGTTGGACGCTGTTCCGGTCCACCTTTCAGCTCAGCGCGTTTACCTTTGGCGGCGGCTTTGTCATCGTTCCGCTCATGCGGCGAAAGTTTGTCGAGGGGCTGCACTGGCTGGAGGAGCAGGAGATGGTGGACATCGCGGCCATCGCCCAGTCCTCGCCGGGGGCGATCGCAGTCAACGCGTCCATTCTGGTGGGCTAACACGTGGCCGGCGTGCCGGGCGCGCTGCTCACCGTCTGCGGGACGGTGTTGCCGCCGCTGATCATCATCTCGATCATCTCGCTGTTCTATGCGGCATTTCGTGCCAATCCGGTGGTCAACATGGCGATGACCGGGATGCTGGCCGGTGTGGCGGCGGTGATCTGTGATGTGGTAGTGACCATGGGAGCGGCCGTGCTGCGGGAAAAGCGGGTGCTGCCGGTGGCGGTGATGGTGCTGGCGTTTGCCGCGGTGCATTTCCTGGATGCCAATATTGTGCTGGTGATCGTCGTCTGCGGCGCGATCGGCGCGGCGGACACCTGGCTGCGGGCGCACCGGAGAGAGGGGAGGGAGCGGAGATGACCTACTTGCAGCTCTTTTGGAGCTTTTTTCAGATCGGTCTGTTCAGCATCGGCGGGGGTTACGCCGCCATGCCGCTGATTGAGCATCAGGTGGTCGAACTGCATTCGTGGCTGACGATGGGGCAGTTTGCCGATATTATGGCGATCGCCGAGATGACCCCGGGGCCGATTGCGATCAATTCCGCCACCTTTGTCGGGATTCAGGTGGCAGGACTGCCGGGCGCGCTGGTGGCGACGGTGGGCTGTGTCTTCCCCTCCTGTGTGATCGTGATGGCGCTGGCCTATGTCTATTACCGGTTCCGCGGCCTGTCCATGGTGCAGGGGGTACTCTCCGGGCTGCGCCCGGCGGTGGTGGCGATGATCGCCTCGGCCGGCCTCTCCCTGGTCTTCCTCGCCTTTTACGGGCAAAATACGCTGCCCGCGGACATCGGCGCGGTGGACCTGATCGCCGTGGCGCTTTTCCTCGCGGGCTTTGCCGTGCTGCGCATCTGGAAGGTCAATCCCATCTGGGTGATGGTCGGCACAGGCGCGGCGGGCATTCTGCTCTACGCCCTTGTCTGAGCGGGAAAGGAACGGGAGATCCTCCGCTTTTTCTCACGCAATCCCTTGACAAGTGGGCCGGATCCCCCTATACTAAGCAATATAATGTACCATTATGCCATTTCGGCGCATGAGGCGGACGTTTCGTCCCGGCCCGGCGGCCGGAATGGAGTATTTTATCGACTTTTTCAAAGGAAAGGTGAACTACCATGGCAAATCCCGTCAAGCTGACGCCCAAGCGCCTGAAGGAACTGCAAGATGAAATGGTCTGGATGAAGACTGTCCGGGAGAAGGAGATCGCCGACCAGATCAAGGAGGCGCGCTCCTTCGGCGACCTGTCGGAGAACAGCGAGTATGACGAGGCGAAAAATGAGCAGGGCAAGCTCTACTCCCGCGAGGCGGAGGTACAGGCCATTCTGGATAACTACGTCCTGATCGAGGAGGAGGCCGCGGACGACACCGTGGTCGGCCTCGGCAGCACCGTCACGGTGCTGGACGTCGCTTCGGGCGAGGAGGAGGAGTACCGCATCGTTGGCTCGCAGGAGGCGGACCCCCTTTTCGGCCACATTTCGGAGGAGTCCCCCTTCGGCAAGGCTCTAATTGGCAAAGAGGTGGGCGACGAGGTGCGCGTGGACGCACCGATGGGCGTGCTGACCTACAGGGTCCAGAAGATTGCGGTCTCCCGCTGAGGCCGGGGAGAAGGAAGAGGCAAATGACAAGAAATCAGAGTAATCCGGACGAGGGGAAAAGCCTGAACGAACTGTTGCAGATCCGGCGCGACAAGCTTGCCGCCCTGCAACAGGAGGGACGCGACCCTTTCCGAGAGACAAAATATGACGTCACCCACCACTCCGCCGATATTCTGGCGCAGTTTGACGCGTTGGAGGGACAGACCGTCTCCGTCGCCGGCCGCCTGGTCTCCAAGCGCGGGATGGGCAAGGTCTCCTTCTGTGACCTGCTCGACCGCGACGGCAAGATCCAGCTCTATGTCCGCCGCGACCTGGTGGGAGAGGAGAGCTACGCTTGGTTTAAGAAGTGCGACATCGGCGACGTTGTCGGCGTGCGCGGCGAGGTCTTCCGCACGCAGAAGGGCGAGATCTCGGTGCGCGCGGACGAGGTCACGCTGCTGGCCAAGAGCCTGCGCCCCCTGCCGGAGAAGTTCCACGGCCTGACGGACAAGGAGCTGCGCTACCGCCAGCGCTATGTCGACCTCATTGTCAATCCCGATGTGAAGGACACTTTTGTAAAGCGCAGCCGGATCATGCGGGAGCTGCGGAGTTTTTTGGACGGACGTGGATTTTTGGAGGTGGAGACCCCCATCCTCATCCCCTTCGAGATCGGCGCCGCCGCCCGCCCCTTCTACACCCATCACAACACCCTGGATATGGACATGGTCCTTCGCGTTGAGACCGAGCTCTATCTGAAGCGGCTGATCGTGGGCGGCCTGGAGCGGGTATATGAGGTGGGCCGCATCTTCCGCAACGAGGGGATGGACGTGAAGCACAACCCCGAGTTCACCACCATCGAGCTCTATCAGGCCTACACCGACTTCCACGGCATGATGGACCTGGTGGAGGACATGATGAAGACGGTGGCGCAGCGGGTGTGCGGCTCCCTGGTGATCCCTTATCAGGGACACCAGATCGACCTGAGCCACTGGGAGCGGCTGACCATGATCGAGGCGGTCAAAAAGTATTCCGGCGTGGATTACAACGACTGGAAGACTGATCAGGACGCCATCGACGCCGCCAAGGCCCACAGCGTGCCTCTGCCGGAGGTGCCCACCCGGGGGACGATCCTGGCTGAGTTCTTCGATGCCTTTGTGGAGGAGAACCTGATCCAGCCCACCTTTATCTATGACTACCCGGTGGAGATATCCCCCCTGGCCAAGCGCAAGCCGGAGGATCCCGCGTTTACCGAGCGGTTTGAGTATTTCATCAACGCCACTGAGTTCGGCAACGCCTTCTCCGAGCTCAACGACCCCCTGGACCAGCGGCAGCGGATGGAGGCTCAGGTGGCCGAGCGGAAGGCCCTGGACCCCGACTGCCGGGCACAGGTGGACTATGACTTCATCAACGCGCTGGAGTACGGTATGCCGCCCACCGGCGGCCTGGGCTTCGGGGTGGACCGTCTGGTGATGCTCCTCACCAACAGCGACTCTATCCGGGATGTGCTGCTGTTCCCCACGATGAAGCCGCTGGACTGACGGATTGCCCGCAAAATCGCATGAGACCGAGTTTGTGAGCGATTTGATACTATCGTTACAACAATTTTACTACAAATGAAAATCCTT
>CAYWUA010000038.1:0-14849 GCA_964461385.1 uncultured Oscillospiraceae bacterium
GTGTTCGGCCTCCAGATTCAGCGCAACCATATCTTCAGCGCAGATTCCACCCCAAGCCATCATCATCACATCAACGGTGTTATCCTCGTTATAAGTGCCGATCATATAAGTCGGCATAGGGAATAAGTAGGGCTTCTCGCCAAAATTTTTAGACATAAGCTATGACTCCTTTCCGTGTAGTCGGATTGACTTTATCCGTCTTTGATATTATGATCATAACAAGAATGAAAAGAAAAACAAGTACGCACATTCAAGTGCGATACTAACATAAAAATTATATACTTACTTTTAGGAGAGTGAAAAATGAGTATAGAGTGCATCAAAGACGCAAATTTGGAAGAAACCGGATTTAACTACACTATGTCCCTGATACAGGGGAAATACAAAATGTTCATCCTGTATGCTTTGATGGGCTTTCAGGTCGTGCGCTTCAATGAGTTGAAAAAGTACATCAAAACCATTTCCTACAAAACACTGAGTACGACACTGAAAGAATTAGAGGCAGACGGGCTTGTCCATCGGGAGGAATATCCACAAATCCCTCCCAAAGTAGAATACAGCCTGACGGAGCGTGGAAAGTCATTGATTCCTATTTTAGACAGTATGTGTGACTGGGGAGAGAAAAATAGGTTACCAGCAAAACAGCCCTGATATGGTTTATCTTGAGGATTGATAGGCTGGCTGACTTTATTCTTGCCAGAGTTTGCAGGCCAAAGTGCGAAAAAATGTTGACACTACCACAGTTTAATATAGCGGTAGCTTCAATACAAGTCAGATGTATCGGAGCTGCCGAGTTGAACGGTAAAATAATTACAGGAAGCCCGCAGCAATTTGTTCTCCATTCGTAACCGTTCAATCTCATACGCTTGCTCCCTGACCACATCTCTTGGCACGGCATCTCTCCTCGGCCTCCCCTTGGGCCGCGGCACGATCCCTGCTTCCAATTTCGCCTGCTTGCGGTTATACCGGTTGATCCAATTTTTGATTTGCGACTTGCTCAACCCAAACCGGTCCGCTATTTCCTGCCGCGCCGCCCCTTCCTTCCGCATGGCAGGAATTTCTCCTTCCAACTCTTGAACGTGCGTGTATTTCCTTTTTGACATACGAACACCCCCTGTATAGGTCTATTTTCCTACACAGGGGGCGTTTTATCTATTGTCCGTTTTTACTGGGGCAGGCCATTTGGCTGGGGCTTCTCTCAGTCATGAGGTTTTACCCATTACACCTCGAAAAGCATGTCGCCGTAGCTGTACATCGGCCAGACATCCTGGTCGACCAGCAGCTCAAGCTTGTCGATCGGCTCGCGCAGGGCGGCCATGCAGGGCAGGATCACGTCGTGGAAAGCGTGGGCCATTGCGCCCATGCTGTCCATCGTATTGACCTGCGGCAGCTTGGTCTCCAGATCCTCCAGAGCGTCGGAAGCCTCCTTGAGCAGGACGTTCACCTGGTCAAGCAGCTTGCGCTGGGTGCTGGCATCGACGCCCACCGCCTCGAGGGCGGCCACATCGCTGGCCAGGCTGCCGGAATAGGAGACGACAGCAGGGATATATGCCTTGGAGGCCATGTGGATCATGCAGTTGGCCTCAATATTGATGTGCTTGGCATAGGTCTCATACTGGACCTCGGCGCGGCTGGCCAGCTCGGCACGGGTGAAGATGTGGAACTTCTCATACATGGCGACCACGTCGTCCTTGACCAGGACGGGGATGGCGTCCACCATGCTCTTGATGTTGGGCAAACCGCGGCGGGCAGCTTCCTCTACCCAGGCCTCAGAGTAGCCGTCGCCGTTGAAAACAACGCGCTGGTGCTTGGTCAGCGAGGCGCGCACATACTCCTTGCAGGCACTCTCGAAGTCCTCCGCTTTCTCCAGCATGTCGGCTGCGGCGCAGAACGCCTCTGCCAAAGCGGCGTTGAGGGCGGTGTTCGGGGAGGCAATGGAATCAGAGGAGCCAACCATACGGAACTCGAACTTGTTGCCGGTGAAGGCGAACGGGCTGGTGCGGTTCCGGTCAGTGGTGTCCTTGGTCAGCACGGGCACCGTGGACACGCCGGTGTCCAGATCCTCGGCGGAGACGGTGGAGACATCGATGCCGTTGACGATGTCATGCAGCACCTCGTCGAGCTGGTCGCCCAGGAAGACGGAGACGATGGCGGGAGGCGCCTCCTGCGCGCCGAGACGGTGGTCGTTGCCCACGTCAGCAGCGGACTCGCGCAACAAGTCAGCGTGGTCATCCACGGCGGCGAGCACGCAGGAAAGGATGAGCAGGAACTGCAGGTTGTGCAGAGGATCATCTCCCGGCTCGAAGAGATTGATGCCGTCATCCGTGCCGATGGACCAGTTGTTATGTTTGCCGGAACCGTTCACACCGGCGTAAGGCTTCTCGTTGAGCAGGCAGACCAGGCCGTGCTGAGTAGCCACACGCTTCATGGTCTCCATCATCAGCTGGTTCTGGTCGACGGCGATGTTGGCGGTGGCGTAGATGGGCGCCAGCTCATGCTGCGCAGGAGCGACCTCATTGTGCTGCGTGGTGGCCGGGATGCCCAGCTTCCACAGCTCGGTGTTCAGGTCCTTCATGTATGCGCCGACGCGCTCGCGGATCTGGCCGAAATAGTGGTCGTCCAGTTCCTGCCCTTTGGGGGCGGGGGCGCCGAAGAGGGTCCGGCCGGCATAAACCAAATCCTTACGCTTGAGATACTTCTCGCGATCGACCAGGAAATACTCCTGCTCGGGGCCGACATAGGCGGTCACCTTCTTGGAGGTAGTGTTGCCAAACAGCCGCAGCACACGCAGCGCCTGGGTAGACAGGGCCTCCATGGAGCGCAGGAGCGGGGTCTTCTTATCCAGCGCCTCGCCGGTGTAAGAGATGAACACAGTAGGGATGCACAGAATCGCGCCGCAGCCAGACTCCTTCACAAAGACGGGAGAGGTGGTATCCCATGCGGTGTAGCCGCGGGCATAGGAGGTGCCACGCAGGCCGCCGGAGGGGAAGGAGGAGGCGTCCGGCTCGCCCATAATGAGCTGCTTGCCGGACAGCTGCAAGACGGTTTTGCCATCCTTCGGATATGTGACAAAGGAGTCATGCTTCTCCGCAGTGGAGCCGGTCAGCGGCTGGAACCAGTGGGTGTAATGCGTCGCGCCCTTTTCCACAGCCCAGTCCTTCATGGCGTTGGCCACCACGTCGGCCGTCGCCATGGAGATCTGTCCGCCATTTTCCATGACGTCGAGAACCTCAGCGTAGGCCTTCTTGGGCAGGCGCTCCTTCATGACAGAGGTGCTAAATACGTTACTGCCAAAAATCTCGGAAATGTTCATCTTGTCTCAACCCTTTCCTTATGTTGGCCGTCAGAGCATCAGAGACCGGAATGCAGACATTGAATTTGTCCGGGTCCCAGGGACAGTCAAAAACGAAAAGAGACAATGCGTCCATCCCATCACAAGGGGGACTCCATTGTCGCCTCTACCATCTCTAACTGTTTCATTTTCAATCACGCCTGCGGCGCTTTGCTTGACACGTTCAGCATACACTATTCTCGCCCGATTTGCAAGCGTTTTTTTACTTTCATTCAAAATGTCCTCAAACCGCCGAGCCCTTTCCCGATATTTTAGAGGGTTTTAACGGAGCGTGATGGCAAAAATTCAAAATCAGGAGGAACACCTTGACAGGAACAACCGAAATGTTTACTATTATAATATCTGACGCATCACGCCGCCGGCAGCGTTTGCCTGCAGCCGGTCCGGCCGGTGCGTCCTGCACGACTGGAGGACACAGTTATGGGATACAGCAGAGAGGATATTCTGCAGATGATCGAGCAGCAGGATGTCAAATTCATCCGGCTGCAGTTTACCGATGTATTCGGCCAACTGAAGAATGTGGCTGCGACCGCCTCACAGATTGACCGGGTACTGGCCAATCAGGTGATGGTTGACGGCTCCTCCATCGGGGGCTTCGCCCAGGTCAATGAGTCAGACCAGTATCTCTACCCCGACCTGGACAGCTTTACCATCTATCCGTGGCGTCCCGCGCGGGGCAAGGTGGCCCGTTTCCTGTGCGACGTGTATAACCCGGACGGCTCCCCCTACGCCGGGGACTCCCGCCGGGTGCTGCGCCGTGTAGTCGAACAAGCCGCTGAGCTGGGCTACACGCTGAACATCGGTCCGGAGTGCGAGTTCTTCCTCTTTGAGACGGACGACCGCGGTATGCCCTCCCTCTCTCCAAACGACCAGGCCGGCTATTTTGACCTCAGCCCGCTTGACCAGGGGGAGTCCACCCGGCGAGAGGTCTCTTTGAGCCTGGAGGAGATGGGCTTCACCATTGAGACCAGCCACCATGAGATGGCCCCCGGCCAGCACGAGATCGACTTTCGCTATGAACCGGCGCTCCAGGCCGCAGATGACCTGGTCACCTTTAAGCTCGCGGTTAAGACCATTGCCCAGCGCAACGGCCTGCACGCCACCTTTATGCCCAAGCCCGTGGACGGCCTCTGCGGCTCCGGGATGCACATCAACATGTCCCTTTTCCACAACGGGAAGAACCTGTTTTGCAACCCGGACGGCCCGCACGGCCTGTCCAAGGAGGCGCTGAGCTTTATCGCCGGCCTGATGGCGCACGCCCCCGGCATGACGGCGATCACCAATCCGCTGGTCAACAGCTATAAGCGTCTGATCCCCGGCTATTCCGCCCCCTGCCACGTGGCCTGGTCTGCCTCCAACCGCTCCGCGCTCATTCGTGTCCCCGCCGCCAGCGGTGAGGCCATCCGCGTCGAGCTGCGCAGCCCGGACCCCTCCTGCAACCCCTATCTGGCCTTTGCCGTCTGCATGGCCGCCGGCCTGGACGGCATCCGCCGCGGCCTTGTCCCGCCGACAGAAGTTACGGAAAATCTCTACCACATGCCACAGAGCCAGCTAACCGCTCGGGGGATCCGTTCCCTGCCGGCCAGTCTGTTTGAGGCGCTGGAGATGCTGCGCGGCGACCGGCTGCTGCTCGACACGCTCGGGCCACACATTGCCGCGGCCTATATCAGCGGGAAGGAGGCCGAGTGGGCCGAGTACCGCGCACAGGTTTCCCAGTGGGAGCGGGAACGCTATTTGCTCCGCTACTGACCGTCCCCCGGCTCTCCGCCGGCCGAGACCGGGAACCGAAGCTGAAACCGGGAGTGCATCGATGTGGAGAGAGTGATCATCGTATTTGACAATGAAAAAAGTACCCAGCGCATCTGTGAAATGATCGAGTCTGCCGGTTTGGCCGTCTGTCTGCCTTGCCGCAGCGGCGCCGAGGCGCGCCGCGCAGTCGCCAAACACGATGTCAGCTTGGTCGTCTGCGGATTTCGGCTCAGTGACGGCATGGGCGAGGCCCTCTATGAGGACTTGCCCCCCATCACCTCCTTGTTGATGGTCGCCGCCCAGCACCATCTGGACATGGTCTCGGAGGATATCCTCCGCCTCCCCGCTCCCATCTCCCGCAGCGACCTGGTCACCTCCGTGCGCATGGTGCTGCAGATGAGCCAGCGGATCAACCGCCTGATCCGCCCCCGGCGGAGCGACCAGGAAGAGGAGATCATCCGTCAGGCGAAGCATCTACTCATGGACCGCAACAGTCTGACAGAAGAACAGGCCCATCGGTATCTGCAAAAGAAGAGCATGGATACCGGCGTGAAGATGATACAGACCGCCCAGCTCATCCTGGACAATTACTATTGAGACAACGGTCCCCTTTGAAATCCGAAGAAGAGGAGCTTTGATATGGTGAAGATCAATTCCAACTTTCAAAAACTGCCGGGCGGCTATCTCTTTCCCGAGATTGGCCGGAGAGTGCGCGCCTTTTCGGCGCAGAATCCCCCGCTGCCGCTCATCCGCCTAGGGATCGGCGATGTGACCCAGCCGCTAGCCCCCGCCGTGATCGAGGCGATGGCCAAGGCTACCGAGGAGATGGGCCGCAAGGAGACCTTCCGCGGCTACTGCGAGGAGACGTGCGCGGCCTATGACTTCCTGCGCTTTGCCATTCAGGACGACTACCGCCGGCGGGGTGTGGAGATCGCCGACGACGAGATCTTCGTCTCCGACGGCGCCAAGAGCGACTGCGGTAATATCGGCGACATCTTTGATGTGGACAACGTCGTAGCCGTCTGCGACCCGGTCTATCCGGTCTATGTGGATACCAACGCCATGGCCGGCCGCGCCGGGGACTACGACGGCGGGAAGTGGACCGATCTGGTCTATCTGCCCTGCACGGCGGAAAACAGCTTCTTCCCGGAGCTGCCCGCCGGGGACAAGGTCCCGGACATGATCTATATCTGCTCCCCGAACAACCCCACCGGCGCGGCCGCCACGCGCGAGCAGCTGCAGATGTGGGTGGACTACGCCAACGAGCACGGCTCGGTCATCCTCTTTGACTCGGCCTATGAGGCCTTCATCACTCAGCCTGAGCTGCCGCACAGTATCTTCGAGATCCCAGGTGCAAAGACCTGCGCGATTGAGTTCCGCTCCTTCTCCAAGACGGCCGGCTTTACCGGCAACCGCTGCGCCTATACCGTCATCAGCAAGGAGCTGGTGCGCGGCGGGGTCAGCCTGAACACGCTGTGGAACCGCCGCCAGGGCACCAAGTTCAACGGCGTGGCCTACGTCATCCAGCGGGCCGCCGAGGCCACCTTTACGGAAGAGGGCCGGCGGCAGATTCAGGAGACCATCGCCTACTATATGAATAATGCCAAGGTGATCCGCGAGGGCCTCACCGCGGCGGGGCTGACCGTCTACGGCGGTGTAAACGCACCGTATATCTGGTTCCGCACGCCGGAGGGATATGACTCCTGGTCCTTCTTTGATAAGCTCCTGCACGAGGCCTGCGTCGTCACCACCCCGGGCGCCGGCTTTGGCCCAAGCGGTGAGGGCTATATCCGCCTGACCGCCTTCGGCGACGCCGCGGACACCCGCGAGGCGGTCGCGCGCATCGAAAACCTGCTGCGCGGCTGAGTGCGCGGCCAGACCGTTCCAATCCCAAAAGCAATAGATTCTACACTCATTTCACGAGACGCCTCAATGGGGAGACTGCTCTGAAATGCGCGCGGTTGTCCGCGCACATTTTCAGCAACCACTGGGGTGTCTCGTGCTGATCAGGGCACCTGGTGTCCGATTACCGCAAGCGTCCCGCAGAAGTGGGACCGGAAAGGGGAACGTTAGCATGCAACCGATCAGGACGGAAACCACGATCCCAGCGCAGGGATTATATAACCCCCGTCTGGAGCATGATGCCTGCGGCATCGGCAGTGTGGTGGATATCAAGGGACGCAAGACCCATGCCACCGTAGACAACGCGCTGAAGATCGTCGAAAAGCTGGAACACCGCGCCGGCAAGGACGCGGAGGGCAAGACCGGCGACGGCGTGGGCATTATGTTGCAGATCAGCCACAAATTCTTTTCCAAAGCGGCCGCCCAGGCAGGCATCACACTGGACGGGGAGCGGGACTACGGCATCGGCATGTTCTTCTTCCCCCAGAACACGCTCGCCCGCGGGCAGGCCAAGAAGATGTTTGAGATCATCGTGGAAAAAGAGGGCATGGAACTGCTCGGCTGGCGCACGGTGCCTGTCCGGCCGGAGATCCTCGGCCAGAAGGCGCGCGAGTGCATGCCTTATATCGAGCAAGCCTTTGTCCGCCGTCCGGAGAAGGTGGAGCGCGGGCTCCCGTTTGACCGCAAGCTCTATATCGCCCGCCGTGTTTTTGAGCAGTCCAACGACAACACCTACGTCGCCTCCTGCTCCAGCCGGACCATCGTCTACAAGGGCATGTTCCTCGTCTCTGAGCTGCGCGAGTTCTACTGCGACTTGCAGGACCACGACTACGAGTCCGCCATCGCAATGGTACACTCCCGCTTTTCCACCAACACGAATCCGAGCTGGGAGCGTGCACACCCCAACCGCTTCATCCTCCACAACGGCGAGATCAACACCATCCGCGGCAACGTGGACCGCATGCTCGCCCGTGAGGAGACGATGACCTCCCGGATCATGAGCGGAGATGACCTGGACAAGGTCTATCCCGTCATCAATCCCTCCGGCTCGGACTCCGCGCGGCTGGACAACACGCTGGAGTTCCTCGTGATGAACGGCATCGACCTGCCGATGGCGGTGATGCTCTGCATCCCCGAGCCGTGGATGAACGACAAGAACATGTCGCGCGCCAAGCGGGATATGTACCGCTACTACGCCACCATGATGGAGCCGTGGGACGGCCCGGCCTCTATCCTCTTCTCTGACGGCGACTGCGTGGGCGCCGTGCTCGACCGCAACGGCCTGCGCCCCTCGCGGTACTATATCACCGATGACGACCAGCTCATCCTCGCCTCTGAGGTGGGCGTGCTCGATATCCCGCCGGAGAAAATCGTCCAGAAGTCCCGCCTGCAGCCGGGCAAGATGCTGCTGGTGGATACCGTTGCCGGCCGTCTGATCACCGACGACGAGCTCAAGGAGGGCTACGCGGCCCGCGAACCTTACGGCGAGTGGCTGGATATGAATCTGGTGGAGCTCAAGGACCTGAAGATTCCCAACCACAAGGTGGACAGCTATTCCCAAGAGCAGCGCGACCGGCTCTATAAGGCCTTCGGCTACACCTACGAGGAGGTCAAAAACTCTATCCTCCAAATGGCGCAGACCGGCTCGGAGCCCACTGCGGCCATGGGTGTGGACATCCCGCTTGCCGTGCTCTCAGAGAAGCATCAGCCGCTGTTTAACTACTTCAAGCAGCTCTTCGCCCAAGTGACCAACCCGCCGATCGACGCGATCCGTGAGGAGATCGTCACCGACACCTCAGTCTACCTCGGCCGCGAGGGCAATTTGCTTGAGGACCGGGCAGAAAACTGCAAGGTTTTGCATATCCGCAACCCCATCCTCACCAGCATCGACCTGATGAAGATCCGAAGCATGAATATCCCCGGTTTCCGCTGCGAGACAGTATCCCTGCTGTATTACAAGAACACCTCGCTGGAGCGGGCAATTGACCGGATGTTCGTCTCAGTGGACCGCGCTTACCGTAACGGCGCGAATATTATCATCCTCTCCGACCGGGGCGTGGATGAAAACCATGTGGCCATCCCCTCCCTGCTCGCCGTCTCCGCGCTGGAGCAGTATCAGATTCGCACGCGCAAGCGCACGGCGATCTCCATTATCCTCGAGTCGGCCGAGCCGCGCGAGGTGCACCACTTCGCCACCCTGCTCGGCTACGGCGCGGCGGCGATCAACCCCTACCTCGCCCAGGAGTGCATCGGCGAGCTGATCGACAAGAACCTGCTGGACAAGGAGTACTCCGCCGCTGTGGACGACTACAACCGCGCGATCCTGAACGGTATTGTGAAGATCGCCTCCAAGATGGGCATCTCCACCCTTCAGTCCTATCAGTCGGCGCAGATCTTTGAGGCGGTCGGCATCCATCCGGACGTGATCGAGAAGTATTTCACCAACACCATCTCCCGCGTGGGCGGCATCGGCCTCAAGGAGATCGACGACGTGGTGGAGTGGCGGCACAACCACGCCTTTGATCCGCTCGGACTGACGACGGATACCTCGCTCGACTCCACCGGCATCCACAAGGCCCGCGCCGGCGACGAGGCGGAGGATCACCTCTACAACCCCAAGACCATCAGCCTGCTGCAGCAGGCGCTCTGGAATTCGGACTACTCCATCTTCAAGCAGTACTCCGCCGCCGTGGACGACGAGAATAAGCCGCACACCCTGCGCGGCCTGATGGCCTTCCGCTGGGCAGAGGACGGCGGCATCCCGATCGAGGAGGTAGAGCCGGTCGAGTCCATCGTCAAGCGCTTCAAGACCGCGGCGATGAGCTACGGGTGTCTCTCCGCCGAGGCGCATGAGTGCATGGCCATCGCCATGAACCGCCTGGGCGGTAAGTCCAACACCGGCGAGGGCGGCGAACCGCCCGAGCGCTACGGCACTGAGCGCAACAGCCAGATCAAGCAGGTGGCCTCCGCCCGCTTCGGCGTCACCAGTGAATACCTCATGAGCGCCAACGAGATCCAGATCAAGATGGCGCAGGGCGCAAAGCCCGGCGAGGGCGGTCACCTGCCCGGCCCCAAGGTCTATCCCTGGGTGGCCAAGACGCGCTACTCCACCCCCGGCGTGCCGCTGATCTCTCCCCCGCCGCACCACGATATCTACTCCATCGAGGACCTGGCACAGCTCATCTTCGACCTGAAGAACGCCAACCGGAGGGCCCGCATCAACGTCAAGCTGGTCTCGGAGGCGGGCGTGGGGACCATCGCCGCGGGCGTGGCCAAGGCGGGCGCCCAGGTGGTGCTCATCTCTGGCTATGACGGCGGCTCGGGCGCCGCGCCCAAGAGCTCCATCCACAACGCCGGCCTCCCCTGGGAGCTGGGCGTGGCAGAGACGCATCAGACCCTCATCCAGAACGACCTGCGCTCGCGCATCGTCATTGAGGCGGACTCCAAGCTGATGACCGGCCGCGACGTGGCAATTGCCTGCCTGCTGGGTGCAGAGGAATTCGGCTTCGGTACCGGTCCGATGGTGGCCATGGGCTGCGTGATGATGCGGGTGTGCAACCTGGATACCTGTCCCATGGGCATCGCCACCCAGAACCCCGAGCTGCGCAAGCGCTTTATCGGAAAGCCCGAGTACGTGGAAAACTACATGCGCTATATTGCCCAGGAGCTGCGCGAGATCATGGCCAGGCTCGGCATCCGCACCGTCGAGGAGATGGTAGGCCGCTCCGACCTGCTCCAAGTGCGCGAGAAGATGGTTACCGACCGTGCCGCCACGGTGGACCTCTCCCAAATTCTGGACAACCCCTGGCTGGATACAGAGCATCTTCAGCACTTTGACCCCGCCAATCTCTACGACTTTGCCCTAGAGAAGACGCTGGATGAGTCCGTCCTGCTGGCCAAGATGGGCAAGAACCTCCAGAAGGGCAAGCCGCAGCGCATTGAGATCAACGTCACCTCCACCGACCGGACGCTGGGCACCATCTTTGGCTCGGAGATCACCCGGCTGCACCACAACAACCTGCCGGATGACACCTATGTTGTCAAATGCCACGGCGGCGGCGGACAGTCCTTTGGCGCGTTCATCCCCAAAGGCCTGACACTGGAGCTGGAGGGCGACTCAAACGACTACCTCGGCAAGGGTCTCTCCGGCGGCAAGATCATCGTCTACCCGCCCAAGAACAGCCGTTTCCGTCCGGAGGAGAACATCCTCATCGGCAACGTCGTTCTCTACGGCGCAACCGGCGGCGAGGCCTATCTGTGCGGCGTGGCCGGCGAGCGCTTCTGCGTGCGCAACTCGGGCGCAACTGCCGTCGTCGAGGGCGTGGGCGACCATGGCTGCGAGTATATGACCGGCGGCCGTGCGGTCATCCTCGGCCCGACAGGCAAGAACTTCGCGGCTGGCATGTCCGGCGGCATCGCCTATGTGCTCGACCGCAAGCGCGACCTGTATATGCGGGTGAACAAGGCGATGGTCTCCATGGAGACGGTGACGGAGAAGCACGATATCCTCGAGCTCAAGGACTTGATCACCCGCCATGTGAAGGCCACCGGCTCCGCGCTGGGGCAGGAGATCCTGGACCACTTTGACGATTACCTGCCCAACTTCAAGAAGATTATGCCCCGGGACTACAACCGGATGCTCCAGGCCATCGCCCAGCGGGAAGAGAAGGGTATGTCCCGCCCGGAGGCCGAAATCGACGCGTTTTACGCCGTTGTCAACCAGCACTAAGGGAGGGAGCGCAATATGGGTAAGCTGACTGGTTTTTTGGATTATGGCCGTCAGGGCAATCCCTCTGTGGAGCCTCTGGAACGGATTAAGAACTTCAACGAATTTCATCCCTCCCTCCCGGTGGAAGAGCGGGAGCGGCAGGGCGCGCGCTGTATGGACTGCGGCGTCCCTTTCTGCCAGTCTGGGGTGATGCTGGGCGGCATGTATACCGGCTGCCCGCTGCACAACCTGATCCCCGAGTGGAACGACATGATCTATCTCGGCAACTGGGAGCACGCGCTCTCCCGGTTGTGCAAGACGAGCAACTTTCCTGAGTTCACCGGCCGCGTCTGCCCCGCCCTGTGCGAGGCGGGCTGCACCTGCGGGATGCACGGCGAACCGGTGACCGTGCATGACAACGAGCTGGCTCTGATCGAGTACGGCTTTGCCAACGGACTGATTCAGCCGCAGATTCCCAAGGTCCGCTCCGACAAACGCGTGGCGGTAGTGGGATCCGGCCCCTCCGGCCTCGCGGTGGCCGACCAGCTCAACCACCGCGGCCACTGGGTCACCGTCTTTGAGCGGTTTGACCGCGTCGGCGGGCTGCTGATGTACGGCATCCCCAATATGAAGCTGGACAAATCCGTCGTCCAGCGCCGGGTGGACCTGATGAAAAAAGAGGGCGTCACCTTTGTCACCGGCTGCAATATCGGGGTGGACAAGTCCGCCCAGGAGCTGCTGGACGAGTTTGACGCGGTGGTGCTCTGCTGCGGCGCGTCCAACCCGCGTGACCTGAACAACCCCGGCCGTGAGGCGGAGGGGATTCACTTCGCGGTGGACTTCCTGCGCGCGAACACCAAGAGCCTGCTCGACTCCGGCCTGGCGGACGGGAACTATATCTCTGCCAAGGAGAAGGACGTCATCGTCGTCGGCGGCGGCGACACCGGCAACGACTGCATCGGCACCTGCATCCGCCACGGCTGCCGGAGCATCACCGCCCTGGAGATGATGCCGAAGCTCCCGGACACCCGGGCAGCCAATAACCCCTGGCCCCAGTGGCCGCGCGTGTGCAAGACGGATTATGGCCACGAGGAGGCGATCGCCGTCTTCGGCCACGATCCCCGGCTGTATCAGACGACGGTGAAGGAGTTCCATGCCGACGAGAACGGCAAGCTGTGCGCCGTGACCATCGTCCATCTGGCGAGCCAAAAGGACGAGCAGACCGGGCGGATGCGGATGGTCCCGGTGGAGGGCAGCGAGGAGACTCTCCCCTGCCAGCTCCTGCTCATCGCCGCCGGCTTCCTCGGCAGCCAGTCCTATGTGACGGACGCTTTCGGAGTGGAGGTCAACGCCCGCACCAACGTGAAGACCGAGGAGGGCCACTACCGCACCAATGTGAACAAGGTCTTTACCGCCGGCGACATGCACCGGGGCCAGTCCCTCGTCGTCTGGGGCGTGGCCGAGGGCCGCGGCTGCGCGCGCGAGGTGGACGAGTACCTGATGGGCTACTCCTTCCTCTGAGCCCCTGCCAGTCAAAGACATTTCACCTTTGAAAGTCAAAACGCACACCTCGATCTTAAAAAGAAAATGTAAAAAGTTGCAGAGTACTGTTTCTACAGCAGTACTCTGCAACTTCTTTTTATGCGTTCTGAATCGGAGGCCGCTACTCCGACTGGGACAGCTCCTCCGTCAGCTTCAGAATCTGCGGCGCCAGCCGCTCGCGCTCCCGCCGGGTGATGCTGTTATAAAGGGGATAGGCGGCCATCACCGCGATGCCCAGCAGCCCCAGGACTATGCCCGGGACAAACAGCCAGCCCATCCAGACCATCGTGCAACACATGCCGATGCCCATCAGCAGGCAGCCGGCCACGCCCACAATGACGGAGACCACGGTCCCCTTGCGCGTGCTGCTCCGGTCCAGCTGGCGCAGCTGCTCCATCTTGTCCTCCTGGCGGGGGAGATACTTCTTCCGGATGCGCTGCACCTCTTCCTGCTGCTTGGCGGAATAGGTATACTGAAGGGTGTCTTCCCGATGTTCCATAGGTACGCTTCCTCTCCTGTCAAATAATCCCAAGATAAAATGTGTCAAGACTTCGCGCTCTTCAGCTGTCTGTTTGCGTGAACCGTCATAGAGATGCCCATGACCACCACGATGAGGCATACGGCCCCTCCGGTGGACGCCGTCATAAGCGGTCGGAAATAGGGCGCATCCTCACTGCTCCCAAACCGGGCCAGCATGGCCGTCTCGAGAGAGAGCACGGAGACCAGCGCCGCCACCAAATTGATCCGCTTGGCGGCCGACATCACAGGGCTGTTGTATCTCCGGTAGCGGACCACGTGAACCACAGACGTGATCGTGATATAAAAGGTGTACAGTGCCATGGCGTAGATGAGCGAGCCGCCGTAGGAAAAGCCTCCTCCCCGATACAGCACCAGAATAACCACGCCGGCCAGCGCGAGATTCATCACGATCAGCACGATCCCGCACAGCCGGTACCGCCTCCACTCCGCCTCGCGGTTCTCTCCAAAGCCGTGCCGGTTGGCGTACCGGACGAGAGAGAAGCGCATCACAGACAGGCAGATATAGTACGCAGCCAGAGAGCCGAACCAGGGCGAACGATAATACAGCCCGGAAAAGGCGTTCATGAGCGCATACAGGAGATTGACCAGCAGCGAGCCGTAGAGTGATACGCGCAGCTGAAACGGGACGTCGGAGAGATAGCGGTGCGCCAGCGGATTGCGCAGCAGCCACGCTCTTCCCTGCGGGACCACCTTGATCAGGGCGGCGCAGACCACCGTCAGCGAGTAGGCCGAGAGCACATAGGAAAGGTAGGCCACCGTGCTGTCCTCCCCAGCGAACAAAAAGACATAGGCCAGCAACCCGAAGCCCACCGGGACACTGAGCAGCACCACGGCCGGTCCGGGAAACAGGAATCTATGCAGAAGGCTTTTCCATCGCTTCATCCTCTCTTCTCTCCAATCGCACGGTGAAGGTACTTCCCACGCCCACCTGGCTCTCCACGGAGATCTCTCCGCCCACGATGTCGATCACCCGCTTGACCAGGGCGAGGCCCAGGCCGTTGCCCTGGGTCGCGTGGGAGGTATCTCCCTGATAGAACTTCTCAAACATGTGCTTTC
>CAYWUA010000039.1:0-14721 GCA_964461385.1 uncultured Oscillospiraceae bacterium
CGCTAAGAGCCGGAACTAGGGTATATTTGACAATCACAGGTGCTGGAAATTTCGCTAAAAAGTAGCGAATACAAAACGCGGAATCGCAGGAAGATTTGGTATATTACAAGGTCGGGCAACGCAATAGGCACTGTTTTCTAGCAAAATTAGACAGTGCTACGAAGTTTTCAGATACATCCCAACTATCTGATTCCCGAAGATGCTATAGAACCAACATATGTCTATCGTTACGACAAGGAAAAGCACAGCACGCGATCAAGTCCGTCTTATGGTATGGAAAAAGAGCTATACTTGATGTATATGATTGTAATTTGAAGCGAGGTAATCGTTATGTGGTGTGCACAATGTAATATTGAAACAAATGAAAATGTTTGTCCTGTTTGCGGCGCTAAAACCATTGAAGACCTCCCTGTCGAAGTGTTTTGGTGTGATAACTGCTGCGTACCCGTAATTCAGACAACGAATCAGGCGGATAAAGGAATTTGTCCTATATGTGGCGGAGTAACGAAATACATTGCCTCAGATTTAAGACCTGTATTTCCAGAAGAGCGTGTTCTTTTAGAGCTGCTTCTTGGGATGGAACAAAATGTGCTCCTTACAAAATCAGTCTGGGCAAACAATAATCGTTACTATATAAACGGGAAGTCAATAACTCTTCCCAATTCAACTTACCAGATCACAAACACAGATGCAATTACGAAAGAACTTCGCAAGCGCCAAAGTATCGCATCATATGCCTTTTTTGAGGAAAATATAGAAAAATTTGTGCTTGCAAATACAGCACGGCTTAACTATCTGAAAGATGAAGCTTTTGATTTCATTCAGAAGGCGGCCTCAAAGTTTCCGAGAGCCCTCAGGTAATACCAATAAAGCAATCAAGGCCCTTTGTTTTATATTTCCCCAAATTACAACTTTACAGGTAAAACAATGGCTATGCTTTATCTCATCACGGGCAGTTTTATTTTTCACTGCTGTCTAATCTGCCTTGTTCAGATTAAACTCAACCTCGATTTGCTACTTTGTGTTAGTCGTGTTAGTCAAAAATTTCTGTCTCAACGTATATGATATAAGTAAAAAGGAAATATGTAGGCGTGGATTGTTCACAATAATCTCTTTAACTTTGGGAAACTCCCCGCTCCCACTTGCTCACCGCCTTGTCCGTCACACCCAGCCGCTCGGCCAGCTGTCGCTGCGTCAGGCCGTGCTCCCGGCGCAGCGCGGCGACAAACCGGCCAAAGCGTTCGTTGTCAATCGTGTACATCTGCACACCTCCCGTCTCGGATGTGCTCAGGATACCCGTCGGACGGCACGCTGTCAACCGACTGGCGGTAGAGTGGGCAAAATCTCCCGCATCCCTATAAAAGGCAGCAGAAATCCCGTCCCTTTGGCGGAAACCGGCGTCACTTGAGGTATCCATGCTCTCCGTGAGGGGCGCGGCAGAAATGTACGGCATCGTGCGTGGCGGGATAACGCATTTCAATGATGGCGGCTTCAGAAGAGATCCTCTTGAGCTTGGCCCCTTCAGAGTGACATCCCTGGAATTGGTGGTGAGGTTTCGGCTATCGTGAACGCTGCGGTAGCCCTGTCGAGTCTCGCTGCGCTCGCAGCGGGCGGCCTGGGTCAGTTTCTCCGCCTCGGTCTCCAGCAGTTCATTGAGAGTTTCCTCTACGCTGCCTCGAACCAGTTCTTTGAGTTGCCCCTTGATTACTTCCTCATTTAGCTGTACAATCTTCTCGGACATGGTTTGCTGTCTCCTTTCAGAATGGTGTGTCGTGACTTCATTCTGCCAGAGGGCTGCAATCCATGTCTCTTTTTATTTTTGCGAAACTGATTCTACCTTATCAAGATGAAAGTAGCTGTTATCGGGGCCCGTACACAATTCAATCCGTTCTGCTGGAAGATTATCTGCCGCCGGAGACGACCGAGCTGGTCTCCGGCGGGGCCAGGGGGGTGGACCGGTGCGCCGAGGCCTACGCCGCCGCCCATCAGCTCAGGCTCACCGTCTTTCGCCCGGACTATGCCCGCTACCGGAAGGGCGCGCCTCTGCGGCGCAGCCGGATGATCGTGGACTACAGCGACCTAGTGCTCACCTTTTGGGACGGCCATTCTCCCGGCACCCGCCATGTAATCGAGTACTGCCGTTTGTCCGGGAAAACAGTGCGCGTGATTATGGTGCCGTAGGGGCGCCCCTCATCCGCCCCCTGCGGGGGCACCTTTCCCCCGGGGGGAGGCGGGTTTCGCGTATTGCGCCCCTACGGATGCTGCGCCCCATAACACCAAAACCCCGCTGCGGAACGGGCTGTTCCGCGGCGGGGCTGTCTTTATAGGTTATGGCCTGCGCGCTCAGTCGTCGATCAGGCTGACGCCGTCCATCTCGGCGGGCTTTTCCAGGCCCATCAGGTCGAGCATGGTGGGGGCGATATCGCACAGGCGGCCGTCGTGCAATTTGACGTCCGCGCCCACGATGCAGAAGGGGACCAGATTGGTGGTGTGCGCCGTCATCGGGCTCACGCCGTCCTCCTGGAGCATCTGCTCGCAGTTGCCGTGGTCGGCGGTGATCAGGCTCACGCCGCCCATCTTCGAGGTGGCCTCCACCACTTGGCCGACACAGCGGTCTACCGTCTCCACGGCGAGGACCGCTGCGGCCATCACGCCGGTGTGGCCCACCATGTCTCCGTTGGCGAAGTTGAGGATGATGACGTCGTATTGGCCGCTCTCGATCCGCTCCACGCAGGCGGCGGCTACCTCGTTGGCGGACATGTCCGGCTTGAGGTCGTAAGTTGCCACCTTGGGAGAGGGAATGAGACAGCGGTCCTCGCCGGGGAAGACCTTCTCCACGCCGCCATTGAAGAAGAAGGTGACGTGGGCGTACTTCTCTGTCTCGGCAATGCGCAGCTGGGTCAGGCCGAGGTCGGAGATATACTCGCCGAAGATCTTGTGCAGGTGGCCCTTCGGGAAGGCAATCTCCACGTTGGGCATAGTCGCGTCGTACTCTGTCGTGCAGACGTAATTGACGTGGAAGAAACCCTTCCTGCGCTCAAAGCCGGTGAAGTCGGGGTCGACGAAACTGCGGGTAATCTCGCGCGCCCGGTCAGGGCGGAAGTTCATGAACAGGATGGAGTCGCCCTCGCCGATCTCGGCGTGCTCGGCGGTGATGACCGGCACAACGAATTCGTCCGTCACGCCGGCGTCATAGCTGGCCTGCATGGCCCCCACCGGGTCGTCGATGAAGCGCTGCTCGCTCTCGCCGTAGACCATCGCCTTGTAGGAGCGCTCCACGCGGTTCCAGTTGGTGTCGCGGTCCATCGCGTAGTAGCGGCCGGAGATGGTGGCAATCTTGGCGCCGTACTGGTCGCAGGTCTCCTTCATCTGGGCGACATAGCCCTTGCCGGAGGTGGGGGGCACGTCGCGCCCGTCCATAAAGCAGTGGACGAAGATCTTCTCGCAGCCCAGGTCGTGCGCCATCTTGACGGCGGCCTGGATATGGGTGATATGGGAGTGCACGCCGCCGTCACTCATCAGGCCGTAGATATGCACCGCTTTGCCGGCCTCCTTGGCGGCAAGGATCGCCTTCTTGTAGACCGGGTTCTCAAAGAAGTCGCCGTCGGAGATCGCCTTGCTGATCTTGGGGAGGTCCTGGAAGACGACGCGCCCAGCGCCGATGTTGGTGTGGCCCACCTCACTATTGCCCATCTGCCCGTCGGGCAGACCGACGTCCAGCCCGGAGGCGGACAGGCGGCTGAAAGGATTTTCCGCAAAGAGCCGGTCGAGCACCGGGGTGTCGGCGTGGGTGAAGGCGTTGCCCTCGCTGTCTGGGGCGATACCAACGCCGTCCATGATAATCAGTGTAGTTGGAGTTTTCATATTGATTTGGTTCCCTCATCACATAAAATGAAAGGATTCGCGTCTGTGTTGTCACGCGCGGCCGCAGCAGCTGAAAGGAGCTTTCAACCGCCGGCAAAGCAGAGACGCGATTAATCCTGGTTAGCCGCGTTGATGATGGTGGTGAAGGCGGCGGGCTTCAGGGAGGCGCCGCCGATCAGGCCGCCGTCAATGTCGGGCTGGGCGAGCAGCTCATAGGCGTTCTTGTCGTTCATGGAGCCGCCGTAGAGGATGGTGACGCTGCGGGCCACGCGCGCGCCGTAGAGCTTACGGATGACGGTGCGGATCTCGCAGTTGACCTCGTTGGCCTGCTCGGGGGTGGCGGTGCGGCCGGTCCCGATGGCCCAGAGGGGTTCATAAGCGATGACGACATGGCGCATCTTCTCGGCGGGGATGCCGGCCAGGGCGGTCTTCACCTGCAAGTCGATCAACTCCTTGGTGATGCCCAGCTCACGCTGCTCCAGGCTCTCTCCTACGCAGATGATGGGATACAGGCCGGCCTCGATGGCAGCCTTGGCCTTCTTGTTGACGATGATATCGTCATCGTTCCAGTACTGACGGCGCTCGGAGTGGCCGATGATGGCGTATTTCACGCCCAGATCCTTGAGCATGGCGGCGGAGACCTCGCCGGTGTAGGCGCCGGAGTCTTCAAAGTGCAGGTTCTCCGCGCCCACCTGCACACGGCAATCCTTGAACGCTTTCTGCGCAGCGGGAATGTTGACAAAGGGGGCGCAGATCAGGATGTCGCACCACTTAGCCTTGGGCAGCATGGTCTTGAGCTCGTCGGCAAAGGCCTTGGTCTCAGAAGCGGTCTTATTCATCTTCCAGTTGCCGGCAATGAGGGTCTTGCGATATCTTCTGTTCATAATTCACAACCTCGTTTTCAATTTTGGATTGCCCGTATGGGGCATCAAGTGGACAAAGCAAGGGCCGGGGCCCCGGACGGTCGCACCGCCGCCGGGATCTCGGTCGGGGCCGGCCGCGCAAAGCGGCCGGCAGGGATGTGTGGAAAACGGGATTACCGATCCAGCAGGGCGGCCACGCCAGGCAGCTCCTTGCCCTCCATGAACTCGAGGGACGCGCCGCCGCCGGTGGAGATGTGGGTCATCTTGTCGGCATAGCCCAGCTGCTGCACGGCAGCCGCGGAGTCGCCGCCGCCAATGATGGTAATGGCGTCCGTCTTGCTCAAGGCCTCGGCGACTGCCTCGGTACCCTTGGCAAAGCGCGGAAACTCAAACACGCCCATCGGGCCGTTCCAGATGACAGTGCCGGCGTCGGCCACCGCGCCGCAGTAGAGCTTGACGGTCTCCGGGCCGATGTCCAGGCCCATCATGTCGTCCGGAATCTGGCCGGCGGGAACCACCATGGACTCGGCGTCGGCGGCGAACTCCTTGGCGCAGACGGTGTCCACTGGCAGCAGGAGCTTTACGCCCTTGTCGGCGGCCTTCTTGACCATCTCGTTGGCATAATCCTCCCAGTCGGCCTCGAGCAGGCTGGTGCCCACCTTGCCGCCGGCCGCAGCGGAGAAGGTGTAGCTCATGCCGCCGCCGATGATGATGGTGTCGGCGATCTCGAGCAGATTGTTGATCACACCGATCTTGGAGGAGACCTTCGCGCCGCCCAGGATGGCGACGAGGGGACGCTTGGGGTTGGCAAGCGCGCCGCCGATGATCTCCAGCTCCTTCTGGATCAGGAAACCGGACACGGCGGGCAAGTAGGCGGCCACGCCGGCGGTGGAGGCGTGGGCGCGGTGCACAGTACCGAAGGCATCGGAGACATATACGCCGTCAGGACCGGCCAGATCGGCCAGCGCCTTGGCAAAGGCGGGGTCATTCTTGGTCTCGCCCTTATCGTAACGGAGGTTCTCGAGCAGCATGATCTGGCCGGGCTGAAGGGCAGAGGCCTTGGCCTTGGCGTCCTCCCCGGTGATGTCCTTGGCCATAATGACCTCCTGGCCGAGCAGCTCGCTCAGACGCTTGGCGACGGGAGCCAGGCTCAGCTCGGGCTTCCACTCGCCCTTGGGCTTGCCCATGTGGGAGCAGGCGATGACGGCTGCCTTCTGCTCGAGCAGATACTGGATGGTGGGCAGCGCGGCGCGGATGCGCTTGTCGTCAGTGATCTTGCCGCTGCCGTCCTTGGCCATCGGCACGTTGAAGTCGCAGCGCAGGAGGACCTTCTTGCCCGCGACGTCAATGTCCGTCACGGTCTTCTTGCTGTAGTTCATGATAATGACTCCTTTCCTATTTCCAATGCCTATTTGTACTGGGAAAATGTCACTTGCAAAGGGAGGCGTCCGCTTCCGGCTCCGAGGCCGTCCCGTGCCCGCCGGCCGCCAGACAGGGGAAACCCGCCTGTCGCAGCGCCTCGTAGGCCACGATAGCAACCGCGTTGGAGAGGTTGAGGCTGCGCGCCTCCGGACGCATGGGGATACGGACGCACCGGCTTGCGTGCGCCTGGCGGAACCACAGAGGCAACCCGGCCGTCTCCTTGCCGAAGAACAGCCAGCACTCGCCGCGGTAGTCCGCCTCGGTGTAGGGCCGCCGCGCCTTGGTCGTAGTCAGCCAGAGGCGCTCCGCCGCCTCGGGATAGAGCCGGAACAGCTCGTCCAAGCTGTCGTGGATCTCCAGCTCGAGCAGCGGCCAGTAGTCCAGACCAGCCCGCCGCACCCGGCGCTCGGTGATCTCAAAGCCCAGGGGGCGGATGAGATGGAGCTTGCTGCCGGTCGCGGCGCAAGTGCGCGAAATATTCCCTGTATTCTGGGGAATCTCCGGCTCCACCAACACAATATGCAGCATCAGCCGGACACCTCCTTCGATCATGGTACATTCTACCCTCTTTTCGTCGGAAAAGCAACAGTAAAACGGCGGATTTTACCCCCTTTTTCCAAAAAAATTTTCCACACGCGCCGAAAAAAAACGGAGAGGAACCGTATGCCGCCGCCGGGGAGAAAAACTGGCGGCAAACGCTTGCCACGCGGCCGGATGTGTGCTATTGTGTAAGTATTCATACCATATTATAAAGGATGTAGCGGATATGAGTGAATTGACGCGCGCGCTGCGGATTGTTGTAAAGATCGGCACCTCCAGCCTGACCCGGACGGATGGGAGCCGGAACCTGCGTAATATGGACCTGTTGGCCCGGACAATGTGCGATTTGCAGGGGATGGGACGCGAGATGATTCTCGTCTCCTCCGGGGCGATCGCGATCGGCTCAGGCAAGCTGGGCCTGGCCGCCCGGCCGTCGCAGCTGCGCATGAAACAGGCCGCCGCCGCCGTCGGCCAGTGCGAGATGATGCACATCTACGACAAGTTTTTTGGCGAATACGGGCAGACGGTGGCGCAGGTGCTGCTGACCGGAGAGGACGTGGCGGACCCCGCGCGCAAGGCGCACCTGTCCGGTACATTTTCCGCTTTGCTCGGGCTGGGGGTGATCCCCGTGGTCAACGAAAACGACTCCGTCTCCACCGCTGAGATCGAGACGGGGGAGCACAAGGTGCTCGGCGACAACGACACCCTCTCGGCCATTGTCGCCGGGCTGTGCCGGGCGGACCTGCTGGTCTTGCTCAGCGACATCGACGGGCTCTATGACTCCGACCCGCACACGAATCCCGACGCGAAGCTGATCCCCGTGGTGGACGAGATCACGCCCGAGATCTGTGAGATGGCCGGCGGCGTGGGAAGCAAATGGGGAACCGGAGGCATGCGCACCAAACTGGACGCGGCGCGGCTGGCCACCAGTCTCGGCATCGACACGGTGCTTGCCAACAGCGCCCGCATGGAGGCGCTCTATGACATCGCGGCCGGCAAGAGCGTCGGCACGCGCTTTGTTGCCCACGGGCGGTATAATAATATATCAAGGAGGTAAGAGAGCGATGACACAACTGGAACTGCAGGGCCGGGCGGCCAAAAAGGCGTCCCGCCAGCTGGCTGTGGCGGGCACAGCGCTGAAAAACCGTGCCCTTGAGGCGATCGCCAAGGCCCTCATGGCACACGAGGAGGAGATTTTGGCGGCCAACGCTGAGGATGTGGCGGCCGCGCAGGCAAACGGCATGATTGCCAGCATGGTGGACCGGCTGACACTGGACCACGCGCGCATCCGCGCGATGGCCTCCGGCGTGCGCGAGGTGGCCGCCCTGCCCGACCCGGTGGGTGAGGTGGTGCACACCGCGGTGCGCCCGAACGGTCTGCGCATCGGAAAGCGCCGCGTGCCCCTCGGCGTGATCGGCATCATCTACGAGTCGCGGCCCAATGTGACGGTGGACGCGGCGGCGCTCTGCCTCAAGTCGGGCAACGCCGTCATCCTGCGCGGCGGCAAGGAGGCATTTGCCTCCAACCGGGTGCTGGTGGAGCTGATGCAGTCCGCCCTGGCCTCGGTGGAGCTGCCGGCGGACGCCGTCTCCCTCGTGATGGATACCACGCGCGAGAGCGCGACCGCGCTGATGAACCTGACAGAGTATCTCGACGTGCTCATCCCCCGCGGCGGCCGCGGGCTGATCCGCTCGGTGGCAGCCAACGCCCGTGTGCCCGTCATCCGCACCGGCGAGGGCATCTGCCACGTCTATGTGGACGAGATGGCGGACTTGCAGATGGCCTGCGAGATCGCCTTCAACGCCAAGTGCTCCCGCCCCTCGGTCTGTAACGCGATGGAGTGCCTGCTGGTCCACCGCGGCGTGGCGCAGCAGTTTTTGCCCATGTTCCGCCCCTTCTTGCGCAGGAAGAAGGTGGAGATCCGCGGCGATGAGGAGACGGCGATGATTCTCGGCTCCGGCGTGGTGCCCGCGACGGCGGAGGACTGGGACACCGAGTACGGCGACTATATCCTCGCCGTGAAGGTGGTGGGCTCGCTGGAGGAGGCGATCGCCTTCTGCAACCGCCACGGCACCGGCCACAGCGAGGCCATCGTCACCGACAGCTACAGCGCCGCCCAGCGCTTTCTGGACGAGGTGGACGCTGCGGCGGTCTACGTCAACGCCTCCACGCGCTTTACCGATGGGGGCGAGTTCGGCCTGGGCGCAGAGATCGGCATCTCCACCCAGAAGATGCACGCCCGCGGCCCGATGGGATTGGAGGAGCTGACCTCCTTCAAGTACGTGATCTACGGCGACGGCCAGGTGCGCTGAAGCGATGGCGGATACCATTGCCGCCATCGCCACCGGCATGGTGAGGAGCGCCGTCGGCATCCTGCGCTTGTCCGGACCGGGATCGCTCACGGCGGCGTCCGCCTGCTTCACGCCCCGGTCGGGGCGGCCGCTGGGGGACTATCCGCCCGGCAGGCTGGTGCTCGGCACGCTGCGCGACGCGACCGGCGCGGTGATTGACCAGTGCCTGGCCACCTGGTCGCGCGCGCCGCACAGCTACACCGGGGAGGAGACGGCGGAGATTCAGTGCCACGGCTCGCCCACCGTCCTGGCCGCCGGGCTGGAGGCCCTCTTCGCCCACGGCGCGCGCCAGGCGGAGGCGGGGGAGTTCACGAAACGCGCCTTTTTGAACGGCAAGCTCGACCTGATTCAGGCCGAGGCGGTGGCCGACCTGATCGACGCCCAGACGCCGGACGCCGCGCGCAACGCCGCCGGGCAGCTTGAGCGGGCGATGACGCGGCGGATTGAGGAGGTGGCGGACCGGCTGACCGACCTGTTGGCGCACTTCCACGCCGTGCTCGACTACCCGGACGAGGACATCGACCCGCTGGAGGCGGAGGAGATCGCCGAAACCCTGCGCGCCGCGGCGGCGGAGCTGGACGGGCTGCGCGCGAGCTACCGCCGGGGCCGTCAGCTGACGGAGGGCATCCCCTGCGCCATCGTGGGCCGGCCGAACGCGGGTAAGTCCTCCCTCTTAAACGCCCTGCTCGGCTATGAGCGGGCGATTGTCACCGCTGTCCCCGGCACCACGCGGGACACGGTGGAGGAGCGCTGCGTCCTTGGCGGCGTGCTCCTGCGCCTGATGGACACCGCCGGCCTGCGCGAGACGGAGGACGTGGTGGAGCGCCTGGGGGTGGAGCGCAGCCGCGCCGCCCTGGCGCGGGCGGCGCTGGCCCTTGTCCTGCTCGACGGGAGCGAGGCGCTCACGCCGGAGGACGGGGAGATCCTGCGCCTGGCCGGGCAGTGCCCGCACCGGATTGTGCTGGTGAGCAAGTCCGATCTCCCCCAGGTCCTGCGCCTGCCGGAGGGGATCGAGGCGGTCACCGTGAGCTCCGTCACCGGCCAGGGCCTGGAGGTGCTGGAGGAGGAGATTCGCCGCCGCTTTGCCGCCGCCCCGGCGACGGCGGGAGAGCTGATCACCAACGCCCGCCAGGCGGAGACGGTGGGCCGCGCGGCGGAGAGTCTGCAGGCCGCCTCGGAGGCGCTGGCGGAGGGCCTCGCGCCGGACGCAGTGCTCTCCGACGTGGAGGGCGCGCTCGCCGCGCTCGGCCAGGTGACCGGCCGCAGCGTGACGGAGGAGGTCACTGCCCGCATCTTCCAGCGCTTCTGCGTCGGGAAATAGAAAAAAACTTGCCCGCCGGGAAACCTTCTGGTTCCCGGCGGGCGATTTTCGTCTCTTTGCCCTCACAAAATGCAGAGGGAGGACGGGTCATAGTCCCCTGTGTCAAAGGTGCGGGGGAGGGGGACGCCCTCGATGCGCAGCTCCGCCACGCGCGCGAGCAGCGTCCGGCGGTCGGAAAAGGGGCAGAGAGTCTCCAAGAGGGCGCCGTCCGTGTCACAGCAGAAATGCCAATATCCCCCGCTGTTGGCGATGGAATAGGCCTTCCCATGGGAGGAAAACTCGATCTCACAGCCGGCCGCCAGGCTGTCCGCAATGGTCCGGAAGGGGACGTAGTTCCTCATTTCATCGTACCTTCCCTGTGCGGGCGGACCAGCACCACAATCGCGACCGCCAGCGCGGGCAGGACTGCCACCAGCCCCATTGGGGCCGGACCCAGCAGCTGGGAGGAGGCGGTCCCGTCAGTGAAGAGGATGGGAGCGCTTGCCACGGCGTTCACTGCCCCGTGCGCCAGGGCGGGCAGGAGGATGCTTCCGCCGCGCGCATAGAGCCAGGAGAGCAGTGTGCCCGCCGCGGTGGTAAACACACACATCGCCAGCGCCCCGGTCCACGGCGCGCCGGGGTAGCCCGTCCCGTAGTTATAGCCCGCCAGGAGAATCAGCGGCCAGTGCCAGACACCCCAGATCACACCGGAGAGGATCATTCCCGCGCGGGGGCCGAAGCGGCGTTGCAGGCGGGGCGTCATCCAGCCGCGCCAGCCCGCCTCCTCGCCCAGGGCGAAGACCAGGTTGAGCACGGGGGCGAGGGTAACGGCAGAGAGAAGCTGTACGGCAATGATCGGACCCGCCGGGGCGCCGCCGGTGAGGGCGGTCACATAGCTCAGGCTCCAGTCCAGCTGGTCAGGAAAGAGGAGAAAGTAGACCGCCGCGCCCAGCGCTGTCAGCGCGGCCGGCCCCCACAGGGCGAGCAGCCAATGGTGCACATGCCCGCGCAGGCGGGGCCGCCAGCGGATGCCGCTTTTCGCCTCGCGCAGGCTTCCGCAGGCGGCGAGCACGCCGAGCATCGGGGCGAACATGGCCAGGGCGACGGTGCACTGGTACAGGATCGGGCTCACCGGGGCCAGCGCCATGCCCAGCCCCATCAGCAGCCAGCCAAGTCCGAAGGAGACAATATAATACCATGCAGTGCGTTTCACAGAGCACACCTCCTAAACAGCGTCAAATAACTCACTTCAAAATCTTTTTGAATACCAGGAAGGAGTAGAGATAGGTCCACAGCACGTCGCCCAGGGTGACGGCCAGCAGCAGCCCTACGGTCCAGCTCTCTCCCAGCAGGGGGGAGAACAACCCCAGCAGAATCAGGACGGCGCCGCTGATGACAAAGGAGATGCCGCCCATCCGCTGGGTGCGGTTCCAGTTGTGCTCGTCCGCCAGCGCCCAGGGGGTGCGGTAGCCGAAGAAGTAGTTCTGCTTGATGCGGGGCATATAGTTCCCGAGGAAGATGAAGAGCACGCCCAGCCCGCCGCTGACCAGCACGCCGACCAGATTGCCGCTCTCCGGCAGCACGCCGAAGGCGGCCAGATCGATCAGCCAGCTGAACGCGGCCAAAAACAGGGTCAGCACGGTGGCAAAGCCCCGCCAGATGGGCGCGAATTTCTGATAGCTCTCCCGTTTTGGATCCATGTGCGGCAGGAAGTAAAGCAGCGCCAGCATCGCGGCGGGCAGCGCCGCCAGGATGAGGACGATCCATTTCGGTCCCCAGCCGTTCACCCGCCCGTCAAAGCCCCAGTGGATGGGAACCGTCTCCGGCAGGGCGGGGTAAAAGCACAGATGGGCCAAGAGATTGACCGCGCAAAGCGCGCCCAAAAGGAGAAAAAGCCGCTTATTTCCTCTCATGTTGCCCTCCTTTCCAAAATCCAAAGTCGTAAAACCATTTCATCAGCTCTTGGAATACCGTCAGATTGAGACAATAGACGATGTTCTGTCCGCGCCGCTCGTCGGTCACCAGGCTGGCCGCCTTGAGGGTGTTCAGGTGGTGGCTCACCGAGGGTTTTGCCATGTCGAAGTGCGCGGCGATCTCTCCGGCAGTCATCTCCCCCTGGGCCAGCAGCTCCAGAATCCGCCGCCGCGTCGGGTCAGCCAGTGCTTTAAACGCATCTCCCATCCGCGTCTCCTCCCCTGTGAATTTGATAATTAGAAAATTGCCTAATTGTCTATTGATAGGATACCACAGGCGGCGTGGCTTGTCAAGCGGAGTGGGAGAATTGTCAAAATGCGCTTTGTAGGTGTTACAATGATGTGTGACAATAGGGAAAAAGGATAGCGAATAGGAGTGGCCTGTGTTAAGGTTAAGTTGCCAAGACAAAACCGAAAGGCAGGTGTACCCTATTCGCTATTACGCCGAGAAATATGGCGTTACAAAAGCGGCGAGACGCTATCACACGAACCGGCAGTACGTTTATCGCTGGAGAGCGCGGTATGACGGGACTCTGGGCTCTTTGGAGGACCGTTCCCACCGTCCCCACAGCCATCCCAAGCAGCACCAGCCGGAGGAGATCAAGTTTATCGACGATATGCGCCGCAGAAATCCCAATGCTGGTCTGACTGTGTTCTGGGTAAAGCTCCGCCAGCGGGGTTACAAAAGATCCATTTCGGGGCTCTATCGATTTTTAAAGAAGAGGGGTCAGATGGCGGTCCGGCTGCCCAGCCCTAAGTACATCCCCAAACCATACAAGAAGGCGGATTATCCAGGGCAAGCGGATCGATGTAAATGCACTTCACCCGGCCCTCATAAAGGACTAAATTCTCTATCAGTAAATACTCATTCCAACGATGCCCCAAAAGCCCGCTGTACTTCATCGGAGTCCTTGCCGGAAATCGTTCTGCCGGTAGCCACTTCGATTGCATGAAGCAATTTCCTTGCTCGGTCGATGATGAAATCCTGGAATTGATTGCTTCTCAGCAGGGTATGGTCAATCCAGTGCGTCTCCACATAGCCATTCAAATCCGACGGCAATACGGAGCCTTTCTTCTCAAGTCTTTCCAGATAGACAGACGGGGCGACACCGCCGATTTCCCGATTGCTGCTTGCAGAAATCGGCGTTTTATTCACGATACTGTTCCATTTGAGCTTGTCGTATTTTTGCCCGACGCAGTAACCTTTTGGGAAAATATGGTGAATGTCGATCTTCTCATTTGAGTATGTCGAGAAGTCCATCTCCGCACCGGAAATGAAATCACGGGCGTGGTTCTTTAGAATCAGCGCCATAATGCCCTTGTACGCCGCAGACTGTCTGGATTGCAGGCTGAGAAGGCGTGTCGGGTTGAAGAAGAAATCAGTAACCGTTTTGGGCAGATCGCCGCCGTCTGTAATCCACTTGACGACCTGTGTAATATCATTGGCATACCTTGTCTCATTTGCTGAGCCGTACAGTTCACCAAACACACCGCACCAATACCACTGCTTTACCATGTTCTTAGCAGTGGTCGTGTTAATCCGGTTCTCGTCCATCAGCACCGTGCAGATGGACGCAAGAGGAATAAGCTGTGTGCTGTACGGAAGGTCGCGGCTGGAAAACACCCGTTCCTCTTGCAGCAATTTCGCCGCCAGAGTAAATCCTTTGCAAAGGTCGCCGGCATACTTCTGATAAGATGTCAGGCTTAATGCTAATACATCCTTTTTCTTACAGCTTACCGTTCCGCCCGACTGAAACGAGGAGAGAAGCGTAAGCGCAGTCAGAAAATCAGTGGCCGTCACAATGTTCAGCAGATCGCCTGAGAAATATTTTTCTTTGCGTTCTTCCCAATCCTTACGCAATGGGAAATCATCCATCGCAAAGATTGCGGTGACAAGCTCAAAAACAGTCAAAGAAACACCGCCGGTATTCACATTCTCAAAAACCTGGCAGACGGCCTCTTTGGGAGTCTCTTTATCAAGCAGGATGACCGGCATCGCATATTTCTGTGTCGGCATTATGATTTTAGAGAAGAGGTCGGTGAACTGCCGGATGATCGCCGGGTCATAGTTGTAGTAGGCATAGTATTCGTTTTGCCAGCCCTGCTCTTCACTGGAATTCAGAATGATATTGAGCGGGAACATTTTCAGCCTGAACTCATCCTGCCTTGTTGAGAGGTCTTTTTCAATTTTCCTACCGAAATCGGATGTGACCTGTCTTGTCGCAGGAATTGAAACCACAACGTCCTCATTATCAGCGCTCGGGTCGAGCGCTTTCTCAATATCCAAATAATAATAATTGTCGATCTCTTTGCCCTTTTCTGTTTTGGTGTGGACAGGATTCTTGCTGTACAGGGCATTGTAAAGAGAAGTCAGCCTTTGCTGGCCGTCAAGAATCAGCTCGTCCGGT
>CAYWUA010000040.1:0-14221 GCA_964461385.1 uncultured Oscillospiraceae bacterium
CATGGAGAAGAAGGGGACGTTTGCCTCGCCGGCGACCGCCTTGGCCAGCATGGTCTTGCCGGTGCCCGGCGGGCCGACGAGCAGGATGCCCTTGGGCATGGAGGCGCCGATCTCACGGTATTTCTGCGGGTTGTGGAGGTAGTCCACGATCTCGGCGAGGTTCTCCTTCGCCTCGTCCTCGCCGGCCACGTCGGCAAAGCGGATGCCCTCGGAGGACTTGACGTAGACCTTCGCGCCGCTCGAGCCAAAGGATAGGGCGTTCGGGCCTCCGGCGCGCTGCATCAGCTTGCGGGACATGTACTGTCCGATGGCGATAAAGATCACGATGGGGATGACCCAGCTCAGCAGGCTGGCCAGGAAGGAGGTCTGTTCGATCTCCTGCCCGGTCGTCGGGATATCCGCCGCCAGCAGACGCTCGGTCAGCGACGGGTCGGGCACCATCGCCGTCTTATAGATCACGCTGCCGTCGGTGAAGAGGATGCGGTTATCCGCCTCCTGAATCTCCACCGCGCTGACCTCGCCGTCCTCCACCATGTTGACAAAGGTGGTGTAGTCCACCTCGATGATCTGGCCCTGAGAGATCATCGGTATGACGAGCATCTGGAACAGCAGCAGCACAGCCATGACGATGAGATAGTAGAAGATAAGTGGTCGCTTGGGGGTTTTGACTTCTTTCATGGAAGATCCTCCTCTCCTGTGGGGGCCGAGCCGTCGCAGCCGAGCTGGGCGTCCAGCGCACTCAGCCCTGCCAGCAGCGCGCAGCGCATAGACTGCGCGGCAAAGTCCAGGGCGAACTCCGCGTACAAGGCGAGCGCCTCCGCCCGGTCCTGCGCCGCGTCGCTGGCCTCCGAGTGGACATAGCCGGGCAGGCGCTCCTCAAGCAGGCTGCTGGTCTGGCGGTAATAGGCCAGCTGCGCCTCGGTCAGCTCAGTCACGGCGGGCGAGCGGCTGCCCGCGGCGCGGCGTTCCAGCTCGCCGGCGCGCTGCTCACACGTCTCCCGCAGCCCGGCGATCAGGCGGCGCACGGACGCGCGGTCATCCAGCGGGCAATGCTCCAGCCCCTCGCACAGTTGGCGGTACTGCTGGTCCAGCTCCTGAAGTTTGACGGCAAAGAACTCTTGTGCCTGCATAGACGCGCTCCTTTCCGGCCTCGGCCTGGATTCTGATCTTGTTATACCAGACCGGAGAGAAAAAGACCACTGCCAGCTTTCCCCGTCTGTATAGACAAAATCCCCGCTCTGTCAAAGCGTTTGACAAAATGGGGACTTTGTCCGGACAGAAGGAAGAGACTGACAGTGGCTGGGACGGGGCGCGTCTGATAGGATGGAGACAGGAAACAGCGGCGCCAGAGTGCCTCTTGAGGCATGGGAGGACTGCAAACTCCAAGCAAATGCTCGCATTTGCTTGGAAGACCGCAAAAGGAGAAGTCTGCATGGAGATCCTCGTCACACTGGATGAACACTATCTGCCGCAGCTGCAGGTGCTGCTCACCTCACTCTCGCTCAACAGTCCGGGCGAGGCGGTGCGGCTCTGGCTGATGCACCGCGGCATGCCGGACGCGGCGCTGGAGGCGGTCCGCCGCCGGTGCGCGCAGTGTGGCTGGCAATTTGCGCCGGTGGAGGTGGACGGCGGCATCTTTGCCCACGCCCCGGTCACGCGGCAGTACCCGCAGGAGATGTACTACCGCCTGCTCGCGCCTCATCTGCTGCCGGAGACGCTGGGACGGGTGCTCTATCTCGACCCCGATATCCTGGTGATCAACTCCCTCCGCCCGCTCTGGGAGACCGACCTGGAGGGGAACCTCTTCGCCGCCGCCTCCCACACCGGCAAGACCGAGCTGATGAACAATATCAACCACGCGCGGCTGGGCACCGATCACGACTACTTTAACTCCGGCGTACTGCTCATCGACCTGGACGCCGGCCGGCGGGAGATCGACCCGGAGGCCATCTTCCGCTACACTGCCGCGCACGCGTATGAGCTGCTGCTGCCGGACCAGGATCTGCTCAACGTCCTCTACGGCACACGCACCCTGCCGCTGGACGACTTCCGGTGGAATTACGACGCGCGCAACTATAACAGCTATCTGCTGCGCTCCTCCGGTGTCTGCGACCTGGACTGGGTGATGGAACATACCGCCATCCTCCACTTCTGCGGTAAGGCAAAGCCGTGGAAAAAGGGGTATCACCACCGCTTCGGCGTGCTCTACAAGCACTACCAGAACCTCACGCGGCGGGCGGGCTTTCTGGGCGGGGACTGAGCCGCGCCTATCCCTTCTGCCCGGCAAAGCCGTCGCGGAACATCTGTCCGCTCATCAGCGCGCAGACCTGCCGCGCCAGCGCGCGCCGGTCCAGCTTCGGGTTGGCGCAGTGCTTGACCATCAGCGCGGTCAGCCCGGCGGCGCAGAAGTCGAGCGCCACATCCAGGTCGGCGTACCGGATGGACAGGTGCCTGGCGCCGCCGCCCTGCAGCATCTCCTGGCAGTAGGCGCGCGTTGTCTCGGTCAGAATCTGCTCCACCCGCGCGCGCCGCTGGGAAGAGAGCAGCTTTTGCAGCATCGTGTGGTGCTCCGCGGCCGCGGCGATGAGCAGCTCCACCGCCTCCTCCGGCGAGTCTTTCTCCAGCCCCTCGCGGGCGATGCGTTCCAGGGCGCGGCGGACGGACCACTCGATTACGTCCATCATGTCCTGAAAGTGGTAGTAGAAGGTCTGCCGGGAGATGCCGCAGGCCTCGATGAGCGCCTTGACCGTGATCTTGTCCACATTCTGCTGCCGGACGAGGGAGGCGTAGGTGTCGGCGATCACGTTTTTCATATCAATCGGCATATTGGCCCTCCCTGCCGGGCAGCGGCTCCCTGCTCTTGCGCGGACTGGGGATGTTGCGCAGGACGAGATAGGGGGCCGTCCGTCCGGCCGAAAGGATGGTTGCCGGGCCGACGCGAAAGATGCGCCTGCGGCCTTGCCAGAGATAGTTCATGAATGGCCCTCCTTTACGGAAATGTGGGATGGGAGACGGTCAGGATCCGGTTTGGGACCGCTTTTCCAGCCAGAAGATGAGCGCGGCAATGTCCGCCGGGCTCACCCCGGAGATGCGCGAGGCCTGGCCCAGATTGAGCGGGCGGATGCGGTCGAGCTTCTGCCGCGCCTCCAGGCGGAGGCTCTGGATGGAGAGATAGTCCGCGTCGGCGGGCAGGGCGCGGCCCTCCATCCGGCGAAACTCCTCGATCTGCCGCCCCTGCCGGGCGATATAGCCGTCATACTTGATGCGGATGGACACCTGCTCCGTCACCTCGTGCGGCAGCTCAGGCCGCTGCGGGTCGAAGGGGGCCAGGTCGTCATAGCGGATCTTCGGCCGGCGCAGGAGGCTGGCGAGCCTGGCCCCGGAGGAGGGGACGGACTCCCCCCGTGCGGCGAGAAAGGCGGCCAGCTCCGGTGTGGAGGCCGCGCCCGTGTGTTCCAGGCGTTCCATCTCCCGCGCGACGAGGCGGTATTTCTCCTGCACCGCCTCATAGCGCGCCCGGTCCACCAGGCCGATGGCGTAGCCCACCGGCGTCAGCCGCTCATCAGCGTTGTCCTGGCGCTGGACGAGACGGTACTCCGTGCGCGAGGTCATCATCCGGTACGGCTCGTTGGTCCCCTTGGTCACCAGGTCGTCGATCAGCACGCCGATATAGCCCTGGTCCCGCCGGAGGATGAGCGGCGCGCGGCCCAGAATCTTCAGCGCGGCGTTCACCCCGGCGACAAAGCCCTGCACCGCCGCCTCCTCATAGCCGGAAGAGCCGTTGAACTGCCCCGCCCCGTAGAGGCCGGGGATCTTTTTGCACTCCAGCGTGGGCAGGAGCTGGCGCGGGTCGATGCAGTCGTACTCGATCGCGTAGGCTGTCCGGGTCATCTCCGCCCGCTCCAGGCCGGGCAGGGTGTGGAGCATCTCGAGCTGCACGTCCTCCGGCAGGGAGGAGGAGAAGCCCTGCAAATACAGCTCCTCCGTCTCCAGCCCCATCGGCTCGAGAAAGAGCTGGTGGCGGTCCTTGCCGGCAAAGCGGACCACCTTGTCCTCGATGGAGGGGCAGTAGCGCGGCCCCACCCCCTCGATCACCCCGGAGAAGAGGGGGGAGCGGTCGAGGTTGGCGCGGATGATCTCGTGCGTCCGCTGGTTGGTATAGGTGAGGTAGCACACGGCGCGGTTTTCCGGCCGCTGCGCGGTCTGGAAGGAGAAGGGCTCGGCGTCCTCGTCCCCCGGCTGGCACTGCAGCCGGGAGAAGTCCACGCTGCGCCGGAGGATGCGCGGGGGCGTGCCCGTCTTGAAGCGGCGCAGCTCCAGCCCGAGCGCGCGCAGGCGTTCGGTGAGGGCGAGGGCGGCCTGCTGCCCGTCCGGGCCGCTCGTGCGCGTCACGTCGCCGACGATGGTGCGCCCGCCCAGATGGGTGCCGGTCGCGATCACGACGGCGCGGACGGCGTAGGTCGCGCCGGTGGCGGTGCGCACGCCGCTCACCCGGCCCTCCTCCGTCAGGATGTCCGCCACCTCCGCCTGGCGCAGGTGCAGCCGCTCCTGCCGCTCGAGGGTGTGCTTCATGATCTCCTGGTAGCGCCGCCGGTCCGCCTGCGCCCGCAGCGACCAGACGGAGGGGCCCTTGCCCCGGTTGAGCACCCGGTACTGGATGCAGGCCCGGTCGGCCGCGCGGGCCATCTCGCCGCCCAGCGCGTCCAGCTCGCGGACCAGATGCCCCTTGCCGGTGCCGCCGATGGCGGGGTTGCAGGGCATGTTGCCCACCGCGTCCAGGTTGACGGTGAAGCAGACCGTCTCCAGTCCCAGCCGCGCGGCGGCGAGCGCCGCCTCAATCCCGGCGTGGCCCGCGCCGATCACGGCGACGTCATATGAGCCTGCGGTAAAATTCATGGTACATGCTTCCTTCTTGTCTTCTTGTGTAGAGATGGGGGCGGCCGGGCCATGCCCTGCGGGGCGGGTTGGATGGTTGGGCAAAATGGAAACTTCAATCCACACTCCCTGCGCACACGCGTTGGCGGTATGGTTCCCGGCCGGGCGCGTGCGGCACGCCCCTATAGTCGGCGGGCTGCGTTCCCGCGCCGGTCTTCAGAACCGTTTCCGGATTCTGAAGAATAGTTTAACATAATCTGAAAAGAGCGGCAACCGTCTTGACCTTTTTCCACCGGGACGATATACTGAATTTGCTTGGAAGAAAGGAAAAAGACCGGAAAGGAGGGGCGAAGGTGAGAAAACTGCTCTGCGGCCTGCTGGCCGTGTCCATGCTGCTGGCCCTGTGCGGCTGCCGCAGCCGGGCCGAGCGTCAGGCAATGCGCGCCCAGCTGGACTACGCCAACGGCTACACCCAGCCGGAGCGGACGGACTGGGCGATGGACGACGGCACGACACTGGAGGAACAAGTCCTGCTTGAGCAGGAGGACGGACTCACCGTGACGGCGGTGGGCCTGTACGAGGACAGATATGACGTAAATCTCGTCCTGCGGGTGCGCAACGACGGGAAGGAAGACGTGAGGGTGTCCTGTGAGAGCCTGGCGGTCAACGGCTGGAGTCTCTACGGTTATCTGAGCGGCATGGTCTATGCCGGCGGCATGGCGGACCTGGAGCTGGGGATCTCCCAGTCCGATCTCTACCGGGCGGGGATTGACGTCATCTGGGAGATCCGCCTTGTCCTGGATCTCTATGACGAGAACTACAACACCCTTGCCGAGCCGGAGGCGGTGCTCACCACCTCCAACCCGCCGCAGGAGACCGAGCCGGACGGCGTGCTCTGCTACGAGGACGAGTTGCTGGCAGTCTACCTGCTTGACGTGGCAGCCGATGAATGGTCGGTGCAGGTCTATTTGGCGCTGGAGAACCGCGGCACGCAGGAGCTGACCATCGAGAGCGGCTATGCCGCCCTGGACGGCGATGAGGACCGGACGGTGGACTTTTGGCTCTGGGAGGACCTCCCGGCCGGCGGGCGGCTGATGACCTCCAACACCCTCTGGCGGGAAGACCTGGAGGAGCTGACCGGTTCAGACGCGATCCCGGAGACGCTGACGGTGGCGCTGACGGTCTCGGAGGAATACGGCGGGGCGCAGACAGTGGAACTGATCCTGCCGCTGACGGAGAGTTAAGGCTTGCCGGGAATCGGGAGCATGCCCGGCGGCGAGGGATTTTTGTGCCGGGCAAAGCCCGGGAAAAATGTTTGTAAAGTCCTTTCCCGGGGTTGACATCCACCGGGGAAAGGCATACTATAAAAAGAGCGAAATATCTCAATAGCTTCCTCCGGTAGGTAAGGCTACCGCAAGGATATGGGTTGCTGCCGCAAAGTCGTGGAGACACGATTCGCTGGTTGGAACAGGTGATATCGAACCGAAAGGTGTCACTTAACGCAATTTCACTGCCTTGCGATGCTAAAGCTTGAACGGTGGGACGGGGCGTCCGCGGCGTCCCGGCAACACGCGCGCATGCATCTGATACCGGAGGACGGTATCAGATGTTTTTTTTGCCCTGTCCGGGCAGAACAGGCGATGGAGAGGATGGTGGCAGAGATGGCTGGCTTTGAGCGCAACATGGAAAAGACGATTTCAATCATCAAAGGATTGCTCAAGCGAAAACAGTATGCCCAGCTGCGCGGCCTCCTCCTGCCGATGGAGGCGCCGGACGTGGCGCAGATCCTCGAGCACCTGCCGGACCAGGATATCCCGCTGGTGTTCCGCCTGCTGCCGAAGGAGTCGGCGGCGGAGCTGTTTGTCGAGCTCAACTCGGACTACCAGGAGCAGCTGATCCGCAGCTTTTCCAATGCTGAGCTGAAAGAGGTGCTCGACGAGCTGTACCTGGATGACGCGGTGGACATCGTCGAGGAGATGCCCGCCAACGTGGTCAAGCGGATCCTCGCCCACTCCGACCCCGAGATGCGCCAGAGCATCAACGAGATTTTGAAGTATCCCGAGGACTCCGCCGGCTCGATTATGACGACGGAGTATATCGACCTCAAGCGGGACATGACGGTGCGCGACTGCTTCAAGCGCATCCGCCGCAACGCGGCCGACGTGGAGACCATCAACGTCTGCTACGTCCTGGACCGGGCCCGCCGGCTCAAGGGCTTTGTCACCATCCGCGACCTGCTCATGGCGGACTATGAGGACGTGGTGGACGAGATCATGAATCCCAACATCATCTTTGCCACCACACTGGAGGACCAGGAGACGGTCGCGCAGAAGTTCCGCCGCTATGGCTTTATTGCCATGCCGGTGGTGGACACCGAGCAGCGCCTGGTGGGCATCATCACCGCCGACGATGTCTTTGACGTCATGGAGGAAGAGGTCACCGAGGACATCGCCAAGATGGCGGCCATCGTCCCGAACGACAAGCCCTATCTGCGCACCGGCGTCTTTGAGACCTGGCGCGCGCGCTTTCCCTGGCTGCTGCTGCTGATGATCTCCGCCACCTTCACCGGGATGATTATCAACGGCTTTGAGTCCTCCCTGGCGGCGTACACCGCCCTCACGGCCTATATCCCTATGCTCACCGGCACCGGCGGCAACAGCGGCTCGCAGTCCTCCGTCTCCGTCATCCGCAGCATCTCGCTCGGGGAGATCCAGTTTTCCGACCTGCCGCGCGTGGTCTGGAAGGAGTCGCGCGTGTCCATCCTCTGCGGCGTGACGCTGGCGGCGGCCAACTTTGTCAAGATGATGCTGGTGGACCGGATGCTCTTCCAAAACCCCGCCATCACCGTCCCCATCGCCCTAGTCATTTGCTCCACGCTGGTGGGCACGGTGTTCTCCGCCAAGATCATCGGCTGCGCCCTGCCGATGCTGGCCAAGAAGGTGGGCTTTGACCCGGCCGTGATGGCCAGCCCCTTTATCACCACCATCGTCGACGCCCTCTCGCTGCTGATCTATTTCGGCTTTGCCAACCTAATCCTGCCGATGGGATGAGCGCGCCGGGCGCGAGGATATCTGGTACAGGCTTTCCTCACATTTGTGCTCTTGAAGCGCGCGCCGCTTCGTGATAAGATAGGGACATCAAGATTGCGCGGCAGGCGCGCAGAGGAGGTAGCGCAGCGATGGCAATTTTAGTGTTGGGCGGGGCCGGCTATATTGGGTCCCACACCGTCCGCCAGCTCATTGACGCCGGGCGGGACGTGGTCGTGGTGGATAACCTGGAGACGGGCTTCCGCGCCGCGGTCCATCCAAAGGCCCGCTTCTATCAGGCGGACATCCGCGACAAGGCCAGCCTGGAGCCGGTGTTTGAGCGCGAGCAAATTGAGGGCGTGATCCACTTCGCCGCCAACTCCCAGGTGGGCGAGAGCATGGTCAAGCCGCTGAAATACTACGACAACAACCTCTGCGGCACCAAGTGTCTGCTCGAGGTGATGGTGGCCCACGGGGTGGACAAGATCGTCTTCTCCTCCACTGCTGCCACCTACGGCGAGCCGGAGCGGGTCCCCATCCTGGAGACCGACCCGACCAACCCCACCAACTGCTACGGCGAGACCAAGCTGAGCATGGAGAAGATGTTCCGGTGGGTGGGCCGCGCCCACGGTCTGCGCTTTGTCTCCCTGCGCTATTTCAACGCCTGCGGCGCGCACCCCTCCGGCGAGATCGGGGAGGCGCATAACCCGGAGACGCACCTGATTCCCCTCATCCTCCAGGTGCCCAACGGCCAGCGCCCGGCGATCTCCATCTTCGGCAATGACTACCCCACCCCGGACGGCACCTGCATCCGGGACTATATCCACGTCACCGACCTGGCCCAGGCGCACATCCTCGCCCTGGAGTACCTGGAAAAGGGCGGCGGGAGCGATATCTTTAACCTCGGCAACGGCGTCGGCTTCTCCGTGCGCGAGGTGATTGAGACGGCGCGCCGCGTCACCGGGCACCCCATTCCGACGCAGGAGACCCCGCGCCGCGCGGGCGACCCCGCCCAGCTCATCGCCTCGAGCGAGAAGGCCAAGACCGTCCTCGGCTGGAAGCCGCAGTACGCGGACCTGGAGACCATCATCTCCTCCGCCTGGCGCTGGCACAAGAGCCATCCCCACGGCTACGAGAGCTGAGGCACATGTTTCCGGTCAAAGCGGGCATTGCCCCGTTTTGATAGATGCGGATCAGGCGATATGCCCCGCCTCGGGCGTTCTCCCCGTGTCAAAATAGAGAGCACAGCGGCCCGGGCGGGAGCGTCCCGCCCGGACCGTGCGGATTTTCGCGGGCATGATGGAATTGGCAGACATGCGAGATTTAGGTTCTCGTGGAGCGATCCGTCGGGGTTCGAGTCCCCGTGCCCGCAGACAGAAAAGCCGGACGCCGGCCAGGCCCCGATGGGGTGTGGACCGGCGTCCGGTTTTGTTTTGGATTGGCGCGTTTGCATATCGGCCCACATCCGTCGCGGCTTGCGCCGCGCCACCTTCCACCCGGAGGGGGAAGGCTTTCTTACACCGGGCGCCGGGCCGTAGGGGCGCACCTGGTGCGCCCGCGTGGGCGGAATGGTTGTCGGACAGGCGTGCAGGGCTCAGACCTGCGCAAAATAGTGCGCGATCTCCTCCATCCGCTCGGACTGGTGGACGTGGAAAGGGCAGCGGCGGTCGCAGTGGCCGCAGCGGACGCAGCTCTCCGCCCCGACGGAGAGGCTGCGGTAGTGCTCCACGGCCAGCGCATCCCCGGCGAGGGCGAGGTCGTAGTACTTATTGATCAGCCCCACGTCCAGGCCCGCCGGGCAGGGCTGGCAGTGGTTGCAGTAGACGCAGGTCCCGTCCATGTCGCGCGGGGTGAGGGCGCTGATGGCGGAGTAGTCCCGCGCCTCGGCGGGGGCGTCCACAAAGCCGAGCACCCGCTCCAGGTCCGCCCGGCTGCGCACCCCGGGCAGCACGGTGAGCACGCCGGGCTTGTCCAGCGCGTACTGGATGCACTGGTACTCCGTGAGCGCCTGGCCGAAGGGGGAGGTCTTGCCGTCGAGCAGCTGGCCGCCGGCAAACGGCTTCATCACCGAGATGCCGATCCCCTCCGCCTCGCAGCGGCGGTAGAGCTCCATCCGCTCAGAGGCGCTGCCGTTGGCGAACTCCCCGTGCTGGTAGTCATAGGCGGGGTTGATGCTGAACATCAGCATGTCCACCAGGCCGGTGTCCAGCACCTGCCAGGCGGTGGACGGCGTGTGAGAGGACAGGCCGATGTGGCGCACGATGCCCTGTTCCTTCAGGCCGAGCAGGTAATCCAGCACGCCGTTTTTCCGGTACTGCTCCCAATCGGACGCCTCGTCCAGGCAGTGGATGAAGCCGTAGTCGATGTAGTCAGTACCCAACGCCTTGAGCTGCCAGGCGGCTGAGCGCTCCGCCGCCTTGCGGTCGGTGGTCCAGCTGTAGCTCTTGCCGTCGCCGTAGCAGGCGCCGAAGTGAATCTGATAGCGCACCCGGTCGCGCGCGCCGGCAAAGGCCTCGCCGAAGGTGGGGAAGTTGTCCGACTCGGCGGTGGCCAGGTCGTAGTAGTTCACGCCGCGCTCGAGCGCCATGCGCAGCAGGGCGACACCCTCCCTGCGCCCTGCCTCGCCGATGGAGCTGCTGCCCAGGCCGATCACGCTGATCTGGTCGCCGGTGCGGCGATTGATGCGGTATTCCATAGGTGATTCCTCCCTCCTGATGTGGCATCAGGATAGCATGCCGGGGCAGGGCTGTCAACGTCGAGCGCACTCCAGGGGTGGGCGTTGAGATGCAGCGGAGAACCGCCCGGACGGGCTCCCTCTCGGAAGCGTCCGGGCGGCGCCCTCCCCGCGGCATACTTCACTTCCCTGCATGCCGTTGGCGCAGTGCCAGCAATCCTGCCAGCAGCAGCTGGACGGCTGCGGCTAAAAGAACCCAACCGGCCCAGGCCAGCAGATTTGTGTGCTCGGGCACGGTCAACCAAGCTGCCGGCAGACCGATCAGGAACCCCAGTGCCATGCCGATGAGAAAATGAGAAAAACGGCAGCGACTCTTGCCGAAGCATATCAATGCGCCGAAGCCGGCCAGTGCGGCCAAGAACCCGGTCACGCCCGCAGTGACCCGCAGCGGCATACCGAGCCAGAACGGTTCTGTCCATACGCTGGTGTAGACGGAATACTCCCCCACACCGGCCGTATCCAGCAGCTCATAGACGGAACGGCTCACCCTTGCGTAGTCCTCAGGTGAGATATAGAGCTTCCCGCTCGTGCGGTTGGCCCAGTGAATCTTCTGGTTGTCATACTCCTCCGGCGTCTCAGGCTGTGTCTCTGGCTCAAAGCTCGGCATGACGACACACGAATCCAGCAGAACCGTTCCGTTGGATCGGACGATGTCGCTGCCCGCTGCTAGGAAACCCACCACCTGAAAGGAAAACGTCTGGAAGAGATATTCTGCCTGAAATGTATCCCCCAGTGCGAAATGCGTTTGAAACGCAGACCCCAACAGCACCGGGATTGCCTCTCCCTCCTTCCAGGTAAAATCTCCCGGCTCCAAGAGACGCCCTTGCGCTACCTCCAACCCAAAGTAGGAGCAAACATTCACACTGATCTGTTCCGACTGTAACATCCCGTCTGCCGTCAAACCCTGATCCTCCGGCAGATAGAGCGGCTGGGCGTACAATTCGAAGTAGAAAACCTGTTCGTCCGTCGTGAGGCTTTGGAGGTTCTGGTAGAGCGCACGGAACCTGTGAATGGTTTCCTCTGTATCCGGAAGGGTGGTAGGATCTGTCTCATGCTGAATCGTCAAGACGATTTTCCCTTTGTCCAGGTCAAGAATCCGATCTTCGATATGCTGGATTTGTATCACCGCCGTACAAACCCCAAGCAGACAACTTTCCAAGAGCAGGAGCAGAGTCATCAGCACTCCAAACACGGACAGTCTACATTTTGCAAGTACCAACGGCATCCTTCCTCTCCACATCCCGCTTCCCGGTCATGAATTGCTAGTTGTTCCATATTTTACATCATGAACGCTCAGGACACAAATTTCTGAATCGACCAAGGTTCCTTTCGCTGCATTGACGGATAGCTACGCTTAACCTCGCTTCACATAATGCTGCATCATTCTCTTTATTGTTCTACCTCCCATTAAGAAACATGCAGAGGCATCATCACACCCTTCGTCGTGAATCGAAGCCTGGACTGTCTGATCCCTGCCGTGTCTGATAAGATCGTACAAGTCGCAGTATTATATTTATGTTATATTGTAAAAGCTGTTTTGTCAATATATATTACTTATGAATTGCACGCGGGTTCGCGGGTTATTGATTTTCAATTTATTAACGTTCCACTGCGTTATTATGCGAAAAGGGACTGTTGCAAGATGCAATTTTAGCCCTGACTAGAAAACTTCTGCATTTAAAAAGTTAGCGCAAGCCGCCGGTTCACAGATTTTCGCCAACTGTTTCTTTGAACTGATTTTTCAAAATTACGATTTGCAACAGGTCCTTTTTTCGCGGCCTACGGCCGCAGATGAAAGCGCTCCATCCAGGCGTTGAGCTGGATGAGCCAGGCGAGCATCTGCGGCCCCGCCATCAGCTGGCCGAACCACGGGCGCCCGTAGTCCCCCGCCCCGGTGAGCAGGCCCTCCTCCAGCGCCCTCCGGTCCACCAGGTCGTGAATCGGCGCGTTCGGGTCGGCGAGCACGGCGCGCAGCTGGTCGCGCACGAGCGTCTCAAAGAGCGGGTTGTGCGTCTTGGGATAGGGGGACTTGGGACGGTTTCGCACGTCCTCCGGCAGCAGGCCGCGCGCCGCCTCGCGCAGAATCTGCTTGCGCACCCCGTCCCGGCTCTTGATGGACCAGGGGATGTTCCAGACATACTGCACCAGATGATGGTCGCAGAACGGCACGCGCACCTCCAGGCCGGAATACATACTCATGCGGTCTTTGCGGTCCCTAATTTACATTTAACAATGAAAAAATGCAAATAAAAAAACGGGAAGAAAATCAGGCCCCAAAAGTGACCTCCGGCGGCTTTTGTGGAGAGATCGCAATCTTCTGCACTGTGCGCTTCCAGAAGGCGGCCTGGTGCTCCCGAGTGAGGTCACGGTAGACCGTCTGCCAGCCGTCGGGGAGGAGCCCCTGGAGCCGCGCGAGGTCGATCTCCCGGTCCTGCGGGAGGGCGGCAAGCTGGGCGGTGAGTTCCTCCTTGCGGGCATGGTATTCCGTCAGGTCAATGTCCCCGTTAATAAAAAGCGTCTTTACCCGCTCCAGGCGGCCTTGCAGGGCTTCGCGCTGCGGGCCGCTGTCCGCTTGCTGGCCGCGGACCTGGGCAAGGGCAAGCTGCCCCTGCAGCTGTTCGTCCAGGTGGTCGAGGAGCCAGGCCTCCAGCTTGCGCTCGTTGGCGTAACCCCGGGTCTCGATGGAGCAGCGGCCGGAACGGTTCAGGTGGGCGCCGCAGACGTAGTAGTAGGTGCTCTTGTTGGACTGCGCCAGCATCCTGGATCCGCAGTGGGCGCAGACCAGCAGACCGGAGAAAAGGTAGATTTTCTGTTTGGCGGCGCTTCTGACGTACATGGCCTTCCTCCTCTGAATGGTCTCAAACTCCGCGGCGGTGAGGTAGGCGGGCACCTCGATCCCCCGCACTGTACCGGTATAGAAGGGGTTGCGCAGCATCTTGGACGCCCCCTCCCGGGAGACGTGCAGCCCGCGCAGCCGCGCGGCCTCGATGCTCCTGGACACGCTGCCGGTGTCCAGGTAGGTCCGGAAGAAGGTGGACACCGCCTCCTGCCGTTCCGGGTCAAGGACAACGGTTTTCCCCTCCCGGCGGTACCCGGCGGGGAGCTTCTGGGCCACCTCGCCCGACGCCCAGCGGTATTCGTTGGTTTGGCGGATGCGCTCGCTGGTGCGGTCCGCCTCGTCCTGGGCCACCGAGAGCATGATGTTCACTTTCAGCCGGCCGGAGGCGGTCTCCGTCTCGTAGTCCTCCCAGATCGCCTTCCACGCCACGCCGTATTCGTCCAGTACCCGCTGCACCTCGTAGTAGTCTCCCACATTGCGGAACCACCGGTCCAGCTTGGTGAAGATAATCAGGTCTACCCGGCGCGCCCGGACATCCCGCAGCAGCCGCAGCAGTTCGGGCCGCTTGGTGTAGCGGGAGCGGGCGGAGATGCCGGCGTCGTTATACGAACCGATATAGGTGTGCCCGTGGTCCCTGGCCCAGTCCCGCAGGGCCTGCTCCTGCGCGGCAATGGACACGCCGTGCCGTTTCTGTTCCTCGGTGGACACGCGGGGATAGCCCGCTACACGCATAGGATCACCTGCCTT
>CAYWUA010000041.1:0-14204 GCA_964461385.1 uncultured Oscillospiraceae bacterium
ATTTGCCGGTGTTTTCTCTTTTTTCAAAGAATTCAATCTCTGAGACAGGCAACTTGAGCATAGTGGAAACCGTTTCCAATCGGATGACCCGTCTTTTTCATCATTTTTCTATTTTTGCCGCAAGCAAGATTGTCTTTTTTCTGTTGTGCTTTCGGATTACTGCCTTATCAGCATGCTGCATTGTCAGGAATTTTTCATGCGCTCTGCGGGTGCCCCGCAGCAAAGGGGAACGTGATGCGCAGCAGGAAGATCTGTCCCTCTCCCTGGATGGTCAGAAATCCACCGTGGTCTTGGGCGATCTGCCGGATACTCTGCAAGCCGAAACCGTAATAGCCCCGGTCCTCTTTGCTGGTCTTGGGAAGCCCATCCTCCAACTGATCCTGCTGCTTGGACCGATCTGCTGCTGTAGATCCATCTGTTTCATGCGGCGCTGCTAGCTCACCTGGCCCCGCTGGACGTAGCCGCAGCAAAAGATGGCATAGAGCAAGCAGATGCGAAACGCATTTCGGCTCTCCCCTTCCAACTGCTGAGCAAAGGCGCTGACAGCATGGCCACAGACAGCGCTGTGGCCGCCATCCCAAGGGAATAGGTAACCTCAATATCATACCGCCCATCGGAGGGCAACTTCCTGCCGACCAACAGATAGGAGAGGAGAGGAGAGAGACCGCGCCATAGATCCCGAGCGCCAACAGAAAATTTTCCAAAAAATCCCAGCGATTGGAGTCCCCCGTCAGGAGCGTATAGACACAATAGGCCAGATGCTGCGTCAGGTAGGCGTTGACAGTTGAGAACAAAGTCCAACGTCTCTACCTCATAGCCATGGATCGCATAGCGGGCCATGCTGGTGATGAACAGGATGAGAACTGCGGGAGCCTGCTCCCGGATTCGCCGGGCAACTGCCATCCCGTCAGATGCTCCATCTTGATGTCCAGGAAGATAGCATCCCAGACAGGGTGGTAGTGCTCGGCAATCTCCAAACCGTCAGCAAACATGGACAGCTGTAGCGTGATTTGGTGTTCCCGGCAGAAGCGCTCCACATTTTCTTTCAGCTGCGCCGCGCAGACAGGATCGTCCTATACTATGGCCAGACTGAGCAGCATAGCAATCCCTCCTGTCAGGTTCCGTAAAGATTACTGTTATTTTAGCATAAGTCGTTTCCTTTTTCAATCACGGAGGTTCCATGCCCCTTTGGGTACAACGAGGCAGATCTGCTCCAAAAACGAAAGCGCATCCCAATTGAGAAGGTTGCTGAGAGAGGCGGCCTTCTCTTTGTTGGAAGGCTTGGAACCAAATTCCCCGTCTCTCCATTTGATGGGAGAGACGGGGATATTCTTCTGTCAGGCACAATCACGGCAATTCCGACCGGCACCACGGCCAACGCATCAGGCCAGCAGTCTGCGCACCAGCGGAATCCTCCGCAATACCAGCCCCACACCAAGAGACAAGAGCAGCACGAGCAGCGCGCGGAGACAATTCTCCGGAATGGTCAGGTGCGCAGGCCAATAGGGATAGATCAGCTTGGCAAAGATCATGTGGATATAGTATACGTCCAACGTATGGCGGGCCACCAACTGTGCCGCCCGATTAAGCGGGCAGCGCTCCAAATGCAGCTGTGAAAAGAGCACGAAGATGCCGCTGGCCATCAGCACAACCCCGATCCGCTGGTATTCCGCGCTCAGGCCGCCGGAGGCGGTCAGGCTACCCGCATGGGCCATCAGCTGTTCCGGCACCATCAGCCCCATGCCGACCACCATAGCGCCGCACGCAAGCAGCAGCATCCGCCTGCGGTCGTGTGGGCGCCTGGCCCAGCGGCAGAGATACCAGCCCCACGGGAAGTAGAAGAAGTAAACGCTATACTGTCCAAACGGGTTGATCTGCTGGCAGAGTGTGTCCAGCGTCACAGCCCCGCCGAACAGGGTCTCCCCCAAAAATGTCCCGTAGGCCGACAAATAGACCCGCATCACCGTGAGGAGAAAACTCAGTACCGTGATATAGGCCAGTATGTTCGGCGCGCGCCTCCGGCAGACCTGGAGGACAGGCAAAAATAGATAGACCGCAACCAGAGCGTAGGAAAACCAGAGGTGATAGCTCGGGATGCCTCCGGAGTCCTCCGTGCCAAGAAAAACCCGGTAGAGCAATCCGAGCGTGATATCCTCTGGCAGGAGCAATCCGGTGGCCAGAGAGAGGAGCAGATAGACCAGATTCCAGGCGACCAGCTGGAGCAGCACGTTGCGAATCCTCCGTCCGATCTGGGCCAGCGTTTGCTGCCGTTCCATCAGGAGCGCCCCATGCACCATAAAAAACAGCGGGATGCAGGTCCGGTAGAGATACCAGGTAAAGGTGGCTGCCACGCTGCTCGCCAGAGCAGCCTGGTGCAGTGAGACGACGAAAAAAATAGCAATGCTCTCCAGATAGTCGAAGTAAACGATATGCTTCCTCGCCGCCGGAAGCGCTGTGGTCTGCTGCACTCAATCCGCTCCTTTCCGTACCCTATCCTAAATTGCTAGACAGGCGGCAACGTTTAAAATGTCATAATACAATACGCGCTTCTTCAAGCGTCCCCCCTCCCCTCTCACCAATCAAGGCCTCAGCGCCCCGCTGTATGCATAGCCCCGGCATGGCAATCCATGACTCTCTCACTGCACCGTCGGGCGGCCGACCGAGTCATAGGTCACGCCGCTGCTTTGAAAGCGGTCGAGGGAGAAGCAGTTGCGCCCGTCGAGCACAATGGGCGTCTTCATCAGGCGGCGGAAGGTCTCCGCCTCCAATGCCTTGACGTCCGCCCATTCGGTGAAGATCAGGCAGAGGTCCGCTCCCTCCAGCGCTTGCTCGATGCGCTGGCAGTAGGTAATGCCCTCCGGGTAAAGCTTGCGATAGTTCGACTCTCCCACCGGGTCCCAGGCATAGACCTGCGCTCCGTCGTCGAGCAGGATGGGAATATTCACCAGCGAGGGGGCCTCGCGCAGGTCGTCCGTCTCCGGCTTGAAGGTCAGCCCGAGCACGGCGATCTTCTTCCCCTCCAGTGAGTCGTAGTATTTGCGGGCCTTCTTGACCAGCAGGAGTTTCTGACGGTCGTTGACCTCAATGGCGGCCTTGATCGTCTTGAGCTCACGGTCATAGTAGTTGGAGACCCAGTGCAGCGCCTTGGTGTCCTTTGGGAAGCAAGAGCCGCCATAGCCGATGCCGGCATTGAGAAAGCGGTCCCCGATGCGCGGGTCCAGGCCCATGCCGCTGGCGACATCCTGGATGTTGGCGCCCAGCAGCTCGCAGAGGTTGGCGATCTCGTTGATATAGGAGATCTTCAGGGCGAGAAAGTCGTTGGAAGCATACTTGATCATCTCCGCGCTGCGGCGGTTGGTGACCACGACCGGTTGGTCCAGTCCGGCGTAGACCGCGCGCATGACCGCCTCCGCATGCTCGGACTCCACGCCGATGACGATGCGGGCAGCGTGCAGTGTGTCGCGCACCGCGGTGCCCTGGGAGAGGAACTCCGGGTTAGACGCCAGCTCCACCTGCACCGGATGCGCAAGGGCGGCGCGCAGCTGCTGTTCGAGCTTGTCGTTCGTGCCGATCGGGACAGTGGACTTGACCACCACCACGGCATCGCGCTCCAGGCTGGCAGCGATCTGGCGAATGACCTGGTTGACATAGGAGAGATTGGCCGAGCCGTCCTTCTTCTCCGGCGTGCCCACGCCGATGAAGATCACTTCCGCGTCGCGGTAGGCGGCGGCGTAGTCGGTGGTAAAGGTCAGCCGCTCCATATTGGCCGCCATCAATTCCTCCAGCCCCGGCTCATAGATCGGTGAGATCCCCCGGCGCATGGTCTCCACTTTTTTTTCATCCACGTCCACACAGGTGACCTGGTGCCCCAGATGGGCCAGCACTACACCAGTGACCAGGCCGACATAGCCGGTGCCCGCAATTGCAATCTTCATATCCTTCACTCCTTCTGACCTTTCCGGCGCCTGGCATACTGATACCACCGCATGTATCCACGCAGCAGCACAAACGAGTGCAGCCGGAAACTCAGGAACGCGATCGTCCCCAGATAAGGTTCTTTTTTGTATAGCGCGCGCAAGTTCATCCCACGAAAACAGGACGAATAGATCGGGTCGGCGACTAGCTGCTTCCAACGCGCCCTGCGCTCGGCCCAGGAGCTGGTATTCTCGCTGTGGAACAGGTCCAGCGTCAGGCAAAGCCCAAAATTATCCGCTACGCGGTACTGAAAGCCAGGCTGGTACGCCTGCCCCTCCCGATGGACAAAGCGGGCCATCCATGCATTGAGCGGGGCGATCAGTTCGGCGATCTGTGGGTTATAGCGGCTGGTGATACAGCCGGAATGGTGGCGATAGTGGTAAAGCGCTGCGTCCAGAAAATCAATCCGATCCGCGCACCGGAGCAGCTCCAGGTCAAAGGCCATGTCCTGGCTCTTGCGCAGGGAGAGATCGAAGCGCAAACCATGCTCACGCACCAGCGCAGTGCGGATCAGCTGCGTCCAGCAGGCGCCAAAATATCCCCACACGTCCCGAATGCTGCGGTCCATCAGCCCAAGCTGCATGTTCCGCTTCAGCTCCGGGGTGATCTCCGTCACCTCCAGTCCCTTGCGGAACAGACGGCGCCGGATCTTCTTCTTCCCAAAATGATCGTAATGGGTGAAGATGAGCACATCCGCCCCGGACTGCTCAATCTTCTGATAGGAGCGCTCCAGGGCATCCGGAGCGAGCCAGTCATCCGGGTCGAGGAAGAGGAGATAGGTGCCAGACGCCTCATCCATGCCCCGGTTGCGGGCAGAGGAAACGCCGCCGTTGTCCTGATGGATCACCCGGATTCGCTCGTCTCCGTCAGCCAGCCGGTCACACAGCTGGCTGGTCTCTTCGTTTGAACCGTCATCAATCACCAGCGCCTCAAAATCCGGCATTGTCTGCCTGCACACAGAGCGAATGCATGCCTCCAGATAGTTCCGCGGCGTATTATAGACGGGTATGATGATAGATATCGCCGCCACCGCTCTCCCCCCTCTTCCCTATCGGCACGGTCCCAAACTCAATGGCGGCGAGCCACCAGCATCTTGAGCTTGCGCGGCAGCCAGGTGACCACCCGGCCCGTTTTCCAAATCGCAGAGCCTTTCAGATTCTTATTCTTCTCAAACAGCTCATCGTTCTTCTGCTGCGTCTTGGCCAGCCGTTGCTCCAAGCGCTTGTTGCTCCGCTCCAGATCGCTGATGCGCTGGCGCTGATGGTTGTTGGCCGTGCGCAGGTGGTCTGCCTCCGACCGGCTCTCATCCAACTGGTAAAAGAGAAATTCCTCTGATGTGGAGCGCAGAAGGATCTGCATCCGCTCATACTCGCCCCGATGGTAGAAATAGTGTTCGTCGCGCCCCGTGATGCCGAGGTTGTCCGCCCACTCCTCCACCAGCTTCTGATGCAGCTTGTAGTAGGACGGCCCGCGCAGCGAGGTGAGGTTCCAGAGTGAGAAGTGGACGCTGTAATTGATGAAGTCCTGCTCAAATCGCTCATAGAGTCCCCAGGCGCGCAGCTGCTCGCGCAGGGCGAGCAGGGCGTGGTAAAAGCATTCCCAACTCTTTTCCCGGGTCACCGACAGAGAACCGGCATCGCGGCGGTGATGGGCAAGTACCGCGTTCATAGTGGAGATCCGCTCCGCCTTGACAACAGCGGAGAAGACAAAGAGCATGTCGTTGCTCGTGCGCTGCTCCTGGAACCGCAGGCCGTTTGCCCGGACAAACTCCGTCCGGAACAGCTTGTCCCACGCCCAGCCGACGAATGCCTTAAAGACGTCGCTCTCGATCTCTGTCCCCGCAAAGGGCTGATGAAGGGGCAGCAGGCTGTCGTTTATGGTATACCTGGCATTTACATAAGTGTCTGTCTCCTGGAAATACTGATCGCAGCGGAAGACAGTGATATCCGTCTCCAGCGTGTGTGCACGGTCATAGGCGGTGCGCAGCATCTCCGGCTCGAAGAAATCGTCCGCATCTAAGAAGGAGAGGTACTCCCCGCGCGCCAGGCGCATGCCGTTATTGCGCGCCGCGCCCGCGCCGGCGTTGCGTTGCGTGATCACCCGCACGCGGCTGTCCCTCGCCTCGTATTCCCGGAGGATCTCCAGAGAACGGTCCGTCGAGCCGTCGTCCACGCAGATCACCTCAAACTGCACCTCGTTGCGCACCAGCAGGCAGTCCAGCGTCTGGCGCAGATAGGCCTCCGCGTTGTAGACCGGCATGACGACGGATACGCGGATCTTCGCATAGTAGGCGTCCGGGTCGGCGAGAATCTCATGAACCTGCTTCCAGTAGACAGGGCCGAGCAACTCCTCGTCCAGCAGTCCCGCTTCCAGCGCCGGACGGAACTCGTCGCAGATGTGGTGGAGATACTCCAGCTGATATTCCGGCGCCAGGCGGCGGTAGGTGACCATAAAATTGCTGAACTTTTTGGCGTAGAAGATCGGGCGGAATTTCTCCAGGCGCTCGGGATCCCGGCTCATCCAGTTGTCGATAAAACGGTACTCGTCGGTGACGCAATAGAGCTTTTTCCGGTTGAACATGGAGGAATTGGGGTTATCCCGGCGGTTCATATAGTACGGCCTGCGCACAAACCAGGCGCGTTCCGCCCGGCAGAAGGTCTGGAACCAGAAGCCGTTGTCCTGATAGGACGCGCCCGGTGTCTCGTTGTGACGGATGTGCCACCGGTTGAGGAAGTCCAGGCTGTAGATGCCGCTCCAGGTATTCATAATGAACTTGAAGGTCTCGATCTCCTCACCCGGGCAGATTACACGGCCATAATAGCTTGCGTCATTGCTGAGACGGTTGAGACGCTTGCTCAGATCCCCGTTAGCCTTGACAGTAAAGCGGTAGAAGTCCGCCTTGACAAAGTCGAGCTGGTGCCTGCAGGCCACCCGGTAGAGGTTTTGGAACATCTCGGGCGGCACAAAATCGTCCGGCTCGAGAATCCCAAGGTACTCGCCCTTAGCCGCGTCAATCCCGCGGTTCATCGCCTTGCCGTAGCCGCCATTCGGGCCGTCGAGGATTCGGAACCGCCCGTCCAGCGCGGCGTATTCCCGCAGAATGGTCAGACAGCCGTCGCTAGAGCCGTCGTTGACGCAGAGGAACTCCATCTCCTCCATCTCTTGTTCCGCAAGGCTGTGCAGCGCCTCGTTCAGATAATCCTCGACATTGAAGATGGGAACGACCACCGACACCTTCGGCGACGGGCACGCCTTGCGGCGCAGCGTGACCGCTTTCGGCGGCTCCTTCTCCTTGCGGGGGGCAGACAGCTCACGGCGCAATTTGCGGAACATCTCCCGCAGTGTCAGAGCGAAACGCCCGCGGTACTCTCGGACAAAACGCTCTGTCTGGGCTAAGAGCTCTTCCCCCTGCTCCGAGCCGTCACAGAACGCGCGGCACCAGGCGGCGAGATCCTCGAACTCCTTGCCCATCACGCGCTCGGTCACATCCGTCTCCGCCCCGTCGCGCATCAGCCGTTCCTCCACCAGCTCGATAGAACGGAAGTAGCAGTCGAAGTGCTGCGCTCTCAGACTGGCCTGAGAGCGATCAAGGCCCACCCGATGCACCACCAGCCGGTCTCGGGCAATCATCATCCGTCCGGCATTTGTGATGACCGCACTGTAAAAGGAGCGGTCATTGACGCAGAAGAGGTCGTTAAAGCGAATCTTTTTCTCCTCCAGGAAGGTACGGCGGTACAGCCCGTTCCAAGGGGAGACATTGACCTTATAGATCGGGCTGCCATCTTCCAGGCCAAGCAGACGGTTGAAATCCCCGGGGCGCAGACGGCTGAGGGTAAAGGAGGGCAGATCCACAGCCGTCTGGCGCAGCACGTCGCAGGCCACCGAGGCAAACTTCAGGCAGTCGAGATCATACTTTACCGCCTTACGGTACAGCGCCTCATAGGCGTAGTCGAGCACGTAGTCGTCAGCATCCAAAAAATGGACATACTCGCCCGACGCCGCTTCCAGGCCCGCATTCCGGGCAACGCCGGCATGGAGGTTCTCCTGGCGGAGGACATGCACCCGCTTATCCCGCTCGGCAAAGTCATGGAGAATGTCCGGAGAACGGTCAGTTGAGCCGTCGTCCACGCAGATCACTTCAATATCCCGCAAAGATTGTCCCAGAACGCTCTCCAAGGTCTGCGAAAGGTAGTCCGCAGCGTTGTAAACCGGAATTACAATGGAAATTTTAGGCATTGTTTTCTCTCGCTTTCTTCTCGTTCTCATGCAGCCCGTTGCGCCGCGCGGCAGGTTCGGAAACCCATATCTATGGTATTATACCCATACGGGACAGAAAAAGCAACCCCTACAGCCGGTTTGCATACCGTCCGAACATGGAAAGCCGCCGGCCTCCCCGCCGTCTCGATCGCCCAGCTCGAGGGAAGCAGCGCGCTGAGCAGACAGAGCGGCAGCGGCAATAGTCCGGTGTGGCAGCGGGTCATGGCGGTCCCTCCTATTCCCTTCCTGCAAATTACCTCAAACTATCTTTTTGCAAAGAGCAGTACGAAACAAAAAGACTGTCAGCGGAAACCGCCCGGCAGAAAAAAGGCGTCCGCACCGGCCGCATCTAACCAGCTGCCGGTGCGGACATACCTCAGAGCGCCCGGAACGCGCGCACAGCTTCCGCCACGTCTTCCGCGCAGAAGACGGCGCTGCCCGCGACGAGCAGGTTGGCCCCCGCCGCGACACACTGCGGCCCGGTGGTCTCCGCCTTCACACCGCCGTCCACCGAGAGATAGGGGGAGAGGCCCCGCCGTGCGCACTCCGCGCGCAGAGCGCGCAGCTTGTCCAGCGCGTTCTCCTGGAATGCCTGGCCGCCGTGGCCCGGCTCCACCCCCATCACCAGCACCAGGGCAAGCTGGTCCAGCCAGGGGAAGACCGCCTCCGCAGGGGTCCCCGGCTTGACGCACAGCCCCGCGCCGCACCCGGCATCGCGGATCGCGTCGATGGTGGCCTGGATGCCGTCCACCGTCTCGACGTGAAAGGTGATGTAGTCCGCGCCCGCCGCGGCAAACTGGCGGCAATAGGCCAGCGGATGGGTAATCATCAGGTGCACGTCGTACACCGCGTCCGGCAGCACACGCTTGAGCGACTCGAGCACCGGCAGACCGAAGCTGATATTGTCCACAAAGTGGCCGTCCATCACGTCGAAATGAATCATATCCGCACCGGCGTCTAACACGCGGCGACAGCTCTCGCCCAGGCAGGCGAAGTCAGCTGACAGGACCGAGGGGCTGACTTTTGTCATGGCAGCGATCTCTCCTTTGTCCGCCCCGGAAAGGGACGTTCATTCACATCTGCTATGCTGTAATTATAGTATATTTGCCGGACAAGGACAAGCATCGCGGCACCGGCCGCCAGAAAAAAGTTGAAATGCGCGGCAAAGCGCGCTATCATACTGGAGAAGTCATCGTACGATGGGAGGTACCCGAATGGATCGTGGAGCGCGGCCGCGCGTTGTGCTCGGCATGAGCGGCGGCGTGGACAGCACGGCGGCGGCCTGGCTGCTGCTGGAGGATGGTTACGATGTGACCGGCGTCACTCTGCGGCTCTATGACGGCGGCTGCGGCGGGGAGAACGCCGCCCAGTGGGCCGCGCGGGCCTGTGCCCAGCTCGGCATCCCCCACTGCATCGCAGAGGAGCGGGAGCGCTTTGCCCGCAAGGTGCTCGATGACTTCGCCGCCAGCTACTGGGCGGGGCTGACGCCCAACCCCTGTGTGCGCTGCAACCGGACAGTGAAGTTCCCCGGACTGCTCGCAGCGGCGGACCGGGAGGGTGCGCGCTGTCTCGCCACCGGGCACTACGCCCGCGTGCGGGAGATGGGCGGGCGCTTCCTCCTGCAGCGCGGGGCAGACCGTTCCAAGGACCAGAGCTATTTTCTCTACGCCCTGCCGCAATCGGTACTCGCACGCACCCTCTTCCCCCTCGGCGGCCTGACCAAGGCCGAGGTGCGCCATCTCGCCGCCGCCCGCGGCCTGGAGGCCGCCCACCGGCGGGACAGTCAGGACATCTGCTTTCTTCCCGACGGGGATTACCCCGCCTTTCTCGCGCGGCACACCGGCGAGAACTGCCCGCCCGGCGACTTTCTTGACGGGGACGGGAACGTGATCGGGCAGCACGAGGGGCATGTGCGCTATACACTCGGCCAGCGGCGCGGCCTGCGCATCGCCCTGGGACAGAGAACCTATGTAGTGGGCAAGGACCCGGTGCGCAACACCGTCACCCTCGGCAGAGAGGGGCAGCTCTACGCCCGCCGCGCCGTGGCGGACCATTTAAACTGGATCGCCTGCGACTGCCTGGAGGGGCCGTGCCGTCTCACCGCCAAGACGCGCCACAGCCAGACGGAGGCCGCCGTCACCGTCTGGCAGACGGGGGAAGATGAGCTGACCGCCGAATTTGACACGCCGCAGCGCGCCGTCACCCCGGGACAGGCCCTTGTGCTCTACGATGGCGAGACGGTGGTGGGCGGCGGCACGATTCGCCGGTCGGAATAATTTAACATGACAGGAATGACAGGAGGAACTGATGATGATCACAAGAGACGAGGCGCTGGCCCTTCTGAAGGAGTACAACCAGGAGCCGTTTCATATCCGCCATGCGCTGACGGTGGAAGGCGTGATGCGCTATTTTGCCCGTACGCTGGGCTATGGAGAAGAGGAGGAGTTCTGGGGCATCGTCGGCCTGCTGCATGACCTTGACTTTGAGCGCTATCCCGACCAGCACTGCGTCAAGAGCCAGGAGATTATGCGTGAGCGCGGCCTGGATGAGCGGCTGATCCACGCAACCGCCAGCCACGGCTGGGGGCTGACGGTGGACATCCGGCCGGAGCACGAGATGGAGAAAGTGCTCTACGCCGCCGACGAGCTGACCGGCCTGATCTTCGCAGCCGGGCTGATGCGCCCGTCCAAGAGCATCCAGGATATGAACCTCAAGAGCCTGAAGAAGAAGTTTAAGGACAAGAAGTTCGCCGCCGGCTGCTCGCGCGAGGTGATCGAGTCGGGCGCCCAGCTGCTCGGCTGGGATTTGAACACTTTGCTCGAGCGCACGCTGGAGGCGATGAAGGTGGACGAGGCGGCGATCAACGCCTGCTTTGCCGGCGAAGGTCCGGCAGAACCATGAACACAGGAAAATGGCCTGTGACCGGGCAAACCGGTCACAGGCCGCCGTTTTTGCGGTTAGCGGCCGCAGCCGCAGCCCTTGCGCATCTTGAACGAGGCGCACTCGGTGCAGTCGCAGCTCTTGGGCTGCGCCTCACAACAGCCGACACGGATGGCGCTGAGCGTGCAGTAGTCCTGCGCACCGGCGTGGTAGGCACAGGTGTTGACGCTGCACTGAATATTGTGGTTGATCTGCTCCATGATTCATACCTCCTTTGCCAATGACAAGGATAGTATGCCCCGCACGCCCGGTCTTATTCCTCCCCGGCGCGCTCCAGCTCCAGCGCGGCGTATTCGAGGTAGTGCTCTACATTTTCCCGCAGGCGCTCTGTCTCCTCCGGACGGAGCGTGCGCACCACCCGGCCGGGCACGCCGACAATCAGGCTGTGCGCCGGGGCGTGGAGGCCGCCCGGCACCACCGCGCCGCCGCCGACAATGCACTCCTCCCCGAGGGAGCAGCCGGACAGCAGCACCGCGCCCATACCGATCAGGCAGCCGTCCCCCACCGTGGCGGAGTGGACCACCGCGTTGTGGCCCACGCTCACGTCCCGCCCCACCCGGCAGGGCACGCCGCAGTCACAGTGCAGCACAGCGTTGTCCTGGATATTGGTGTTCTCCCCCACCGAGATGGGGGCCATATCCCCGCGCAGGACGGCGCCGTACCAGAGATTGACATTCGCCGCTAGCATCACGTCGCCGACGGCGACCGCAGTCTCCGCCGCGCGGGCGGTGGGATGGAGACGGGGCCGTGCCCCGCCCAACGGTTTGAGCAGCATGGGAATCGCCTCCAGAACAGATTGCATAGAATCAGAGGGGTGTCTCTCTCCCATTATAACGGAGGGCCTGCCGCGGAGCAAGGCCCGGAGAGGAGTGATTTTTCTGCAATTGCGCGACGATATGACCATGCGGGAGCTGCTGCGCGATGCGCGGGCGGCGCAGGTGCTCGAACGGTACGCCCCCGGCATCCTGCACCATCCGCTCGCGGCGCTCGCCCGGGGCTGGACGGTCAGGCAGACTCTGACCTTTGCCCGCCGGCAGGGCGTCTCGCCGGAGCGTCTGGAGGCAATCGTCTCCGCGCTGCGCGCGCTCTGAGCCAGAGCGGTACGGTGCGGTACCACCGCAGCGCGTCGGTGTCTCCCCGCCGGCGCAAAAGCGCGCCGGTAAACACACAGTCGGCCAGGAAGAGCGCCGTCAGCCCCGCCAGCAGCTCCGGCGGCAGCAGCGGCGCCAGGCAGCGGGCCAGCGGCTGCACCCCATAGACCAGCGGCAGGGCAAGCAGCCCCCACGCGGCGGCAAACGGCAGGCAGACGCGCCCCTGGAGATGAAGGGGCATGGCACGGTAGTCCCAAAAGGAGACGTGCCATACCTTTTCATAAAACAGCGCCATCAGATATTCCACGCTCACCGCCACCGCAGCCGCAGCCGGGACCAGCAGCAACGGCGCGCACAGCACTGGCGCGGGCAGCAGAAGAATCCCCAGCGCCCCCACCCCATAGACCGGGCAGAGCGGGAGCAGCAGCAGGCATTTGCGGTCCCGCTTTTTCAGGCCTATCAGCCGGGCATAGGCCACCTCGATCAGAAATCCGGCGGCTGAGTAGAGAAAAAAGTACCAGAGCCATTCCATCCGTAACATCACCGTCTGTTAGGATGGGGAAAAACCGCCAGAATCATACCCTGTGCGGCCGCCTTTTTTGGGAGGCGGGCACGGGATTGTCCCTTGTGCGGCGAGCCGGGCTGTGATACAATAAACCAAATCGACAGGAAGGGGAGATCTCAGTGAGTATCCGCCACCTTATCGACTTTGGCGACCTGAGCCGTCAAGACTGGGAGGAAATTTACGCACGTGCCGAGCGCGTCATGGACGCGCCGGAAAAGTATTTGGATGTCTGCCGCGGCAAGCTGGAGGGCAGCCTTTTTTTTGAACCATCCACCCGGACCAATTTCTCCTTTCAGACTGCCATGCTCCGCCTGGGCGGCACCGTATTCGGCTTTGCCGATCCGAAATCCTCTTCCACTGCCAAGGGCGAGACGCTGAAAGACACCATCAAGATGGTCTCCGCCTACGCCGATGTCATCGTCATGCGCAATCCGCGCGAGGGCGCGGCCAAGGCCGCCAGCCTCTACTCTGAGGTGCCGGTCATCAACGCCGGCGACGGCGGGCACATGCACCCGACCCAGACGATGGCCGATCTCACCACCATCACCCGTCTGCGCGGCAGCGTGGACGGCATCTCCATCGGACTGTGCGGCGACCTGAAAAACGGACGCACTGTCCACTCCCTCATCAAAGCGCTGGCCAAGTTTGACGACATCAAATTCTACCTCATCAGCCCGCGCGAGCTGGCCATCCCGGACTATATGCGCCTGTTCATGCAGGAAAATCACCTCTGGTATACCGAGGTCACTGGGCTGGAGGCAGTCATTCCGATGCTTGACGTGCTCTATATGACCCGCATCCAGCGCGAGCGCTTTCTTGACCCGCTGGAATACGAGCGCAACAAAGGCGTCTATATTCTCACCCGCCGCAAGCTCGACCGCGCGCGGCCGGATATGATCGTGCTCCATCCCCTGCCCCGCGTGGACGAGATCTCCGTGGACGTGGACGACGACCCGCGCGCGGCCTACTTCGAGCAGGCGCGTTTTGGCATGTACGCACGCATGGCGCTGCTAATGGACCTGGCCAACCAGGGGCACCAGAAGCCAAACCCGGTGGAGATTGGCACCAAGCCGGTTTGCTCCAACCCTGCCTGCATCACCCAGACAGAGGGCAGCTATCTGCCGCCGCTGATCAAGGTGGTCAACGGCCGGCAGTGCTGTGCCTACTGCGACAAGGAGCTGCGCTGAGCGGCAGCTGGACACAGTCCGATGCCGGGTGGTGGCCCGCCCCACGCGCAAACGCGCAGAAAGGAGAAAATATCCGAAGGAATAACTTGACAAGTCCGTTTGCCTGTGCTATGATATTTCGGCTGGCAACGGCTTGCGGGTGTAGTTCAATGGTAGAATCCCAGCCTTCCAAGCTGGTCGCGTGGGTTC
>CAYWUA010000042.1:0-13779 GCA_964461385.1 uncultured Oscillospiraceae bacterium
CTTGACACAAGACACAAGAAGATCTGTCCAGGCTCGGCAGGAATTATATCGAAGCCGGAAGCTATATCGCCATCACGGACGGTGTGGACAGCCTGACCCGCCAGGAGATGGACAAAGAAGCTCCGTTTTTGGGGAATTGACAAGCTCCGAATGTGCGCTATAATAATCTCGACACATGTCAAGACATATATGTCAAGGAGAGAGAACCATGCATCCAGTCCGCGCGTTTCTGAAACGGAAAAACATCGAGATCTCCGCCCGCCGATATGGCATTGATGCGATGAGCGCCATGGCGCAGGGTCTGTTTGCCTCCCTGCTGATCGGCACCATCATCGACACAGTCGGCCAGCAGGCGGGCATTGACTATCTCTGTGAGATGGGCAGCTACGCCTCATCGATGGCCGGCCCGGCGATGGCAGTGGCTATCGGCTTCGCCCTTGGCGCACCTCCGCTGGTGCTCTTCTCCCTCATCGCGGTGGGCAATGCGGCCAACACGCTCGGCGGGGCCGGCGGGCCGCTGGCGGTCTATCTGATTGCCATTGTCGCCGCCGAGTTCGGAAAAGCCGTCTCCAAGGAGACCAAGGTAGACATTCTGGTCACCCCATGTGTCACCATCGCCGTGGGCGTGGCCCTCTCCAGTCTGTTCGCTCCGATCATCGGCCAGGCAGCCATGACGGTGGGAGCGGCGATCCAGTGGGCGACCAACCTCCAGCCCTTCCTGATGGGGATTCTTGTCTCCGTCCTGGTGGGCGTTGCCCTCACCCTCCCCATCTCCTCAGCGGCCATCTGCGCAGCGCTGGGACTGACCGGGCTGGCCGGCGGGGCGGCCGTGGCGGGCTGCTGCGCGCAGATGGTGGGCTTTGCCGTTCTCTCCTTTCGGGAGAACCGCTGGGGCGGCGTAGTCAGCCAGGGGCTGGGCACCTCCATGCTTCAGATGAGCAACATCCTGCGCAACCCCCGCGTCTGGATTCCCCCCACGCTGGCCTCCGCCATCACGGGGCCGATCGCCACCTGTATCTTCCACCTAGAGATGAACGGCGCGGCGGTCTCCTCCGGCATGGGGACCTGCGGCCTGGTCGGCCCGATCGGCGTCTACACCGGCTGGGTCAACGACATCGCCGCCGGCACCCGCGCCGCGATCACAGCGATGGACTGGATTGGTCTGCTGCTCATCTGCTTCGTCTTGCCCGCCGTGCTTACCTGGGCGTTCGGTCTGGTTCTGCGCCGCATCGGCTGGATCAAGGACGGCGACCTCAAGCTGGACTGAGTTCTGAAGAGGGACCGGTGAAGACCGTGTTCTAAGCGGCGTTTCTTTCCCATATGCAAAAAATCCCCGTAGGCGCAAAGCGCCCGGGGATTTTTGCGTCATTTCGTTGAGAGAAGGCTCACTTCACCAGCGCGAAGGAGAACTCCGCGGTGACGCTGAGCTTGCCGTTCACGTAGCCCTTTGCGGCACACCAGTAGAAGGGCCCCTTGCTCTTGATAATGGAGCTCTCGCTCTCGAGCGTGTCACCCGGCTTGACCGGGTTCTTAAAGCGCACCTTGTCCAGGCTGGTGAACATCGGCGTCGCGCCCTCCATGCCGCTGGTGCCGGCCAGCAACACGGCCGCGCCCTGGGCCATCATCTCGCAGAGGATGACGCCGGGCACCACGGGGTTGCCGGGAAAGTGGCCCTTGAGAAAGAACTCCTCGCCGGAGACGTGGTACTTCGCGTGCGCCACGCCGTCCACTACCTCGGCCTCCTGCACGAGCAGCATGTTGTCACGGTGGGGCAGAATCTTCTTGATCGCTTCCTGATCCATCCGTCAGTCCTCCTTCACCTTTTTGAAGGCAATGCAGGCGTTGTGTCCGCCAAAACCCAGGGAGGAGGAGAGCACCAAGTCCAGTTCCGCCTCCCGTTTTTCGTTGGGTACATAGTCCAAATCACATTCCGGATCGGGCACCTGCAGACCGATGGTGGGAGGCACCACACCGTGATAGAGCGCCAGCACAGAGGCCACCGCCTCAGCCGCGCCGGCAGCGCCCAACATATGGCCGGTCATCGACTTGGTAGAGCTCACGAGCGCCCGGCGGGCTCTCTCCTCACCCAGCGCGAGCTTGATAACCATCGTCTCGATCTTATCGTTCATCGGAGTGGAGGTTCCGTGGGCATTGATATAGATGCGGTCGGTGTCCACGCCAGCCTGCTCGTACGCTTCGCGCATGGCGCGGGCACCGCCCTTGCCCTCGGGATCGGGGGCCGTGATATGGTAGGCATCCGACGTGGCGCCGTAGCCGCACAGCTCGGCATAGATCTTGGCGCCGCGGGCCTTGGCGTGCTCATACTCCTCCAGCAGCAGGGCGGCAGCGCCCTCGCCGAGAACAAAGCCGTTGCGCTCCTGATCAAACGGAATGGAGGCCCTGTCGGGGTCGGTGCTGCGGGAAAGGGCCATACAATTCGTGAATCCAGCCACACAGACCGGGGTGATGGTCGCCTCCGCGCCGCCGGCCATAATGGCGGTGCAGTAGCCGTGCGCAATGGCGCGGTAGGCCTCGCCGATGGCGTGGTTGGAGGAGGCGCAGGCGCTCACAATGCCAAAGCTCGGCCCCTTGGCCTTCAGGCGGATGGAGACCTCGCCCGCCGCCGCGTTGGGCATCATCATCGTGATGCAGTAGGGGGAGACGCGGTTCGGACCCTTGCTCAGCAGCTTCTCCTCCTCGGCGCGCATGGTGTTAAAGCCGCCGATGCCGGAGCTGAAGTAGACGCCGAACTGCTCCGGATCAATCTTGCCCTCCAGGCCAGAGTCCTCCATCGCCTGGACGGCGGCAGCCAGCGCAAAGTTGACGTAGCGGTCGTGCCGGCGCGCCTCGCCGCGATCCATATACTTGAGCGGATCAAAGCCCTTGACCTCGGCGGCCAGGGTGGCCTTATACTCGGTGGTGTCAAACTGAGTGATGGGGCCGATGCCGTGGCGGCCGGCGCAGAGCGCGTCCCAGGTGGAGGCGACATCGTTGCCCACAGGAGTGACGGCGCCCAGGCCGGTCACTACAACACGTTTCATAAGCTCTACATTCCTTTCCAAACAGGGAAACGGCGGGGACGGAACCGGCCCCGCGGACGGCAGTCACATGGCGATGCCGCCGTCCACCCGGATCACCTCGCCGGTGATATACTTGGCCTTGTCACTGGCCAGGAAGGCCACGCACTCGGCGATGTCCTCCGGCTTACCCATATGGCCCATAGGGACGGTGGAGATCAGAGCCTTCAGGGCGTCCTGATCCATCGAGGCGGTCATGGGCGTCTCGATAGCGCCGGGGGCCACGGCGTTGCAGTTGATCCCGCGGGTGGCCAGCTCACGGGCCACCGTCTTGGTCAGGGCGATGACGCCGCCCTTGGCAGCGGTGTAGTTGGCCTGGGCGGCGTTGCCGATCAGACCGGAGACGGAGGAGATGTTGATGATCTTCCCCGCCTTCTTCTTCATGAAGTTCCGGTAGCAGGCCTTGATGGTGTTGAACATGCTCTTGAGATTGATGTTGAGCACGGCGTCCCAGTCCTGCTCGCTCATGGCCAGGAGGACCTTGTCGCGGGTGATGCCGGCGTTGTTGACCAGGATATCAATCCCGCCGAACTCCTTGCTGACCTCCTTGACGGTGGTCTGGACCATCTCGAAGTTGGAGACGTCGCAGCGGCGGAAGGCAGCGGTGACGCCGTGGGCCTGGGCAATCCGGGCGGCGGCGGCGCTGCCGGCCTCCTCGTCGCACAGGTCGAAGATGACCACATTGGCCCCGTCCCGGGCCAGCGTGTCGGCAATGGCGTAGCCAATGCCCCGGGCGGCGCCGGTGACCAGGGCTACCTTACCAGTTAATTCAGCCATGTTTTACCTCCTCGAGGGTGGCGGAGAGGGAGTCCGCGCTGTCCACATTGTAGGTCTTGACGTCCGGGTTAATCTTGCCAATCAGGCCGGTGAGCGTATTGCCGGGGCCGACCTCAATGAAGGTATCCACCCCGGAGGCGATCAGGTTCTCCACGATCTGCTGCCAGCGCACCGGGCTGACCACCTGGCGGGCGAGGAGGTCGGGATAGGTCTCCACCGCGCCGTAGGGCTTGCCCGTGACGTTGGAGTAGAGGGTGTACTTGGGCTGGGTGAAGGAATAGTTCTTCAGCTCCTCCACCATCCCCTCCCCGGCGGAGCCCATGAAGGGGGAGTGGAACGCCCCGGCCACCCGCAGCGGGATGGCGCGGCCGCCCGCGGCCTTGACGGCGGCCTTGAAGCCGTCCATCGAGGACTGGAGCCCGGCGCAGACGGTCTGGGCGGGAGAGTTGTAGTTGACCGGATAGACCTGGTCAAACTGGGCCGCCAGCGCCTCCACCTGCTCAGGCGAGAGCTTGACGACGGCGACCATACCGGTATCCGCCGCGTCAGAGGCGGCCTGCATCAGCTCGCCGCGGCGGCAGACCAGGCGGAAGGCGTCCTCCACCGTCAGCGCGCCGGAAAAGGCGAGGGCGCTGATCTCTCCGACGGAAAAGCCGGCCAACGCATCCGGATGCACGCCAGCCTCCGTCAGCGCGGCGGCAGCGGCGACCTCAACGGCAAACATGTCCGGCTGGGTGTTGGAGGTGATGGTCAGTTCCTCCTTCGTGCCGGAAAAGCACTGCAGCGACGTATCCGGCCGGATCGCGTCGCACAGGGCAAAGACGGCCTTGGCGGCAGGGCTGGCCTGGACCAGAGACTGGCCCATGCCGGGGTACTGCGCGCCCTGGCCGGAAAAGACAAATGCAATTTTACTCATGGAATCCTCCGCAAATAATGATCGCCCAAGCAGACGGAAAGGTCGGCGCAGGACAGCGGCCACGCGGCAACCGCGCGCCGCAAGCGCTCTGCCGGCCGGAAAGATCCGCAGCTTGCCTGGCCGGCGGGGCATTTGGGTCGCAAGAAAACCAAGACCGCCAACCTATGAGACGGCGGCGGCCAAGGTACCATCGGCGATCCGGGCCGCCCCCTGGAGCGCGGGGGACGCCATGCCCGGCAGACCGCAAATTGGAATTTCGATCATAAAGGTTTACGCAATCTGATCCAGATGGCGCGCAAGCAGATTACTCAGCCAGCTTCTTCTCGATAAAGGCGACCAGCTCGCCCACAGTGGTAACCTTCTCGTCCAGCTCCAGCTCGGCGTCCAGCTCTTCTTCCAACTCCATGACCATCTCGACGGTCTCGAGGGAGTCGATGCCCAGGCTCTCAAAGGTGGTGTCGTTGGTGAACTCGGAAGCATCGCGGCCAGTGTGGTCAGCCAGCACCTCAGTCAGCTTAGTAAAAACGTCCATGATAAGTCCTCCTAAATCTTAAATAGTACAATTTGTATTTATGCAAAACCGACACTGCGGCTTTACAACAGGAAAAAAGCCCGCCCCGGCGTCAGCCCCGGCCGCGGATGGTGTCCAGGAAGATACGGTTGAGCTTTTCCACGCCGCGGATGAGCGCGGCCTTCTCCTCCTGGGTAAATTTGGTGGTCAGCTGGTTAAAGAGCTGACGGTGATAGTAGCGGTGATAAGCGTCTGCCAGCTGTCCCTCCCGGGTAAGCCGGACCCGGATGGACCGCCCGTCACTCGCGCAGCGCTCCTTGCTGACAAAGCCGCGCTTGGCCAGCTTGTTGATCGCTACGCTGGCGGAGGGGCGGGCGACGTGGATGGTGTCGGCGATCTCGCTGACGGTGACACCGTCACTCCCGCCGCGGCCCACCACTTGAAGCAGGTGGAACTCACTGGTGGATAAGTTAAGGCGGCAGGCCTTGGCGCTTTGCTCTTCCATTGTCATGATATTCAGGTACGTCTCATCCAGAAGCTCATTCAATCTGGCGGCAAAGCTATCCATGACCGACCTCCTCTCCCCCCAAAACGGTTAAATAGACTAACTATTTACCCTATGATGATACTCAACAACCACGCCCTTGTCAAGAGGGGAAACGGAGAAAATGCCAGAAAAACCATTCCAAAGCGAAAAAACGGCAAAAGTGCTGAAATTTCCGCGCAAACGCTGGAGTACGAGTGTGCAAATAGGGCTAATCGTCGGCATGAGACGGGAACTTTCAGCCCCGTCCCGCGCCCGGCGGCGCCGCTGGATACAGGGGGCGGGGCGTGTTGGTCAGGCCCGCGATATAGTCCAGCGACACATTATAAAACTCCGCCAGACGGATCACCAGTTCAAAGGGAGGCTCCCGTTTGCCCTGCTCGTAGTTGGTGTAGGTGGTCTTGTGCATCCCCAACCGCTCCACCAGCTCCGCCTGGGTCAGATCGTGGTCCTCCCGCAAATCGCGCAGGCGCGGATAGTAGCGCAAACGGCTCCCCCCTTTCAAGGGAAAAACTCCCCGTACATCGGTATCATGTGCACCTTTGGCCAGAAAAACTCTAGATATACAGCAAAAGCAACGGCCACTGGACTATCGCTTATGATACAGCGATACAACAAATGACGTTGGCAAAATACATCATTCGTTGTATAATTTGGTCGCCAGTCAAAGAAAGGGGGAAGTGGGATGAGTTGTTCCTACTACACGTTTCGGCAGGGAGATTATTACTGCTACAAAAAGAAAGATTATGTCAACGAAGATTGTTATCGCCGGTATTGCCGGGATTACAGCTATGACGAGTGCCCGATCTACCGCAACGAGGAGAGCTCCTCCGGCTGCTTTTTGACCTCCGCCTGTGTGGAGGCTCGCGGCCTGCCGGACGACTGCGACGAGCTGCAAACCCTGCGCGCTTTCCGGGACAATTGGCTTCGCCAGCAGCCGGGCGGGGCAGCGGAGATTCAGGCATATTACCAGACCGGTCCCGCCATTGTCGCGGCTCTGCGGTGCGACGGCGGCACGGCGCGCTTCGACCAGCTCTATCGAGAGCTGGTGCTCCCCTGTGTGGCGGATATCAAAGCGGGTCGGATGGAAGAGGCGTACCGCCGCTACCGGCAGACTGTGGTGGACTTGCGGGCAAGATACCTGAACGAAGTGGAGGGATAAAGTCATGGGAGAGGTGACGCCGAGAGAACTGCGCCAGCTGGCCAAACAGGGGAATACAAATGCAATGATGGCCTTGGGAAACTTCTATTTTGGTGAAAAAATGGAAGACTCAGACCTGCCTGAGGCGCTCAAGTGGTTCAAGATGGCGGCCCGGGAGGATATCCCCCTCGGCATGTACATGGCGGGGGCCTGTCACGGACTGCTGGCCATACAGCCAGGGAGCTCCACAACCACAGAACGGGTTCCCCACTGGAGAGCGGCCCACGAATGGTACACCACACTGCTGCGCTGTATCCGTGAGAGATGGACCGGAACAGAGCAGATGCAAATACAGGATATCCAAGAGAGAGACGCGGACATCCGGTATCATCTGGCGGTCCATGCATTTTCCTCCTCCCAGAACGCGGAGGGAATGCGGCTGTTAGAGAACCTGAATGATATACGGAGCCAAGTCTTGCGGGCGGTCTTAGAATTTGACACACAGGAGAAGACAGGGCAGTATACGGAAAAGCTGTTTCAGACGTTTCAATCGCTTGCAAAAGATATGGCTTATGCACAGAAATCAAAAGATTTTTGGGAGCGTCTTGCATATACGGCTTTTTTGGTGGCCTATTCCAATCTATATAGCCATGGAGTTGGACAACCTTCGGGGAAGCCCAACCGGAAAGAAGCGCTCCGGATTCTGGAAGAGGGAGAGCGAAATCCCACCACAGATCACGAGCTGTTTCAAGAACCCAAAAACTCCCTATTGAAAACAATAGAGCAGGAAAAGGCAAAACTAAAACAAAAATATAAATCAGACATCAATCAGAGTATTCTCACAACAGTAGTATTGGGAATATTGGCGCTTTTCTTCCCTATCTTTTGGTTTGGTGTACTTCTTTTTATTGTGTTAGCCATCAACAGCTATAGAACATGGAAAGCAAAAGAAGATGAGCTTGGATAATACCAAGCTGCATGTGGACGGCCGCGGTCAAATTGACCGCGGCCCCCTTTGCGCATAACCTTCCACCAACCAAGTCCGCCGGCACTCTGCAAACTCCTTGACACCGCCGCCGCCAGCCGTTATAATAAATAAGACAATAAAACAGCCTTATCAAGAGTGGCGGAGGGATTGGCCCGATGAAGCCCGGCAACCTGCCCGCAGGGGGCGCGTTCCAGCATGGGAGAGCGCGTCCGGCGTGCGAGTAAGGTGCCAAGTCCAGCGGTTTATCGCAAAGATGAGGGACCATGCGTTCTGCTGCGTATCCGCTCAGGATACGCTTTTTTTGTCGAACCGGCGCCTGTCAGGCTGTTTGCTGTCGGTTTTGTTGCAACTGCCATATTTTCAGACTGAGAAAGGGAATGAAAGATGCCCAGACGAATTTTTACCTCCGAATCGGTCACAGCGGGCCACCCAGACAAGGTCTGTGACCAGGTCTCCGACGCCATCCTGGACGCGATGCTCGCACAGGACCCGATGAGCCGTGTCGCCTGCGAGACGGTGACCGCCACCGGCCTGGTGATGGTGATGGGGGAGGTTACCACCCGTGCCGCGGTGGATATCCCCGAACTGGTCCGCCAGACGGTGGCGGACATCGGCTACACCGACCCGCGCTGCGGATTTGACGCGCACAGCTGCGCGGTGCTCACCCATCTGAACCGCCAGTCCCCCGACATCGCCATGGGCGTGGACTGTTCTTATGAGGCGCAGTCTGGCGACAGCGATGCGGATGACCGCATCGGTGCGGGCGACCAAGGCATGATGTTTGGTTACGCCTGCCGCGAGACAAAGGAGCTGATGCCGGCCCCTATCGCGCTGGCCCACAACCTTACCCGCGCCCTGGCGGAAAAGCGCCGCAGCGGCGCGCTCCCCTGGCTGCGCCCGGACGGAAAGAGCCAGGTCACCGTCGCCTATGATGAGGCAGGTCACGTGGACTGGTGCCCCGTGGTGGTGGTCTCTACCCAGCACGACCCTGAGATCAGCGCGAAGAATCTTCGTGAGGCTGTCATTGAGGAGATCATTCGCCCGAACCTCCCCAAACGCTGCCTGCGCCCGGAGACGAAGTTCTACGTCAACCCGACCGGCCGCTTTGTGATCGGCGGCCCAGCGGGGGACAGTGGTCTGACCGGCCGGAAGATCATCGTAGACACCTACGGTGGCGCGGCGGCCCACGGCGGCGGCTGCTTCTCTGGCAAAGACCCGACCAAGGTAGACCGTTCTGCTGCCTACATGGCGCGCTACGCGGCCAAACATCTGGTGGCCGCCGGCCTGGCTGAGCGCTGCCAGATCGAGCTGGCCTACGCGATCGGCGTGGCCCGCCCGGTCTCCGTACTGGTGGAGAGCTACGGCACCGGCATCTGCCCGGACGAGCGTCTGGCGGAGATCGTCCGGAAGACCTTTGACCTGCGCCCGGCAGCCATCATCCGCGCGCTCGACCTGCGCCGCCCGATCTACCGTCAGACGGCGGCCTACGGCCATTTTGGCCGCCCCGACCTCGACCTGCCGTGGGAGCGGCTGGACCGGGTAGAGGAGCTGAAGCAGTACCTTTGACAGGAGTGAACCGGCCGGGACGGGAAGAGAACTCCCGTTTCGGCCGGCCTTTTTGTAGGCGGATGCAGCAATTCGTCCCGCCCAAGCGTATGAAAAGTGAGAGGAGGGAGTGCGCGATGCCGGAGGAACAGGCGGCCAGCTCCTTTGAGGCGTTGGTCTGCCGGCAGGAAAATCACGTCTACCGCGCGGCGCTGGCTATTTTGCGAAACGTCCAGGACGCAGAGGACCAGACGCAGGAGACCTTTCTGAAATATCTGGAAAAGCGCCCCGTCTTTGAAAACGAGCGGCACGAGACGGCTTGGCTTCTCCGGGTGACGGTAAACGGCTGCCGTTCCCGGCTGCGCTCGCCCTGGCACCGCCGCCTGCCGCTGGAGATCGACCTGCCCACCCCCGGCCCGGAGGAGCGGGAGGAGCTCGAAGAGCTCTTCGCCCTGCCCGCCGAGGACCGCGAGGTCATTCATCTCTACTACTACGAGGGCTATTCCACGGCGGAGATCGCCAAGATCACGGGCCGCCGGGAGGGCACCGTCCGCAGCCGGCTCAGCCGCGCGCGCGGCAAGCTGAAATCACTTCTGGAGGCGGGAAGATGAAGCAGTATGAAAACTACATGAATCGTCAGACCGTCTCCGACTCGCTCCATCAGCGCCTGCTCGGCCTGGAACAGGAGGAACGCCGCCCGGCACGGCGGCCGCAGGCGCGGAGATGGCTGTACGTGGCAGCGCTGGCGGCCTGCCTGCTGCTGGTGGTCGGCGTGGGCCGCTGGGCACTCCCCTGGCTGGGGATGGGAGGAAGCGCTTCAGACAACAGCGCAGCGATGAGCACGGAGGCCACCTCGGCCGGTGCGGCGGCGGACACCGCCCTGCCGGAGGAGGCGGTCGAGGAAGCCGACGGCGACACGGCAGACGAAGCCTTCTCCACCGCGGAGACCACAGAGGACACGGCGGGCACCGCAGCAGAGGGTGCCGAAACCGCCTCGGAGGAGAGCTCCGGGGCAGAGAACGGCGGTGTGCCGGCCTGGGAGGAGATCGAGAACCCCGCCTGGCTCCCGGAGGGCTATTCCCTCGCATCCACAGAGATCGACGAGACCACCGGCTGGTACCGTATGACCTGGACAGACAACGGCGGGGGCGAGATTCAACTGGAAGGCGCGCCAGATACCGTCATCCTACCGGCGGGCATCCCGGTGCTGGACCCGGCGGACGCGGAGGCGCTCAACTCCCTCTCGCCGGACGAGGATGGCTGGTGGCGGTTCCTCCTCGTGGAGGAAGATTGCTGGCTCTGTTTCTCCACCAATGGCGACCCGGAAATCCTCTGGCAGGCGGCCACCGGCCTGACGGAGGGCTGAGAGAGGAGGAGGCATCCATGCGCAACATACTGCGCGGCAATCTGATTCAAACCCCGGCGCTGGGGCGGCTGGACTGCCTTCCGGGCGGCTGTCTCCTGCTGGAAGACGGCGTAGTGCGGGGCGTTGTCCCCGCGCCGCCGGAGGGCTGGCAGGAGGTCCCGGTCACTGACTACGGCGACCGGCTGGTCCTCCAGGGCTTTGTGGACGCCCACCTGCACGGCCCCCAGTATCCTATGCTGGGGACCGCCATGGACCTCCCCCTGCTCGAGTGGCTGGAGCGATACACCTTCCCAACGGAGGCGCGCTTTGCCGACCCGGACTATGCCCGCGTAGTCTATCGTGCGCTGGCCGGCGACCTGGCGGCACACGGGACAACACGGGTGATGATGTTCTCCTCCCTGCACACCGATGCCACCCTGATTTTGATGGAGGAGCTCGTCCGCGCCGGCCTCTGGGGCTACGTCGGTAAGGTCAATATGGACCGCAACGGCGGAAAAAACCTCCAGGAAGACACGGAAGACTCCAAGCGTGAGACGCTGCGCTGGCTGGAGCAGTGCGGCGCGTTCACCCCACAGATACGCCCCATCCTCACCCCGCGCTTTACCCCCAGCTGTACCGATGGCCTGATGGCCTGGCTGGGCGCGCTCGCGCAGGAGCGCGGCCTTCCGGTGCAGTCCCATCTCTCGGAGAACACAGGCGAAATCGCCTGGGTGCGTGAACTGCATCCAAACTGCACGGAGTACTGGGAGAGCTATGACAAATTCGGCCTCTGGGGCAGCCGAACCGCTATGGCCCACTGTGTCCACAGCAGCGCGCGGGAGCGCCGGGCCATGCGGGATGCTGGTATCCTCGCCGTCCACTGCCCGGACTCCAACATCAACCTGTGCAGCGGCATCGCGCCGGTGCGGCGGATGCTGGACGAAGGGGTATCCGTCGCCCTCGGGTCGGACATCGCCGGCGGGGCTTGCCTCGGGATGCTGGATGTGATGGCCCAGGCCGTTCGCGCCTCCAAAGCCAGAAGCCTGTTCACCGACGGGGCAGACCGCCCGCTGACCGCCGCTGAGGCGTACTACCTCGGCACCACGGCGGGCCAGCGCTTCTTCGGCGCAGGGGCGGGCTTTGCCGTGGGTGAACGGCTGCATGCCGTGGTGGTGGATGACAACGCGCTCGGCCCTGCAGAGGGACTCTCCCTCCCTCAGCGGCTGGAGCGGGCGATCTACCGCGCCGGACGGGCGGAAATCTGTGCCGTCTGGGCCGGTGGGCTGCAGATCACGGGCCATTTTTGAAACAGTCAGAGGTCATTGCAAAAGTCATGGCCCCAACGGCAGTGCAAGCTGCCGCCGGGGCCTTGTCATATTCTGAATGATATCAGATCCTCCATCGCCGGGCATAATCGCACATAGCTGCTCCAGGCAAGAATGCCTTTTCCTGTCTCGTCTCTGTCAGCTAGTGTCGCGGCCGCAGTGTGAACCACTGCGGCCAGATGAGACCTTGTTTAAGCCTGAGCAGCGAAGGAATACGGCAGGACGTAAAAGACGCTGGAGGACGCAAGGTCCCCCCTCTCGCTGTACAGGGAGAAGCCTTCCCCCTCAGGGCAAGATAGATTTGCCCAACTCATAGGCCTGTTGGAGCTCCGGCTTACCGCCGATGTCGCCCACGTCCATGTTGCCGCCGGCGAGTACATGGCCGAGGTTCTTCCAGCGCAGATGCTCCATCAGATGGTCATAGTAGATGAGTACATCCTCAAAGCCGTGGCCCTCCGCTGCCATTAGCAGGGCTGAGGCCCGGCCATATCCGCGTAACAGGTTCCCGTCTCCCTCCTCCAGGGCAAACAGACGGTCCATCGCGGTCCGGAGCTGGCCGCTCATGTTCCAGTAATAGAGCGGTGTGGCCAGCACAAGCACATCGCAGTCCTTGATGGCAGGATAGATTTTCTCCATGTCGTCCCGCTGAACGCATGGGCACGCCCGGCTGCTATGGCCGCCAAAGCAACCTTTACAGCCGTGAATCTCCATGCGGTCCAGGAAGAACTCGGTCACGGTATGGTTCGCTTGCCGCGCGCCCTCAGTGAATGCCTGGACCAGGGCAGAGGTATTCCCATTTTTACGCGGGCTGCCGTTCAAAATCACAATCTTCTTGCACATCCGTCATGAATCCCCTTTCCGCACCATCCTGCCGCGCAGCCGAACCGCATGGCAGGGCATCGCGCTATCTTTCCGGATACTCACGCTATCATTATAATAAGAATATCGCAGAATACAAGTACGCACATTAAAGTGAGATACTTACCCAGAGAAGAGTATAGAAAATTACTCTTCTTATGGAACAAGTAGGGGGGAGCAAAATTCTCTTTGCCTGTGCAGAAACGGATCGCAGCCAAGCAGTCTCTCTGCTCTCCTCATTCCTGACACTTCCGTCGCGGTGTGCCCGCGTTCGGAGGCCCGTTCTCCAGGCATCCCTTCTGTTTCAGGCAATGCCTTAGGACCCCTCCCATTACCACATACCCCCACGCAAAAATGCATAGACTGGCAGCAGACCAAAGTTGGGAGTGTTGCCATTGAGAGGGAACATCGAGGAACGTGCCCAGGCACTGGCAAAATACATGATCGAGCATCGGGCCACGGTTCGGGCAACCGCGCAGGTTTTTGGAGTGTCTAAGAGTACGGTACATATAGAGGTGATGGAATAGAGCGGTTTGTGTGGGTGGTGTTATAGAGAATAAGGTAATCATATCGTGACGATGTCAGGGTGCGCCGCGGGATTTCCTGCGGCGCACCCGTATCTTATTCGATAGCGTTTACATGAGATCAAGTGAAAACGGCACACCATTCCGAAAGGAGACAGCAAACCATGTCCGAGAAGATTGTACAGCTAAATGTAGCCATTCTGGTAGCGATTGCGGTCGAGGACAAGG
>CAYWUA010000043.1:0-8101 GCA_964461385.1 uncultured Oscillospiraceae bacterium
CGATTAGTATAGCAGATCTCTACCCCCTCTGTCAAGCGATTTTTTCATTTTTCTTCCGGCGGGACTGTCTCCCCGTCCGTTCCAGCGGTTCCAGAAAAAGCTCTCCTCTATCCTAATGCTGGAGACGCCGGCTTTATGCCATGATCTGTTCTATTTTCCTTCTCTTGCCTGCCGGTCGTGTAGAATCAGCCGCCGGATCGCCTCCACACTGACACGAATCACCCGCGTGGTATCATGGTCCTCTTCCTGCTCCAGGCCGGCCCGCTCCCGCTCCTGATTCCAGATCACATGGAAACAGGCGCCGCAGCGCACACCCAGCGCGGCCGCAACCGTGAACAGCGCCGCCGACTCCATCTCGCTGGCCAGGACGCCCAGCCGCTTCCACGCCTCCCACTTTTGCAGCAGTTCCTGGGAGACTGGCATACGCTCCGGTGCGTGCTGCCCGTAAAAGGAGTCCTTACTCTGGACGACGCCGGTCTTTGCCGGCCGGCCCAGCGCAGCAGCCGCCTGCACCAGCGCAGAGGTCACCTCAAAATCGGGCACAGCCGGGTATTCGATCGGCGCGTATTCCCGGCTGGTCCCGTCCATCCGGACGGCCCCGGCAGCCACCACCACGTCGCCGCTGCGCACATCCAGCCGGATACCCCCACAGGTGCCGACCCGCAAAAAGGTGTCCACTCCAATTTCCCGGAGCTCTTCCATCGCAATCGCGGCGGACGGGCCTCCGATGCCGGTGCTGACTACGCTCACCCGCTCGCCGAGCAGAGAGCCGGCCCAGGCGTTGTACTCCCGGTTCATCCCGATATGCCGCGCGTCCTCCAAGAAAGATGCGATCACCTCGCAGCGTCCCGGATCACCCGGCAGGATGCAGTACCTCCCCACCTGGTCCTCCCGGCTCAGCCGGATATGATATTGTACCGCTCTCTTCCCGCTGTCCATCACCGCACCTCAGCTCCGGAGAGATGTGTTTTATTATAACACCGCCCGAATAAATATGCAAGCATTTTTTGTAAAGTATCTGTTTCGTGAAATGTATGACAAAACCAAAATGCGCACCCCTTCCCCGCCCTTACGGGCCAGTCGGAAGGGATGCGCCAAAATTTTCCGGCCTCTGTCCGCGGTGCGTCCCACGGCGCATGCCATTTTCCTCTTATCCCTTCTGCCAGCGCTCCCGCAGCAGGCCTGCCAGCAGCGGCACCAACAATGCCGCGCAGAACAGGAGGGAGATCTCGCCGATTTGGCTGGCCAGCACCGCCCCCAGCAGCGCACCGAGCACAAACAGGGCGATGGACTTGGCATAGGCCGCCGCCTCCCGGAAGAAGCGGCGCTTGCCGGTCAGCATTCCCTTGTTGACGCGGATAGCGACCTGGCGCAGGTTATTCGTGCAGAACGTAGTCGCCATGGTCACGCCGCAGAATTTCTGAAACGTGTTGTACTGCATGGCGCACAGGAAAGTAATTGGCACATTCCAACACGCGTCCGGCAGCTCGCCCGGCAGAAACGCAAGGGCCGCCAGCACCGCGATCTGGAGCAGGACGTAGATCTCCTCCCAGCGCAGACGGCAGAGCCCCCTTCTCGCCCGCCCATACTCCAGCGCGCGCACGTGCACCGGCCCTCGCACCGTCAGCGTGATGCCGATGGCGTAGACAGAGATGGGCAGCAGATAATACAGCGCCCCAATGTAGTTCCCTTGGGCAAAGCGGACCGCGATCATGGCAATGTTCCCCGTCTGCGCGTTGCAGAACACGCCGCCTTTCAATATGTAGGTATAAGCCTCCAGGAATCCTCCTGTCATCGCCAGCATGGCGCAGGCGGCCATCGACTCTTCAAATCTTCTTTGTTCCACCGAAAGTCCTCCTGTTCTGTTTTCCGGTGTTTTCTGACCGCACATAATAACACACCCAGCGCCGAAAGTCAATCCCGCGGCGTGTTGTTACTTTTTGTTGTTGCAATGGGACGCTTCCTTTCGTAAAATAAAAGAAAAATTCGGTCCAGGACGTGCTTTCTGCAAATGTCCGGCACGGAGCGGAAAGGAGAGAAGATCGGATGGTAAAATCCCGGACCACAGCCCTGCTGTGTGCGCTAGCGCTGCTGGCCGGCCTGCTCAGCGGGCTGGTGCTCTCCCTGTTTCTCCCGGACGGGCTGCTCAATCCGGCCGTGCTCACCGGTGCGGCTGCCATTGTCACCGCCGCATCCAGTGATGAGACGGACAACGTCTCCCTGGTCACACGGGCCATGTCCACCCTCACCGCCATTGAGAGCCGGGACTACGCGGCGCTGTCCGCGCAGGTCGACCCGGAACGCGGCGTGACCTTCACCCCGCTGGCGACCGTTGATCCGGTCTCCAACCTCACCTTCTCCCCCGAAGAAATCGCCTCCGCCGGCAGCTCGGAACGGACCTACATCTGGGGAATGACAACGGACACCGCCGAGCCCATCAGCCTGACCATCAGCGGCTATTTTGACGCTTACGTCTGGGACGTGGACTACACCACCGCCAGCGAAATCAACATAGACCGCGTGCAGGCCAGCGGGAACGCGCTGGAAAATGTGGCAGAGGCCTATCCGGACTGCCGGTTTGTGGAGTTCTACTCCGCCGGCGTCCGTGAGTCGACCGACTGGCAGGCCCTCAAACTGGTCTACCGCTGGACTGGCGGCAACTGGTACCTCACCGGCGTCATCCACAGCACCTGGACTGCCTAGCAAAGGAGGAGCGCGGATTTGGAATCGCTCGCACAGCTGCTTAGACAATATCAGCGCCATCCCAGCCCTGCGGCCGCCCGCAAACTGCTCCCCGCGCTGGCCGGGGCGCAGCTCTTCTGGCCCGTCAGCCCGGGCACATCGGGAGATGCCGTCCAGGACGGGCTGCGCCCGGATACCATTCCCGGCCCGGAGGGGCATGTGCTCTACCCCGCCTTTTCCGCCAGGGAGCAGATTCCGGCGGACTACGGCACGCGTTTTTCCTTCCTGCATCTGCCGTTTCCCGATCTGTGCCGCGCGGCGCTGGGGGACCCGCGCTTTGCCGGGCTGGTGCTCGACCCATTCACCGCAAAGCTCTTTCTCCCGCCGGAACTGTTGGTATCTTTCGCCACTCCTGCGCAATAACCGCGGAAACCATCGAATACCATTTGGGACGCCGGAGCGTTTGTTCCGGCGTCCATGCTTTCTTCCAGGGCACTTTTGCCCTTGTCTTTCCGGGCCAAATCTGCTATAGTAAATTTCGCGAATGCTTTTTATCCCTCTTTTTGACTATTCGCGGCAAATTTTGCCGCTCCTTGGGAGGAATGTTCATGATTAACGTGCTCAACTCGCCCGCCCTCTACTCTGGCGGCGCCTTTGTCCCGGTCAGCCCGGCCGACCCGATCCCCGCCGGCGCCCGACAGGGGACCATCTCTTACGGTATTTTACAGTCGCACAACACCTCCGGCTCGATGGAACACCTGAAGATCCGGTTTGACGCCATGGCCTCGCACGACATCACCTATGTCGGCATCATCCAGACCGCCCGCGCCTCCGGCCTCAAGCAGTTCCCGCTGCCCTATGTGCTCACCAACTGCCATAACTCCCTGTGCGCGGTGGGCGGCACGATCAACGAGGACGACCATGTGTTCGGCCTCTCCGCGGCCAAAAAGTACGGCGGCGAGTTCGTACCCGCTCATCAGGCGGTCATCCACTCCTACATGCGTGAGCGCTACGCCGGCAGCGGAAAGATGATTCTCGGCTCGGACTCTCACACCCGCTACGGCGCCTTCGGCACCATGGCGATGGGCGAGGGCGGCCCGGAGCTGGTCAAGCAGCTGCTGAACAAGACCTACGACATCGACTACCCCAAGGTGATCGCCGTCTACCTCACCGGCGCGCCCCGCCCCGGCGTCGGCCCGCAGGACGTGGCCCTCGCGCTGATCGGCAAGACCTTTGCCAAGGGCATCGTGAAAAACGCCGTGATGGAGTTCTTCGGCCCCGGCGTGGAGAACCTCTCGATGGACTACCGCTGCGGCATCGACGTGATGACCACCGAGACCTCCTGCCTCTCCTCCGTGTGGATGACGGACGAGCTGACCCGGAAGTATCTCGAGCTGCTCGGCCGCGGCAATGACTACCGCCGCCTGCTCCCCGCCGAGGGCGCGTACTATGACAACGTGATTCTGGTGGACCTGGAGAAGGTCGAGCCGATGATCGCCCTGCCCTTCCACCCCTCCAACGCCTACCCCATCTCCTATTTTAAGGAGAATCTGACGGATATCCTCGCCGAGACGGAGCGGGCCACGCGCGAGCAGTTCGGCCGGGAGGATATCCCCTCTCTGCTGGACAAGGTGCGCGACGGCAAGTTCTACGTCGATCAGGCGGTGGTCGCCGGCTGCTCCGGAGGCACCTATCAGAACCTGGTCCGCGCCGCCGAGATCCTCAAGGGCTGCTCCATCGGCTCGCAGGCGTTCTGGCTCTCCTGCTATCCCGGCTCCATGCCCATCTTCCAGGCGTTGACCAACACCGGCGCGATCTCCGACCTGATGGCCGCCGGGGCCTCCATCCGCTCCTGCTTCTGCGGCCCCTGCTTCGGCGCGGGCGACGTGCCGTCCAACGGCGGCTTCTCCATCCGCCACACCACGCGCAACTTCCCCAACCGCGAGGGCTCCAAGCCGTCCAACGGCCAGCTGTCCTATGTGGCCCTGATGGACGCGCGCTCCATCGCCGCCACCGCGCGCAACGGCGGCGTGCTCACCTCCGCGCTCGAGCTGGAGAGCGTCCCCGCCGACCTCCCGGACGAGGAGTACCGCTATGACGACTCGGCCTACCGCAGCCGCGTCTATTACGGCGTGGGTCACCCCGACCCGGAGGCGGAGCTGGTCTTCGGCCCGAACATCACCGACTGGCCGGCGCAGATCGCCCTGCCGGAGAACCTGATGCTCACCGTCGCCTCGGCGATCTATGACCCGGTGACCACCACCGACGAGCTGATTCCTTCCGGCGAGACCTCGTCCTACCGCTCCAACCCGCTCGGGCTGGCGGAGTTCACCCTCTCGCGCAAGGACCCCGCCTACGTCGGCCGGGCCAAGGCCATTCAGTCCCTGGAGAAAAAGCGCCAGGCGGGCGAGCTGGACGCGGACGTCCTCGCCGCACTGGGCGGCCATGACGCCCAGACCACCGGCCTCGGCTCGCTGGTGATGGCCCTCAAGCCGGGCGACGGCTCGGCGCGCGAGCAGGCCGCCTCCTGCCAGCGGGTGCTCGGCGGCGTGGCCAACCTGGCCGCGGAGTACGCCACCAAGCGCTACCGCTCCAACGTGGTCAACTGGGGCATGCTGCCCTTTATCGTCGACGGCCTGAAGGACCTCGGCATCCAGCCGGGCGACCAGCTCTACCTTCCCGGCGTGCGCGCCCTGCTCGAGGGCGACGGAGAGGCGCTGGAGGGCACGCTGATCCAAAACGGCGTGAGCCGTCCGGTCACCCTCACTCTGCCCGGCCTCACCCGCGAGGAGCGCGATATCATCCTCGCCGGCTGCCTCATCAACTACTACGCGCAGGAGTAATCAAACCGCATCCGCAAAATGCACCGGCCAGGCCGCAGCGAGATTCGCTGACGGCCTGGCCGGCTCTCTTTTTCGTCTCTTTTTCGGCAGATTTTGTCCGGTCCATCTCCGTGATACGGATTTTTACGCCGCCTCCCCTGCCGTCAGTCGCAGCACGGCGCGCAGAGTGCGCGCAATCCATCCATCCTCCGGGTGAAAAACGACGATGGTGTCACTGGGATTCGCCATGCGCAGCAGATACACGAGAAAAAACAGAGCGCACCCCACCCAAATCAGCACCATGACGGTCTGCCGGGACAGACAGCCCTTGAGCAGCCAGACCACCACGCCCAGCGGCGGGACCCAAAAGAGCGGATGATAGGAAACCGCCGCCGCCAAGTCTCCCGTCAGGAGGGAAATCCACGCGCGCGTCATCCCACAACCCGTGCAAGACACGCCGGAGAGAAAGAGGATGGGGCATGTAATCCCCATCCTCCCTAACAGTGCGTAGACCAGAACCACTCCAGCCACCGCCCAAAGGGCACTGCCGCGGACGGCCCGAAGCTTACCTTCCATACACCTGCTCGTTGTACGCGCTGGCCAGCAGATTCATGTTGCGGAACACGAGATACGTTGCATAGAACACCGCGATGAGTCCGACGAAGCACGCGGTGCACAGGATGCCGACCGCCTCGAGCACCAGCCAGCAGACAGGCAGCTCCATTCCGCCGAGCGTCTGGACCTGGAAGCCATAACGCGGGGCATTGCGCTCGATGCGGCGCAGGAACTTAAAGTGCCACACATAGTGGTAGATCCCGCAGGTCAGGATAGTGAAGATGATATATTTCACCAGCCCCGACGTCCTCTCGCCGTCTCCCTCGCAGATTTCGTTGATGTCCCGTGCCAACGTATAGTAGACATACCAGGAATAGATGCCGCAGGTGACAAGGGAGAGGAGGATGTACTTCAGCAGGCCGCGGTTGTCATCCATCCGGCGTGGCCCATAGCTGTTCTGCGCCGCCGGGCGGGTGTATTGGCCGCCGCCCGCCGCGTACTGGCCCTGGGTCGGGCGGCTCTGGCTGCGCTGACGGCGGTCGGCCTGGAACCGCTCCAGCTCCGCGAGCAACGTGGCCGGGAGCTCCTGCAGCTCCGCGAGCAACTCATCCGTACTCTTGCCCACAAAGGGCTGATGTCCGGAGAAGAAGATCAGGCCGGCCGGCACGGCGACCGCCGCAAGCGCGCAGCCAATCCGGGCCGGGGCGTCCCCAAAATATACATAAAAGTACCCATACGCGATGAGATTGGCCAATCCGCTGAAAATCGGAAGCAGGATCGCCAGCACGGCGACCAGCGCTCCGGCCAGTCCCAACGCCATCAGCAGCGGTTCGCCATTGTTCCGCTCCTCGCTGTAGCACAGGCCGACCACAGCCAGCGCGAGGGCCAGAATGCCGCGGGAAACTATCAGCAGCAGCGTGGAGAGCAAATTGAATAGCGCGATCACGGGCGAGATCCAGCCCTCGATCAAGTATCCAAATGTTGAAAAAATATTCCCAATATACGGCAGGACAGAGAGAGCAAAGAGCACCGCCCCGACCAGCGAGACGACCCGCAGCGCAGTGGTGAGGACGTTCTGTCCCCCGCCGCCCGGCCCCGGGCCGGACGAGCCGTCCCGCCAGCCGACGCCCTGATATGCCGGACCGCTCTGCCAGCTGCCTTCTTCTTGATGGGACGAGCCACCCCCATCCTGCCAGCTGCCGCCATAATTCGTCTCCGCCGCCTCATAATTGGGCGGCGTCTCCAGCGGTGCGCCGCAATAGGAGCAGAATTTCCCGCCGCTCCCGTTTTCTTTTCCGCAATGTGAGCAATACATATGCCCTCCCCCTCTCAATGGTTCCTTGTTTCTCTCCGCGCCCCGTTGGACTAAACGGAGCCGGGAACGATAAAGCCTCTCTTTCTCTCCATCCGCGCACAGGCAAGTTCTGCCATGCACTTTAGCCGAATAAACTTTCCTTTTTTATGATACCATGAAGCGGTGCGCATTGCAAGGGAAAATCTCCCGTTATTAGCAGATGTTCCTAAGTTTTACAAAAACTGCCAGCCCGGCAGAACCGCAAACCGCAGCGGGAGCAGGGCCATTCGTTTATCGGCTTCGTCTCTTGGCAGAAAATGCTTTTCCCCTGAAACGCCGGCGGGGCATTGCACACGATATGCCAAAAGCGCCGCTTCTTTTCTGACTGCCGTGCAAATTCGCTGCATTGTTATTCTGGTGTGCCGTTTTAGCTTGCGCTCTTGCAGACACGCTCCGGCAGAAAAACAGGGCGCCGTCCTCTCATGACCGGTGCAGAAGAAGAGAGGACAGCCGCCACACATGGAAAAACAGGATTGCGACGGCAAAGACAGGCACGAAACAGCCGCTTGGAGCGCGCAAAGAAAGATCCGGAATCTCTCTCCCGCCGGACGGAGTAGCCCACATGCGGCATCTCCTTGCCGTAGTAATGCTTTACGATCTGGCCGCGCACCTGCATCCCGTTGCGCTCCGCCACCCGGCGGGAAGGGAGGTTGTTGTCCCGGATAATGGACCAGACCTCCTCCAGGTC
>CAYWUA010000043.1:8201-13479 GCA_964461385.1 uncultured Oscillospiraceae bacterium
CGCGCCGGTAGCGCTCGCGCTGCCGGCGCAGCCAGTCCCACGCCTCTTGCTCAGAAAAAGCATGCTCGTAGGCGTACATCACCTCCGCGTCCCGCAGCATCCGACAGAGGGCGCCGTATTACTCCTCCATCTCGCGTAATCGCAGCCGCTCCGTCTCCAAAACCCACTTCATCCCTCTGCCTCTTCGCCGGCGAGGTCCGCGATCCGCCGCCGCGGCGTCGCGGTGGAGCAGATGCCGCTCGCCGTGGTGGTCACCCGGCCGTTTTGCACGCAGCGGGCACTCACACAGGCGGTCGCGCTGCCAAAGTGCTCCATCGTCACCTCCACGCGCAGCTCCCGCCCGGCGAGGACGGGGTGGAGGAAATTAACCTGCATGGACACCGTCGGGCAGATCGCCCCACCGGCGGCCCAGCTGGTGAGAATCCCCATCGCCGTGTCCATCAGCGCGCCGGTCAGGCCCCCGTGCACCACGCCCCAGGGATTCACCATCCACTCCGGCACGTCGTAGAGCAGCGCAAGCGACGGCCCATCCGGGTTCGCCTCCGCCAGACGCGGAACAGGCGCGCCGGCAAAGCCGCCGGTCTGCGCCCCATTGCCCTCCAGATAGCGCCGAAGCGCAGCCGTATCCAATCCGCGCATGAAAGTCCTATCCTCTCATCTTCGTCATTTTTACCAGTATAGCACAGGCAGTTTCCCTCGTCCAGCTTGTATTTAGAGAGAAAAGCATGTATAATCAGAGAAACCGGACCGCCCCGGCGGTCTGCCCCTGTCTGGGGAAGGACTATGTCAAGAGGAGAATACGATATGGAAAATTTGCTTCGGCTGCTGGAAGGCGACTGCACTCTCTCCCGCAAGCAGCTGGCCGCCATGGTCGGCACCTCGGAGGAGCGCGTGAACGAGATTATCCGCGCCTATGAAAAGGACAATATTATCCTCGGTTACAAGGCCGTGATTGACTGGAACGCCACCGACCGGCAGGACGTGACCGCCCTGATCGAGGTAAAGGTGGAGCCGCAGCGCGGCGACGGTTTTGACCGGGTGGCAGAGCGCATCTATCAGTACGAAGAGGTGGAGTCGTGCTACCTGATGAGCGGCGACTTTGACATGACGGTGATCATCTCCGGCCGCAGCCTGCGCGAGGTGGCCAATTTCGTCTCCCAGAAGTTATCCACCATCGACGAAGTGAAGAGCACCGCCACTCACTTTATCCTCAAGAAATACAAGGAGAGCCACCTCATCTTCAAGAAACAGGAGAAGCAGGAAGAGGGGTTTGTCTTCGTATGATGGACTATAGCAGGATTTTAAACCAGCGCATTTCCGCTGTGCCCCCCTCCGGCATCCGGAAGTTTTTTGACCTGCTGGAGGACATGCCGGACGCCATCTCCCTCGGCATCGGCGAGCCCGACTTCCTCACTCCCTGGCACATCCGCGACGCGGGCATCTACTCCCTGGAAAAAGGCAAGACCCGTTACAGCCCCAACGTTGGCTTTTCCGAGCTGCGCCGGCAGATCGCGGCCTATCTCAAGCGCCGTTTTAACCTGACCTATGATGCGGCGCATGAGATCCTCGTCACCGTCGGCGGGAGCGAGGGCCTGGACCTCGCCCTGCGTTGTATTCTCGAACCGGGCGACGAGGTGATCGTCCCCACCCCCTCCTTTGTCTGCTACGGGCCGCTGGTGTCCATGTCGATGGGCGTACCGGTCTATCTCCAGACGCGCGCGGAGGACGAGTTCCGCCTCACGCCGGAACTCCTGAAGGCAGCGATCACGCCGAAGACCAAGGTGCTCGTCCTCCCCTATCCCTGCAACCCCACCGGCGGCGTGATGGAGCGCGCCGACCTGGAGGCGATTGCCGGGCTGCTCGAGGGGACGGATATCATGGTGATCTCGGATGAGATCTACGCCGAGCTGACCTATGGCGGGCTGCACCACGTCTCCATCGCCAACATCCCCGGGATGCGGGAGCGCACGCTGCTGGTCAACGGTTTTTCCAAGTGCTATTCCATGACCGGCTGGCGCTTGGGTTACCTCTGCGGGCCGCACGAGCTGCTCGGCAGCATCCTCAAGCTGCACCAGTACGGTATCATGTCCGCCCCCACGACCAGCCAATATGCTGCTATCGAGGCGCTCGCGCACGGCGACGAGGACATCGAGGCGATGAAGGCGGAGTATGACGGCCGCCGCCGCTTTCTGCTCCAGGGCTTCCGGGATATGGGTCTGGAGTGTTTCGAGCCGCGCGGGGCGTTCTATATGTTCCCCTGCATCCGCTCCACCGGCCTGGACTCGGACGCCTTCTGCGAAAAGCTGCTGCTGGCCGAGCAGGTGGCTGCTATCCCCGGCTCCGCCTTCGGTCCGGGCGGCGAGGGCTTTATCCGCTGCTGCTACGCCACCTCCATGCGGGAGCTGGCCGAGGCGCTCGAGCGCATCGAACACTTTATCAAACACCGCTGACCGTCCGCCCGCCGGGCGCAGACAACCGCACAAAGGAGAGATCGCTGACTATGATGTACATCACCTGCCTGGACATGGAAGGCGTCCTGGTCCCCGAGATCTGGATCGCCTTCGCCGAGGCCACCGGCATCCCCGCGCTGCGGCGCACCACCCGCGACGAGCCAGACTATGACAAACTGATGCGTTACCGCCTGGACATCCTGAGAGAGCACAAGCTCGGCCTGAAAGAGATTCAGGAGGTCATCTCCACCATCGACCCGCTGCCGGGCGCGAAGGCGTTTTTGGACGAGCTGCGCAGCTTCGCCCAGGTGATCGTCCTGAGCGACACGTTTGAGCAGTTCGCCATGCCGCTGATGAAAAAGCTGGGCTACCCCACCCTGATGTGCAACCAGCTGGAAGTGGCCCCCGACGGGGAGATCACCGGCTACCGGATGCGCGTGTCCCAGTCCAAGCTGAGCACCGTGCGCGCGCTCCAGTCCATCGGCTATGAGACCATCGCCAGCGGCGACAGCTATAACGACCTGGCGATGATTCAGGCCAGCCGCGCGGGCTTCCTCTTCCGCAGCACGGCGCAAATTCAGGCCGACCACCCGGAGCTGCCCGCCTACGAGTCCTTTGACGATCTGCTCGCCGCCATCCGCGGCGCGATGGTCTGATGGACAGCCGCTTTGCCCCGCTGGGCTTCGGCCCGGCGGATATCCTGCTGCCGCGCGACTGCGACTTAAACCTCTGGTGCGTCGTCGCCTGCGACCAGTACTCCTCCCAGCCGGAGTACTGGCAGCGGGTGGCCGGGTATGTGGGCCAGGCCCCTTCGGCGCTCCACCTGGTGCTGCCGGAGAGCCGTCTGCCCGCCGCGCCGGAGGAGATCGACGCCATCCACCGCGCGATGGATGCGGAGCTGACCGCCGGCCGCTTTACGGAGCTGCCGGACAGCCTGATCTACGTCGAGCGCACCCTCTCGGACGGGAAGGTGCGCCGCGGCCTGATCGGGCAGGTGGACCTGGAGTGCTATGGCTACACCCCCGGCAGCGGCGCGCTGATCCGCGCGACGGAGGGGACCGTCCTCTCCCGCATCCCGCCCCGCATGGCGGTGCGTCGGGGCGCGTCTCTGGAGCTTCCCCACGTCCTGCTGCTGCTCGACGACCCGGAGCGCGCCGTGATCGAGCCGCTCGGCGCGCAGACCGGTCAGATGGAGCCGCTGTACGACTTCGAGCTGATGGAGGGCGGAGGCCGCATCGCCGGCTGGCGTCTGAACGAGGGGCAGGTGGCGGCCGTCGCGCGCGGCCTGGCCCACCTGGCCGACCCGGATGTCTTTGCGCAGAAATACGACGCCGAGGGACGTCCCGTCCTTCTCTTCGCCGTCGGGGACGGCAACCACTCGCTCGCGAGCGCCAAAGCCGCCTATGAGGCGCAGCGGGGCACCCCCGCCGCCGCGCTGGCCCGCTATGCCCTCGTCGAGCTGGGGAACCTGCACGACGAGTCCCTGGAATTCGAGGCGATCCACCGCGTCTGCTTTGGCGTGGACCCGGAGGAGGTGCTGCGCGCGGTGCTCGCGGCCTATCCCGGCGCGCATCTCGGTCCCGGCGAGGGACAGCAGCTGCACTGGCTACACGCGGGCGGCGAGGGGATTGTCACCGTCCCCGACGCCCCCTATCAGCTCCCGCTGGCCACGCTGCAGGCCGTGCTCGACCCCTATCTGGCAGCGCACAGCGGCCACGTGGACTACATCCACGGGGAGGACGTTGCGCGCCGTCTGGGCGCCCAGGCAGGCAATCTGGCCTTTTTGCTCCCCGCCCTGGGAAAGGACGAGCTGTTTAAGACCGTCATTTTTGACGGCGTGCTCCCGCGCAAGACCTTTTCGATGGGCCGCGCGCAGGACAAGCGGTTCTATCTGGAAGCGAGGCGGATCAGATGACCAGACTGACCGAGCCGGCCTACGCGAAAATCAACCTCTCCCTCGACGTGCTCTCCCGCCGCCCGGACGGCTATCACGAGCTGCGGATGGTGATGCAGTCGGTCAGCCTGTGCGACACGGTGACCCTCACCCTCGGGGAGACCGGCCATTTCACCCTCTCCACCAACCTGGGCTTTCTGCCGGTGGACGGGAAGAACATCGCCGTTGCCGCCGCACGGGCCTTTGCACGGCACGCCGGCGTGGACCTGGACCGGCTGTCCATCCACATCGAAAAACGCATCCCGGTCTGCGCCGGGACGGCGGGGGGCAGCAGCGACGGGGCGGCCGTCCTGCGCGGGCTCAACCGCCTGTTTGGAACCGGTCTGACGGCGCGGGAGCTGGCGGAAATTGGCGAGGCGGTGGGCTCTGACGTGCCCTACTGCGTGCTCGGCGGCACCGCCCTGGCCGAGGGACGCGGGGAGATACTCACCCCACTCACGCCGCTCGCACCATGCCACCTGGTGCTCTGCAAGCCCGCCTTTGCCGTCTCCACCCCCGAGCTTTACCAGGCGATTGACGGTGTCCGCCTGCGCTGCCGCCCGGACACCGCGGGATTGCTGCGCGCGCTGGAGGAGCGCGACCTGGACGGCGCGGCGCGCCGGATGTTCAACGTCTTTGAGCAGGCCCTGCCGCCCAAGCGCCGCACCGCAGTGGAGGAGATCAAAAACACCCTGATTCAGCTCGGCGCGCTCGGCGCGTGCATGTCGGGCAGCGGGCCGACCGTCTTCGGCCTGTTCCGAGACCAAGACGCGGCCCAGGAGGCGGCCCGGGTTTTGAAGTCGAGCTACGCGGACACCTTCCTGTGTCAGCCGGTATAAACGCAGAAAACACCGTCCATACTGTAGTCACTTTACTACATAGGACGGTGTTTTTT
>CAYWUA010000044.1:0-13338 GCA_964461385.1 uncultured Oscillospiraceae bacterium
CCATTACCTTCCCATTCTAACAGTTTAGGCAACGAGATGTCCCATGCCTATGGCTAGATGCCATAAACCAAGGGGCAAATATATAGTAACAGGAGGAGTAAGGATATGCGGCCCTATCTGATCCTGATGTTTGTGCTCACCTTTTTCTCCGCCATCTCGCAGGTGCTGCTCAAGCAGAGCGCCAACCAGACGCACAGCAGTTTCCTCAGAGAATATTTGAACTGGCGGGTGATTCTGGCCTACGGCATCTTCTTTGTCGTGCTGCTGCTCAGCACATTGGCGTATACCCATGTCCCGATGAAATACGGGCCGGTGATTGACACATTTACCTACGTGTTCGTGATGCTCCTCTCCTTCTTTCTCTTGCGCGAGAAGCTGAATCGGGGGCAATTGATTGGCAATCTTGTGATCATCGCAGGGGTGCTGATTTACACGCTGTAGTGCGCTTTGGCGTATCGAGATGGAACGAGCTTTGCAAGAAGGAGGAAATTCCCCATGCTTCACGTTCAGCTCATCGCCCACACGCCCGAACCGGAACGGGTGGTGGCTGCTGCGGCCAAACTCTGTTATTCCGACACCGGGGTGGAGACTCTGCTTGAGGGCTTGACGCCGGAGAAGAGTGCAAAATTTGTCAAGATGCTCGCCAGCTACGGCCACGCCAGCCCGATCGAGCACGCTTCTTTCACCTTTGGCATCGAGGGTGTTTCTCGCGCCCTACTCGCGCAGATCACCCGCCACCGCATCGCCTCCTTCTCCGTCCAGAGCCAGCGCTATGTCCGCCTGGATGACTTCCGTTTTGTCACCCCGCCGGAGGTGGAGGCAGACCCTGCCTCCAAAGCGGCTTTTCTCGCGGCGATGCAGGAGGAGGGGCGGCAGTATCTCCAGCTTGCGCAGACGCTCCAGGCCAGGCACAAGGCGGAATTCCTCGCTCAAGGTCTCTCCGAGCGGGAGGCGGAGCGCAAGGCGGAGAAGCTGGCCAACGAGGATGCGCGCTTCGTCCTCCCCAACGCCTGCGAGACCAAGATGGTGGTCACGATGAATGCCCGCAGCCTGCAAAATTTCTTCCGCCTGCGCTGCTGCAATCGCGCCCAGTGGGAGATCCGCGCCCTGGCGGAGGAGATGTTCAAGCTGGTCTATCCCATCGCGCCCGCCCTCTTTGACCGCAGCGGACCGCCCTGCATCGCCGGGGCCTGCACCGAGGGCAAGATGACCTGCGGCCGGGCGGAAGAGGTGCGCGCGCGCTACGCCCGCCTGCGCGCGGAGCTGGAGGGACGGCAGGCGTGAGGCTCTTTTGCGCCATCGACCTGGACCGGCCCCGGCGGCTGGCGTTGGCGCGGTACCAGGCCCGCCTGCGCGAGGCCGGGTTTGCCGGGCGGTGGACGAGCCAGGAGAATCTGCACTTGACGCTCACCTTCCTCGGCGAGCAGCCGGATGCGCGGCGTGCGGCCGCGGCGATGGTGGAGCTGGAGGGAAAATCGTTTTCAATTACGTTCGGAGGCCTGGGACGGTTTTCCCAGCGGGGCAGAGACGTGATCTATCTCGCCGTCGCGCCGTCAACCGAGCTGCTGGACTTGCAGCGCGGCCTGACCGCCGCTCTCGACCGGCAGGGACTGAAGACGGAGGGACGGCCCTATCGGCCGCACATCACGCTCGCCCGCCGGGCGGGTGCCGGGCCGGAGCCGGCGGCCGAGCCGGAGTTCGCGGCGGAGATGCCGGTGCGCGGCTTCTGGCTGATGGAGTCCCGCCTGCGCCCGGAGGGCGCGCAGTACCGCCGCCTGATTTGGAGGGAACTGGGATGAATATCCAGATTTTCGGCAAGAACAAGTGCTTTGACACGAAAAAGGCCCAGCGCTACTTCAAGGAGCGCCGGGTGAAGTTTCAGAATATTGATCTGCTGCGCTACGGTATGAGCCGCGGAGAGCTGACGTCGGTTGCCCGGGCGGTGGGGCTGGACGCGCTGATCGATCCGAAGCACCCCGACGCGGCGATGCTGGGCTACCTCGCCCTGGAGAGTCAGAAGCTCGAGCATCTGCTGGAGGACCCCAGCCTGCTGCGCACGCCCATCGTGCGAAACGGCAAGCAGGCCACCGTGGGGTACTGCCCGGACGTGTGGAAGAGCTGGGAATAATCGGCTGAAAGAAAAAGGCCGGCGTATCGGAACCATTCCGTTCCGATACGCCGATTTTTGTTGTCACTGCGCCTCTGGCAGCGTGAGCAGCTCGGAGAAATGGTGGATGGTGGGCAGCGGAGTGTCCACCTCACCCAGCCCGTAGGCGGCAAAGATCATGGGAATGCCCGCCGCCTGACAGGCCTCCCAGTCTCCCTGCGTGTCGCCGACATAGATGGGGCGCTGCATCTGATGGCGCTCGATGAGCAGCCGCAGATTCTCCCCCTTGGACAGGCCGGTGTCGTCAAAGCAGATCCAGCCGGAGAAGCAGTTCCGCAGCCCGCTGTGGCGGAGCACCAGCTCGATATACCCCGAATGACAGTTGGAGGCGATGTAGAGCGGCTGACGCCGGGCAAGCTGGGGAATGGTCTCCAGCACGCCGGGATAAAATTTGCCCGGCGTGCGCTCCAGCGCCTCGTTCTCGCCGCGAAAGCAGGCGTCTGCCAGCACGTCGCGCTCCTCCGGCGGCAGGTCGGGGAAGAGGCGGCGGGCGATGTCGGTCATTGTCCGGCCGAACAGATGGCCGACGCTCTCGCCCGTGTGCCCCGGGTGGTGTCCGGTCCGCGCCAGAACAACTTGGTTCCACGCGTCGGCCACCACCTGCCGGGAGTCCCAAAGCGTGCCGTCGATATCAAAAATAATCTCTCGCATGCTGTCTCCTCCGCTGCGGGTTATTTGAAATAGTAGGCGCCCGACTCAAAGAGCGGCATCCACTTCTCCCCGGGGATATTCACCGCCACGCCGGGGTTCCAGCGCTCGCTGTGGCCCATCTTGCCGTAGACCCGTCCGTCGGGGGAGAAGATGCCCTCCACCGCATACATGGAGCCGTTCGGGTTGGCAGAGATATCCATCGACGGGAAGCCGCCGCCGTCGACATACTGCGTGGCGATCTGGCCGTTGGCTGCCAGCTGCGCCAGCACCGCCTGCGGGGCGACAAAACGCCCTTCGCCGTGGGAGACGGGCACGGTGTAGAGGTCCCCGACATGGCTCTTGAGCATCCAGGGGGACTGCACCGAGGCCACGCGGATATCGCAGTAGCGGCTCTGATGGCGGCCGATCAGGTTAAAGGTCAGCGTCGGGCAGCTCTCGTCCAGGTCACGGATCTCCCCAAAGGGGACCAGGCCCAGCTTGATGAGCGCCTGGAAGCCGTTGCAGATGCCGAGCATCAGCCCGTCGCGCGCGCGCAGCAGCTCGTGCACCGCGTCGCGGATGCGCGGATTGCGGAAGAAGGAGGCGATGAACTTGCCCGAGCCCTCCGGCTCGTCGCCGCCGGAGAAGCCGCCGGGGAGGATGATCATCTGCGCTGCACGGATTGCCCGCTCCAGCTCGCGCTCCGAGTCAAGCAGCTGCTCGACGCTCAGGTTGCGCACAACGTGGATCTCCGGCTCAATACCGGCGCGCAGGCAGGCGTTGGCGGTGTCATACTCGCAGTTTGTGCCGGGGAAGACGGGGATGACCGCCTTCGGCCGGGCGACCGGCGCGCCGGCACGCTGCGCGGCGCGCACCGTGTGCGAGAGCAGGGGGGCGGGGCCCTCCGCGGCGGCGCGGGTGGGGTAGACGTCCTCCAGCGTACCCTCCCAGAGGCGGCGCAGCTCCTCCAGGGCCAGGCGCTCGCCGCAGACGGAGAGCACCGGCTCGGCGGTGGTCCGGCCGATCCGCTCGCCCAGACCTTCCGGGAGCTCCTCGCTCATCTGGGCGACGATGGAGCCGTAGGATTTGGCAAACAGGTCCTCCGCGCGCAGGGAAGGTTCCGATACAAAGCCGATGCGGTTGCCGAGAGACATCTTCAGCAGGCCCTCCGCCAGGCCGCCAGAGGTGAGCGCCCAGGCGGCGCGCACCTTGCCGTCGAGCACGAGCGCGCGGAAGCGCTTCCAGAGGGCGCGGGTGCCCTCGTAGTCCCCGGCGGGCGCGCGGAAGAGGTAGACCGGGCAGTCCGAGTCCTTGAATTCAGGGGAGAGGATGTGCTCCGCCCGCTCCGGCGCGATGGCGAAGGAGACGAGGGTGGGCGGCACGTCCAGATCGAGGAAGGAGCCGGACATGGAGTCTTTGCCGCCAATGGCGGCGCAGCCGAGGGCGATCTGCGCCCGGTAGGCGCCCAGCAGGGCGGCAAACGGCTTGCCCCAGCGCTCGGGCACGTCGCGCAAGCGCTCAAAGTACTCCTGCAGGGTGAGGTAGGCCTTCTCCGGATCCGCGCCGGCGGCGACCAGTTTGGCCACGCTTTCCACCACGGCGGACTGCGCGCCTACAAAGGGGTCTCGCTCCATCAGCTCGGGGTCGAAGCCCCAGGCCATCACGGAACAGGTGCCCGTCGTGTGGCCCGGCCCAACCGGCAACAGGGCGGCCATCGCCTGCGCGGGGGTGAGCTGTTCCTTTCCGCCGTAGGGGAAGAGGACGGAGGCCGCGCCGATAGAGGCGTCAAACCGCTCTCCCAGGCCGCGCTGGGAGGCGAGGTTCGGATTTTGCGCCAGCGCGCGGAAGGATGCCCCCACGTCCGTCACGGCGGGCGCCGTCTCCCGGCCAGGCAGGATAGGGACGTGGACGGCGGTGTATTTTGGCGCGCCGTTGGAGTTGAGGAAGTCGCGCGAGAGATCGGCGATGGTCTGGCCGCGCCAGCGCATCACCATCCGGGCCTGTTCGGTGACCACGGCGACCGGATAGGCCTCCAGATTTTCTGCCGTGGCGAAGGCAATAAATGCGTCCGCGTCCTCCGGGGCGACGACGACCGCCATGCGCTCCTGGGACTCGGAGATGGCCAGCTCCGTGCCGTCCAGCCCGTCGTATTTCTTGCGCACCGCGTCCAGGTCGATCTCCAGCCCGTCGGCCAGCTCGCCGATGGCAACGGAGACGCCGCCCGCGCCGAAGTCGTTGCAGCGCTTGATGAGGCGTGTGACCTCCGGATTGCGGAAGAGGCGCTGGATTTTGCGCTCCTCCGGCGCGTTGCCCTTCTGCACCTCAGCGGCCATGGTGGTCAGGGAGGAGAGGTTGTGCGTCTTGGAAGAGCCGGTGGCCCCGCCGATGCCGTCGCGGCCGGTCCGCCCGCCGAGCAGGATGACCACATCCCCCGGCTCCGGGCGTACACGAACCACCTGCCGGGCGGGCACCGCGCCCACCACCGCGCCCAGCTCCATATGCTTGGCGACGTAGCCGGGGTGGTAGAACTCGCTGACCACGCCGGTAGCCAGGCCGATCTGGTTGCCGTAGGAGGAGTAGCCCGCCGCCGAGGTGGTGGCCAGCTTGCGCTGCGGCAGGCGGCCGGCCGGCGTGTCGCCCAGCGGGGTGCGCGGGTCGCCGCAGCCGGTCAGGCGCATCGCCTGGTAGACGTAGGCCCGCCCGGCCAGCGGGTCGCGGATGGCCCCGCCGATGCAGGTGGCTGCCCCGCCGAAGGGTTCGATCTCGGTGGGATGGTTGTGCGTCTCGTTTTTGAACTGGAGCAGCCAGTCCTCCTCTGCGCCGTCCACGTCCACCGGGATGTGGATGGAGCAGGCGTTGATCTCCTCGCTCTCGTCCAGGTTGGGCAGCGCGCCCCGCTTTTTGAGCACCTTGGTCCCAGCGGTGGCGATGTCCATCAGTGTCCGAGGCCGTGCGGCGGCCTTCTCCGGCCCGTAGACCTCCTCTCGCCCGGCGAGGTATTCCTCATAGGCTGCGCGCACGCCGCCGTCCTCGATCTCGGCCGTCTCAATCCGGGTGCCAAAAGTGGTGTGGCGGCAGTGGTCGGACCAGTAGGTGTCCACAACGCGCAGCTCGGTCAGGGTAGGGTCACGGTGTTCCTGGTCACGGAAATAGGCCTGTAAAAAAGCGAGGTCGTCCAGGTCCATCGCCAGGCTGTAGCGCTCCAGCGTTTCAGACAGGCCGTCGCGGTCCTGGGCGGTAAAACCATCCAGTGTGGGCACCGAGGTGGGAACGGCGTAGGTCTGCTCCAGCGTCTCCGGCTTGTCCATCCCGGCCCGGCGGCTCTCCACCGGGTTGATGAGGTAGCGGGCGATCCGTCTCACCTGCTCCTCGTCCAGCGCGCCGAGTAGGACGTAGACGGTGGCGGCACTCACCAGCGGCCGGTCACACCCGGCCAGCAGCTGGATGCACTGCGCGCAAGAGTCCGCCCGCTGGTCAAACTGCCCGGGCAGGGCCTCCACGGCGAGGACGGTGTGCACCCCCGCGATGGGCGGCATCTCCTCCTCGTAGTAGTCGTCGCACATCGGTTCGGAGAAGACGGTGCGCACGGCCTGTTCAAAGACGGACCGGGCAATCCGGTCCACGTCGTAGCGGTACAGAATCCGCACGCCGGTCAGTTCCTCAATACCGAGCTGCTCGCGCAGCTCCCGATAGACTTTGCCGGCCTCCACGGCAAAGCCGGGACGCTTTTCGGCATAGCAGCGGTACACGTTGTTCATGGCGCGGTTCTCCCTTCTGTGGTGCTCTGTCAGATCAGCCGCCCAGGGTCCAGTCCTGGATGTGGTAAAACAGGTTGGATTGGGTAGCGGTACAGTACTCTAAGCTGCCCCAGCCGCTGAGAATGGAGTGTTCCTCAAAGCAGAGGGGAAGGATGGGGGCCTCTTGGCAGACTGCCGCGGCGAGCGCGGCGGCAGTTTCGGCGCGCCCGTCCGCGTCAGCGGCCAGATACGCCTCAAGTGCGGCTGAGAGGCTGTCGGAGCGATAGCCGCTGAAATTCAGGCTTCCATCTTCTGCCAGCAGGGCCGAGAGGTTAAAGTTTGGCTCCAGACGGACCTCGCCGAGGTAGAGGTCGTATTCCCCCGCCTCCAGCGCAGTTTGAAAGTCGGACCAGGCGTGCGTCACGACCGCGGCCTCCAGGCCCGCCGCCTCCAGCGTGGCGGCGACGTATTCCGCTAGCGTGACCTTAAAGGAGGAATCAGCGTTGACCAGGATGGTGACCGTCTCCCCTGCATAACCCTCCAACGATGAGAGATCCGGCTCAGAGAAGGCGGCGGCCAGCGTGCTGTCATAGAGGGTGGAGGCTGGATGGAAGGGGAGGGGGCTGGCGGTGGCGTGTCCGGAGAGCAGGCTGGTCGCGATCATCTCCCGGTCGAGTGCGTCTCTCAGGGCCAGGCGAAACGCCGTTTCGGCGCACGGCCCGTCCGCCGTGTTGCAGCCAAGGTAGAGCAGGTAGCTGGTGGGGTAGTCCCACACCTCGTAGTTGCCGGAGTAACCCAAGCTGTTTGAGCCAGTGAGGTCGGAGGGGACCAGCGTGATCGCGCCGCTCTCAAAGCCGTAGATCAGCATATCGCTGTCCGTCACCGGATAGAGGCCGATCTCCTCTGCCGGCAGCGACTCGGCCTGGGACCAGGCGCGGTGGACGGTGAGAGCGGAGAGCCCGTCCTCCCCCGAGACCGGCTGATAAGGGCCGGTTCCCATCGGGATATCGTCCGCCGCCGTCCCGGCTTGGACAATGGGGATCTCCAGCAGGCTCTCCAGCTCGCCGAGCGGTTCAGACCAGGAGAAGACGACGGAGTTCCCCTCTGCCGACAGTTCGGACAGCGGCGCGAGACGGGCGGCGTATATGCTCCCCTCCGCGGCGGCCTGCTCGAGGGAATAGACCACGTCCTGCGCTGTCAGCACCTCCCCATTCCAGAAGACGGCGTCCTCCACCAGCGTGAGCGTCCAGCGCCCCCCGCCGTCCGAGCGGCAGGAGACGGCCAGCACCGGCTGCACGGAGAAGTCCGGTCCCACCTCAAACAGCGGCTCATAGAGCAGGCGGATGACGGCCTGATTGGTGGTGTTGGAGCAGGTGTAGGGGTCTAGCCCGAGATCGGGGTAGTAGCCCAGGGTGAGTGGCGTCCCGTCCGCCGTCTCCGCCCCGGCGGAGGGTTCGGAATCGCCCTCCGCCGCCTGCACCGTGGCCTGCGCGTCCGGCGCCTCCTCCTGTGCGTCCGGCCCGGCGCAGGCCGACAGGGCCAACAGGAGGGCCAGCAACAGAACCAGCGGGGGGTTGTGTCTCAAGAAATCACCTCGCACAGGGAAGAAAACCGGCAAGGGGTCCAGGTCTTGTCCAGCCTCCTTGCCGGGTCAGGTCAATGTGATCAGCGCGGCCATCGAGCCGCGCGCGGGGCCGGTGCGGCGGTGGCTCCAGTAGCGCTCCGGGTGACAGTGGGTACACTCGTCGGAGCAGTCGATCTCGCGCACCCCTGCGCGGCGCAGCCAGTGCTCGTTGAGCGCCTTGAGGTCGACGTGCCAGCGGCCCGGCCGGCCCGGGACGGGGAAGATCATCTCCTCCGCCTCGGCCCCCAGTGCGCGGCGCATTGCCTCAGGCACGTCGCCGTCCGTCTCAAAGCAGCAGCGGGAGATCCCTGGTCCGATCGCGGCACACAGGTGTTCCGGCCGGCAGCCGTAGACTGCGGCCATCTGACGGACCGCCTTGGCGGCAATGCCGAGGGCGGTGCCGCGCCAGCCGGCATGGACGGCGGCCACCGCGCGCCGGACAGGGTCATAGAGCAAAATTGGGATGCAGTCGGCGGTAAAGATGGCCAGCGTCAGCCCCCGCTCGTCCGTCATCAGACCGTCCGCCTCAAAGTCGCGCGGGCGATCCAGCCCTTTGCCGGCGTCCGCAATGGTGCACATACGCAATGCGTCCCCATGCACCTGCCGGGCGAGCACCAAGCGGGCCATCTCCGGCATGCCGGCGGCGGAGAGGAGGCGGCGATAGTTCTCCCGGACCGCCTCCGGACGGTCGCCGCGCGTGTGGCCGAGGTTGAGCGAGGAGAAGACCCCCTCGCTCACACCGCCCAGCCGGGTAGAGAAGGCGTGCGCCGCGCCGCCCGGCGCGGTAAGCAGCTCACTTGCCTGCCAGACCGGCCCGCCGGGGACACAGTGTTCCCGCATCGCGGTCAGTCCATCCCGCGGTTGCGGCCGCAGCACTTCTTATACTTTTTGCCCGAGCCGCAGGGGCAGGGGTCATTCGGGCCGATCTTCTTGCCCTTGCGCACCGGGACGCGGCGGGGCTTTTCCTTCTGGCTCACGCCGCCGGCGGATTCGCCGGTGACCTTGGCCACTGCCTTGCGCTCAATCTTCTCCGTGCGCACCCGCGCCAGGTAGATGCGGCGCACCGTCTCGTGCTGGATGGACTGGTTCATCTGCTCGAACATCTCATAGCCCTCGCGCTTGAAGGCGACGACGGGGTCCTGCTGGCCGTAGGCCTGCAGGCGGATACCCTGGCGCAGGTCGTCCATCGCGTCGATGTGGTCCATCCAGTACTCGTCCACTACGCGCAGCAGCATCACGCGCTCGAGCTCGCGCATGACCGGCTCGGTCAGAATCTCTTCCTTCTTCTGGTAGATATCGTGCGCGCGCTCCTTGACCTGATCGGCCACCTGCTGCGGGGTGAGCTTGGCGAGCTCCGCGTCAGAGTAGTTCAGCTCGTCCGGGGTGAGGAAGACGTTGCGGTAATCCTGAGTGGCGTCGCGCAGGTCCTCGGCGGACAGATGTTTTTTCTCCCCGGCGATGCCAAGCACGGACTGGTCAATCATGTGGTCGATCATGCTGTGGATATACGGCTTGAGATTTTCCCCGTTGAGCACGCGGCGGCGCTCGCCGTAGATCACCTCACGCTGGGTGTTCATCACGTCGTCGTAGTCCAGCACCGTCTTGCGGATCTGGAAGTTGCGCGACTCCACCTTCTTCTGCGCGCTCTCGATCGCGCCGGAGAGCATCTTCGCGTCGATCGGGGTGTCCTCGTCAATCTTGAGGGTGTCCATTAGGTGAGAAATGCGCTCCGAGCCGAACAGGCGGAGGATATCGTCCTCCAGGGACAGGAAGAAGCGGCTCTCGCCCGGGTCGCCCTGACGGCCGGAACGTCCGCGCAGCTGGTTGTCGATCCGCCGTGCCTCGTGGCGCTCGGTACCGAGGATATACAGGCCGCCCGCCTGGCGGACCTTCTCCGCCTCCTCCGCAATGGACTGTTTGTACTCCGCCAATTTCTGGGCGAAGAAGGTGCGGGCCTCCAGAATCTCCTCGTTATCGGTGTCGGCGTAGCCGGTCGCCTCGGCCACCACGTTGTCGTCATAGCCCTTGCGCCGCAGATCCGCCGTGGCCAGATACTCCGCGTTGCCGCCGAGCATGATGTCGGTGCCACGGCCGGCCATGTTGGTCGCCACGGTGACGGCGCCCAGCTTGCCTGCCTGGGCGATAATTTCCGCCTCGCGCTCGTGGTTTTTCGCGTTGAGGACGTTGTGAGCGATACCGCGCGCACGCAGCATCCGGCTGAGCTTCTCTGACTTTTCGATGGATACGGTGCCCACCAGTACCGGTTGGCCCTTCTCGTGACAGACGATGATCTGGTTGACAATCGCGCGGTACTTACCCGCCTCCGTCTTGTAGACACAGTCTGGCTGGTCAATGCGGATGACCGGGCGGTTGGTGGGGATCTCTACGATGTCCAGGTGGTAGATGGAGCCGAACTCCGTCTCCTCCGTCATCGCGGTGCCCGTCATACCGGAGAGCTTGTGGTACAGGCGGAAGAGGTTCTGGAAAGTGATGGTGGCCAGCGTCTTGGACTCATTGGCGACCTGCAGGCCCTCCTTGGCCTCGATGGCCTGGTGCAGGCCCTCGTTGTAGCGGCGGCCGTACATCAGGCGGCCGGTGAACTCGTCGACGATGATGACCTGGTTGTCCTTCACGACGTAGTCCACGTCCCGCTTCATGACGCCGTGGGCGCGGATGGCCTGGTTGATGTGGTGGTTGAGGGTGGTGTTCTCCTCGTCGGCCAGGTTTTCCAGGTTGAAGTAGGCCTCCGCCTTGGCGATGCCGCGGGCGGTGAGGGTGGCGGTCTTGCGCTTTTCCTCCACGACGTAGTCGTAGTTCTGGTTGATCTCCTCGTCGATCTCCTTGTCATCGCTCTCGGCGATGGTGTAGCGGCGCAGGGAGGAGACAAACTGGTCCGCCATCTGGTAGAGCTGTGTGGACTCTTCGCCCTTACCGGAGATGATGAGAGGGGTGCGCGCCTCGTCGATGAGGATGGAGTCCACCTCGTCCACGATGGCGAAGTTCTGGCCCCGCTGGACCAGGTCGCGCTCATAGATGGCCATGTTATCGCGCAGGTAGTCAAAGCCGATCTCGTTATTGGTGCCGTAAGTGATGTCAGCGGCATAGGCCTTCCGGCGCTCGTTGCGGGTCAGGCCGTGGACAATCAGGCCAACCTCCAAGCCGAGGTAGCGGTAGACCTTCCCCATCCACTCCGAGTCGCGCTTGGCGAGGTAGTCGTTGACGGTAACAATATGCACGCCCTCGCCGGAGAGCGCGTTCAGATAGGCCGGCAGGGTGGCTACCAGCGTCTTGCCCTCACCGGTTTTCATCTCGGCGATGCGGCCCTGGTGGAGGATGATGCCGCCGATAAGCTGCACCCGGTACGGACGCAGGCCGAGCACGCGGTCCGCCGCCTCACGCACGGCGGCAAAAGCCTCCGGCAGCAGGTCATCCAGCGTCTCGCCCGCGGCCAGGCGCTTTTTGAACTCATCAGTCTTTCCCTTGAGCTGCTCGTCCGTGAGAGCCTTGTACTCGCCGCTGAGGGCTTCAATTCTATCGACAAGGGGGGTGATCTTCTTGACCTCGCGGGAAGAAGAGGTGCCGAAGATGGCTTGCAAAAATCCCACAGTAATGCTTCCTTTCCAGTCTGAGTCGCTGCTGTCCGTACGGGTGGGGGACAGGCAGTTACCGGTATTATATCATAGCTTTTCCCCGGTTGAAAGTGGAAGATGGAATTATCTTTCCCCCATAGATCCTTCAAATTCTGTGTATCCCGCCTGGCCCTTTCGGATGGGGACGGAATATGATATAATCGGCGTAAAAGAGCGGTCCCGCGCAGCGGAGACGGAGGAGAGGTAGACAATGGAACTTCCACGCAAGAACAGCGAGCATACGATGGTGATTACCGGCTATTCCAGCATGGGGGAAGGCGTTGGACATCTGGAAAGCGGGCTGACCGTCTTTGTCCGGGACGCCCTGCGGGGGGAGCGCTGCCGCATCTCCATCCTGAAGGCATCCGAGCGCTGTGCCTGGGGGCGGCTGCTGGCGGTGGAGGAGCCGTCGCCCGCGCGTGTCGCGCCGGACTGCCCCTATTATCCCAAATGCGGCGGCTGCCAGCTGTGCCATATGAACTATGAAGAGGAGCTGTCCCTCAAGCTCGGCCGGGTCAACGACGCGCTGCAACGCATTGGCGGGCTCTCTCTGCGTGCCGAGGTCATCCACCCCGCGCCGGAACGGACGGGCTACCGCAACAAAGTGCAGTTTCCGGTGGGACCTGCGCCGGACGGGGGAGTCCGGCTGGGCTTTTACCGCCGGCGCAGCCATGAGATTGTCCCGGTCGAGCGCTGCCTGCTCCAGCCGGAGGCGAGCAACCGGGCGGGGCAGATCGTGCGCCGCTGGATGGACGAGCGGCAGATCGCGCCCTATGACGAGAACTCCCACACGGGACTGGTCCGCCATCTCTTTTGCCGCACCAACGCGGCGGGAGAGCTGCTGGTCTGTTTGGTGGTCAACGCCGGCGCCCTGCCGGAGGAGGGGGAACTGGTCCGCCGCCTGCGCGCGGGACTGCCGGAACTGGCGGGCGTTGTCCTGTCGGAAAACCGGGAGCGGACCAACGTGGTTCTGGGCCGGTCCTTCCGGACGCTCTGGGGACGCGACTGGCTGGAAGATACCCTCTGCGGCCTCACATTCCGCCTCTCCGTACCTTCCTTTTTCCAGGTCAACCGCCGCCAGGCGGAGGTGCTCTACCGGCGCGCGCTTGACTTTGCCGGTCTGACGGGGCGGGAGACGGTGCTGGACCTCTATTGCGGCACGGGCACGATCACGCTGGTGATGGCCCAGCGCGCCCGGCGGGTGATCGGCGCGGAGATCGTCCCGGAGGCGATCGAGGACGCGAAGGCGAACGCCCGCCGCAACGGCCTGGAAAATGCGAGTTTCCTCTGCGCCGACGCGGGACAGGCGGCCGAGATGCTAGCAGAGCAGGGAATCCGCCCGGATGTCATCTCGGTAGACCCGCCGCGTAAAGGGCTGTCTCACGAGGTGATCGAGGCGATCTGCCAGATGGCGCCGGAGCGGGTGGTCTACGTCTCCTGCGACCCTGGGACGTTAGCGCGGGATTTGGCGCTGCTGGATGGCCGTAATTACCGGGCGGATCGGGTAGAGGTAGTGGATCTATTTCCGGGCACTAGGCATGTGGAGACGGT
>CAYWUA010000045.1:0-9662 GCA_964461385.1 uncultured Oscillospiraceae bacterium
AACAAGATGGACATCATGGGCGCGGACTTCTAGCACGTCCTGGACATGATTCGGGACCGGCTGAAGGCCAACGCCATTCCCATCCAGCTGCCCATCGGCTCCGAGGATTCCTTCCGGGGCATCATCGACCTGATCGAGATGAAGGCCGACGTCTATTACGACGACATGGGCAAGGACATGCGGGTGGAGGAGATCCCTGAGGACATGCTGGAGCAGGCCCGGGAGTACCACACCATGCTGCTGGACTCCGTGGCTGACCTGGATGACGACATCATGATGATGGTCCTGGAAGAGGAAGAGGTCCCCGTGGACATGATCCGGGCCGCCCTGCGGAAGGGCTGCATCGAGAACAAGTGCGTTCCCGTCTGCTGCGGCACCTCTTACCGGAACAAGGGCGTTCAGAAGCTGCTGGATGCCATCATCGACTATATGCCCGCCCCCACCGACATCCCCGCCATCCGGGGCACCAACCCGGACACCGGTGAGGAGGAGGACCGGCATGCCAGCGACAGCGAGCCCTTCTCTGCCCTGGCCTTTAAGATCGCCACCGACCCCTATGTGGGCCGTCTGACCTTCTTCCGGGTCTACTCCGGCACCATCAACGCCGGCGACAGCGTGCTCAACTGCACCAAGGACAAGCGGGAGCGCTTCGGCCGCCTGCTCCAGATGCACGCCAACCACCGGGAGGACATCGAGACCGTCTACTCCGGCGACATCGCCGCCGCCGTGGGCCTGAAGAACACCACCACCGGCGACACCCTCTGCGACGAGGGCCACCCCGTCCTGCTGGAGTCCATGGAGTTCCCCGAGCCCGTCATCCGGGTGGCCATCGAGCCCAAGACCAAGGCCGGCCAGGAGAAGATGACCGTGGCCCTGGTGAAGCTGGCCGAGGAGGATCCCACCTTCAAGGTGTACACCGACGAGGAGACCGGCCAGACCATCATCGCCGGCATGGGCGAGCTCCACCTGCAGATCATCGTGGACCGTCTGCTCCGGGAGTTCAAGGTGGAGGCCAACGTGGGCGCCCCCCAGGTCGCCTACAAGGAGACCATCACCAAGAAGGTGGATCAGGAGACAAAGTACAAGCGCCAGTCCGGCGGCTCCGGCCAGTACGGCCACGTCAAGATCATCGTGGAGCCCAACGAGTCCGGCAAGGGTTACGAGTTCGTCAACGCTGTGGTGGGCGGCGCCATCCCCAAGGAGTATATCCCCGCGGTGGACGCCGGTATCCAGGGCGCCCTCCAGGCCGGCGTGCTGGCCGGCTATCCCGTGGTGGACGTCAAGGTCACCCTGTACGACGGCTCCTATCACGAGGTGGACTCCTCCGAGATGGCCTTTAAGATCGCCGGTTCCATGGCCTTCAAGGAGGCCTGCCGCAAGGCCGGTCCCGTCCTGCTGGAGCCCATGATGAAGGTGTCCGTCACCGTGCCCGACGAGTATATGGGCAACGTGATGGGCGACCTGATCTCCCGCCGCGGCGAGATCCGCGGCCAGGAGGACCGGGGCGGCGCCGTGCAGATCGACTCCTTCGTGCCGCTGGCCGAGATGTTCGGCTACGCCACCGACCTGCGCTCCCGGACCCAGGGCCGCGGCAACTACACCATGGAGCCCAGCCACTACGTCCAGATCCCCAAGTCCATCTCCGAGAAGATTATCGCCGGCCGGGGCAAGGACAACGACTGATTCCAGCCGCTGAACACTGCCAAAAACAGCCGGAAAGCGGGAAAATGCGGTTGCATTTTCCCGCCCGATGGGGTACAATAGCACCAGAATTGTGTCATCCCATTCCAACCCATTTTTTGAAGTCAATTTACTGTTAAGGAGGAAACTCAAAAATGGCTAAAGCAAAGTTTGAGCGTACCAAGCCCCATGTTAACATCGGCACCATCGGCCATGTTGACCACGGCAAGACCACTCTGACCGCCGCCATCACCAAGTGGCTGGCCCTCCAGGGCAAGGCCCAGTATACCGATTACTCCAGCATCGACAAGGCTCCCGAGGAGCGCGAGCGCGGCATTACCATCAACACCGCCCACGTGGAGTATGAGACCGAGGCCCGTCACTATGCCCATGTGGACTGCCCGGGCCATGCCGACTATATCAAGAACATGATCACCGGTGCTGCTCAGATGGACGGCGCCATTCTGGTCATCGCCGCCACCGACGGCCCGATGGCTCAGACCAAGGAGCACCTGCTGCTGGCTCGTCAGGTCGGCGTGCCCTATATCGTGGTCTTCCTGAACAAGTGCGATCAGGTCGACGACGAGGAGCTGCTCGAGCTGGTCGAGATGGAGGTCCGTGAGACGCTGGACTTCTATGAGTTCCCCGGCGACGACACCCCCATCATCAAGGGCTCCGCGCTCAACGCGCTGACCTGCGAGTCCACCGACCCCAACGATCCCGCCTATGCCTGCATCAAGGAGCTGATGGACGCGGTGGACGAGTATATCCCCACCCCGGACCGCAAGGCTGACCTGCCCTTCCTGATGCCGGTCGAGGACGTGTTCACCATCACCGGCCGCGGCACCGTCGCCACCGGCCGTGTGGAGCGCGGCACCCTGAAGATGGGCGAGGCTGTCGAGATCGTCGGCCTGAAGGAGGAGAAGCAGTCCTCCGTCGTCACCGGCATCGAGATGTTCCGCAAGCTGCTGGACTACGCTGAGGCCGGCGACAACATCGGTGTTCTGCTGCGCGGCATTGCCCGTACCGACATCGAGCGCGGCCAGGTCATCTGCAAGCCCAACTCCATCCATCCCCACACCAAGTTCAAGGGCCAGGTCTACGTCCTGAAGAAGGACGAGGGCGGCCGTCACACTCCGTTCTTCAACAACTATCGTCCTCAGTTCTATTTCCGTACCACCGACGTGACCGGCATCATCTCTCTGCCCCAGGGCGTTGAGATGTGCATGCCTGGCGACAACGTCGACATGGATGTGGAGCTGATCACCCCGATCGCCATTGAGAACGGCCTGCGTTTCGCCATCCGTGAGGGCGGCCGTACCGTGGGCTCCGGCGTCGTCATCGCGATCAACGAGGACTAATTTAGTCTGACTCCCGCAACACAGAGGGGCCGGCAGTTTGCCGGCCCCATTTGTTTTTCCCATTTTTTACATGAAGGAGATGAACAAAGTGCCCTATATTTTGACTGTCACGGCGGAGGACGCGCAGAGTGTCGAAGAGGCTATCATGCAGTTGGTCGGGGTGGAGGAGAATATCGACAGTTTCTTTGACCTGCTTCAGATCCCGCTGGTGAAAGGATTTCTTACCCTGGCGATCTGCCTGGTGCTGGCCAAGGTGTTGCTTACCGTGCTGCGGCGTATGCTCGCCCGGACGCATATGGAGGAGACGATGTGCAAGTTTGTGCGCTCTATCCTGACCGTACTGGTGTATGCGGTTGCACTGCTGATCGCGGCGGACTCCTTTGGCATCAACGTCAGTTCGCTGGTGGCAGTGCTGAGTATTTTTGGCGCGGCAATGGCCTTGGCCGCGCAGAACTCGCTGGCCAACTTCTTTGGCGGCGTACTGATTATGATGACCAAACCCTTCCTGGTGGGCGACTACATCTCCTGCTCGTTAGGCGAAGGGACGGTGCAGGAAGTCGGCCTGATCAACACAAAGCTACGGATGGGGGACAACCGCATCGTCACCATCCCAAACGACACCCTTTCCACCGCCACCGTCATCAATTATTCCAAGGGGGGCACGCGCCGGATAGAGCTGGATTTCTCCGTCAGCTATGACGCGCCCATCGACCGCGTCGAGCAGATCATGCTCGACGTCATTGAGGCGCAGCCTACCATCCTGCATGAGCCAGAGGAGCCGTTTGCGCGCATTACCGCGTTCGCTGAGAGCAGTGTGACTTACTCCTTGCGCGTCTGGTGCAGCGGTGATGACTATTGGAGCCTGCGCTTTGACCTGCTCGAGCAGATCAAAAAGGCGTTTGACCGCGAGGGCATCTCGATGCCGTATAATCAGATGGATATCCACGTCATCACGGATCATACGCCAGACAAGGGATGATAATCCGTCAGGACCTCCGGGAGCCCCGGAGGTCTTCGGTTCACCTCACTCCTCCCGGGCGGTCAAGGCGGTCATAAATCCGTCCAGGCTGGCGGAGCGGATCTCGCCGCCGATGATCTCCCCGTCCAGAACCAGCAGGTCGGCCAGAACGTCCTCCTCGCCGGAGGGGTAGTTGGCGATGGGATAACTGTAGCGGGTTACCAACTGCCCGGCATAGGCGGCCAGATCAAAGCCTCCCTCCGCCTGTAGGGCGAGATAATCCTGGTACTCCGTGCCGAAGATCTCCGGCAGTTCCACCAGCTCCAGCGCCGGCGTGCCGGCGACCTCCCATCCCAGCCCCTCCAGATAGGCAATTTGCTCGCTCTGTATTTGCTCCGTTCCCGCGGCGGGGATGGCCTGCGTCTCCCTCTGTCCGCCGATGAGACACAGCGCGAACGCCGCCGCCAGAGACAGGATGGCCGATAAGTCTTTCCACCGGATCTTTACGGTATAGATCCCCATGGCCTCAATGCTCCTTCCTCTCCCGGGATGGAAAGCGCCGCCGGCCAGATGGACCGGTTTGCGGCGCATTTGGGATGGAGAACCCTATGTTGCGGCGGGGGAAAATATGCTACAATAACGATACGGACTTTATCTGCGGGGAGGGGAGCGCATGCAGCTGCGCCTGGATAAAATACTCACCGATACCGGCCGCTGGTCGAGAAAGGAGAGCCGGGAGATGATCCGCGCCGGCCGCGTGGCGGTGGGCGGCGCGATGACCCGGCGTCCGGAGCAGAAGGCCGACCCGCAGGTGGAGGCGGTTACGGTGGACGGCGCGCCCATCTCCTGGAGCGCGCACAGTTACCTGATGCTCTACAAGCCGGCGGGGGTCCTGACTGCTACCGAGGACCGCCGTGCCCCCACTGTGCTCGATCTTGTTCCAGCCGGCCTCCGGCGACCCGGCCTGGCCCCGGTGGGGCGGCTGGACAAGGATACCACCGGCCTCCTCCTGCTCACCGATGACGGCGCGCTGGCCCATGCGCTGCTGGCCCCCAAGCGGCATGTGGACAAGGTCTATCTGGCTCAGATCGAGGGAACGGTCCGGGAGGAGGATTGTGCGGCCTTCCACGCCGGGATGACGCTGGGGGACGGGACAAAGTGCCTCTCCGCTGGGCTGGAGGGCCTGGGGCCGGGCCGCTGCCGTGTAACGGTGCGGGAGGGGAAGTACCACCAGGTGAAGCGAATGCTCGCCCTGCGTGGACTGCCGGTACGCGCGCTTTGCCGGATTACCTTCGGCCCGCTGCGCCTGGACGAGGCTCTCGCGCCGGGCCAGGTGCGCCCGCTCACGGCGGAGGAGGTGGATGCGCTGCGCCGGGAGATACAGCGGTAGCGGTCGATTTCGTCGTTTTACACAAAAAGATTGGGGAAAACTATTGAAATTATCTGTGACAGACGCTATAATATTACTTGCGGAATCAGTTTGCATGCGGTGATACGGCGCAGACGCTCCCAGCGGCCCGAACCGGGGAAAAATCGAGGGGGAGCGTTGTGCGGCCGCCGCAGTCGGAATGCGTGTTTCCCGCCCGCCGAGCGGTGCGTGCCGGGGAGACGCATTCTCATTTATCGCAAACCGGACACAGAGAAGAACCAGCGCGTGGGGCCGGTCTTGCCGTTGTGCGAGGGAAGGGAGAAAGATACCAAATGTCGAATCGAATTTTCCAGAGCGTCGTTCTCCAGATGAAAGAGAGCACCGACCGGGTGATTGGCGTGATCGATGAGGACGGCAGCGTCATTGCCTGCAACGACTTGCCTCTGATCGGGGAGAACTGGTCCAGCGTGGTGGAGACGGTCAATGGCGTGCGCGACGGCGTGGTGGTCACGGAGGGAAAGACGTTCAAGGCTCTCGGCGCTTGGAGTTCGCAGTTTGACTACGCCGTCTTTGTCCGCGGGGAGGACGAACAGGCCCGCCTGATCTGTTCCATGGCGGCCGTGGCGCTCAATGGAGCAAAGGCCTACTATGAGGAAAAGCACGACAAGGCTACCTTTGTCAAGAATATCATCTCAGATAACATCATGCTCGGGGATATCTATATCCGCGCCAAGGAGTTACACTTTGCTACCGAGGCGCCGCGGGCGGTCTTCCTGATCCGGCAGGTGGAGCAGACCGACCTGGCGATGATTGACGCGCTGCAGTCCCTCTTCCCCGACCGGCAGAGCGACTTTGTTGTCTCGGTTAACGAGACGGACATCGTGCTCATCAAGCAGGTGCAGGAGGAGGTAACCGGCCGGGAGCTGATCCAGCTGGCTCAACAGATTTCTGAGATGATGGAAGATGACCTCAAGGTGCGTGTCGTCATCGGAATCGGCACCGTCGTTACCCATATCCGTGACCTCGCGCGGGCCTATAAAGAGGCGCAGATGGCCATCAACGTCGGAAAGGTCTTCAATACTGAGAATTCCATCGTCAACTACGACAACCTCGGCATCGGACGGCTGATCTACCAGCTGCCTACCACCCTGTGCGAGATGTTCCTGCAAGAGGTGTTCAAAAAGAACCCGATCGACGCGCTCGACCAGGAGACGCTGTTTACCATCAACAAGTTTTTTGAGAACAATCTGAACGTCTCTGAGACAGCGCGCAAGCTGTTTGTCCATCGCAACACGCTGGTCTACCGCCTGGAAAAGATCAAAAAACTCACTGGCCTGGACCTGCGGGAGTTCGACGACGCGATTACCTTTAAGGTGGCGCTGATGGTCAAGCAGTACCTGCGCTCGCGGGGCATCAAGTCATAAGCTGTAACTTTTTGTTATCTAAAAAATGCGTTAAAAGTCTTCGTTTCTTCTGTGAGACGGAGACTTTTTGTCGCATTTCTGAATTTTGTGTGAATATGGATTGACAGAAGTTACAAAAAAAGCTATAATGTGTATGTATATCGAAATGCAGTGGATCGGAGCGACGGGGAGACTATGATTCAATTCAACAACGTCAAAAAGATATACGACAGCAACCTGACTGAGGCGCTCTATGACGTGTCGTTCGTCATTGAAGACGGAGAATTTGTTTTCCTGGTCGGCCCCTCCGGCTCGGGCAAGTCCACCATCCTCAAGTTGATCACCGCCGAGGAGCGCATCACCTCCGGCGGGATTCTGGTGGGGGATTTCGACCTGGCCCGCCTCAAGCGCCGCCAGATTCCCTACCTGCGCCGCACCCTGGGCGTCGTCTTTCAGGACTTCCGCCTGATTGAGAACCGGACCGTCCGCGGGAACCTGGAGTTCGCCATGCGGGTGGTCAACAGCAGCGGCAAGCTCATCCGGGAGCGCATCCCCTACGTGCTCGATCTGGTCGGTCTGTCGGACAAGTCCGAGTGCTACCCCAATGAGCTCTCCGGCGGCGAGCAGCAGCGTGTGGCCATCGCCCGCGCGCTGGTCAACAATCCGAAGACCATCATCGCCGATGAGCCGACCGGCAACTTGGACCCGGAGCGCTCTTACGAGCTCATGTGCCTGCTCGAGAAGATCAACCAGCTGGGCACCACCATGCTGGTGGTCACCCACGAGAGAGACCTGGTCAACTGTTTCAACAAGCGCGTGATCAGCATTGACCAGGGCCGAGTCATCAGCGACATGGAGAACGGACTGTACGACTATGAGACGATTTAATCTGGGATATCACATCCGGCAGGGCTTGCACGGGGTGGCCAGCCATGGCTTTATGATGGTTGCCTCCATCGGCATCATGGCCTCCTGCCTGGTAATTATGGGCACCTTTGCCCTGCTGGCGATCAATCTGGAATATAATCTGGATGCGCTGATGGAGGAAAACGAGTTCCTCGCCTATGTGGACGACACCTATACCGACGAGCAGGCCGAGGCGCTCGGTGACCAGATCGAGTTGATTGACAACGTCGCCACCTGCGACTACATCACCCGTGATGAGGCGTGGGCGAGCTACACGGAAAGCCTGAGCGACGCCTCCCTTTTTGAGGACCTGCCTTCCTCCGTCCTGCGCGGACGCTTCAGCATCACGGTGAACGACATTGAGCAGCTTCAGGACACGATTGACCAGGTCCAGGAGATCGAGGGGATTGCTGATATCTCCGCCGCCCTGGAGGTGGCGAACGGTTTTGTCACGCTGCGCAATGTGACCATCATTATCGCGCTGGTGATGGTAGTGGTGTTGGTGATCGTCTCTCTCTTCATTATCTCCAACGCCATCAAGCTGGCCACCTCCGCCCGGGAGGGGGAGATCGCCATTATGAAGATGGTGGGCGCCACGAACACTTTTGTCCGGATGCCCTTTGTGGTTGAGGGCATCATCCTCGGCGTCGGCAGTGCCGTGGTGGCCTACCTGGCTGAATGGGGCATTTACGAGCTGCTGACACAGGCGGTCAACGTCTATAGCCATATTCAGCTCATCAATATCATTCCGTTGGAAGAGCTGCGCATCCCGTTGATTATCATCTTCGGAGGGACTGGCTTGACCGTCGGCGTAGTTGGCAGTGTGTTTACCATCCGCAAGTTCCTGCGAGTCTGAGGAGGGCATGAGACAATGACGACAAACAGAGAAAAGAAACACAACTGGGATGTGCGGCGGATCGCCGTTGCCGCAATGGCGCTGCTCGTGGCAGGGCTGATGCTGCTCCCGCTGGTGGCGGAAATTGTGGTTTACGCACGTGCCACCGAAGTCACGAGCGAGGATCTCGACGTGATGCGCAGCGATATTGAGGCGCTGCGTGAGCAGAAGGATAACCTCGCGGCCCAGCAGGCGGAGGCGGAGGCGACGTTGGCTGATCTCGCGGAGCAAGAAAATTCCGCAGTGGAGCGTCTGAATGCGCTGGAAGATCAGATCGGCCTGCTGTCCGACCAGATCAACACCACACAGGAGATCATCGACGAGTATGACGTCATGATTGAGCAGACACAGACCGATCTGGCGGCAGCCCAGGCAAGTCTGGACAGCTATACGGAGCTGTTCCTGGAGCGGGTGCGCTCCATGGAGGAGCAGGGGACGGTATCCTATTGGGAAATCCTCTTCCAGTCCGCCAGCTTCTCTGACCTGCTGGACCGGATCAGTTTTGTCAACAACGTCATGTCTTATGACAACGACGTAATTGACAATCTCTCCGCTGCCCAGAAGGCGGTGGAGACGCTGGAGGACCAGCTGGAGGAGGAGCAGTCTGCCCAACAGGAGGCCAAGGCCCAGCTGGAGGCTGAGCGGGACGAGCTGGAGGATGCCGCCTTGGAGCAGGAGGCGGTCGTCGCCGAAATCCTTGCCAACCAAGACCTCTACGCCGCCCAGATTGCGGAACTCTCCACCCAGCAAGAGGAGCTGGTCGGCGAGATCAGCGAGGCGGAGCAGGAGCTCGCCGCCCAGGAGGCCGCCATCGCCCTGGCAGAGCAGCTCCAGCGTGAGGAAGCTGAGCGCGCCGCCCAGGAAGAGGCGGAGCGCCAGGAACAGCTCCAGCAGCAACAGCAGGAGAGCGCCGATGACACCGAGGAATCGTCGAACAACGCGACGACGGAAGAGCCCTCCGGCGATTCCGCCAGCGATACGAGCACTGGTTCCGGCAGCGATACGAGCAGCGGTTCCGGCAGCGATACGAGCACTGGTTCCGGCAGCGATACGAGCACTGGTTCCGGCAGCGATACGAGCACTGGTTCCG
>CAYWUA010000045.1:9762-13274 GCA_964461385.1 uncultured Oscillospiraceae bacterium
GGTTCCAGCAGTGGTTCCAGCAGTGGTTCCAGCAGTGGTTCCAGCAGTTCGGTGACCGGTTCGGCGATCATCAGCTATGCCTCTCAGTTTGTTGGCAATCCTTATGTCTGGGGCGGCAACAGCCTGACCAATGGCATTGACTGCTCCGGCTTTGTCCATCAGGTGCTGCTGCACTTCGGCATCAGCTCTCCCCGTCAGTCCGCTGCGTTCCGCAGCTTTGGCCGGTCGGTGAGCGTGTCCGACATGCAGGTGGGCGACATTGTCTGCTACTCCGGCCACGTCGGCTTTTACGCGGGCAACGGACAGCTGCTCAGCGCCCTGGGTACGAATTACGGCATTACATATTGCGACGTCAACTATAAAACCATCCTCGCGGTGCGCCGCGCCTGGTGATGCGCTGACTGGAAAAACACAACGGCCCGGAATCGGAAGATTCCGGGCCGTTTCTTCGCCTCGCGCCCGATCAAAGCAGTCCGCCCAGCCACTGCGCGAGGGGGAGATAGGCCAGCGGGAGAAAGATGGCGGGGAGCATATAACCCACCGGCAGATGCTTTTCCGGGTAGACGATGTTCAGACCGATGCCGATAATCACGCAGCCTCCCACGGCGGACATCTGGGTGAGTGCCGTCTCGGCGATCATCGGCCCCGCGAGGGCAAACAGCAGCGTCAGCAGCCCCTCATAGACCAGCAGTGGCAGGGCGGAGAAGGCCACGCCGATGCCCATGGTGGCCGCGAAAGTGATGGAGATCACCCCGTCGATGACGCCCTTGGAGACCAGGATGCTGTAGTCGTCGTGCAGGCCGGCCTCCATCGCGCCGGTGACCGCCATCGAGCCGACACAGAACAGCAGCGCGCCGGCGACGAAGCCCTGCGTGAACTGTCCGCCCGAGCCTCCGTGGGCCAGCCGCGCCTTGAGCGCTTCGCCCATGGCCTCCAGCCGCTCCTCAATCTTCCAGGCGGCGCCCAGCGCCGTCCCCGCGGCCATACAGATGATGACGCACAGCGTGTCCTCCATCTCGAGGGCCATCTGCGCGCCGATGACAATGGTGACCAGGCCGAGCGCCGCGGTCACGGCGCGGGAGAGCCGCTCCTCCATCCGGCCGCGAAAGGCGATACCGACCAGACTGCCCAGCACGACCAGCAGGGCGTTGATTGCAAAGGCAAACAAGACACATTCCCTCTCTTCTGCTGCAAATTGCCCCCTCAGAATACTGCATTTGGCATTTCTTGTCAATTCCGTCAGGGCGCCCGGCCGCGCCTTTTGCATCTTTCCGGGCGGCGGGGCATAGGCTTTCCCAGAAAACTTGTCTTCCGGGGGTGGGCCATTGAAGCAGTCGAGAACATCGCTGACCCGTTCCACCATCACGCTGACGGCGGTGGGTCTGGTCGCCCAGCTCCTCGCATTTGTCTACCGGGTCATTCTCTCCCGGCTGGTCGGGGCAGAGGTGATGGGGCTTTACCAGCTGATCATGCCGGCCTACTCCATCTTTTTGTCCATCGCGGTCACCGGGCTGACCGTGGCGGTCTCCGCTCTCCCGCCGCAGGACGCCGCGGTGGGGTCCCGTCGCGGGCCGTGGCAGATTTTGCTCGCCGCGCTGCGGGGACTGGTGCTGCTTTGGCTCCCGCTGGCGCTGGCGGTGGGGCTGTTCAACCGGCCGATTGCCGAGCTCCTGCTGGGGGATACGCGCACGCGGCTGGGACTGGTGCTGCTGCTACCTGTCCTGCTGCTCACCGGAGTGGAAAACCTGACCAAGCACCACTTCTACGGCATCGGGGAGGTCCGCCTCCCGGCGGCGGTGGAGCTGGGGGAGCAGTTCGTGCGCACGGCGGCGGTGCTCGGCCTGGTCTGGCTCCTGCTGCCGGAGGATCCCGGGCTGACGGTGGGACTGATCGTGCTGGGTATGCTGGTCAGCGAGGTATTCTCCTCCTCCACGCTGACGTTGTTGCGCCGCCGCCGGGAGGGAGGCGCGCGGCGGTCGGGAGACGGAGTCCCCGCCGGGCTGCTGCGTCGGCAGATGGCGCGGGTGGCCATTCCGGTGGGGGCGACGGCGCTGCTCGGGAACCTGATGGGCTCGGCCAACTCCGTCCTCATCCCGCGCAAGCTGATGGCGGCCGGCCTGAGCGAGTCGGCGGCGATGAGTGAGTTTGGCGTGGTGTTCGGCATGACGATGCCGATGCTGACGCTGCCGTCCGCGTTTGTCAGCGCGCTGTGCCTGGCCATCGTCCCCCGCCTGAGCGAGTGCCAGGCGCGCAAAAACGGCCGGGAGTGCCGGGAGAAGATCTCCAAGGCAATCCTGGCCGCATCTGTCATTGTCCTGCCCACAACCGCCCTGCTGGTGACGCTGGGGCCGGAACTGGGGAGGATGCTCTTTCAAAATGAGCGGGTGGGAGAGATGGTGCTCCCCCTGTCGGTGGGCGTGGTGCTCAGCAGCTATGAGGCCGTCCTCGCCGCGATTTTAAACGGCATCGGGCGGCAGAGCCAGTCGGCGGCGGTCAGTTTGCTCTGCGGGGCGACCCAGCTGGCCTTCACCTGGACTGGGCGGGGGCTAAACGGATTTCTCACCGGGCTGATCGTGAGCACCCTGCTCGGCGTGGCGCTGCGCCTGCTGCTCGTGGCGCGGCAGACAGAGCTGCGGCTGGACTTCTTCCAGTCCTTCTCCGGGCCGGCGCTGGGGGCACTGTTGGCCGGGCTGTGTGTCCGGCTGCTCTATCTCACGCTGGAGCGGCAGGACTGTCCGGCGGCGGCTGTCCTCGTCAGCAGCGCGGCGGTGGGGCTCTTCCTCTATCTGGTCACGCTGTGGATGGTGGATATCCACCCGCTGCGGCTGTTTCACCTTCTCCCCGCAGCCAGGCGAGCAGCTCACTCCACCACTCGGCGCACTGAAAGCGGATCTCATACTCCGTCTCGCCGCCGGTGATGAGGGACAGCTGCCCCTCGTCCAGCCCGAAGGAGGCGGCCTGCGTCTCCACCACGCCGGCGCTGCACAGCGGAGGATAGACCACGCACCACCAGTTGCGCCCCGCCGCCGCGCCGATCTGGACGCGCAGGGAACGGTAATAGCCCGCCGGGAGGGAAAAATCCGTATACTCCCGCGTGGGGTAGTACGCCGTCTCCAGGCGGACGGTGACGGGATAGCGGTATCCGGCTTCGGCGACCACGTCCCGGGCGCGCGTGGCGAGGGCGTCGACGGCGCCGGCCAGCGCCTCCTCCGCCTCGGCGCGGGTGGACACCCCGGCCAGCAGGGTCTCCGCCTCGGAGAGCACCGCGTCGCGCACGGCCAGCTTGAGGGCCTGGTCAGCCTCGCTGTCTGAGTTGGCCTGGACGTGCAGGCGCACCACCCGGTCCGCGAGGGCGCGCTGGTCATGCGCCCCCAGCGCCAGGGCGAGCAGGCAGAGGGCTGCCAGGGCCAGCGCGGCCAGCTCCCAGCGGCGCAGGCGCAGATTTTGCTTTTCCATCAAAAAACACCGTCCTATGTAGTAAAGTGACTACAGTATGGACGGTGTTTTCTGCG
>CAYWUA010000046.1:0-12905 GCA_964461385.1 uncultured Oscillospiraceae bacterium
GACGAGGGGATCTCTGGGACGAAGATCAAAAACCGGAAGGAATTTCTGCGGATGATAGCAGACGCGGAGCACGGCCTCTTTGATATGGTCGTGGTAAAAGACATCTCCCGCTTTGCCCGGAACACTGTTGACCTGCTGCAGAACGTGCGAAAATTGAAGGCACTGGGGATTGAAACACAGTTCCTGACCGCCAACATGACCAGTATGGGCAACAGCGAATTCGTCCTGACCATTTTCGGCGCTCTGGCGCAGGAAGAGAGCGCGAACACCTCTAAGCGCGTAAAGTTCGGCAAGCGGATGAACGCGGAAAAGGGCCGAGTCCCCAACATCGTCTACGGCTACGACAAGACCATCGGTGATTACTTCAACCTCTCAATCAACGAAGAGGAGGCGGCAGTGATCCGCCAGATCTACCAGTGGTATGTCCAGGAGGGCTATGGGGCGTCGAAGATCGCCAGTTTTCTCAATGCGCGTGGCCTGCGGACCAAGCGGAATTGCCAGTGGAGCCAGAACGGCATCTGCCGTATCCTCACCAACGAGCTCTATACCGGTAAGATCGTCAACGGCAAGCAGGAGGTCACCGACTTTCTCACCGGCCGCCGGACGGACAAGGACGCCTCCGAGTGGATGGTGGTGGCCCGGCCGGACTTGCAGATCATCGACCCGGAGACCTTTCAGCGGGCGGGGCAGATCATGCAAGCCCGCGGCAAAGCCTTTCAGATAGACCGAAAGCGCCAGAGCAATAAGCACCTCTTCTCCACCCTCATCAAGTGCCGGGAGTGCGGCTGGTCCTTTCGCCGGATGATCCGCACCTATAAGAACACCTATGTCCGCTGGGTCTGCGCCGGTCACAACGGGAAGGGCGCAGACAGCTGTCCCAACGCCGTCGCCGTGGACGAGGACGAGCTGATCGAAGTCCTGCAGGAGTACTTCGCCAGCTTACTAAGAGAAAAGAAGCATGCCATCCGCCATGTGGTGGGGGAGTTCCAACGGGTGTATAGGGCAAAGGATGAAAACCTCAACTACGAAAAGGAGCTCACCGCCCAGCTTGCCAAGCTGCAAAAGACGCGGCAGAAGTATATGGACATGTACGCCGACGACCTGATCTCCCGGGAGGAGCGCAACGAAAAGATCGGCGGGATGCGGAAGGAGATTGAGCGGCTGGAAAACGAGCGGAAGATGGTGTCCTACCATCTGACCAAGGGGGAGCAGCTCGAGCGCATCCTCCAGCAGACCTTCCAGGAGATCGAGGACATCACAGACGTGCGGCAGATGGCCAACGCCCAACTCAAGCGGATCATCCAGAAAATCGAGGTGGACAAGGACGGAAATGTGGACATCTACCTCCGGCTGCTGGGCGATATGGGCCTGGAGGAGGCCGTTCTGATTCATCACGGCGAAACACAAAGATCTTCGTGAACGCCTTCCCGGCATCAACCGGCCCCTGTACCTCCAGGTAAAACCCGTCTTGGAGGAGAATAAGGCCGAACGCCACATCCGAGGCGGCATGGCAACCCGCCGCAAATACAAAGGAACGGCCTGACCGAGCCGGGCGGACGGCCGCTCTGTCCGCCCGGCCCAGCCAGTGGGTGGACATCCTGTGTTTCTCTCGTTGCATTTTCCTGCCAATGTGGTAAACTAAGAGCATCGCCAAAAAAGTGAAGTGATCGCATGACAAGAAATCCTCGTCTGGCCCTCTTTGCAGCAGCGCTCGGGCTAGCCTGCCTGGCGCTGCGGGCCGGCATCTGGTCGCAGGTCTATGACCCAGACACCCAGTTGGCAGAGCAGTCGCCGCTGCTTGGCCTGTTTGCTGTCGAGATATCGGTCTGCGCGCTGATTCTCTGTCTGCTCTACTGGCGCGGCCTGCGGGCCTCTGCCGGGATTCAGGCGGAGGCCCGGACCGGCAGCCCGGGAACCCGGTTGCTGCGGTTTACAGCGGGAGCGCTCTCCTTTGCCGCCGGGATACTCTCGCTGATTCAGGTATTCCGCGCGGCGGCAGTCGATCTGATCCCGGCCCTGCTCTCCCTTGTGCTGGTGCTGCAAGGCGGCGCTCTATGTATCTTGGCCCTGGACTGGGACCGCCGCGCTCCGGTCTATACGGGGTTGCTGCTGATACCGTCTTTTACCGGTTGCTATTGGCTGGTCGCCTTTTATCACGCCTACGGCGCGATACCGGGGACGGAGACCTACCTCTGGCCGATGGTGGCCGGACTGATCACCTGCGCGGCCTGGTTGCACTATGCCGGCTATTCCTTTCGAGCCAAGACCCCGCGTGCGCCCGGGCTGTTGTACCTGTTGGCGCTGCTGACGATTCCCCCGGCCCTGGCCGCGCCGATGTCCACAGAGTGGAAGCTGTCACTTGCGGCGCAGTTTTGCTGGTTCCTCGCTGCGGCGGGGCAGATATCTTTCCTGCCGAAGCAGCCCGCGCAATGAAGCATACACGTGCGTGACGGCCGGATGCCGCGCGCGAAAGGAGAAGAATATCATGTGTGAGAAGATGGAACAGACCCCTGCCGCCGCTGCCGCGGAGACCCCGGCCCCGGAGGAGATGGCTGCCCGCCCGGAGATCTCCTTTGACCAGTTTGAAGCCGTGCAGATGACCGTGGTCAAGGTCAAGGCCTGCGAGGCGGTGAAAAAGTCGAAAAAACTCCTCTGCTTCCAACTTGACGACGGGAGCGGGACGGACCGGCAGATCCTCTCCGGGATCGCGGCCTGGTATACCCCGGAGGAGCTGGTGGGGAAGACCCTGGTTGCGGTGACCAACCTCGCGCCGCGCAAAATGATGGGCAGAGAGTCTCAGGGGATGCTGCTCTCGGCGGAGAAGGACGGAAATCTCACCCTTGTCATGCTGGACGACGCAATCCCCGCCGGCGCGACGCTCTGCTGAGTGTGAGGCCAGAAAAAATTTCAGGAACCTGCGTTTTCCCATTGCATTTTGCAGAGGAAGCGTATATAATGACATTGTTAAAGAATGAACAATCTCCGCCACTACCAGAACGACAAAAATGGAGGTCATCTGACAATGAAAGACATCTATGTAGTCAACTGCTGCCGCACCGCCATCGGCAAGTTCCAGGGCAGCCTGTCCAACGTCCCCGCCGCTGAGATGGGCGCGATTGTGGTCAAAGAGGCCCTCAAGCGCGCCGGTGTCGCCCCGGAGCAGGTCGACGAGGTCATGTTCGGCTGCATCCTGACCGCCGCGCAGGGCCAGAACGTGGCCCGCCAGGTGGCCGTCAAGGCCGGCATCCCTCTGAAGGTGCCCGCCTACACGGTCGGCATGGTCTGCGGCTCCGGCATGAAGAGTGTCATCGAGGGCGCGCGCGCCATTCTGGCGGGCGACGCTGACGTCATTGTCGCCGGCGGCACGGAGAACATGACGATGGCCCCCTATGCCATGCCCGCCGCCCGCGGCGGCGCGCGTATGGGCGACACCAAGATGGTGGACACCATGATCCGCGACGGCCTGTGGGACGCGTTCAACAACTATCACATGGGCACCACCGCTGAGAACATCTGCGACATCTGGGGCATTACCCGTGAGGAGCTGGACGCGTTTGCCGCCTCCTCCCAGCAAAAGACCGAGGCCGCCCAGAAGGCCGGCAGGTTTGACGACGAGATTGTCCCCGTGCCCGTAAAGGTGAAGAAGCAGATTGTCGAGTTTAAGGTGGACGAGTTCCCCCGCGCCGGCACCACCGAGGCGACGCTGGGTAAGCTGCGCGGCGCCTTCCCCGTCGGTCCGGACGGCGTAGAGGATACCGTGGAGCACACCTTTGAAGCGACTGAGGTCCACGAGGCGGACGCCCACAAGCATGTCCAGCGCGTGACCGCCGGCAACGCCTCCGGCATCAACGACGGCGCGGCCGCCATCATCCTGGCCTCCGGCGAGGCGGTGGCCAAGTATGGCCTCAAGCCGATGGCCAAGCTGGTCTCCTGGGGCCAGGGCGGCGTCGACCCGAAGATCATGGGCGTCGGCCCGGTGCCTGCCTCCCGCCAGGCGATGGCGAAGGCCGGCCTGACCATCGAGGACATCGACCTGGTCGAGGCGAACGAGGCGTTTGCCGCTCAGTCCGTCGCGGTGGCCCGCGAGCTGCACTTTGACATGAGCAAGGTCAACGTCAACGGCGGCGCGATCTCCCTGGGTCATCCCGTGGGCGCCTCCGGCGCGCGCATCATCGTCACCCTGCTGCACGAGATGGCCAAGCGCGAGGATGCCAAGAAAGGCCTGGCGACCCTCTGCATCGGCGGCGGCCAGGGCGTGGCCACTATCTTCGAGAAGTGCTGATCTAGGTATTCTCGGCGAGATCACAATTTCAAAGGCGTGCTGCGAAACCCGCAGCACGCCTTTTCTGCAAAGCAAGGAGGAAAAGCGCGATGAAAATTACCGTGTCCGGCCTTGTGAACGTCGAGACAACGGTCTCGGTCCGGGGCTTCCCGATTCCCTATTATCCGATTGACTATCCCTTTTTCGGCGTCCGGTCCAATGTCTCCGGCGTAGGCTATAACCTCGCCAAGGCGCTGCGCACCCTGGGAGATGAGGTCAGCCTGATCTCTTACATCGGACAGGATGAGGAGGCGGGCCGCATCCTCCGCCAGCTGGAGGCAGACGGAATTGACTGCGCCCATATCCGCCGGACCCTGCGCGCCACGCCGGTCTCCGTTGTCCTCTATGACAAATCAGGCCGGCGGCAGATCTACTGTGACCTGAAGGACATCCAGGACCGGCAGCTCCCGGCCGGGGAGCTGGACGCCCTGCTCGCGGACAGCGACCTGATCGCCGCCTGCAACATCAGCTTCAACCGCTCGCTGCTCGAGCGGGCGAAGGCGCTGGGCAAGACGCTGGCCACCGACGTCCATGTGCTCGGCAATCTGGAGGATGAGTATAACCGCGCTTTTCTGGAGGCGGCGGATATCCTCTTTTGCAGCGACGAGCAGCTCCCCTGCCGGCCGGAGGACTTCCTGCGGCAGATGCGCGCGCACTATCCGATGCGCATTGCCGTCATCGGGATGGGGGCTTACGGGGCGATGCTCTATGAGCGCGAGGGGGACCGCATCTGGCATCTGCCGCCGGCCCGGGCGGAACGGGTGGTCAACACCGTCGGCGCGGGAGATGCCCTCTTCTCCGCTTTCCTGCACTATTACGGGAAGGGGCTGGAAGCGCTGCCCGCGCTGGAACGGGCGCAGATTTTCGCCGCGCGGAAGATCGCCCATTCCGGCGCCTCCGTGGGCTTTAGCCGGGAGGCAGAGGTGGAGGAGCAGTGGCGCGGGAGTGAGCGCACCGTCAATCCCATCCAATAGCGGGAAAAGGGCCGGCGCAACGCGCCGGCCCATACTTTATGCCGCAATCAGCCCGCTCAGAACGTGACGGTTCTCGGCGGCGCGGTGAAGGAGGAGAAGATGGCGGTCCCGTCCACGAGGGCGAAGATCTGCGTGTTCCCGTCTCCCGGCTGGTACATGCCCCGCAGAGAGGGATAGGCGTCGAGCATGTGCTCCTGGGCAGCGAGGTCGGGCACCTCCACCGCCCTGGCGGTCACACGCAGCCAGCGCCCGTCGGCAGAGCAGGCGAACAGCTCCACCTGTGGGTGGGCCAGCATCTGCCGGGAGACCTCCTTTCGCGCGCCGGTCTGGATGGTAAGCTGTCCGTTGTAGAGGTCAATCGTGCCGAACGGGCGGACCCGCGGCTGGGCGCCGTCCAGCGTGGCAAGGTAGTAGGTGCCGCAGTGCTTCAAAAAATCGTATACTTCATGCATCATGGCCTGCCTCCTTTTCCCCGGTAGGGGGAGAGATTCTGCTTTGATTGATACGAGTCGGGATGCCCCGCAGGCGCAGCTTCGCTGCTCAGGTGCAGTCAATGCCCACCTGGCAGGCCTCCATGGCCCGCAGGGCGTTTTCGTGCCGCTCCGGAGTGACCCCGGCACAGCGGCCGGCAAGCACCCGGACGGGAACCTCCGGCAGCGCCGCCTTCAGGCAGAGTGCGTTGGAGATCACGCAGATATCGGTACACACCCCACAGAGCACCAGCTCGTCCACCGGCTGCACGCGGTGGATTCCGGCCAGATACGACGCCAGCTCGGTCGAGCCAAAGGCAGGCTTATCAAAGATGCGGCAGCGGTGCGCATGCGCAAACGCGTCCAGCTCCGGGGCGAGCTGCCAGCCCTCCGTGCCGCGCACGCAGTGGATGACGGGGAGATTGCGCCCTTCCTGGGTGTTCAGATAGTCCCCCGTGTGGGTGTCCCGGGTGAAGAGGATAGGCCCGTCCCAGGCGCGGACGGTCTCCGCCACAGCGGGAAGAATCGCGGCAGCCTCCGGCGTGCCCAGCACGCCGTCGATAAAGTCGCGCTGCATGTCAATGACGATAAGAAAGCGGTTCATTGGAATGACCTCCTTTGGCCGGCAGAGAGCGGGGCTATGCTAAAGTAAGCGGGACAACTTGTCCAGGGTGGGGATTCCACGCGGGCCTCAACGATCATCTTTTCACTCCGATCGAGCCCAAGCACTTCATAGGCGCCTTGGCCGGCAGTAAATCTGCCATACCAGCCGTAACCGCAGCCCAAATCAAGCATCGCTTTGCCTGCTAACGGAGGAAAAAGAGTCCGCAGTTGATACCACTCTCCGGCACCGCGCAGCATCTGCACACATTGCCGGAAAAGGATCTCGTCGTCATATTCGTTTGGCCTATCGTCAGTCTCCCTGCGGTCCGCTGAAACAGCTGCTGCTTTTCATCAGCCATTATACCATATCTACCGAAGCAAAACCAGGCCGGGGCGGCGGTCTCCTGTGAGAAAAGCGGCGGCCCCGGCCTTTTGATCCCCGAACAGGTGTGTGGTTGGATTATGCCCCAATCTGATTGCCGGTGTAGAGCTGGTAATACCGGCCCTTTTGCTCGATGAGCTGATCGTGGGTGCCCCGCTCGATGATGCGGCCCTGCTCCAGGACCATGATGCAGTCGGCGTTGCGCACGGTGGAGAGACGGTGTGCGATGACGAAGGTGGTGCGGCCCTTCATCAGCGCGTCCATGCCCGCCTGGACAATGGACTCGGTGCGCGTGTCGATGGAGCTGGTCGCCTCGTCCAGAATGAGCACCGGGGGATCGGCCACGGCGGCGCGGGCGATGGCAAGCAGCTGCCGCTGGCCCTGGGAGAGGTTCGCCCCGTCGCCGGTGAGCATGGTCTGGTATCCGTCCGGCAGACGGCGGATAAAGCCGTCCGCGTTGGCCAGCCGCGCCGCAGCGATACACTCCTCGTCCGTGGCGTCCAGACGGCCATAGCGGATGTTATCCATCACGGTGCCGGTAAAGAGGTGGGTATCTTGCAGCACCATACCGAGCGAGCGGCGCAGGTCCGCCTTTTTGATTTTGTTGATATTGATGTTGTCGTAGCGGATCTTGCCGTCCTGAATGTCGTAGAAGCGGTTGATGAGGTTGGTGATCGTCGTCTTGCCCGCGCCGGTGGAGCCGACAAAGGCGATTTTCTGTCCCGGTGTGGCGTAGAGCTTGATATTGTGCAGGACGATCTTGTCCTCGTCGTAGCCGAAGTCCACGTCGTTGAAGGTCACGTCGCCGGTCAGCCGGACATAGGTGACGGTGCCGTCCGCCTGATGGGGGTGCCGCCAGGCCCAGATGCCGGTGCGTTCCGGCGTCTCGACCAGGTCGCCGTTTGCCGTCTCCTTCGCGTTGACCAGGGTGACATAGCCGTTGTCTGTCTCGGGTTCCTCCGACAGTAGCTGAAAGACGCGGGCCGCGCCAGCCATGGCCATGACGATGCTGTTGGTCTGCTGGCTGATCTGGGTGATGGGCTGGGTGAAGTTCTTGTTCAGCGTCAGGAAGGAGACCAGCGTGCCCAGCGTCAGGCCGCCCCAGCCGCCCAGACTGAGCAGCGCGCCGACCACGGCGCAGAGCACATAACTGATGTTGCCGAGGTTGGCGTTCACCGGCATCATGATGTTGGAGAAGCCGTTTGCATTCTTCGCGCTCTCGCGCAGCTGCTCGTTGATCCGGCGGAACTGCTCCAGGCTCTTGTCCTCGTGGCAGAAGACCTTGACCACCTTCTGACCCTGCATCATCTCCTCAATATAGCCGTTGACGGCGCCGAGGTCCTTCTGCTGCCGGGCGAAATAATACCCGGAGCGGCCGGCGAGCTTGGAGGAGACCAGCAGCATCACCGCCACCATGACCAGCGTGGCCACCGTCAGCGGCAGGCTGAGAACCAACATGCTGATAAAGGTAATCACAACAGTGACGGCAGAGTTGATGACCTGCGGGATGCTTTGGCTGATGAGTTGGCGCAGGGTATCCACATCGTTGGTGTAGACCGACATGATGTCGCCGTGGGCATGGGTGTCAAAGTAGCGGATGGGCAGGGACTCCATGTGCGAGAACAGGTCAATGCGCAGGTCGCGCATAGTCCCCTGGCTGATGTTGACCATCAAGCGGTTGTAGGCATAGGCGCAGGCGATGCCGATCAGATAGACCACCGCCATCCGTCCCAGCGCGGCGGCGAGGGCGGAGAAGTCCGTGCTGCCGCTGGTAAGCATGGGCGTGATGTAGTCGTCGATCAGCTGCTCCATAAACAGCGAGCCCTGCAGTGTGGCGACGGCGGAACCGAGAATACATACGACGACGATGGCAAAGGACAGCCGGTTGTGCCGCAGCATATAGCCGAGCACCTGCCGGAGAATGCGCAGGGGCTGTGCCGGGCGTTCTCCGGCCGTTATCGTACGAGATTGCATGGGCGCCATAGTTACGCACCTTCCTTTCCGGCGGCCTGCGCTTCGGCGTGGTCGAAGTCGCCGCCGCCCTGGCTCTGGGCCTCATAGATTTCGCGGTAGATCTGATTGGTCTCCAGCAGGCGCTCGTGGGTGTCAAAGCCGCTGACCCGTCCGTCCTCCAGCACCAGAATGCGGTCAGCGTCCTGCACGCTGGAGATCCGCTGGGCAATGATGAGCTTGGTGGTCCCCGGGATATGGGCAGCGAACGCCTGACGGATACGGGCGTCGGTGGCGGTATCCACCGCGCTGGTGGAATCGTCCAAAATCAGCACTTTCGGGTGTTTGAGCAGGGCGCGGGCGATGCACAGGCGCTGCTTCTGCCCGCCGGAGACGTTGCTGCCGCCTTGCTCAATCCAGGTGTTGTACCCGTCGGGGAAGCGCTCGATGAACTCGTCGGCGCAGGCCTGGCGGCAGACCTCGCGGCACTCCTCCTCCGTGGCGTCCTCCTTGCCCCAGCGGAGATTGTCCAGAATGGTGCCGGAGAAGAGGACGTTTTTCTGCAGCACGACGGAAACCTGATTGCGCAGGGACTCCATGTCGTACTCCCGCACATCCCGGCCGCCGACCCGGACGCTGCCGCGGTCCACGTCGTAGAGCCGGCTGATCAGGTTCACCAGGCTGGACTTGCCACAGCCGGTGCCGCCGACAATGCCGATCGTCTCGCCGGAGTGGATGTGCAAGTCGATGTCGTGCAGCGTCTCCTTGCCGCTGCCCTCCCGGTAGGAAAAGCTCACATGGTCAAAGTCAATGCTGCCGTCGGCGATCTCATAAACCGGCTCGGCGGGATTGGAGAGGTCGGACGTCTCGTTGAGCACCTGGGCAATCCGGCGGCTGCTGGCGACGCTCATGGTGAGCATGACAAAGATCATGGAGAGCATCATCAGCGACATCAGGATGCTCATTACATAGCTGAACATGCTGGTGAGCTGGCCGGTGGTCATGTCGCCGGCGACGACAAAGTGCGCGCCGAACCAGGACAGGGCGATGATGCAGCCGTAGACGACCAGCATCATGACCGGATTGTTCAGGGCCAGCAGGCCCTCTGCCTTGACAAAGAGGCGGTAGAGGGTATTGGCGGCCTTGGAGAACTTCTGGTTCTCATAGTCCTCGCGCACGAAAGCCTTGACCACGCGGATGGCGGTCACGTTTTCCTGTACGCTGGCGTTCAGGTCGTCATAGCGCTGAAAGACCTCGTCGAAGATGCGCGTCGTGCGGGTCATAATGAGGATGAGCGCGACGGCGAGCACCACGATGGCCGCCAGAAAGACCATGCTCAGGCGCAGGTTGATGAAGCAGGCCATCGCCAGGCTGCACACGAGCATCAGCGGGGCGCGCACGGCGATGCGGATCAGCATCTGAAAGGCATTCTGCACGTTGGTCACGTCGGTGGTCATCCGGGTGACCAGGCCGGCGGTGCTGTACTTATCAATGTTGGAAAAGGCAAAATTCTGGATGTTGGTGTACATCCCGTCGCGCAGGTTGCAGGCAAAGCCGGCGGATGCCTGCGCGGCATACCGGCCGGCCAGCACACCGGCGGCCAGGCTGAAAAAGGCCACGACCAGCATGATCACGCCGTAGAAATAGACGCAGTCCATGTCGCCGGCCGTGATGCCCTCATCGATGATGGCCGCGGTGATGAAGGGGAGGATGACCTCCAGGATAACCTCCAGCGCGGTGAAGAGGGGGGTGAGCAGCGTGGGCTTCCAGTATGACCCGATCTGCCGCAGCAGCGTTTTCAGGGTATTCATGTCGTTTCTGTCCTCCTTGTGATTTCCTGTCTGACATTGTGCAGCAAGAGCTCCAGGTCGGCAGCCAGACGCCGCCGTCTGGTCTCGTCAAGACCGCAGTAGAGGGACTCCTCCCAGTCGCGCATCATCCCCTCCAGCTCCGGGGCGCGTGCGTGCGCACTTTCGGTGAGCGAGAGCCGCTTTTTCCGGTCGTCATGCGGATCCGGCTGAGTGGTCAGATAGCCCTTGCGCTCCAACTCCCGCAGCAGGGAGGAGAGCGTAGCCTTGGACAGGCCGAGCGAGACGTGCAGCTCAGAGGCGCAAAAACCGCTCCGGTTGTCCACAAGCAGGCAGTAGAGAAACAGGGACTGCGCCGGCGTCAGGTCGCCGCAGGAGAGCGTGCGCGCATACTGTTCCAGAGCCAGGCTCAGCTTGCGAAGCTGCCAGAGCAGCGCGGTGGATTCCATTTCCGTTCATCTCCTGTCTGTTTTGGAATGGTTCTGACCAAAACTGTTTGTTGCCAGACTGTTCGGTCAAGTACTATTATATGCAGATTCCCTTGCATGTGAATTCAAAAAATGTTATCATTGATTAAGAACATTTATCAATAAAGGAGGATCCCATGAATGAACGACGGACAGATCGGCTGTTTCTTGGCCGTGGCGGAGACGCTCAACTTTGCCCGGGCGGCGGAGATGCTCAATATCACGCAGCCTGCGGTGACGCACCAGATTCGCTCCCTGGAGGGCGAGCTGGGAGTCAAGCTCTTCCGCCGCACCACGCGGCTGGTGGAGCTGACTGCGGAGGGATGGCTCTTTCTGGAGGACGCGCGGCAGCTGCAGACCATCTCCCGGCGGGCGAGGCTGCGCTTTGAGTATCCCTCCGAGCAGGAGGTGCGCGCTTTCCCGATCGGCTGCCACAGCCCAGCACAGCTTCTGCTGCTGCCCGATGTCCTGCGCGCACTGGCGCAGCAGCACCCCGGACTGCATCCGCAGCTTCGGGTGGTGCCCTTTCAGCAGCTGTACCGCCTGCTGGCCGAGAGAGAGGTGGAGGTCATTCTCAGCTTCCGCGAGCCGGAGGAGCAAAAGGCGCCCGGACGCTACCGCGAGCTGTGCCGGATGCGGCAGGTCTGCCTGTGCGCTCCTTCCAGTCCGCTGGCCGGACAGGACAGCGTGACCCTGGACGATCTGTCCCGGGAACGCCTGGTGGTCTATGATCCGCTGCGTGTGCCGCCGATGAGCGGCCTGCAGGCACAGCTGATCGGCCAACGGCCCTTGCCGGAGCTGTATCTCTGCGAGTCAGTGGAGGCGGGGCTGATTTTGGTGGAGGCGGGGTTCGGCATCTCTCTGCTGCCGGAGCCGATGGTCCCTCCGGGCAGCGGACTGATCTGCCTGCCGGTAGAGGGGACAGAGCCGCTCTCCTTTGGGATATACTATCAATCGGTGGAGGATAATCCCGTCCTGCGCGATTTTGTCCGTCTGATACGCGCGCAGTTTGCGAAGAAGGGCGGAATTTCTTGAACCGTTCCGCCGTTGGTGTTACAATGAGAAAAAGAACCGCGGCGCGGGCGTTTGCGGACGGGAGGGAGCGCGCATGGAAAAGGTACAGCCGCTGGGCCAGCGGCTGCGCACGCTGATGGAGGAGCGGCAGCTCAATTATGAGGCGCTGGGCAAGCTGCTGGAGATGCGGCCCCAGACGCTCAACCGCTACGTCCTCGGCCAGCGCGAGCCGAAGGCGGGCGTGGTCACCGAGATGGCGATGCGGCTGGGCGTGGATCCGCTGTGGCTCCAGGGTTATGACGTGTCCCGCCATTCGGAAGTCATCTGCCCGCCGGGGGAGAAGCTGATCCCCGTACTTGGCGTCATCAAGGCGGGGATTCCGGAGATCGCCCGCCAGCAGGTGGAGGGCTATGCCTCGGCGGATGTAGCCCGTCCGGAGGAATACTTCTACCTGCGCGTGTCGGGGGACAGTATGGCGGGCGCCGGCATCCAGTCGGGCGACCTGGTGCTGATCCACCAGCAGTCGGGCGCCGAGAGCGGACAGATCGTGGCCTGCATCGTCGAGCAGGAGGACGCGACGCTCAAGCGCTTCCGCCGCCAGGGGCCGTGGGTCATTCTCCAGCCGGAGAACCCCAACTATGAGCCGCGCCTTGTCCCGCTTGCCGACTTTGACAGCGGTGCGGCACGCATCCTCGGCGTGGCAGTCCGGCTGGTGCGTAGTCTGTGACGCAGACGGCTTGTAAATTAGACAGGAGAACGACCCCCTTCATGTCCTGTCGGCTCACGGCCTCGTTCACCCAGCAAGCGAGGATGGATGCTAGGACTTTTCGTTGCAGCGGAGAACTTCCGCCACCTTTGCCCGCGGCATGTCGGCAAGGATGAGCATGGCGTACCCCTAGGTTGAGAGAACCGGCAA
>CAYWUA010000047.1:0-12266 GCA_964461385.1 uncultured Oscillospiraceae bacterium
AACCTCTCCGCAACGGAACGGCGGCGGCCCTGAGCATAGCGCGGGGAGCCGGGCGATGCGGAGTTTCAGGCACAGACCCCCTTCCTCCCCGGCTCAGTGAAAATAGATGTCGTGCCAATTCCCTTTGGAATCGCGGATGCTGGCGTCCGCGCCAGTTCCTTTCCAGCAAAGCTTCGCCACAACCCGTTGTCCAAGCATAATGCCGCAGCCAAATGACGGGATCACCGCGGCAATCAGCTGGATATCCGATCCCAAGCCAAAAAGACCCATGAGAAGATAGAGGATCCCTCCCGCCAAGGCAGGCAATACCCCCAACGCGGCAAACACCACAATATATACAATTCGGATCACTCCGTACACCCAGGCGGGGAGGACAGCAGCCAAAAAGCCCACGCAAAACGGCAAGATGTAAAGGGCAGCCAAGAGCAAAATCAGCAAAAAAGAGTCCTGGTCAAAATCCGCCAAGCAACGTCCGCAGATGGATGCCCCCGCAACCGCGCCGGCCAGCAGGACATACAGCAGCACACTGAAAAATACCCCCGCCGGCAGAGCATTCATCAAAGTAACCAATGCATATGCCTGAATAATAATATGAACAAATAACCCGGCAATAAATACGCCCATTCCGATCCCTCCGTCTCTCTTTCGTCTTTTTCGCTGAGATTCTCTGCCGGCGTCCCCTCTCCGGCCGGCACGCCGGCCTTTTCCAAGCGGGCCACAGGAGGACCGATTGGAAGATGCGCGCCATGCAATCAACCATTGCCTCCGGGATGTCCGCCGCTTCCTTATATTTCCGTTTTATACTACAATTATCTGCCGTGCGTCAATCTGTGGAAAAAATTTTGCGGCGGCCTCTTTTTGTCTCTTTCGGACTTTCCTGCATCCCCCGTACCGTCCAAGCGCGCGTGAGGGGCTCAGAAAAAGTGGAAATTAATATTGACACGGTTTCGGAAGGATTCGATAATGAAATTATCGATTGAAAACATTTGCCCATGGTATGGAAATGCCGCTGGGCGGAAAGCGTTCGCCAAAATAACGCGGTCTCATCGGAAGCAAAAACACATTTTGGGTCGGAAAGCGGTGTCTGACGCGTGATCAGGCCAGTGCAGTTTTTGCCTTGCATCTGTCGCTTTCCGGCGATTTATGCGTTTTATTTCCAGTGTCATCAACCAAAAGGGGACTCCCCTTTTGGTTGTCTGCACTTATGCAGGCAACACCGCGGCGTATCGCGTGGGTTCGATCGAAAGAGAAAAGGAGGTACTACCACATTGAAAGCGCTCAAGAAGATCGCGTCCCTGCTGCTTGCAGGCGCGATGCTGTTCTCTCTGGCCGCCTGCGGCGGACAGGGGACAGTCACCAACAATCCGGACGAGTCGTCCGACTCCGGCGAGACGTCCGAGGAGTCCACCGGAGAGACCGCGGAAACCAGCACCCGTCCCCCGTCCCACCGAGCCCAATGCCACCTGGGGTAATATGCTCAACGGTGCGCAGAACGGCCAGGTGATTGAGAACTACTGGTGACGCTGGCTGTTCCCGTCCAGCGCGTTTGGCATCTGCACCATCAGCATCAACTGCGTGGGCGACGGCCTGCGCGATGCCATTGACCCGAAATCGAAGGAGAGGTGAGCGGCGTATGAATTTGCTGGAAGTCAAAAATCTCCATACCTATTTTAGGACTAAGAAGGGGATCGTGAAAGCGGTCAATTGCCTCAACAGCGGTGTTGGCTGCAGTGTCATAGCCGATGGAATAGTGGGTGCAGCCGATGTCGTTGTCAATCGTGCCGGGGATGCCGTGCTTGGACAATGCCAGGCAGCCGCGGAAGGTGCCGTCGACGCCGATGGCGACCACGCCCTCACTACCGAGCAGCTTGCATGTGGCGACCGCCTTCTTTTGCCCCTCTTCTGTACGGAACTCATCGCTGCGGGCGGTATAGAAAATGGTTCCGCCGCGGTTGATGATATGCGCCACCGAACATCAGGGATTCTATTTTTCTGATTCCAAAAAGACTTTCAGCCAACACCATAATACTCGATTTTTGAGTGCTTGGCAGGAGATACTACGGGGTTTCCGTATGTCCTTTGGGCTGCCGCACCCGCTCCAACAGAGCGCCTCGCTCATTGGGGCACTCTCCCTCGACCACCAGAGCAAACAGGCGCTTCAGCTCCCGGCCGACCGCTGGCCCGGACGTGAGGCCAAGTGCGATCAGGTCGCGGCCATTGACCGCCAAATCCTTGAGTTGGAAGCAGGCCTGCTGCGCCAGCAGGGCGTCCAGCAGCGCCTCAGCCCGTGCCAGGCGCTCCAGCTTGTCCGGCCGGGTGGCCGGGTGCTGGGCGAGGATGTCCGCCCGGTGGACTGCAAGCGACCGGCGCGCGCCCTCCTCCCCCAGTTGGGCGAGAAAGTGCCGCCCGGCCCGCTCCGTCTCCGGAATCGGCCAGTCGTGGCTGCGCACCTGGCGGACGACCTCCTCGCGCAGACGGTTGTCACTGCGCAGGCGGCGCAGAATGCCGTCTGTCAAGCGCGCGCTCTCCTCCGGATGACCGGGGAAATGGCCGATTCCCTGCTCGTCGCGCGTGAAGCATCTGGGTTTTCCAATATCATGCAGCAGCATGGTCAGCCGCAGTACCGGCTCCGGCGGCGCGCACTCCACCGCGTGGGCAGTGTGCGTCCAGACGTCGTAACAGTGGTGAGGATTGTACTGCTGAAAATCAAACATCTCCGCCACCTCAGGGATGATCTGTGCGAAGACGTCGCGGTATTCCAGCAGCAGTGCACACACCCCACCGCCGCTTAAAAATCCCTTCAGCTCGGAAAAGATGCGCTCTGCGGCGATATAGTCCAGCAGCGCTCGCTGCTCCCGCATCGCCTGGCCGGTGCGCTCCTCTACCTGGAAACAAAAGCGCGCGGCAAAGCGCAGTGCACGCAGGATACGCAGTCCATCCTCTGCAAAGCGCTCGGACGGATCGCCGACGCAGCGGATCCGCCTGGAGGCGAGATCTGCCTGTCCGCCAAAGAGATCTACCAGGCCGGAGGCGGGATGATAGGCCATAGCGTTGACGGTAAAATCGCGCCGGGCCAGGTCCTCACGCAGGGAGCGGACGAAAGAAACGCAGTCCGGATGCCTGTGGTCGGAGTAGTCCCCATCTACGCGGAAGGTGGTAATCTCATATCCCGCGCCCTGCTCCATTACCAGCACCGTGCCGTGCCGGATCCCGGTATCGTGGATGGCGTGACCGGTAAATACCTCCTTCACCTGCTGCGGCAGCGCGTCGGTGCAGATGTCCCAGTCATGCGGGGTGCGTCCCATCAGCGCGTCGCGGACGCAGCCGCCGACGACGTATGCTTCATATCCGTGATCGTTCAGCCGGGCCAGCAGCCGGGCGGCCGCAGCCGGTATCGTGATGTGCATAGACTCCCTCCTGCCGTTTGGAAAGACGCTGCGGGCCATGAGAACTGCCTCTCGCTGATCTCATGGCCCGCTGGGATGAGCCGCCGCCAACGGTCGCCGTCAGTGTTCCCTATTCCACGTCCCCGTCCGGCTCTTCCTCGTCGTCCGGATCTTCCTCGTCATCCGGCTCCGGCTCGTCGTCGTTCGTGTCATCGTTTCCGTCGCCAAAGCCAAACAAGTCATCGAGAAGGCTACGCCAGCAGTCCACGTTAACGGTGGCTGTCAGGTCGCCTGCCGTGACCGTGATGTCACAGTTTCCGACACTGACTGCCGTGATCTTCCCGTCCTGCGTCACGGTGGCGACGCTGGGATTGCTGGAAGTCCAGACCAGCTCGCCCGGCCAGTCCTCCGGCGTGAGATCCGGGGTGATGGTGACGGACTCGCCCACCTTCAGGCTGATCTCACTTTCCGGCAGCGTCAGGCTCTCCAATTCCGGCATCGTGCAGGTGACATAGCAGGAGGCGGTCCGTCCTTCCGCCGTAGCGGTGATTGTGCAGGTGCCGTCCCCCACGGCAGTGACCACGCCGTCCTCCACCGTGGCGACCTCCGGATCGCTGGAGGACCAAGTGATCTCTCCAGACCAGTTGGAGGGAATCACTGTCGCGAGCAGCTGCTCGCTCTGTCCATATTCCAGCTCCAGCATGGACTGATTCAACCGGATCGAGGAGACGGTGACATAGCCGCACGTCACACGGCACTCGGCGCTCTGCCCGTCCGCCGTGGCCGTGATGGTACAGCTGCCCGGTCCCACCCAGGTAATCAGCCCGTCGAAGACCACCGCCACGCTCTCGTCGCTGGAGGTCCACTCGATACTGCCTGACCAGGCGCTGGGGCTGACGTTGGCTGCGAGCTGATAGTGTCCGTTGCCCTCGAGCGTCAGTGCCTGCTGGCTCAGCGTGATCTGGCGCGCCTCCGGGCTGACCACCGTGAGCGCCACGGGGAGAATCGCCTCATTTCCGGCGCTGTCGGTCACGGTGTAGATGAGCGGATAGGTCCCCGCTCGGGTGGTGTCTACCTGGCTCTGATCGACGCGCAGCTGGGCGGTCAGATCGCCGTCCACCTCGTCCTCGGCGGTGACACCGCTGAGAAAATCAGTGTCATCCCCCACCTCAATCGTGCGGCTCTCCGCCTGGATGCGCGGCGGCGTGTCGTCTACTACGGTCACCTCCGCCACCTGGACGGTGGTGTTCCCGTATTCATCGGTCGCGGTGATCTCCACCTCGATGACGCCTACCTGTCCCAGCAGCGTGGAGCGGCCGTCCTCCGCCACCTCGCCGCCGGAGGTGATTGCGATGGTATAGGCGCTCTCGTCCGAGACGGCGCGCACGATGTCATACAGGCCGATGCGCTCCCCGTAGCTGACGGAAATCGCCTCGCGCAGGCGAATACTCGGCCCCTGATGGTCCCCGCGGGAATAGAGCACCGCCGCGACTGCGATCAGTGCCACCGCCGCCACACTGCCGGCGATGATAGCGATTTTTTTCTTCGTGCCAGGACTCATTGGACTTGTCCCCACTTTCCGCAATGTATTTCTTTCCGGCTGTCAGATGCCGGGCACGCTGTCATTTGCTGTCCTGCCACTGCCATCCCCAGGCCGTGCCAGTCAGCCCTTCCAGTACACTTCCAGCCGCCCAGGGCATCAGGGCAAACCATGTGCTCGCCGGCGCCCCGTCCGGATACCGCTCCACCAGCAACCCCGGACTGTAGCAGAACCGCTCGGACATCCAGCCGCGCCGGCCGTAGTCATATTCCCCGTCGCGGGTGTTGTAGGTCTGACATCCCCAGAGCACCGTGTCATGCGCACGGGAGGCCGCATAGTCATCCCCGGTCTGCGCCGCGTAGTACAGCAACTCGTCAGTCACGGTGCAGGACATCGGATGAATGTGCGGGTTGGCCACGGAAGTGATGCTCCCGCCGGAGGTAGACCAGCCCAACCGGGACAGCGGCGGGACGCGAATCGGCACGCAATAGCCAAACCGGAAGGAAAACTCGTATTCCAGCCCGTCACGCATGTGCTCCAGCAGCTCCGCCTCGCCGGTGACGGCATGCAGATAGCGCACCGCGCGCAGATAGGCCAGCACGCCTTCCGAGTCCACCGCTTTGTCAGTGTCCAGCGGGCCGCCGTAGCACTCCATACGCCGCACATAGGTACGGTAGTAGTGCCGCTCGCTGGCGAGCAGGCCGTCCAGGTCCTCCCGATCGCCGGTCAGATAGCAATAGTAGGCCGCCGCAGCCAGCGCCCAGCAGCTTCCCATCGCATCGTACTCCAGCGCCGCGCCCGTCTGTTCCGAACAGATGAAGGGATACTCCCCGTCCGAGTTGCGCTGACTTGCCAGATGCCGAACAATTCCGTAGGCAAAGGCGAGCCACTCCGGATGCTCACAGCCCCGCTGCGTCCGCTCCAGATGCCACGCCTTGAGGGCGTAGAAGGCGGCCTGTCCGCTCAGGTAGACCGCGTGCCCCGGGGTGCGCATCCCGTCAAACCACCAGCCGCGCACGCTCGCGCGCCCGGCGGCGTCCACCGTCTCGTACGGCAGACCGGAGCGGCCGTTCCGGCTGCTCCGGAGCAGCCGGTCAATGCAGGCAATCGCCTGCGCGCGCATCTCCTCCCGCCCGAGGCGCAGCGCGGCAGAGAGCACGGGGACCGCCACCGTCAGCCCGTTGGTCCAGGTCAGAGAGGGAATCCGGTTATAGGCAAACCCGGTCCCGTCCGGGCGCTCGCGCACGAAGCCGGAATAGCACTCCTCCTCTGGCAGCCACGCGTCGCGCGCGATGGCCTCCGCCAAGTCGGCAGCCGCGCGGCGGAGGGTCATCCCCGCGATCGTGCGCGGCGGCTGATGATAGGCGGCATAGACCGCGCGCAGCGCCGGGCCAAGCTCCGTCTCCGCCCCGGCGGGGTAATCGTAGACCATAAGACGGAAAGAGACCTCTTCCCCCGCGCGCAGCGGGAAGGTGTTCTCCTCCGAGAGCGGGGCACGCTCCAACACCCGCCGCGCCTGAATAAAATGCCAAGGCGCGTTCTCATGGCCGAGCGTGTAGCCCAGGGCGGCAAACCGCCCCGCCTGTCCAGGCTGGGTGCAGTCCACGGCGCAGCTGTAGCCGGCAAAACGGTCAAATTCCACTCCGGCCTCCTCCGGGCAGTTTGTCCAGGCGCGCCGGCGCCCGTCTGCGGTCCGCACCCAGTACGGTCCGGCGGAAAACCCCCAGAGGCGGCCCCGGTCATAGAGGAAGACGGCCGGCGCGGCCAGGCGGTTGGCCTGCATCATCCACCAGGGAGAGGCGGGCTGATCTCGCTCGCTGCGAATCCGGGGAAATTGATGCGGCACTGACAGCGGGCGCTCTCCGCCGTTCGTCCCGTAGAGAAAGCCGGGCAGGAAAAAGCGCGGACTGTCCTGCGGGGCAAGCAGCCGGAGGTGCAACACGCCGCGCCAGTCCCCGGCGGCGGTATTGCGCACCGAGACCTCCAGCGCATGCGGGTGGGCAGGGCTGCCATCCCCCTCCCCCCAGACCCATCGGACGGACAGGCCGTGCGAGGCGGCGGGGCTGTATTCCTCTGTGCTCTGACCCAGCGAACGGGCGACGGCACATATCTGCAGCTGCATCTGCGCTCCTCCTTCCGGCGGTGATGTATGCAGCCAAGAAAACTCTCATAGTATCATAACACAACATGCGACAAATATCTACAGATCTTCCCTCTGATTTCGCAAAATTAACCTCTTTTTCCCGCTCTGATCCGGTCTCGCACCCTCTTGACGCGCGTGGTATGATAGAGAAGGACACTGTTTTGCCCCATCCCGGCCCCTCGGGCGCGGCGGAGGGCGAATCGGATCGAAAGCAAGGGAGGAATCAATATGGGCCGTATTTGGAATTTTTCCGCCGGGCCGGCTGTTTTGCCGGAGGAAGTACTGCGCGAGGCAGCCGGGGAGATGCTGGACTATCACGGCTGCGGCATGTCCGTGATGGAGATGAGCCACCGCTCCAAGATGTTCCAGGAGATCATCGACCAGGCCGAGGCGGACCTGCGCGAGCTGATGGGGATCCCGTCGAACTACAAGGTCCTGTTTTTGCAGGGCGGCGCAAGCCAGCAGTTTGCGATGATCCCGATGAACCTGATGAAAAACCGCGTGGCAGACTATATCGTCACCGGCCAGTGGGCCAAGAAGGCCTGGCAGGAGGCCAAGCTCTTCGGCACGGCCAACAAGGTCGCCTCCTCGGAGGACAAGACCTTCTCCTACATCCCGGACTGCTCCGACCTCCCCATCTCGCCCGAGGCGGACTATGTCTATATCTGTGAGAACAACACGATCTACGGCACCAAGTTCCACACCCTCCCCGACACCAAGGGCAAGCCGCTGGTGGCGGACGTCTCCTCCTGCTTCCTGTCCGAGCCGATGGATGTGAGCCGGTACGGCATCATCTACGGCGGCGTGCAGAAGAACATCGGCCCGGCCGGCGTGGTCATCTCCATTATCCGGGAGGACCTCATCACGGAGGACGTGCTCGACGGCACGCCGACCATGCTGCGCTTCAAGACACACGCAGACAACGGCTCGATGTACAACACGCCCCCCTGCTACGGCATCTATATCTGCGGAAAGGTGTTCCAGTGGCTCCGCCGCCTGGGCGGCCTGGAAGAAATGCGCGCGCGCAACGAACGCAAGGCCAGGCTGCTCTACGACTATCTCGACCAATCCTCCCTCTTCCACGGCACCGTGGTCCCGCAGGACCGCTCTCTGATGAACGTGCCCTTTGTCACCGGCGACGCCGCGCTGGATGCGGAGTTTGTCCGGGAGGCCTCTGCCGCCGGCCTGGCCAACCTCAAGGGACACCGGACGGTGGGCGGCATGCGCGCGAGCATCTACAACGCCATGCCCTACGAGGGTGTGCAGGCTCTGGTGAGCTTCATGGAGCACTTTGAGCGCGCACACCGCTGAGTACAGTTTACCCAAATTTCCCCGCCGCGCTCCGTATCAGATGCGATTTTGATGCCGGAGTGTGCGCGCGGTGATGCGCCCCTTCTCTATACTGGTCCCGAACCAGAGAGAAGGGGTGTTTTTTCATGTGCCGCTATGCACAGAGCTATCTGGAGATCTCCCGGTCCGACCTGGCGGAAAACGCCCGCCTGGTGACCGGCTTTGTAAAACGTCGAGGGAGCGGCGGAGCGAAAAATATCGGGCAGAGGACTCCGTTCAGAACTCCCCTGCCCGCTCTCTCTGCGGATTAAAAGCGCGCAAACTGGCTGTGATAGAGCTCGGCATAAAAGCCGCCGCGCGCGAGCAACTCGTCGTGCTTCCCCTGCTCGACAATCTTTCCGTCGCGCATGACAAGGATCTGGTCCGCTTCCCGGATCGTGGCCAGACGGTGAGCGACGATAAAGCTGGTGCGCCCCTGCATCATGCGGGCAAAGGCCTGCTGGATGCGGATCTCGGTGCGCGTATCGATCGAGCTGGTGGCCTCGTCCAAAATCAGCATGGGCGGCAGGCTGAGCATCACGCGGGCGATGCACAGCAGCTGCTTCTGCCCCTGGGAGAGGTTGCCGCCGTCCTCGCTGATGGGGGTGTCATAGCCCTGGGGAAGGCGGCGGATAAAGCTGTGGGCGTGGGCCGCCTTCGCGGCGGCGACCATCTCCTCCTCGGCAGCCTCCGGGTGGCCGAAGAGGATGTTCTCCCGGACAGTGCCCGTTTTGAGCCAGGTCTCTTGGAGGACCATGCCGTAACTCGCGCGCAGGCTGTCGCGGGTAACGGAGCGGATGTCATGCCCGTCCACCGAGATGGACCCGCCGTCCACGTCGTAAAAGCGCATGAGCAGGTTGATCACCGTGCTCTTGCCGCAGCCGGTAGGGCCGACGATGGCAACGCGCTGTCCAGGCCGGACAGCGAGATTCAGGTCCCGGATCAGCTCCTGATCCGGGCGGTAGGAAAAGTCCACACTTTGCAGCGCCACCGCCCCGCGCACGTGTTCCAGCACAGCCGCGTCCGGCGCGTCCGGCGTCTGCGGTTCCGCTTCCATCAGCTCAAAGGCGCGCGCGGCGCAGGCAATGGCATTTTGCAGCTCGGTCACCACGCCGGAGATCTCGTTAAACGGCTTGGTGTACTGGTTGGCATAGCTCAGAAGGGAGGTGAGCGCGCCAACTGTGATTCCCCCGCCGAGGGCGGACAGTGCCCCGACAATGGCGACAGCGGCATAGACCATGCTGTTGACAAAGCGGGTGGCCGGGTTGGTAAGGGAGGAAAAGAAGGTCGCGCGCAGGCTGCAATCGCGCAGGCGGCTGTTGATTTCATCAAAGCGCTCCTGCGACGCGCGCTCACGGCCGAAGGCCTGCACCACCTTCGCTCCGCCGATCATCTCGTCGATGTGGGCGGTCAGCTCCCCGCGCGTCTCCGACTGGAGCTTGAACATGGAGTAGGTCTGCTTGGCGATGAAGGCAGCCACCAGGAAGGACATGGGAGTGAGCAAGATGACCACCAGGGCGATGCCAGCGTGAATATTGAGCATGATGACCAGGGTGCCCAGAATGGTGAGCACGCCGGTGAAGAATTGCGTGAAGCCCATCAGCAGCCCATCGGAGAACTGGTCCACGTCGGCGATGATGCGGCTGAGAATGTCGCCGTGGGCGTGACTGTCCAGATAGCGCAGCGGCAGCTCCGCTAGGCGGTCAAAGGCCTGCTCACGGATGTCACGCACGACGCAGAAGGTGATGCGGTTGTTGGCGAGGTTCATCAGCCACTGGAAGAGGGCGGTGAGGGCGATCACCACCCCCATCTGCACCAGCAAGCGCACGAGGCCGGCAAAGTCCACCGCGCCCGGGCCGACGATGCAGTTGACCGCCTCGCCGGTCAGGATGGGGAGATAGAGCGTCAGCACCACCGTGAGCGCCGCGCAGACGACCGAGGCGGCAGCGAGCAGCTTATAGGGGCGCAGGAAGGTCCAGATCTTTTTCAGCGTGTCCCGGGTGTTGTATACCTGTTCCATTTACGCCCCCTCCTTTCCGAACTGGGAGCGGTAGATCTCCTGATAGACCGGGCAGGTGGCCAGCAGCTCCTCGTGCGTGCCGAGGCCCACCTGCCGCCCGTCGTCCAGGACAAGGATCTGATCGGCGTTCCAGACGCTGGCGGTGCGCTGGGAGACGATGAACACCGTCATCCCCCCCTCCAGCGAGCGGATCGCCCTGCGGAGATTGGCGTCGGTGGCGTAGTCCAGGGCGGAGGCGCTGTCGTCCAAAATCAGAATCTCCGGCCGCCGGACAAGCGCCCGGGCGATCGCCAGGCGCTGGCGCTGGCCCCCGGAGAGGTTCTTGCCCCCCTGGGTGACCCAGCTCTCCAGCCCCTTGCCGCGCGCGCGGACGAAGTCGAGGGCCTGGGCGGTCTCCAGCGCCGCCTCCATCGCCCGCTCGTCCGCGTTGGGATTGCCCCAGCGGAGGTTGTCGGCGATGGTGCCCTTGAAGAGTTCGGTCTTCTGCGGCACGATGCCGGTCTGGCTGCGCAGCGCTTCGAGCGGGTGTGTGCGCACGTCACGCCCGTCCACCCGGACGGTCCCCTCCGTCGCGTCGTAGAAACGGGCAATCAGATTGACCAGCGTGCTCTTGCCGCTGCCGGTGCCGCCGATGATACCCACCGTCTCGCCGCGGCGGACAGTGAAGTCGATGTCGTCCAGGGCATTGGCCTGCGCGCCGGAATAGGCGAAGGAGACGTGGTCAAAGGCGACCTTCTCCTCCCCCGCGGCGGCGTGGGGGGCGCGCTGGGCGTCCGGCGCCTCGCGCAAGGAGGGCGCGAGGTCGAGCACTCCCTCAATCCGCCGGGCGCAAGCGAGGGCGCGGGTGACGGAGAGGATGAGGTTTGCCAGCTTGATGAGTTCCACTAGGATCTGGGACATATAGTTCACCAGCGCGATCACGTCGCCCTGGCTGAGTGCGCCGGAGTCCACCCGCAGCGCGCCCGTCCAGAGCAGGGCGACGATGGCGAGGTTCACAATGACATAGGTCGCCGGGTTCATCAGCGCCGAGATCTTGCCGACAAAGAGCTGGCCGCGCACGAGCGCGTCGCTGGCGGCGGCAAAGGAGCGCTGCTCGTCCGCCTGGCGGTTGAAGGCACGGATGACGCGCGCGCCGGTGAGGTGCTCCCGCGTGAGGCGGGTGAGCTGGTCCAGCCCCTCCTGCACGCGGCGGTAGAGGGGGATGCTGGCAATCATCACGCCGAAGACCACCGCGCACAGCAGCGGAATCGCCACTACAAAGACCAGCGCGGCGTCAAAGTCGATCGTAAAGGCCATCACCATCGCGCCGAAGACGATAAAGGGCGAGCGCAGGAAGAGGCGCAATACCAGATTGACTCCCGACTGCACCTGATTCACGTCGGTCGTGAGGCGGTTGATGAGCGTCGGCGTGCCCACCGTGTCCAGCTCGGCGTAAGACAGGCTCTGGATGTGGGCAAAGAGGTCGCGCCGCAGCTCGGTGGCAAAGCCCACCGCCGCCCGGGCGGCGAAGTACTGAGCGGTGATGGAGCAGACCAGCCCGATCACCCCGAGGGCGATGAGCAGCAGGCACATCCGCCAGATCGCCGGGACATCGGCGCTGGCGATGCCCACGTCCACCAGATCGGCGATCACCAGCGGGACAAAGAGCTCAAAGGACGCCTCAAGCAGCTTGAAGAGCGGGCCGAGTACGCTCTCACGGCGGTAGGGGCGCAGATAGCGTAGGAGTTTTTTCATGGACGCTCTCCTTTCCACCGCCGGGACGGCGGGAACACAGGACAGGCAACAACGGGCCGGACCAGTTTTGACTGGTCCGGCCCCAGCGTGTCAAAAAAGGTCTCACCGAGTTTG
>CAYWUA010000048.1:0-12194 GCA_964461385.1 uncultured Oscillospiraceae bacterium
CAAATCTCAGAGGATCTGCCTGACTTTTTTGCTGCGCCGCACGGAAACATGTGGGGAATACCAGGCGCACCCGGCAATTTAGACGAGCGGAGCAGCGCCACGGCGCGGGAATTCACACTTCATACATTGACGGCCCCGGCGGTAAAATGTTAAAATAAACGGTACTGAATTTCAAAACCGGCCCGCGTGCCGGAGGTTACATGGCGCCGCCATCTTGCAGCGCGCCGGTGAGAGAGGGACATGCATGTGGATTGCGGACCGCTGGACAGACTATGAATTGATCGATTGCGGCGCGGGGGAGAAGCTGGAGCGCTGGGGGAAGACCACCCTGATCCGCCCCGACCCGCAGGCGATTTGGAATACGCCGCGCCGCCGCCGGGAGTGGAAGTGCCCGGACGGCCGATATAGCCGCTCCAGGACGGGCGGCGGCCACTGGGAGAAGGGGAGCTTGCCGGAGCACTGGCAGATTCATTACGATGGTCTCACCTTCCGCATCGGCGCAATGAACTTCAAACATACCGGCCTGTTCCCGGAGCAGGCGGTCAACTGGGACTTTGCCCGCGCGCAGATTCGCGCGGCGGGCCGTCCGGTACAGGTGCTCAATCTCTTTGCCTACACCGGCGGGGCGACGGTGGCCTGCGCCTCGGCGGGCGCGAGCGTGTGCCATGTGGACGCCGCGCGCGGCATGGTCGCCTGGGCGCGGGAGAACGCCCGCCTCTCCGGCCTGGAGGGGGCTCCCATCCGCTGGATCGTGGACGACTGCGCCAAGTTTGTCGAGCGGGAGATTCGCCGCGGCCGGCGCTATGACGCCGTCATCATGGACCCGCCCTCCTACGGGCGCGGCCCCTCCGGCGAGGTCTGGAAGCTGGAGGACAATCTGTACCCCTTCCTCGAGTTGGCGGTGCAGGTGCTCAGCGACCGGCCGCTGTTTTTCCTCATCAACTCCTATACCACCGGCCTGGCTCCGTCCGTCCTGCGCTATCTGCTCGACACCCTGCTGACGAAACCGCGCGGCGGGCATGCAGAGTGCGATGAGCTCGGCCTGCCGGTGACAGAGAGCGGCCTGGCGCTGCCCTGCGGCTCGACCGGCCGCTGGATTGCCCCGCGCTGATGGAGCGCAAGAGAAGGGGAGAGCAAATTGAAGCACACCGATCTGATTGAGACAAGAGACGTCACCTTCGCCTATCCGGACGCCCCCAAGGACGCGCCGCTGGTGCTCGACGGCGTGACGCTGAACATCGCCCCGGGCAGTTTTGTGGCTATTTTGGGGCATAACGGCTCGGGCAAAAGCACGCTGGCCAAACATATGAACGCCATCTTCCTGCCCAGCGGCGGCGCGGTCTACGTCAACGGCATCGACACCGCTGACGACAACCGCCTGCTGGACATCCGCCGCACCGTCGGCATGGTTTTTCAGAACCCGGACAACCAGATTGTTGCCAACGTGGTGGAAGAGGACGTCGCCTTTGCCCCGGAAAATCTGGGTGTCCCGCCGGAGGAGATCCGCCGGCGCGTCGACCAGGCCCTCGCCCTCGTCGGGATGCAGAAGTATGCCAAGCACGCTCCGCACCGCCTCTCCGGCGGCCAGAAGCAGCGCGTGGCCATCGCGGGCGTCATCGCGATGCAGCCGCGCTGCATCGTCCTGGACGAGCCGACCGCCATGCTTGACCCCATCGGGCGCGAGGACGTGATGCGGACCATCGTCCGTCTCAACCGGGAGCGCGGCGTCACCGTCGTGCTCATCACCCATCACATGGACGAGGCTGCGCAGGCCGGCCGCCTGGTCGTGATGGATCACGGCAAGATCGTCGCCGACGGCCCGCCGCGCGAGGTCTTCCAGCAGGTGGAGCGCCTGGGCGCGCTGGGGCTGACCGTGCCGGACACAGTGGGGCTGCTCTATCAGCTTCGCCAGGCCGGGGTGGACGTGCCGCTGGACGCCCTGTCCGTCGAGGAGTGCGCCCAGGCGATCTGCCACGCCTTACAGGCGCATTGAGAAGAGAACAACCCGCCCCAAAGAGGACTGCATCCCGACCGGGGAGCGGTACCGGAAAAGCGAGGAGTATTATTTGGAACCGATTTTAGAGACAAGAGACCTCAGCTGCACCTACAGCGTGGGCACGCCCTTTGAGTATGAGGCGCTGCATGAGGTCAACTTTCAGGCCTGGCCGGGGGAGTATCTCGGTATCATCGGGCACACCGGCTCGGGCAAATCCACCCTGATCCAGCACCTCAACGGCCTGCTCAAGCCTACCTCCGGCCAGGTGCTCCTGCGCGGCCGGGACATCTGGGAGAGTAAGCAGAGCGTGCGCGAGGCGAAGTTTCACGTCGGGCTGGTTTTCCAGTACCCGGAGTACCAGCTCTTTGAGGAGACGGTCTACCGTGATATCGCCTTTGGCCCGACAAATATGAAGCTCCCGGAGGAGGAGATTGACCGGCGTGTCCGCCAGGCGGCGCAGTTTGTCGGCCTGAAGGAGCGGCACCTGAAAAAGTCGCCCTTTGAGCTCTCCGGCGGGCAGAAGCGCCGGGTCGCCATCGCGGGCGTCATCGCGATGGAGCCAGAGGTGCTCATCCTGGACGAGCCGACCGCCGGACTGGACCCGACGGGCCGGGACGCGATTTTGGCCAACATCCGCGCCTACCACGAGTCCAACAACTCCACTATCATCCTCGTCTCCCACTCGATGGAGGAGATTGCGCGCTCGGTGGACCGGATTGTCGTCGTCAACGACGGCCGCCTGCCCTTCACCGGAACGCCGCGGGAGGTCTTCGCTCACAGCGCCGAGCTGCGGAAGATGGGGCTGGGCGTGCCGCAGGTGACGCAGGTCTTTCAGCGCCTGAAGGAACTTGGCCTGCCGATCCAGGACGACTGCGTCTACACCATGGACGAGGCCAGGGACGCCCTCGTGGCGCTGGCGCGAAAGGGGGCGGTCTGAGTGCTCAGAGACATCACGCTCGGACAGTATTTCCCGGGCGATACCGTGGTCCACCGTCTGGACCCGCGTACCAAGATCCTGATGGTCATCATCTATATCGCCGCGCTTTTTATCGCCCAGAGCTTTATCAGCTACGGCTTGCTGTTCCTTTTTCTGGTCGTGTCCGTCCGCCTGTCCAAGGTGGGGGCCAAGGCGGTGCTGCGCGGGATGAAGCCGGTGCTCTTCATCCTCATCTTCACCGGCGTGCTCAACCTGTTTTATAACAGCACCGGGACGCTGCTGTGGGAATGGGGCTTTCTGCATGTCACCACGGGAGGCATCCGTACCGCCTTCTTCATGGTTGTGCGCATTATGATGCTCATTACCGGCACCTTTTTGATGACTTATACCACCTCGCCCATCCTGCTCACCGACGGGCTGGAGAGCTTGCTCAGCCCGCTCAAGCGGCTGCACGCGCCGGTGCACGAACTGGCGATGATGATGTCCATCGCCCTGCGCTCCATTCCCAACCTGATTGAGGAGACGGACAAGATCATGAATGCCCAAAAGGCGCGCGGCGCGGACTTTGACTCCGGTAACCTGATCCAGAAGGCCAAGGCGCTTGTGCCGCTGCTGGTTCCCCTCTTTGTCTCCGCCTTCCGCCGGGCTGATGAGCTGGCGACCGCGATGGAGTGCCGCTGCTACCACGGCGGCGAGGGCCGCACCCGGATGCGCCAGCTCACCTATGCCCAGATCGACGCCGCCGCCTTCGCCATCGGCGGGGGCCTGCTCGCGGCGGTGTCCGTGCTCGCGCTGGGGTTTGGGCTGTGAGCGGCGCTGGGGAGCGCCCGGCGCGCAATATCGCCCTGCAATTGATGTACGTCGGCACTGCCTACCACGGCTGGCAGATTCAGAAGAATGCCGCCACCGTCCAGGAGACACTGGAGCAGGCGGTGGGTAAGGTGGTGGGACATCCGGTCCGCTTTACCGGCGCCGGGCGGACGGATGCGGGGGTGCACGCGCGGGTCTATATCGCCAACTTCCGCACGGTCTCCACCATCCCCTGCGAGCGGATGCCGCTGGCCTTTAACGCCCGGCTGCCGGAGGACATCGTAGTGGTCTCCGCGCGCGAGGTGTCGGAGGGATTTAACGCCATCGGCTCCTGCCTGAAAAAGGAGTACACCTATCAGGTCTATAACTCCAGGATCCGCAACGCCTTTTTTGTAAACCGGGCGTATTTTTATCCAAAACGCCTGGACGAGGCGGTGATGGCCCGTGCGGCCGCCGTATTTGTCGGCACACATGACTTTGCCGCCGTGCGCGACGTGGGGACCAATGTCCGCTCCACGGTCCGCACCGTGTACTACTTTGACGTAGAGCGCTCGGGCGACCTGATCACCCTGCGCGTGTGCGCCAATGGCTTTCTCTATAATATGGTCCGCATTATGGTGGGCACCGTGCTCTACGCGGCCGAGGGCAAGCTGACGGCGGAGGAGATCGGTGAGATTCTCCGCCGCGGCAACCGCGTGGAGGCCGGCCCCACCGTGCCGCCCGGCGGGCTGTATATGACCAAACTCTGGTACCGTGAGCCGGTAGGTTTGGATACCGATCCGGAGGAGTGAGTGCATGTCTGAAAAAAAGACCACATCTGAATCCCGCGCGGAGAAGCGGCGGGCGCCCGCGCCGCTGCGCATCCTGCTGCGGGTGCTCACCGTGGTGCTCAGCCTGTTGCTGGTGGTGGCGGGCGTCCTGCTGGTCCTGCACCGGGACGAGATCAATCTGGACGCGCTCGCGCGCTATCTGACCTACTATGCCCTGGAGCGCAGCGAGGACGGCCAGGGAGCCGACTTCTTCATCGACCGCTATACCGGCGGACGCTACGCCGCGCTGGGAGATAACCTGTTGGCGTACAGCAGCAACACCGCCCAGATCTATTCCGGCAGCGGCTCGGTCTATGAGGACCTGACACTCAGTCTCAGCGAGCCGGTGGCGCAGACGGCTGGTAGCTACGCCGTCCTCTACGATTCCGGTGGGGGAAACCTCTATCTCTTCTCGGCGCGGGAGCTGCTCTGGCATTATGAGACGCAGTCTGACCTGGCCATCCTCTCCGCCCGGGTGAATGACGCCGGCTGGCTGGCCGTGGTAGAGCAGGCTTCGGGCTATAAAGGAGCAGTGACGGTCTACAACGCCGACCAGGAACCGGTGGTGACGGAAAATATCTCCTCCCGTTTTGTCTATGACGCTGCGGTCTCGCCGGACAACCGGTCCCTCGCCGTGGTGACGATTGGGCAGGAGGGGACGGAATTTACCAGCGCCGTGACGGTCTATAGCTGCGCGGACGGGACAGAGATATCCTCTATCTCCTTCGACGGGACGCTGCCGCTGGATCTGCTCTGGGACGCCGACGGGATTTGGCTCCAGGAGCGGCGCGGGATGCGCTTGCTCGATGAGCAGTGCCAGGAGCTGGCCAGCTGGAGCGAGTCCTCGCTCTACCTGCAGGCCTATTCGCTGCAAGGGGAGGGCTTTGCGGTGGAGTATCTCAGCCGTTCGAGCGCCTCGGCCGTCGGCCAACTCTTCGTCATTGACCAGCAGGGACAGGTGACCGGGACGCTGAATCTCACGGAAGAGGTGCTCTCCGTCACTGCGGCGGGACGGTATATCGCCGTGCTCACCAGCAATACCCTCACCATCTACACCAGTGATCTGGAAGCATATGCCGTATTGGAAAACACTGATGGGATCCGGCAGGCGTTTGTGCGCAGCGACGGTTCGGTCTTCCTCGTGATGGAGGAGACGGCGCGCGTCTATCTGCCCTGAGCCGGCGGGTCCACCCTGGAAAAGAGGTCCTGTGTTATGAATCTGTTTGACATTGTTATTCTGATCGCCCTGCTGCTCTTTGTCCTATCCGGCATCCGGCGGGGAATGATCCTGACCGTCTGTGGACTGGTGACAGCGATTGTTGCCCTGATCGGGGCGCAGATGGCGGCCGACGCGCTCTCGCCCACCGTGGCGCAAATATTCCAGCCCGCCTTTGAGAGCAGTATCCAGCTCCAGTTGGAGGACACGCTTGGCGAGGCCGGCACGCTGCCGTCCGACAGCGCAGAGCAGGATATCTTAGATCTTACGCCCTTGCTCGGCGAGGACGGTCTGCTAGGACAGATGGTCCAGTCGGACTTCTACCAGCACTTTGCCGGAGCCGTCTCCGAGACCGTCGGCAACAGCGTGGAGAGCATCGGCACCGCTATTTCGGCGGCGCTGGCACAGTCGGTAGCCTGGCTGGTGGTCTACCTGGTCGCATTCTTCCTCATTATGCTGCTGGGTCGGCTGCTGACGGGAGTGCTCAATCTGGCTGCCACGCTGCCGGGATTGCGCTTTCTCAACAAGACGCTCGGCGGTGTCTGCGGCCTGATCAAGGGCGTGATCATGTTGGCTGTGCTCTGTTCGCTGGCCGTCGGCACCGGACTGATCGCGCAGGAGAGCGTCCAGAGCAGCGCACTGCTGAACCTGTTTTCCGCTATCAGCCCGGCGGGTGTGTAGCGGCTATCGGGATAAAAGCAGTGTTTTCCTCCAAAAATATTTGCAGCCGCTAAGATTTGTTCACAATTTCGTGGTAGTATTGCCATGGAATTGAAGAGGGCCGCGCAGCGGCCCGTTGAAGGAGAACTATATATGCAGCCAGTACTGTGTTCAAAATGTCATAAAAATATGGCCGTCATCTTTTTAACCAGGATGGAAAACGGCGAGACGAAAAACGAGGGCTACTGCCTCAAGTGCGCCAGCGCGATGGGCATCAAGCCGGTGGATGACCTGCTCAAAAAGATGGGCATCACAGAGGATGACCTCGATAACCTTAATAACGATATGATGTCTGCCTTTGGCGGCCCGGAGGCCATGGAGGCCCTGATGGAGAGCCAGAATCCGGACGGCGATGAAGAAAACCGTGAGGAGGAGGACGGCAAGACCGCCACCTTTCCCTTCCTCAACCGCCTCTTTGGCTCAAATCAGCAGCCAAAGGAGGAAAACTCTGTCTCCCGCAGTGAGGGAGGCAAGGAGCCCCGCCAGAACGGGAAAGGGCCTAAGCGCAAATTCCTGGAGAACTACTGCATCTCCCTCACCCGGCGCGCCCGGGAGGGCAAGCTGGACGAGGTGATCGGCCGCAACGAGGAGATCGCCCGCGTGATGCAGATTCTCAACCGCCGGCAGAAGAACAACCCCTGCCTGATCGGCGAGCCCGGCGTGGGCAAGACGGCAATCGCGGAGGGGCTCGCCATGCGCATTGCCTCCGGCCAGGTGCCCTATAAGCTGGCGGACAAGGAGGTCTACCTCCTGGACCTGACGGCGCTGGTCGCCGGCACCCAGTTCCGCGGGCAGTTTGAGAGCCGGATGAAGGGTCTGATCGAAGAGGTCAAGAAGATCGGCAATATCATTCTCGTCATCGACGAGGTCCATAACATCGTCGGCGCGGGCGACGCGGAGGGGTCGATGAACGCGGCCAATATCCTCAAGCCGGCCCTCAGCCGCGGGGAGATTCAGGTGATCGGCGCGACCACCTATAACGAATACCGCAAGTATATCGAAAAGGACGCCGCGCTCGAGCGCCGGTTCCAGCCGGTCAATGTGCCGGAGCCCTCGGTGGACGACTCCGTGCGCATCCTCGAGGGAATCGCTTACTACTATGAGAGCTACCATCAGGTGGAGATCCCCCGCGCGATGCTTCGCCAGGCGGTGCTGCTCTCAGAGCGCTATATCACTGACCGTTACCTGCCGGACAAGGCGATCGACCTGATCGATGAGTCCTGTTCTGACGTCAATCTGCACAACAAGAACCTGGCCCGCCTGGCCGCCATTGACAAGGAGCGCGCGGACCTGGCCAAGGAGCGGGAGCTGATTCTCGCCTCCCAGGACCAGCAGAGCGCCCAGCGCTCCAGCCGCCTGAAAGAAAACGAGCAGAAGCAGTCCCGCTGCCGCCAGCAGTTGGGCAACCTGAACAGTGAGCGCGCCAGCCTGCAGAACAACAGCGAGATGGACCCCGTCCAGAAGCAGGACCGTCTGGCCCGCATGGACCGGCAGAGCGAGGAGCTGCGCCACCAGATTGACCAGCTGCGCCAAGAGCGGATGGAGATCCAAAACGCTCCGGAGGACAACCGCGCCTATGAGCGCATCGCCTACCTGCGCAGCACCGAGCTGCAGCTTGACGCCGAGCAGAAGACGCTCGAGGCGGCAGGCCGCCCGCAGCTGGAGCTGGAAAATCTGGCCCGCGTGATCGAGCTGTGGACCGGCATCCCCGCCAGCCGTATCCAGGAAGAGGAGTTCTCCCGCCTGAGCAAGCTGGATGAGCGCCTGAAAGAGCACATCATCGGCCAGGACGAGGCGGTGGGAGCCGTCACCCGCGCCATCCGCCGCAACCGTGTCGGCATCTCGCCCAAGCATAAGCCGGTGTCCTTCATCTTCGTCGGTTCCACCGGCGTTGGCAAGACTGAGCTGGTCAAGCAGCTGGCGCAGGATCTGTTCAACAGTCCGGAGTCCCTCATCCGGCTGGACATGTCCGAGTTTATGGAGAAGCACTCCGTCTCCCGGATCGTCGGTTCCCCTCCCGGCTATGTCGGCTATGACGAGGCGGGCCAGCTGACGGAGAAGATTCGCCGCAAGCCCTACTCCGTCATCCTTTTTGACGAGATCGAGAAGGCGCACCCCGACGTGCTCAATATCCTGCTGCAGATTTTGGACGATGGCCATATCACCGATGCGCACGGCCGGAAGGTTAACTTTGAAAACACCGTTATTGTCATGACCTCCAACGCCGGCAGCGCGAGCAAGAACGGCAGTGTCGGCTTTGGGCGCACCGCCGACGAGCAGGATAAGGACCGCGCCCTCAAGGCGCTCCAGTCCTTTCTCCGCCCGGAGTTCCTCAACCGTGTGGACGAGATTGTCTACTTCAACCACCTCAGCGAGGAGAACTTCAAGGGCATCACCGGCATCATGCTGCGCGAGCTGCGCCAGTCCCTCCAGGAGAAGGGGATCGACTTCACCTGGGACGACGAGCTGGTAGATTACCTGACCCACAAGTCCTATTCGCTGACTTATGGCGCGCGCAACTTGCGCCGCCTGATCCAGCGCGAGCTGGAGGACACGATTGCCCTTAAGCTGATCGAGCACTACGACCGCCAGATCACCCATCTGAGCGCCACGGTGCTGGAAGGGAAGATCTCTCTCGTCGCCGCGTAAACCGGACTTCCGGTCCGTATTGCAGTTCCATCTCCCCGCCGCTGGCAATCTGCGGTTGCCAGCGGCGGGTGTTTTGTTATATAATGTTATTCTAAGATTTAGCAGAGAGGAGGCCAGAGAACATGCTGGATGTCTGCCTGCTGGGGACAGGGGGGACTATGCCCCTGCCCGGGCGGTGGCTCACCTCGCTTGTACTGCGCTGCAACGGTCGCAGCCTGCTCATCGACGCGGGAGAGGGCACCCAGATCGCTGCCCGCGCCGCTGGCTGGTCTTTTAAGAATCTGGATACCATCTGCCTGACCCACCTGCACGCCGACCACACCGCCGGCCTGCCCGGCCTGCTGCTGACCATGGGCAATATGGAGCGCACCGAGCCGGTGACACTTATCGGCCCGAGAGGGACGGCCCGCCTGCTCGAGGCGGTCAAAGTGATCGCCCCGGAGCTGGCCTTCCCCGTCTGGCCGATCGAGCTGGAGGAGGGGGAGGAACAGACCATCCCTCTAGGGGACTGGGAGCTGACCGCCTTTCCGGTGCGCCACACGGTGCCCTGCCTTGGCTACCGGGTGGAGGTGCCGCGCCGTGGAAAGTTTGATCCCCAGCGCGCCCTCGCCGCCGGCATTCCCAAGCCGCTCTGGAAACGCCTGCAGCAGGGAGAGTGCGTGGACGGCTATACGCCCGACCAGGTGCTCGGCCCGCCGCGCCCCGGCATCCGACTGGTCTATGCCACCGATACCCGGCCGGTCAAGCCGCTGTACCGGGCGGCCGGGGGGGCTGACCTGCTCATCTGCGAGGGGATGTACGGCGAGCAGGACAAGCTGTCCAAGGCGAAAGAGACCTGTCACATGACCTTCCGTGAGGCGGCGCGCATCGCCCGCGAGAGCGGGGCAAAGGAGCTGTGGCTGACCCATTTCAGCCCCTCCCTCAGCCGCCCGGAAGACTTTCTGGGCGAGGCGGCCGCCGTCTTTCCGGGCGCAAAGCTGGGCGTCCCCGGGCGGACGGTCACGCTGCGCTTTCCGGAATAGAAGACATGTTTTCCCCTCCCGCGGCATACAGTGCCGTAAGGAAAGGGGAGTGGAACGTGAAGATCTTCATTCTGCGCCGCCGGCTGCTGACGGTGCTCGGCTGCCTGCTCATCGCGGCGGTCATGTTCTGGCTGGTGAACCATCCCGACGTGGTGGGGGCCGCGGCGACAGAGCGGCAGCTGCCCATCTACAGCGTCGCGCGTACCGAACAGGTGGCCGCGCTCACCTTTGACGCCGCCTGGGGCAACGAGGACACCGAGCAGCTGATTGAGATTCTGGGTGAGTACAACGTGACGGCCACTTTTTTTGTCGTGGGCGATTGGGTGGAGAAGTATCCCGAGTCGGTTCAGGCACTCGCCGAGGCGGGGCACTCCATCCAGAACCACTCGGACACCCATCCCTATCTGACCCAGTGTACTCCGGAAGAGGTCATCGCGGAGTTGGAGGCCTGCAACGACAAGATCGAAGACATTACCGGTGTGCGCCCCACCCTGATCCGTTGTCCCTACGGAGACTACAATGATCAGGTGATCAACGCCATCCGCTCTATCGGGATGGAACCCATCCAGTGGGACGTGGACAGTTTGGACTGGAAGGAGCTGTCCGCGACGGAGATCTCCCAGCGCGTCCTTGAGCGTGTAGAGCCGGGCTCCATCATCCTCTTTCATAACGCGGCACTGCATACGCCGGAGGCTCTGCCCGAGATTATTTCCAGCCTTCAGGGACAGGGATACCAGTTTTGCACCGTCTCCGAGCTGCTGCTGGAGGGAGAATACACCATTGACCACGCCGGGCGGCAGCAGACCGCTTAAGCGCGCCTGACAGACAGGGAATGCTGGTCAAAAAAAGTCGAAAGTGAGCGGAAAAATCAGACGGATGGCATGACAGTGGGACAGAAGTATGATACAATAACAATATCTTATTTTGATTCTCCGGGCAGCCGTCCGGCGCCCGCACAGAAGAAGGAGAGCAACGGTATGAAACTCTTGGAAGATCGCATTCGCAAGGATGGCATCATCGCAGAGGGCGGCGTGCTGAAGGTGGACAGTTTCCTCAATCACCTGATGGACGTAGAACTGTTTCACGAGATGGGAAAGGAATTCAAGCGCCTATTTAAGGATAAGCCGATCAATAAGATTCTGACGATCGAGGCCAGCGGCATTGGCATCGCCTGTGTCGTGGCCGAGTGTTTTGATGTCCCCGTGCTGTTTGCGAAAAAATCCCAGAGCATCAACCTCTCCGGAGAGGTCTATTCCACCAAGGTCCAGAGTTTTACGCATAAGCGGGTGTACGATGTCGTCGTGTCTAAGAAGTTCATCGGCCCGGAGGACCACGTCCTCATTATTGACGACTTCCTGGCCAACGGCTGCGCCCTCCAGGGCCTGATCCAGCTGGTGCAGGAGGCAGGGGCCACCGTGGAGGGCATCGGTATCTGCGTGGAGAAGGGGTTTCAGGACGGCGGCCGCATCATCCGCTCGACTGGTATCCAGCTTGAGTCCCTGGCCATCGTGGACACGATGAACCCAGCTACCGGCGAGATCACCTTCCGGGAACAGTGAGCAGCTGCATCAAAGTCAGATAACGTAACAGGGCGTTGCGAAGAGGTTCATCCCCTCGCAGCGCCCTGTTCTTATTATGGCAAAACTGCGTCCGCTCCCTTTCGTATGGTGGAATGAGGACATCAGCAAAGAAAGATGGCGCGTCCATGGCGAATGAACAACAATGACATAGTATGCCGGTCCCGAATACTTATCGCAGAGGAGTCCCGAGCTGATTGTAAAGACGCTCTCACGCTGTTCTGCGCATTTCCATCATGTAGCTGGGATAAATTTGGAAAATGTATTGACCTTACAAAAAGAGTATGCTACAATTGACAAAAAGTAACATTGACAAAATGTGACGCTTGACATAATTGTAACAATTGACGGACAAAGGGATTGTTCATCCGAAAAATTAGCCGGGCGAAGAGCCCAGGGAGGTGGAAACGCAGCGCGGAGAGCGCACATAGCTTTGGATTACTGGCAAGTCTTTGCCA
>CAYWUA010000049.1:0-12155 GCA_964461385.1 uncultured Oscillospiraceae bacterium
GTTGAGCAGCGCGGGCAGCACCAGCTCCAGGGAGTGCCCGGCCACGCGCACCTCCTCCACGGTGCTGCCGGGCAGGAGATACTGCAGTGCTCGATTCATGGTAGTGTTCCTCTCTTTTTCTCTCTTTGTTCGCTTCTCTCGCGCGGCGCCTGCCACTCGTAAGCGCGCAGCTCCGCGTGTCGACTCTTGTCGACACGCTGTGGGCAGCTCGCGAGAGCTGCCCGGCTGTGTTTTAATACTGCCGCAGCAGCCAGACGAAGTCGTAGCCCTCCATCGGCACGGCGCCGCTGATCTCCACCGTCTCCCCCGTGACGAGGTTCAGATAGGTCCCCTGCTCCTCCAGCCAGCCCGGCTTGCGGTCGGGGCTGAAGTTATACAGGCCGTAGAGCTTGAAGCCATCCTTATAACGGCCCAGGCCGAGGATGGACTGGTCGCCAGCGAAGACGGTCCAGAAGTCAGCGTCGGCGTCAAAGACGTGGTGTGCGCTCCGGCAGCGGGCGAGGTGGCGCAGCGCCTGGAAGAGGCGCCCCTGCGGGGTGGAGCGGTCGGTGCGCGCCTCGGCGCGGTCCCACTGGAAATCGCCGCGGTGGATATAGCGGCTGTCGTCCGCCTTGGCCGGGTCGTCGTGATAGCTGTTATCGTTGAGCTGGGCGACCTCATCTCCGGCATAGAGGACGGGGATGCCGCTCTGGGTAAAGACAAAGGCGTGCAGCATCTCGTCGAGCTTGAGCGCCAGGTCCACCCGCTCCGGGCTGTCCGCCTCCAGGGCGGACTCCAGCCCGCACAGGGAGGCGGTGGTGCCGCACAGGCGCGCGTCACCCAGGCAGGGGTCGTCGTTATACAGCTCCCCGCGCGCGGTGCTGAAGGGGACCTTGCCGGTGAAGTAGTCGTTGAGGAATTTCTTGTGCGCCACCTCGTCGATGGCAAACTGCCGCAGCCAGGGGTAATCCAGCCCCCAGCCGATGTCGTCGTGGCAGCGCAGATAGTTCTGGAAGAAATACTGCTTGGGCAGGGCGGCCACCTGGTCGAGCTGGTGGTAGAGCAGGCGGGTATCCCGCGTGGCGACCGTGCTCCAGGCGGTGCACATGGTGGTGACGTTATAGAGAATATGGCACTCCGGCCGCTCCGGCGTGCCAAAGTAGGGGGCGACCTTGGCCGGCTCCATCACCACCTCGCCGAGCAGCAGCACGCCGGGGCAGACAATCTCGGTGATAATGCGCGCCATGCGGACAATGGTATGCACCTGCGGCAGATTGCGGCAGTTCGTGCCCAGCTCCTTCCAGATATAGGGCACCGCGTCGATGCGCACGACGTCCACGCCCTGGTTGGCGAGGTAGAGCATGTTGTCCATCATCTCGTTGAAGACCACCGGGTTGCGATAGTTGAGGTCCCACTGGTAGGGATAGAAGGTGGTCATGACCACCTTCTGGCAGTCCTCCAGCCATGTGAAGTTGCCGGGCGCGCCGATCGGGAAGACCTGCGGCACCGTCTTCTCATAGGCCTCCGGAATCTCCCAGTCGTCGTAGAAGAAGTAGCGGTCCTGGTACTCCTCCTCCCCGGCGCGGGCGCGGCAGGCCCACTCGTGCTCCTCGCTGGTGTGGTTCATCACAAAGTCGAGGCAGACCGACATCCCCCGTCCGTGGCAGTCCGCAGTCAGCGCCTCCAGGTCCTCCATCGTGCCCAGCTCCGGCTGCACGGCGCGGAAATCACTGACGGCGTAGCCGCCGTCGCTGCGGCCCTCCGGGCTCTCCAGCAGGGGCATCAGATGCAGATAGTTCACGCCGCACTCCTGCAGATAGTCCAGCTTGGACTGCACGCCCCGGAGATTGCCGGCAAAGGGGCCGACGTAGAGCATCATGCCGTACTGGTCATTTCCGCGATACCAGGCGGGGTCGGCCTCTCGCGCGCGGTCGAGCTGCTTGAGGTCGTCGCCGCGCAGGCGGTAGGCGCGGCGCATCTTCTCGCACAGATCGTCCAGCTCGCCGGCACAGCCGGGATAGAGCTGCTCGTATAAGGTCCGCAGCTCGTCGTAGTGGCGGTCAAATCGGACTTCGTATTCCGGTGCTTTTTTGCTCATGGCGTTGGAACTCCTTTCCGCATTCTCTTGTGGTGCAATATAAAAACGACTTTTTGAAATTGTAGTCAAATACAGTCTAGCACGCCCCATGCCCGCTGTAAATTGTGCGTTATTACAAAAAAGGATAGTTCTTTTTTGTATGTTTTATCCAACACTGTCCGTCGGTTCAACGGGAAAGCGGGCGCAACAATTGACGCGCCCGCCCCTCTCTGCTACAATAGCGGCATGAACAGGACAGAATTGCTCACAAAACTCTGCCGTACGCCGGCCGAGCGTGTACTGCTCAGCCGCGTCTGGGACCAGATGGAGGCCGCGCGCACGCGCGGCCAGGCGCAGCACACCCATTTTCTCTCCCCCGATGAGCAGGGGGCGGTCCGCCGCCTGGCCGAGGCGGCAGGCGGTTCGGAGTTCCACTTCTGCGGCGGCTATGACCAGGCGCAGCGCCAAATCGCCGTCTTTCTCCCCGATTGGCTCGCGTGGGAGGACTATGACCCCTCCGAGGACCTCGCCGCCCTGCGCGCGGTCTGGAGCGCGCACGACCGCCTGACTCACCGCGATTTGCTCGGCGCCCTGATGGGACAGGGCATCAAACGGGAGGTGCTGGGCGACCTGCTCGTGGGGCCGGAGAGCTGCGACCTGCTCGTGCTGCGCGAGATGGCCCCCTATCTGCTCCAGTCCTTCCAGTCCGCCGGGCGGGCAAAGCTCCGGGTGGAGGAGGTCCCGCTCGCCCATCTGCACATCCCGGTGCAGGAGGTGCGGCGCATCCACGACACCGTCTCCTCCCTGCGCCTGGACGCGGTGGCCGCCGTGGGCTTCTCCCTGAGCCGGTCCAGGATGGCGGACCTCGTCCGCGCCGGGCGGGTGACGGTAAACTGGCAGGCGACCGAGCGGACGGACCAAGCGGTACAGGAGGGAGACGTGATCTCCTGCCGCGGGCTGGGCCGCTGCCGCGTGGCAGAGGTCGGCGGCCTCTCGCGCAAGGGGCGCATCAACCTGACAATGGAGCGCTATCTGTGACAGCGCGGAAGGATAGGCGAGGATTGGCATGAAACAGGAACGGATTGACCGCATCAACGAGCTGGCGCACAAGGCCAAGAGCGTCGGCCTCACCCCGGAGGAGGTACAAGAGCGCGCCGAGCTGCGACGGGAATACATCGAGGCGGTCAAGGCCTCGCTTCGCGCCCAGCTGGACAACACCTATCTGGTGGACGAGCAGGGCAACAAGCGCCCCCTGCGGCCGAGAGAGGGAGGGAAGCGCCGTGGCTCGTAACACGCAGCCGCTGCTGGCGGCGATGACGCGCTGGTTTTCCGGCGACCCCCGGCGGGTGCACCATCTGCTGAAGGTCTGGGCCTTCGCCCGCGCGATCGGGCAGAGCGAGGGCCTGGCGGACGACGCCCTCTTCCTGCTCGAGTCGGCGGCGATCGCGCACGACATCGGCATCCGCCCCGCCGAGTCGCAGTACGGCTCCTCCGCCGGACCATTGCAGGAGCGCCTCGGACCCCCGGCGGCGGCCGCCATGCTGGCCGAGCTGGGCTATGCCCCGGAGGAGATCGAGCGCGTCTGCTGGCTGATCGGCCACCACCACACCTACGGACTGGACGGCGGGCCGGACTACCAGATTTTGATCGAGGCAGATTTTCTGGTCAACGCCTATGAGGACGGCATGGGGCCTACCGCCGTCGCCTCCGTGCGGGAGAAGGTCTTCCGCACCCGGCTGGGGCGCCAGATGCTGGATGATTTGTATCCTTCGGGCGAATAAAATCCTTTTCCCCACAGTCTGATATCCTGACCTCAAAAGGGAGGGCCTTCCCATGACAAAGCTGGTATCCTATCTCCTGATCGGCCTTGTCCTGGCCGTGGTCGGCCTGGCCAACGTGCAGGGCAATCTCCGCTCCATCCACTGGTATCACCGCCGGCGCGTGCGGCCGGAGGACGTGCCGAAATACGGGCGGCTGATGGGCATCGGTACAATTACCGCCGGGGCGGGGCTGATTCTCTCCGCCGTCTTACAGCTCTTCCTGCGCTGGGCGGCGCTGGACTGGCTCACCCTGATCGGCCTGGCGGCAGGCATTGCCCTGATGTTCTACGCGCAGATTCGGTATAACCGCGGCCTGCTCTGACCGCCTTCTGCCGCATTTGGTTGAACGCGGCCGAAGGGTGTGCTATACTGTAAATGTCGGAAACAGTCGAAACAGCGGTTGGCATCATATGCAGGAGGGCCGGTTATGCGCGCACACGCCAGGATTTTCGCTGATCTCGCCGGTATCTTCCGGTGAAGCGCCGCCGCGACTGGGGCCTGATTCTGCTCCTGGCAGCGGTAGCGGGGTTTCTGGGCTTCCAGCTCGGCTACCGGCAGGCAGACGCGCGCCGGTCCGACTTCACCGTCCGGACACAGTACGCCGCCACGGAGGACGTCCTGCTCGAGGGCGGCGACGGGGCAGATGCTTCCGGGACGCAGGCGGAGGAGGCCGCTTCATCCGATACCGAGGACGGCTCGCAGGAGCCGCTGCGGGTGGACCTCAACACCGCCGATGCGGAGGAACTGCAGCGCCTGCCCGGCATCGGCCCGGCGCGGGCGGAGGCGATTATCCAGTACCGCGAGGGGCGCGGAATGTTCGTCTCAGTGGACGAGCTGCTGTATGTCCCCGGCATCGGGGAGGAGCTCTACAACGACATCAGGGACTACGTCTACATTACGATTCCATAACAAAAGACGGCCGGAGACGGGAAGCAATTCCCTGTCTCCGGCCGAGATTTTTGAAGTGCACTCTGGCTCCTGCCTATGCGATTCCCTTCCGATGTCCCCTTCGTCACTCTACGGTGAGCGTAAACCGGTACGCATTTTCCAGCAAAGTAAACGCATTTGCCTCTTCCGGGTCCGGGACAACCAAGGCGCAAATCTCATACTTTCCGCTCACTTCCGGGGCCCTGAGCGTAATCGTCCCAAACGATGTGCGCCCCTCCTCCGTTTCGATCAGCAATGAGCGCTCTCCATTTATATTGGCCTGTTGATAGTCAATCGTAACAATCATCAGCTGCCGGCACGCGTCGTCAATTTTGCCAATCCTGTATGCCAGCTCAAACGATTCCCCCGGCGCCGCCTTCAGCTCCGATGGAGGGAGTCTTACCCCGTCCGAGTCAGATGAAAAATCCGTATTCAGGACAAACGAAGGAAAATCATAGTCCAGATACTTTGTCGAATGATCTGCGGCCAATTGCAGGTCCGGACCGCTACTTTCGCTGTTTTTCAGATAGTAGTCATACGACAATGTATGCTGCGTCGTCTGATACTCGGTATCGCTCTCGTGCAGATCTGTGCCCAAAAACAGTGAAACTAACAGCTTGTAATTGGTATCCGGCAGTATTTCGCCTTTTAACCGAAACGGAATCGTGATATTGGCCTTATCCTGAATCAATATCTGCTCATCATAACTGTCGTCCAGAATTTCAACCGGAATTCTCTCATAGTTCAGGTAACACGCCAATCTGACCTGTCTTTCCTGTCCGGAATTCTGAATGGATGCATAAAATACGGTGTCCTCCGTCACATTTTCAAAAATGCCGTCCGCCACCTGTCCCCGGCTATCGTCCGTGTATACGTTCAAATACACCCCGTCGCCGATCATATGCCACTCTTCCGGCTCGGCCTCCGGACCGTGGCCTTCCTGAAAAAACGCCAGAGATGCAACTGACACAAGAGCGACCGCTATCATGGAAACGGCGATCAAAAGCGCTTTGCCCGGAACTTTTTTCCTCACGGCGGCTTACCTCCACAATCGAACATAGACTGCCTGCCAGGCATATTCCCTATTTTGCAAACAAAAACTATCCGTCCAGCCCCTCCAGCAGGGTCTCCAGCGGGTCCGGTGTCTCTTTTTTCTCCCCGGCATCCGGCTCAGACACGGCGGCGGACGGCGGAGCGGGCGGATTTTCCTCCGCGGCCGGAGTCCCCGCGCCCGCGGGCTCCGCAGGCGGGGCGGAGGGAGCGCTCTTCGGCGCGGCCGGGTGCGGACGGGGCGCGGTGGGATGCGGCTTTGGCGCGGCGGGCGGCTCTTCCGGCTGTTCCGGCGCCGCCGGGAAGGAGACAATCGCCTTGAACAGGTCTCCGTCCACCACCAGGTCAAAGTCCCCGCCCTGAGCACTGGCCAGATTTCGGGCGATGGAGAGTCCCAGCCCGCTGCCCTCACTGGTGCGCGAGCTGTCCCCGCGCACGAAGCGCTTGAGCAGCTCCTCCGCCGGGACGTTGAGCGGGTCGGCGGAGATGTTCTTCACCGTCACCTGATAGCGGTCCTCCCGCCGCTCCAGGTCGAGGTAAACCCGCGTGCCCGGCATGGCGTACTTCGTACAGTTGCCCAGGAGATTGTCCAGAATCCGCCACAGGTGGCGGCCGTCCGCCATGACGCAGCACGGCCCGCCCGGCGTACTGACGGCGGGGGTCAGCCCGGCCTGCGCCAGCTTCTCCTCGTACTCCCCGACCGCCTGGCCCAGGAGCTGGGACAGATCCAGCCGCTCGAGGTGGACGGCGATCGTTCCGCTGGCGGCCTTGGAGGCCTCCACCAGGTCCTCCGTCAGCGTCTTGAGCCGCTGGCTCTTGCGGTCGAGCACGTCAATATAGCCGCGGATCTTCTCGTCCTGGATGTCCTCCTTCTTGAGCAGGTCAACGTAGTTGATGATAGAGGTCAGCGGCGTCTTGAGGTCGTGGGAGACATTCGTGATCAGCTCGGTCTTAAAGCGCTGGCTCTTCACCCGCTCCTCCACCGCGCAGCTCATGCCCTGGGAGATGTTGCCGAGCTGCTCGCCGTGGCGGCGCAGGTCGGGGAGCATGTGTTTGGTGTCAATGGTATAGTCCAGCTCGCCGCCAGCGATCTTCTCCGCGCCGTCACGGATGCGCCGCCAGTCCACCGCCCACTTGCACAGGAACGCGGCGGGCAGAACCAGCGGCAGGCTGTGCAGCAGCCAGGCCGCGAGCAGCCCGAGCAGGCCGTTGGGGATGCCGTAGTAAAACATATCCTGCCACAGGATCATGCTCCAGAACATCTGCACGACGGAGTAGGCCGCGACCAGCAGGATCACTTTGCGGTAGAGCGGCCAGCTCTCCACGGCGCGGTGCGCCGCCGACCGGACCCGGTGCGCGATGCCGCGCAGCAGGCGGACCAGCCAGCCGGTCAGGCTCTGCTTCCAAAGGGCACGGGCCTTGATCTGCGCGGTGAGTACATACCAGCCGGCGAGTGCGCACCCTCCGACGACGACGCCCAGGATGGCCCCGCCCACCAGGCAGCCGGACAGCCAGGAGAAGTTGAGTATGGACCCAAATACGGAGAAGAAGATCCCCGCCGCCAGGAGCAGCAGGGCCGCGACCAGCTCGATCGGCCCGCGGCAGGCCCCGCGCATCGCCAGCGTCCCCTCGCTGTCCCAGCCGGAGGTCCAGGCAAGCACGCCCATCATCACCAGCAGCAGGAGGGCGCAGACCGCCGTGCCAATTGCAAACACTTGGAAGTAAGCCGCATAGTTCTCCTGGGCCGTCTGATAGTTCTCGATGGCCCAGGTATATTGGTCGTACGCCGACAGCGCCGGGTTGATGCCCAGCTCGACATCATACCACGCAGTCTCTCCGGTGTAGACAAAGTAGTAATATAGTCCCTCGAGGTCGGCCTCGAGATTGGCCTCGTCGCTGGTTTCCGTCGTGTTGTCCCACGTCCCATCGTCCGTGGTCTCCTCCGTCACGGTCTCGCCCGTGTCCCAGGAGACATCGGCCGGGAGCCCCTGCCCGGCCAGATAGCTGCTCAGATCCCAGCTGTCAGCGGCGTTCAGGCCGCTATACAGGGCCTCCAGTTCGTAGTAATAGTCCCCGGCGTAGACGGCATCGATCCAGTCGGCCTCTGTCCCGGCGCGCACCTCCCAGTCCTCCACGCCGTTCATATCCAGGTAGTAGGTGAGCATCCGTTCCGCACCCAGCCCGTAGCGGCTGACCTGCCAGACGGCCAGGCTGTCGTGGATCTCCACCACGGTGTCATCGACACTATAGGTGCTCATGGACACAGAGCTGCTGCGTTCATAGAGGGCGTCCTCCAGCGCGGCAATTTGCTCCCGTATCTGGTCGAGCTCCTCCTCAGTGCAGTTGGCGAGCACCTCCTCCCCGTTCGGGCCGGTCACGCGGTAGCGGAGGTTGCTCTCCTGCGCCGAGAGCTGCGCCTCCAGCCCGTTATACACTTCCTGCCCCTGCTCGGTCAGGGTATCCGCATAGAGGTGGAGAAAGAGGTAATCCCGCAGCAGTTCATAGTCACCCGAGAGGGCGCTGTCGATCTCGTAAAGATAGCGGTCTGTGTTCGCGTCTGCGTTCAGCCTGATCAGGCTGAGCACCCCTGCCCCCGCGGCAGCGGCAAAGAGCACCGCCAGCAGGAAGGCCAACGCCTTGACCGTGCGCGAGCCGCGCCATCTGACTTTTCCTTTCATGTCACGCCTCTCCTTTCCGCGGCGGCCGGAGGCCCCGCGCGCTCTGTTCCCCGCTGTCCTTCGTCCGCCGGCGCCGGGGAGGGAGCGCCGGCCGAGCTCACTGTTCCATCTTGTAGCCCAGGCCCCAGACCACCTTCAGGTAGCGGGGATGGGCGGGGTCTATCTCGATCTTCTCGCGCAGGTGACGGATGTGCACCGCGACCGTGTTCTCCGAGCCGAGCACCGGGTCGTTCCAGACCTGTTCGTAGATCTGGGCGGTGGAGAAGACCTGCCCCGGGTTTTTCATCAGCAGGCGCAGGATGTTAAACTCCAGCGGCGTGAGGTTCACCGGCTCTCCGTCCACCGTCACCCGCTTGGCCGCGTCGTCCAGTGCGACGGGGCCAACGCGAATACTCTCCGCCTCCTTCGTCTGGCCGCCGAGCTCGGTGTAGCGCCGCAAATGGCTCTTCACCCGGGCGAGCACCTCCATCGGCTTAAAGGGCTTGGTGATATAGTCGTCTGCGCCGACGTTCAGGCCGCGGATCAGGTCCACATCCTCGCTCTTGGCCGTCAGGAACAGGATGGGCACGTTGCTGCGCGCGCGCACCCGCTCGGTGGCGGCGAGGCCATCCAGCTGCGGCATCATGATATCCATCAGGATGAGGTCCACCGGCTCCCGGTCCAGAATTTCCAGCGCCTCGCGCCCGTTATACGCCCTTCGCACCTCGTAGCCTGAGGTGGTCAGGTAGATCTCCAGCGCGGCAACGATGTCGCGGTCATCATCCACCACTAAGATGCGATACATGCGCCTTCCCCCTTCTCTCTTGACAGGATTATCATAGCAGGAACTCTTTAAGCGGCAACAGGCAATCTGTTTAAGAATCCTTTAAGAATCGCCACAGACAGCCGAAAGGCCCGCCAAAAGACGGGCCTTTCGGGAAACCTGTGTTTTTCAATCGCGTCCGGGCGCAGGACTCAGACTTCGTGTCCCCTGGCGCGGATCACGTCCACCACCTGGCCGACATACTGCTCGCACAGCGCCTGGGTCTCCGCCTCCACCATAACGCGGATGAGCGGCTCGGTGCCGCTCTCGCGCACGAGGATACGCCCGGTGCTGCCAAGCTGCTTCTCCACGGCACACACGGCCGCCTGCACGTCAGGGTCGTCCTGGGCGGCGGTCTTGTCCTTCACGCGGACGTTGACCAGCAGCTGCGGATAGATCTTCAGCGGCTTACACAGCTGCGAGAGGGTGACCCGCTTGGCCTGGAGCACCTCCATCACCTTCAGCGAGGTGAGAATGCCGTCGCCTGTAGTGGCGTACTTGCTGAAGATGATATGTCCGGACTGCTCGCCGCCGATGCGGTCGCCGTGCTTCACCATGTGCTCATAGACATACTTATCGCCCACCGGTGTCTTGACATAGTCAATCCCGACGGCGTCAAAAGCCTTATAAAGGCCGAAGTTGCTCATCACGGTGGTTACAACGGTGTTGTTGGTCAGTTTGCCGCGCTCTTTCATATAGCAGGCGTAGAGGTACATAATGTGGTCGCCGGTGACGGCGTTGCCCTTCTCGTCCACAGCGAGGCAGCGGTCCGCATCTCCGTCATAGGCAAAACCGACGTCCAGCCCGTTGTCCAGCACGAATTTTTGCAGTGCCTCCAAATGGGTGGATCCGCAGCCGTCGTTGATGTTGATGCCGTTGGGCTGGGCGCCCATCACATAGGTCTTGGCGCCCAGCGCCTCAAAGACCACCTTGGCGATGGACCAGGCCGCGCCGTTGGCGCAGTCCAACCCCACCTTCTTCCCGCGGAAGGAATGCATCGCCATCGAGATCAGGTAGCCGATGTAGCGGTGGCGGCCGGAGTCATGGTCGATGGCGGCCCCCATCTGATCACGCAGGGCCAGCGGTACCTCGGGGATGCGGCCGTCCAGGTAGTCCTCCACCTTGCCAATCGTCTCCCGGTCCATCTTCTCGCCCTGGTTGTTGATGAGCTTGATGCCATTGTCGTAATAGGGGTTGTGGCTGGCGGAAATCATGATGCCGCAGTCAAAATTGTCTACCTTGGTGCTATAGGCCACACTGGGCGTGGTGGTCACGCGCATCAGATAGACGTCCGCGCCGGAGGTGGTGATGCCGGCGGCGAGGGCGAACTCGAGGGTATAGCTCGAGCGGCGGGTGTCCTTGCCGATGACAATCCGCGCCCGGTCCCCCTCGACCGGGTGCTGGTTATAGTACCAGCCCAAAAAGCGGCCGATGCGAAATGCGTGGTCCGCTGTCAGGGTGACGTTCGCTTCACCGCGAAAGCCGTCCGTCCCAAAATATTTTCCCATAGTCTCTTCCCTCCAGAAAAGCTCATCCGATCACTCGGTAACTCTCATTCTCCTGCGGTGTCCAGGGCGGGCCGGGCCGGCCGGTCTCCAGGCAATCTGCAATCCGGCACGCAGCTTGTCCGTCCCCATACAGGCGCAAATCAATTTGTATTTTAGCACAGGTTTCCCGCTTTTCCAACAGGGAATCAAAATTCATCCGGATCGCCGCCTCGTCCGTCCCGGTCAGGTACAGGCATCCGTGCGACACCCCCTCCGGCCGCTCCGTCTTCTCCCGCAAGACGAGCACCGGCCGGCCGAGCACCGCCGCTTCCTCCTGCACGCCGCCGCTGTCGGTGAGCACAAGCGATGAGCGGGCGAGCAGGTTATGAAAGTCGCGCACCCCGAGCGGGTTGACCAGCCGGAGATTGGAAAGCCCGCCGAGTAGGCCGTACGCCTGCCGCCGCACCTGCGGATTGCGGTGGACGGGAAAGAGAAAGGCCGCCTCTGGATGGCTCCGGACCAGTTTGCCGAGCGTCTCAAAAAGCGCGCCAAGCGCACATATCTTTTCCCGCCGGTGGACGGTGAGCAGTACCAGCGGCCGTCTCCCCGCCCAGGCCAGCGCCGGGTGGGTGTAGTCCGCGCGCAGCGTGCGGCAGAGCGCGTCCACCACCGTGTTGCCGGTCACATACACCCGCTCAGGCGGGCAGCCCTCCCGCAGGAGGTTGTGCGCCGCCTGCGGCGTAGGGGCAAAGCGCCAGTCCGCCAGCCGGTCCACCGCCTGGCGGTTAAACTCCTCCGGAAATGGCGCGCGGAGATCCCAAGTCCGCAAGCCGGCCTCCACATGCCCCACTGGGATGCCGAGATAAAACGCCGCCAGCGCGCCGGCAAAGGCGGTCGTCGTATCCCCGTGAACGAGCACTCGATCCGGGCGCTCCTCGCGCAGGGCCGCCGTTACCCGCTCGAGCAGCCGGCAGGTGAGCGCGCTGAGCGGCTGCTCCTCCTCCATGACCTCCAGGCTCCGGTCGCAGCCGACGCCCAAATCCTCCATCGTCCGGGCCAGCATCTCCCGGTGTTGGCCGGTCAGACAGACGCGGGTGCGCAACCCCCCGCGCCCCGCCAGTTCAAGTGCCAGCGGGCACATCTTGACCGCCTCCGGCCTTGTCCCAAACAGCAGCAGAATGTTCTGTGCCATATCCGATCCCCTCTTTCCGCAGTCTGGGGCAGGATATGCACTGCCGGGCAGCGGCAGAACCGGTGCGCGCTCAGCGCGCGCGAGGCTGTCAAAAAAGTGTATTTGACAGCCTTTCGCGCAAATGAAAGAATTTGTGCGAGCTT
>CAYWUA010000050.1:0-3980 GCA_964461385.1 uncultured Oscillospiraceae bacterium
GCACAAAATACAAACAACGAAGAGAATCAATAGGATATATATTCCAGAGGTGCTCATTAGGAGCAACTCCTTTACATATTGATGAAATAAACATAGATCGTATTGGCCGAAAGAGTCAGCATTTCATTAGAGAGTCGGCGACAGTTAACATCAATCCTGATTTAGGCAATGCTGTTACTGTGTGGGAGACTGGACAAAAGACGATAAGAAAATACAGAAAGGAAGAGCCTGGTGAATAAGCAGCAAGTAGAATTTTTAAGAAAAATTGGCGTTAATCCTGATGCTGGACTTGATGTGATTGAGGACCAGGTTGGAGAGTACCTGGCTTTGCATGGTCTGGATGAGGATTATAATCCAACTAGTGAGGGCTTGATTTGCGAAAACATTTTAGATTACATCAGCACACAGTAAAACTGACTGGATAATTGACTACATCGAAATCATCGATTAAGCCGCCAAGCGCAAGCAAGGCAGATCCCATCTACATAGACGTACAGACAATGCCACCTTGCAGAGAGCGGTTCCGCTAATCCTAGATGTGGACATATTCTGCCTTACCAAGCGAGCTGAGACTATCATAGGAATGCTGCTGCGAGTAGTGGAAGCGCCGGAAAAGAGCCGGGGGGTAAGGCCTAAGAAGCCCGCAAGCGCAGCGAAAAGGCCGGACGGGAGCGCCAGGAGCGGGACCTGGCGGAGGTCAGGGCCACAGCCGGGAGCACCAGGAGTCCATTAAAAGGATTGCGGACCTGAAGCAGCATTACGTGATTATCTGATAAAGACAGGGACGGGGAATCGTCTCCGGCTCCAGCGTTTGAGTTCAACAATAATTCAACGATGCTCAAATCTGCCGTATGGAAAACACCCTGGATTCATGAGAATCTAGGGTGTTTTTGTCATATGGGGGACAGAAAAGAGCCTGCTCTCACGTCGCGGCAGACGTAGCCTGCCGCGCGCAGTTGGACAACGTGCCGGCAAGGAGCGGTCAGCGGCTCCAGGGCCATCACGTACACCCAGACTGCCCCAGAGGCAGCGCAGTCGCCGCGAGAGTTCTGACAAAGAAAAGCGGTCTTGCGCGCTCAGAGATGGATCCGTGTGCCGGTTTCGCCGCGGATGCCCTGACGGGCCTTCTCCAGCTGGGTGATGAGGGCCACCCGGCCCGGCTTGCTGCGGGCAAAGGCGATGGCTGCCTGTACCTTGGGGAGCATGGAGCCGGGCTCAAAGTGGCCCTCGGCGATGTATTGCTCCGCCTGGCCGGGCGTCAGCTCATCGAGCCACTGCTGCTGCGGCGTGCCGTAGTGCAGGGCCACCCGCTCTACAGCGGTGAGGATGATGAGTACTTCGGCATCCACTTCCTCGGCCAGCAGGCAGGAGCAAAAGTCCTTGTCGATCACGGCGGAGGCGCCGCGCAGATGGCCGAGCTCCTGCCGCGTGACCGGGATACCGCCGCCGCCGCAGGCGATGACCACCTGTCCAGCGTCCACCAGGGTGCGGATGGCATTGATCTCCACAATCCTGCCCGGCCGGGGGGAGGCGACCACACGCCGCCAGCCTTTCCCGGGAAATTCGCGCATCACATAGCTGTAGGCGCGCTCGGCATAGTGGGCCTGCTCCTCCGTCATAAAATGGCCGATCGGCTTGGTGGGGTGGAGGAAGGCGGGGTCGTCCGGATCCACCTCTGTCTGGGTGACGACGGTGGCCACGTCCTCATGCGGCACGCCGCGGCCGCGCCGGCGGCAGAGCTCCTCGCGCAGGGCGTTTTGCAGGTCATAGCCGATATACGCCTGGCTCATCGCCACGCAGACGGAGAGCGGGGTGTTGGGCTGGTTCGGATTTTCCCGGGAGAGGGCGGCCATGGCGTTGTTGATCATGCCCACCTGCGGGCCGTTGCCGTGGGAGACGACGACCTGGTATCCCTCGTCCATCAGGTCTACGATGGCGCGGGAGGTGATCTTCACCGCCGCCATCTGCTCGGGCAGGGTGGTGCCCAGCGCGTTGCCGCCCAGGGCGATGACAATGCGGGGTTTGCGGTTCATAAAAGCTCCTCTCTTCCTGTCGTAATCGGTGGTTTTAGGGAAAAAAGTGCAGGGAGGCGTGAAAGACGCCTCCCTGCGCGTATTTCCGGTCAAAGGACCCAGGAGATGTCAGACCTCCATCTGACGTTTCTGATCCCGGTTCGCCAGCTGTTCGAGCACGGCGGCGGGGTCCTGGAACTTCGCCAGCAGGATCATCGCGGCGATCACATAGGGCTTGTAGCTGGCCTCTTTATACAGCGGATCGCGGTAACGGTCGAAGACGGAGGCGTCCACCTCGCCCGCCTCGCAGGACACGCCGGTGATATCGGCCGGCAGGCAGTGCAGATAGAGGGCCTTGCCGTCCTTCGTGGTGGCCATCAGCTCCTCCGAGCAGGTCCAGTCCTTGTGCTGGGCATTCTGCGCCAGCAGTTCCTGCTCCAGGGCCTTGATGCCGTCGAAGTCGCCCTCGCCGTAGAGGTTGGTGCGCTTCTCCATCGCGGCGTAGGGCGCCCAGCTCTTGGGGTAGACAATGTCGGCGTCGCGGAAGGCCTCCGCCATCGAGTGGGTCTTGGTGAACGAGCCGCCGGACTTCTCCGCGTTGGCGCGGGCGACCTCTTCCACCTCGCCCATGACCTCGTATCCCTCCGGATGGGCGAGCACCACGTCCATCCCCAGACGGGTGAACAGGCCGATCACGCCCTGCGGCACGGACAGCGGCTTGCCGTAGGAGGGGGAGTAAGCCCAGGTCATGGCGACCTTCTTGCCCTTCAGATTTTCAATCCCTCCGAAGGTGTGGATGATGTGGGCCATGTCCGCCATGCACTGGGTGGGGTGGTCAATGTCGCACTGGAGGTTGACCAGCGTGGGCCGCTGCTCCAAGATGCCGTCCCGATAGCCCTCCTGCACGGCGTCGGCCACGGCGTGCATATAGGTGTTGCCCTTGCCGATGTACATGTCGTCCCGGATGCCGATCACGTCGGCCATAAAGGAGATCATATTCGCCGTCTCGCGCACCGTCTCGCCGTGGGCCACCTGGCTCTTGCCCTCGTCCAGGTCCTGTACCTCCAGGCCGAGCAGGTTGCAGGCCGAGGCAAAGGAGAAGCGGGTGCGGGTGGAGTTGTCGCGGAAGAGGGAGATGCCGAGCCCGGAGTCAAAGACCTTGGCGGACACGTTTCCCTCGCGCAGGGTGCGCAGCAGGTCGGCGACCGTCCAGACCGCGCGGAGCTCGTCGTCCGACTTCTCCCAGGTGAGGAAGAAATCGTTTTGGTACATATCCTTGCAGTCAAGCGCACGCAGCTGGGCGAGCAGTTCGTCAAACTTCTTTCTGTCGAGCATGGTTCCAGTCCTCACTTTCCGTCTTTATTCTGATACAGGCCGGGCATGGCGGCGTACACTGCCGCGCAGCGGACCAGGTCAGATTTCCAGGTGATTTCGTTCGGGGCGTGCGCCTGGCTCTCCGCGCCCGGTCCAAAGCCGACGCAGGGGATGCCATAGCGGCCCTGGATGGACACGCCGTTGGTGGAAAAGGTCCACTTGTCGATCAGCGGGCGGCGGCGCTTTTCCATCGCGTCCTCGTCGCCCTGGCGCACATCGCCGTAGAGGGCGCGGTGCGCATCCGCCAGCGCCTGCACATGCGGGGCAGACTCCGCGTTGATCCAGGTGGGGAAGTAGCACTCGGTGGGGTAGACCAACCCGGTCCAGGACGGCCGCTCATAGGTGTACATGGACACCTTCACATCCGCGCCGTACTTCCGGCAGGCGGGGAGGTTGCGGATCTCCTCCAGGCAGCTCTCCCACGTCTCCCCGGCGGTCATCCGCCGGTCCAGGGACACGGCGCAGGAGTCCGCCACCGCGCAGCGGGAGGGGGAGGTGAAGAACACCTGGCTGACAGTGACCGTGCCCCGGCCGAGGAAGCGCGCGTCCTCCCAGTGCTCGTTAAACTCCGGTTCGAGCATCTTGACCAGGCCC
>CAYWUA010000050.1:3990-12125 GCA_964461385.1 uncultured Oscillospiraceae bacterium
TTGATCTCGTCGTCCGGGCCGCAGCCGTTCTCGTTGAGCGCGCGCACGTCCTGGAGGATGTCCGCCATCTTATAGATCGCGTTGTCCCCGCGCTCCGGCGCCGAGCCGTGGCAGGAGACGCCCTTGACGTCCACGCGGATCTCCATCCGGCCGCGGTGGCCGCGGTAGATGCCGCCGTCCGTCGGCTCGGTGGAGACGACGAACTCCGGCGTGATGCCCAGCTCCTGGTGGATGTACTGCCAGCACAGGCCGTCGCAGTCCTCCTCCTGCACCGTCGCGGTGACCAGGATAGAGGTGTCGGTCGGGATCAGGCCGAGGTCCTTCATGATCTTCGCGCCGTAGACCGCGCTGACCACGCCGCCCTCCTGATCCGAGCCGCCCCGGCCGTAGATGATGCGGTCGGTCTCGTGGCCCTGGTAGGGGTCGTCCGTCCAGTTGGCGCGGTTGCCGATGCCGACGGTGTCGATATGCCCGTCAAAGGCCATGACGCGGCTGCCGCAGCCCATCCAGCCCAGGCAGTTGCCCATCGGGTCGATCTCCACCTTGTCAAAGCCCAGGCGCTCCATCTCCTGCGCGCAGCGGCGGACGACGCCCTCCTCCTCACAGCTCTCGCTGGGGATGGCGATCAGCTCCCGCAGGAAACGGGACATGTCCTCACGGTAGCCCTCCGCGGCCGCCTTGATCCGTTCCAAATCCATGAATAAGCCCTCCCTGTATGTGCTAACAAAACGAATTTCCAGGCAAAAAACGACAAAACGCTATCTCTAGTATGCCTGAAAATATCATAGCATACAAGAAAGAAATTGCAAGCGTCTGGTAGAAAATCTTTTGGCGCCTTCGATGAACTTTTCTCACAGATAAGAAGGTGTTATGAAAACCGGCTAGAGAAAATAGAGTGAGATTGCCCTTGAGAGACCTGGAAAAGGGGAGAAACAGAGCTTAAAAATGAAGCTAAAAAATAATAGGGCATCAGAAAAAATATTTGACTGCCGTTGCAATTTGTCAAGGTGGATGCTATAGTATACACAGACACGCCGGGGCCGTACCCTGCGGAATTTTGACGATGGAGAGAGGTTGCAGTTATGATCGATCTGACCAAAAACGAAGCTGCCTTGGAACGTAATATTCAGAAGGCGAAGGAAAACGGTGTCATCATCCCCACCATCCGCCAGATGCGCCACCCGGAGACCATTCCGGAGGTCATTCAGGCCAAGCTGAAGCAGGTGGGGCTGTGGGACGTGAACCCCCTCAATCTTTTCCGGATCACCTGGAAGAACGAGGCCAAGGAGTTCGGCGGCGGCTATCAGGCGGTGCCGAACTATGTGGAGCTGCCCAGCGCGCTCACCGGCGTGCCCTGCCGCATCGTGGCGATGGCGGGCAAGTGGTTCCCCACCGGCTGCCACAAGGTGGGCGCCTCCTTCGGGTGCCTCGCCCCGCGCCTGGTGACCGGCCAGTTTGATGCCACCTACCACCACGCCGTCTGGCCCTCCACCGGCAACTACTGCCGCGGCGGCGCATTCAACTCCAAGCTGCTCGCCTGCGACTCGGTGGCTATCCTCCCGGCGGAGATGAGCAAGGAGCGCTTTGAGTGGCTCAGCCAGATCGCCGGACAGGTGATCGCCACGCCGGGCTGCGAGTCCAATGTGAAGGAGATCTTCGACAAGACCTGGGAGCTGCGCCAGGACCCGTCCATGATGATCTTCAACCAGTTTGAGGAGATGGGCAACCCCCTCTGGCATTACAATGTGACCGGCAACGCCCTGGTGGACCTCTATGAGGCGATCCGCCGCCCGGGCGACGAGATCTTCGGCTGCTGCTTTACCTCCGGTTCGGCGGGCACCCTCTCGGCCGGCGACCGCATCAAGGACGTCTATCCGCGTGCCAAGCTCGCCGTGGGCGAGGCGCTGCAGTGCCCGACCATCCTGGAAAACGGCTTCGGCGGCCACCGGATCGAGGGCATCGGCGACAAGCACATCCCCTGGATTCACAACGTCAAGAACACCGACATGGTCATCGACATCGACGACGAGGACTCCCAGCGCCTGCTGCGCCTGTTCAACACTCCGGAGGGCCAGCAGTACCTGCGCGGCACCCTCGGCCTGTCCGACGAGCTGATCGAGCAGCTCACCTGGCTGGGCATCTCCGGCATCGCCAACGTCCTGTGCTGCATCAAGATGGCCAAGTACTACGAGCTGACCGAGCACGACATGGTCTTCACCGTCCTCACCGACTCCGCCGTCATGTACCGCAGCCGCATCGAGGAACTCAACGAGATGCACGGGGCCTATAGCGACCGCGCGGCGGAGCTGGACCACAACCTGCACATCTTGAACCTCAAGACGGACAGCATGGCCGAGCTGAGCTACCGCGACCGCAAGCGCATCCACAACCTGAAGTACTACACCTGGGTGGAGCAGCAGGGCCGCACGGTGGAGGACCTCAACGCCCTCTGGTACGACACCAAGGACACCTGGGACGCCGTGCACGCCCAGGCGGACGAGCTGGACGGGCTGATCGACGAGTTCAACGAGCGCACGGGCCTCCTCAAGACGCTGTAAGGAGACTTCCGCCATGATGGAACATGTGCGCTGCGCCAAGTGCATCTCCTGCGGCCGCGAGTGGGAGGCAAGGCCGGACATCACCACCTGCCCCGACTGCGGCGGCCTGCTGGATATTCAGTATGACTACGACGCCATCGCCCGTGCGGTGAACCGCGAGACAATGGCCCGCCGTCCGGAGCGGTCGATGTGGCGTTATCTGGAGTATCTGCCGGTGCGCGGCATTGGCAGCCGTCCCCGCCTGCGGGTGGGCTGGTCCCCCTTCTACGAGGCAGAACGCCTGGCAAAGGTCCTGGGCCTGCGCAAGCTCTACATCAAGGACGACGGTATCAACCCCACCGCCAGCCTGAAGGACCGCGCCTCCGCCATGGCGGTGGTCAAGGCGGAGGAGGCGGGGGCGGAGATCATCGCCTGCTCCTCCACCGGCAACGCGGCCTCCTCCCTGGCGGGCAACGCCGCGGCGGCGGGCTTTCCGACCTATATTTTCGTCCCCTCCCGCGCGCCGAAGGGGAAGGTATCCCAGCTGATGATCTTCGGCGCGCACGTCATCAGCGTCCAGGGCAGCTATGAGGAGACCTTCCGCCTCTCCCAGGAGGCGATCGAGCGCTACGGCTGGTATAACCGCAACGCGGCGATCAACCCCTACCTGATGGAGGGCAAGAAGACGGTCGCCCTGGAGATCGCCGAGCAGCTCAATTGGCAGATGACGGACTATGTCGCCCTCTCCGTCGGGGACGGCTGCACCATCGCCGGCGTGTGGAAGGGGTTTTATGACCTCTATGCCACCGGAATGATCGACCGCCTGCCCCGCCTGATCAGCGTGCAGGCGGAGGGATGCTGTCCGCTCAACCGCGCAATCGCCGCCGGCGAGCCGTGGCAGCCGATGGAGGAGAACACCCTCGCCGACTCCATCGCCGTCGGCGTCCCGCGCAATGCGGACAAGGCCCTGCGCGCGATCCGCGATTCCCACGGCGTGGTGGTCAACGTCTCGGACGAGGAGATTCTGGCTGCCGCGCGTCTGCTCGGCCGCACCGCCGGCGTCTTCGGCGAGCCGGCCGGCGTGGCGGGGACGGCGGGCGTCAAGAAGGCACTCGAGCTGGGGCTTATCCCGCCGGACGCCTCGGTGGTGAGCATCGTCACCGGCAACGGCCTGAAGGACACGCCCAACGCCATCCGCGCTGCCGGCGAGCCAGTGACCATCCGTCCCGATCTCGACGAGCTGCTCGCCGTGATGGAGCGGCTGTGACAGTGTCTGATTCATACCAACAATCAGCCCGGAGCGCTGTACAGCGCTCCGGGCTTTCGTATCTTCGACAGATGTGCCCAGACGAGGATTCCATCCGGGAGCATCACGTCGGGCGAGATCCCGTCCGGCAGTTCAAGCGCGCAGCGCCCGGGGCAGGTTCTCTCTTGACGGCGCACGGGCGGCTGGCTATAATGAGAGCCGTTGATTGTTGATATATCAACTTTTTGCGTTGAGAGGAGGCGCTGGTCATGAGCTATCCCCTGCACACCCTGCTGCACCGCACGGCCCACAGCCAGCAGAATTATCTCCGGCCCTATCTGCGCCGGCTGGGGCTCTCTCCCGGGCAGCCGAAGGTGCTGCGCAGCCTGGAGCTGATGGGGGTGTGCTCCCAGCGGGAGCTGGCCGAGCTGTGCGGGGTGGATCCCGCCGCCATCAGCCGGACGCTGGAGCGCATGGAGCGCGCCGGACTGCTTACGCGCGAGGCCTCCGCGTCCGACCGGCGCACCGGCCAGGTCCGCCTGACGGAGCAGGGCCGCCGGGCCTTCCAAACCTGGGAGGCGGAGTGCGCGGCGCTGGAGGAGCGGATGTTTTCCGGCTTCTCCCCGGCCGAGCGCGCGCAGCTGGCCGGGTATCTGACCCGGGCCTGGCACAACATGGGAGGCCGGCTGCCGGAGGACCTTGAGAGGAGGGGAGGAGCATGAGCGATTTGTCCTATCTCTGGCCCTATCTGAAGCGGCACCGGAGGGATCTGGCGCTGGCGGTCGGTCTGGTTTTGGTGGAGACCGTCTTTGAGATGGTGATCCCACTGCTGATGACCGGCATTGTGGACTACGGCGTGCCCAACCGCGACCTCGGCTATCTGCTGCGCCAGGGCGGGTGGATGGTCCTGTGCGCACTGCTCGCGCTGGTCACCGGCCTGCTCTACGCCCGCTATGCCGCGCGGACGGCCTATGGCTTTGGCGCGGACCTGCGCCGGGCGCAGTTTGAACAGATGCAGGCGTATGACTTTGCCAACCTCGACCGCTTCTCCTCCGCGTCCCTGGTCACGCGGATGACGACGGATGTGACGGTGATGCAGAACGCCGTCAGCGGCGGGCTGCGCCCCCTCATACGCAGCCCGGTCATGCTCGGCCTGGGCATCGCCCTCTCTTTTGTCCTCAACCCGCGTCTGGCGGTGGTCTTCCTCGTCAGCGCGCCTGTGCTCGGCGCGATCCTCGCGCTCATCGTCCATAAGGTCGGGCCGCTCTACGGCCGGCAGCAGCGGGCGGTGGACGCGCTCAACAGCCGGGTGCGCGAGTGCCTGACGGCGATCCGGGCGGTCAAGGCCTTTGTGCGCGGAGAATACGAGCAGGAGCAGTTCGACACGGTGAACCGCGAACTGACCGATGTGAGTCGGGAGACGTTCCGTCATGCGGTGCTCAACCTGCCGGCCTTCCAGCTGGTGATGTACGCCGTTGTGGTGGCCATCCTCTGGCAGGGCGGGCGGATGATCCTGATCGGCGATATGACAGTGGGCGACCTGACCGCCTTTCTCAGCTATGTCTTGCAGGTGATGAACTCCCTCATGCTGATCTCCAACGTCTTTCTGATGCTCACCCGGTCGCTGGCCAGCGCCCGGCGCATCCGCGAGGTGCTGGAGGAGCGGCCGGAGCTGGCCGACCCGGCCGAGCCGGTGGAGGCGGTTCCGGACGGGCGGGTGGAGCTGCGCGACGTCTCCTTCCGCTACCACCAGGATGCGGAGCACGACGCGCTCTCCCACGTGACCCTCACCATCCCGGCCGGGCAGACGGTGGGCATCATCGGCGGCACCGGCTCGGCCAAGACGACGCTGGTCCAGCTCATCCCGCGCCTGTACGAGGCGACGGAGGGCACCGTGCTCGTCGGGGGACATCCCGTCCAGGACTACCCGCTCTCCGTCCTGCGCGACGCGGTGGGGATTGTGCTGCAAAAGAACGTCCTCTTTGCCGGCACGGTGCGGGAAAACCTCCGCTGGGGCGATCCGGAGGCGGACGACGCGGCGCTCTGGGCGGCCTGCCGCCAGGCGGGAGCGGAGGAGTTTCTGCGCCGGATGCCGGACGGGCTGGACACCCGCCTGGAGCAGGGCGGCGTGAACCTCTCCGGCGGGCAGCGGCAGCGATTGTGCATCGCGCGCACCCTGCTCAAGCGGCCGCGCGTGCTCATCTTTGACGACTCCACCAGCGCGGTGGACACCGCCACCGCCGCGCGCATCCGCCGCGCCCTCGCCGGGCTGCAGGGCGTGACCAAGATCATCATCGCCCAGCGGATCGTCTCGGTGATGGAGGCCGACCAGATCGTCATTCTGGACGACGGGAAGGTGCATGCGGTGGGGAACCACGCGTCCCTGCTCGCGTCCGACCCGATCTATCAGGAGATCTATCACTCCCAGCAGAGAGGAGGCATCCAGGATGGCTAAGCCGGTGAATGCCAAACGGCCGGAACACCTCGGCCAGACGGTGCGCAATCTGCTCTCCTACCTCGGACGGCACAAATTCCTCCTCGCGCTGGTGGGGGTGTTGGCCGCGGTGAGCGCGCTGGCCAATCTGCTCGGCACCTATATGATCCGCCCCATCGTCAATCAGGTGACGGAGGGCGGCTCCCTGAGCGCGCTGGCGCGCGGCGTGGCGGTGACCGCCGCGATCTACGCCGCGGGCGCGCTGGCCACGCTGGGCTATACCCAGGTGATGGTCCGTGCGGCGCAGAAGGTGCTCAGCGATATCCGGCGCGACCTCTATGCGCATCTGCAGACCCTGCCGCTTGCCTTCTTTGACGGCGAGCGGCGCGGCGACCTGATGAGCCTGTTTACCAACGACGTGGACACCATCTCGGACGCGCTCAACAACAGCTTTTCCGCCCTCATTCAGAACTTTATCCAGCTCGTGGGGACGCTCATCCTGCTCTTTGTGCTCAACTGGCAGCTCTCGCTTGTGGTGACGGCGGGGTATCTGGCCATGTTCCTCTATATCCGCTACAGCGGCAAGCGCAGCAAGTATTACTTCCGGCGCCAGCAGGAGCATCTGGGGGAGCTGGATGCCTATATCGAAGAGATGGCCGCCGGGCAGAAGGTGGTCAAGGTCTTCAACCATCAGGCTGCCAGCCTGGAGGGCTTTCTCACGCGCAACGACGCGCTGCGCGAGGCGGGGACGCGGGCGCAGGCCTATGCCTCCACCATGATTCCCGCCGTGGTCAGCATCTCCTACGTCAATTACGCCGTCATCGCCGTGCTCGGCGCGCTTTTGGTCATCTGGGGACAGTCGGATGTGGGGAGCCTGGCGAGCTATCTCGTCTTTGTGCGCCAGTCGGCCATGCCCATCAACCAGTTTACGCAGCAGGGCAACTTCCTGCTCGCGGCGCTGGCGGGCGCGGAGCGCATCTTCGACGTGATGGCCCGTCCGCCGGAGCAGGACGCCGGCACCGTCACCCTGGTCAACGTCCGTCCGGGGCAGGACGGCGCGCTCGTCCCCTGCCGGGAGAAGACCGGCCAGTGGGCCTGGCGGGACGCCGCCGACCCGTCCGCCCCCCTCGTCCCGCTGCGGGGGGACGTGCGCTTTCACAACGTCACCTTTGGCTACCGTCCGGGGCAGACGGTGCTCCACGACGTCTCCTTCTACGCAAAGCCCGGGCAGAAGATCGCCTTTGTCGGCTCCACCGGGGCGGGAAAGACCACCGTCACCAACCTCATCAACCGCTTTTACGACATCTCAGGCGGCCAAATCACCTACGACGGCATCGACATCGGCCGCATCCGCAAGGAGGACCTGCGCCGCAGCCTGGGAATGGTGCTCCAGGACGCGCACCTGTTCACCGGCACGGTGGCGGAGAACATCCGCTTTGGCAAGTTGGACGCCACGCGGGAGGAGATCGAGCGGGCCGCGGAGATCGCCAACGCAGACTCCTTTATCCGCCGCCTGCCGCAGGGCTATGACACCATGGTGACCGGAGATGGGGCCAACCTCTCCCAGGGGCAGCGGCAGCTGCTCACCATCGCCCGGGCAGCGGTGGCCGACCCGCCGGTGCTCATCCTGGACGAGGCGACCAGCTCGGTGGACACCCGCACCGAGGCGCTGATTGAGAAAGGGATGGACCGGCTGATGGAGGGACGGACCGTCTTTGTCATCGCGCACCGGCTTTCCACCGTGCGCAACGCCAACGCGATTCTCGTGCTCGAGCACGGCCGCGTCGTCGAGCGCGGCGACCACGATGACCTGCTGGCACAGAGGGGTGTGTATTACCAGCTCTACCACGGGATGAGCGAGCTGTCATAACAAAAAAGCGGCCCGGAGCGTAATTTCACGCTCCGGGCCGCTGCCAGT
>CAYWUA010000051.1:0-11935 GCA_964461385.1 uncultured Oscillospiraceae bacterium
AATCCCTCCTTCTCCGGTTCCAAACCCCCGTCTCACGTTCGGATGAGACGGGGGTTTGCCCTTGTTTCAGACAGATTTGACACCTATACGTTCAGATGGGCTTTCTGCTGACCCCACAAAATACCCCAATCGCGCAATGGGTGAGTTTGACGGCGCGCGGAGGGGGGAGCCGGGCCGCCCCTACAGAGGTTCCTCTGCCAGACAGGCGAGGATGCGCCGCACCGCTTCCTCCGGCGTGCCGGTGTTGTCGATAATATGGTGTGCCGCCGCGCAGTAGACCGGTTCGCGCTCCCGGTAACGGCGCAGAAAGTCCTCCCGCCCCTGCCGGGCAAGCGGCCGGCCGGCCAGGTCGGTGCCATCAAAGATCGCCTCCGGCGGCCGTCGCAGGAGGAAGACAACCCCGCTCCCGCGCAGCAGCGCCCGGTTCTCCTCCCGGAGGGGGAGTCCCCCGCCGGTGGCGAGGATCAGTCCCTCCCGGCGGGAGAGCTCGCGCACGAGCGCCGTCTCCCGGTCGCGGAAGTATGCCTCCCCGCGCCGGGCGAAGAGCTCGGAGATGCTGCATCCCTCGGCCTGCTCAATGGCGCGGTCGGTGTCCACCAGGGGCCGCCCCAGCCGGGCGGCTAGCAGCTTGCCGCAGGTGGTCTTCCCGCAGCCCATCATGCCGATCAAGACAATGTGCCGCATCGCACCGCCCTCAGACCGCGTCCCGGGTGCCGAGGTTGGCGACGTAGTTGCCCAGCACCCACAGCGAGTCGCTCGCCTGCGCCAGTTCGCGCAGAACGGTGTCCATCCCGGCTGCGCGCAGGTTCCCGGTGAACTCAACAAAGAAGGAATACTCCCACTTCCGCCCCGGAATGGGCCGCGACTCCAGTTTGACCAGGTTCATCCCTCCGGCGGCGAAGATGGTCAGAATCTCGTGCAGCGCGCCGCTCTGGTGCGGCAGGTGGAAGGCGGCGGTGATCTTGTCGCTTCCCTCCCGCAGCTCCGGCAGGGGACGCACGACGGCAAAGCGGGTGTAGTTCTCCTGGTTGTGGTTCACGCCGGCGGCGAGGACGTTCAGTCCGTAGATCTCCGCCGCGCGGCGGCTGCAGATGGCGGCCTTGGTCCGGTCGCCCGCCTCGCGGACGTATTTTGCGCTCCCCGCCGTGTCCAGCAGGGGGATCTGCTGCCAGTCCGGGTGTTTGGCGAGGAAGCGGTCAGACTGGAACAGCCCCTGCTCGTGGGAGTAGACGTGGGTGATCTCCTCCATCTTCACCCCGGGCAGGGCCATCAGGCAGTGCTCCACCTTGACGGTGGTCTCCCCGACGATGTAGTAGCGGTACTGCAGCATCAGGTCCCAGACCTGGCGAATAGAGCCGGTGGTGGAGTTCTCGATGGGCAGCACGCCGTAGTCCGCCTCGCCGCGCGCGAGGGCGTCAAAGACGTCCTCAAAGCGGTTCAGTCCCTCGCTCGCGACCCTTTCCCCAAAAAAGGAGGCGGCCGCCTCTTCGCTGTAGGCGCCCGGGATGCCCTGATAAACCACGTGCGGCCGCTCGATGGGCGGATAGAACTGCGCGCGCGCGCTCAGGCAGTCCGGCTCGCCCGGCTCTGCCTCTCCCATGAGCCGGTGCTGGCAATCCCGGCTCATGGACATAATCAGCTCGTAGAGCCGGGTGACGTCCATCTTGAGCGCCGGGTCATCCACCAGCTCTGCCTTGCGTTCGAGCACCTCGCGCTCGCGCTTGAGGTCGAGCACGGGGATGTCGTTGGCCAGCTTATAGCGCGCCACCGCCTCAGACAGCGCCATCCGCTCCCGAAACAGGGCGACGAGCTGCCGGTCCACGCCGTCGATGCGGCCGCGCAGCGATTGCAGGTCTTCCATCGAAATTGCCTCCTGAATATGAAAAGTGAAGTCAGATCCCCAGCAGCTCGCACACCGCCAGCGCTGCCGCCGCCTCGACGACGGGCACCGCCCGGTGGACGATGCAGGGATCGTGCCGGCCGGTGATGGTGAGCTTGGCGTCCGTCCAGGTGTCCAGATTGACCGTGTCCTGCTCCTGGGCAATGCTCGCCGTGGGGCGCATCGCCGCGCTGAAGAGCAGGGGCAGGCCGTTGGTGATGCCGCCGTTCACCCCGCCGGAGTGGTTCGTGCGGGAGGTGACTGCCCCGTCTTGCATATGGAGCGCGTCGTTTGCCTCGCTGCCGCGCAGGGCGGCAAAGCCGAAGCCCTCGCCAAAGCCGACCGCCTTCACGCCGGGGATGGCGAACAGATGCTGGGAGAGGATGCCCTCCACGTTGCGCCCGAGGTCCGGGCTGCCCAGGCCGGGCGCGAGACCGAGCACGGCGCATTCAATGACCCCGCCGACGCTATCGCACGCCGCGCGTGCAGCGAGGATCTCCGCCTGCATCGCAGCGCCCTGCTCGTCCGAGAGGGTGGGAAAGTCCTTTTCCGCCACCGCGCGCAGCAGGGCGGGGGAGAGGGGCTCGGCCCATTCGGCAAAGGAGGGCTCGGCCACCTGCCCGACGGAGCGGATATGCGCACCGATCACGATGCTTTGCCCGGCGAGCACCTGCCGCGCCACCGCCCCGGCGAAGACGAGCGGGGCGGTCAGCCGGCCGGAGAAATGGCCGCCGCCGCGGTAGTCTTCAAAGCCGCGATAGCGGACGTGGGCTGGGTAGTCGGCGTGGCCCGGCCGGGCAAGGGCTCGGGTGGCGGTGTAATCGTGGCTCCGTGTGTCCGTGTTGCGGATGACGGCGGCCAGGGGGGTGCCGGTGGTGTGCCCCTGGAAGTAACCGGAGAGGATCTCCGGCTTGTCCGCCTCCCGGCGGGCGGTGGACAGGGCGTTTTTCCCCGGGGCACGCCGGGCGAGCTGAAAGGCGATCTCGTCCAGGTCGAGCGCCAAGCCGGGCGGCACGTCCTCCAGGACGACGCCGATCGCCGGGCCGTGGGACTCCCCGAAGATGGTGTATCTCATAATCTGGTCTCCTCTTCCATGAGAATCTGTCCGCCGAGGGCGGCGTAGTCTGCCCAGAAACGGGGATAAGACTTGGCCACGCACTGCGCGCCGCGGATGACGACCGGCGTGACCGAGCGCGTGGCGGCAATGGCGAGCATCATGGCAATGCGGTGGTCTTGATAGCTGTCCGCCGCGCCGCCGGCGAGAGAGGAGACCCCGCACAGCTCAAGCCAGTCCGGCCCGGTTGTCACCCGCGCACCCAGCGCGCCAAGAGCCCCGGCGATGGAGTCGATCCGATCGCTCTCCTTCATCCGCAGCCGCCCGGCCCCGACAAGCCGGGTGACCTCCCCGGCGCGCAGTGCGGCGCGTACGGCGAGGGCGGGGGCGAGGTCGGGGCACTGGCTCACGTCCAATTCTACCCTGCCCGGGTGGGCTAGCCGTCCGCAGTAATCCACAATGATGCGGTCCCCCTGGGCGGTATGTACGTTCATTCCATTCATCTGAATCTCACTGCCCAGACCGTTGGCGGCCCAGAAGAAGGCAGCCTGGGACCAATCGCCCTCCACGATGCACTGCTGCGGGCGGTAATGCTGTCTGCCGTCAATAAGGTAACCGTCCGGCGCTCGCAGGATGCGCACGCCAAACTGCCGCAGCGTGTGCAGCGTCATCTCTACATAGCCCGCCGACTCCAGCGGCGTGGTCAGCGTGAGGCGGCTGGGGCCCTCTAGCAGCGGCAGGGCAAAGAGCAGTCCGGTGAGAAACTGGCTAGACACGTTGCCCGGCAGGCAGTACTCGCCGGGCCGCAGCGTGCCGGAGATCCGTACCTGACCCGCCGACTGCTGGAAGAGGATGCCCTTGTCCCGAAAGAGGTCGCGGTAGGGGGCGAGCGGCCGCTCCGGCAGACGCCCGTGCCCGGTAAAGACGCCGCCTCCCGCCACAGCGAGGGCGACCGGGATGAGAAAGCGTAGCGTTGAGCCGGACTCGCCGCAGTCCATCCGGGGCGGCAGCTCATCCCGCCGCCGGAGAGCGGCGATGCCGTGCACCGTCTCGCCGTCGATGCGTGCGCCCAGCGCGGTGAGACAGGCGGCGGTGGCGGCGATGTCCTCGCTCTCCAACAGGTGCTCGAGCCGACTGGTCCCGAGGGCGAGGGCGGCGGCGATCAGCATCCGGTGGCTCTCGCTCTTGGAGGCGGGGGGCGTAATGGTCCCGGCGAGGGGACTTGGGGTGATGGTCACATTCATAACAGCTTCAGCAGCTCCCTTTTATTCATTTTTGTCGGCAGCACCTCACCGAGCGTGCGCAGAAAGATGACTGTGATCTCCTCTCCTGCGCCCTTCTTGTCCAGGCCGACGGCGAGGGCGTAGTCCTCGCGCGAGCAGGCGATGGCCACCGGAAGGTGAAAGGCGGTACAGAGGGCAGCAATCTGAGCTGCCGTGCCCGGCTCGGTCAGGCCGAGCTGCTCGCCCAGCCGTGCGGCCAGGCACATCCCGGCTGCGACCGCCTGTCCGTGCGTATAGGTCTCGTAGTGATAGGCCCGTTCATAGGCGTGGCCGAGCGTGTGGCCAAAGTTGAGCACCATGCGCGCGCCGGTGTCCCGTTCGTCCGCGCAGACCACCTTGGCCTTGCACGCGCAGCAGGTGACGAGCACATCTTCAATCTCGGCCATCACCCCTGCGCGGCCGGCGCAGGCGGCCAGGCGGTCAAAGAACGCGCGGTCAAAGATGCAGCCGTACTTGATGACCTCCGCCATGCCGTCGGAGAAGGTCTCGTCCGAGAGGGAGGAGAGCACCTCCGGGTCCATCAGCACCAGCCGCGGCTGCCAGAACGCCCCGGCGAGGTTCTTCCCGGCCGTCAGGTCAATGGCGACCTTCCCGCCCACGGAGGAGTCCACCTGCGCCAGCAGCGTCGTGGGAATCTGCACATAGGCCACACCACGCAAAACGGTCGCCGCGGCGAACCCGGCCAAATCGCCCACCACGCCGCCGCCGAGGGCGATCACCGCGTCCGAGCGCGTCAGGCCAAAGTCCATGCACGCGTCCCACACCGCCTCGAGCTGCCGGGCGCACTTGGAGGGCTCCCCGGCGGGGATGGTGAACAGCCGCGTCTGCCATCTGGCTGCCTCGAGGCTCTCGAGTACCGTGGCGGCATAGAGCGGGGCGACATTGCTGTCCGTCACCACCAGGGCGCGCGCGGCCTGCGGCAGCACCGCCCGGCAGCGCGCACCTGTCTCGGATAACAGGCCAGGCTGAATCAGGATATCATAGGCCCGTCCGGGCAATTCGACGGTCAATTGGCGCATGGAGGACCGCATCCTTTCTGTCTGGGAATTTTCATCTCTTCTATTTTACAATGCCACGCCTGTTCCCGTCAACGCATTTCCCGCAGAGACAGATTTGCACTCATTTTCGCAAAAGAGCAAGAGGTTTAGCGGACAAGGTGAAGAAAAGATAGAACAAAAAGGGAAATAGACAAAAATTCAAAAATAGAAGTGCGGAATTTTTGCAGACGGATTGACACACTTCGGAGGGCCGATTATAATAATGACAGCAACGCGTGTAAACTGCGGTCTGGCTGCAGAAAACCAAGAGGAAAGGAAGATCAGTCATGTTTTCCCGCTCCAGCGGTATCCTGATGCACATCTCCTCTCTGCCCGGTCCCTATGGGATCGGCTCGATGGGCAGGGAGGCACGCCACTTTGTAGATTTTCTCCAGCGCGGCGGCCAGAGCTACTGGCAGCTCCTGCCGCTGGTCTGGCCGGGCGAGTGGAACTCGCCGTACATGTCCCCGTCCAGCGCGGCGGGGAACCCGATGTTTATCGACCTGGAGGCGCTGGCCGAGGACGGCCTGCTCACCTGGGACGAGGTGAACGCCCAGCGCTACCACGGCTCGCCCGACCGGACGGCGTTTGACTTCCTGCATGTGACCCGCCTGCCGCTGCTGCGCCAGGCCTTTCAGCGCGCAGACGAGGCGCTGCTGGAGCAGGTGCGCGCCTTTACCCAGGAACACAGCGACTGGCTGCCTGACTTCGCCCTCTTTATGGCCCTGAACGATTATTTCGGCTGCGGCCTCCAGGACTGGCCGGACAAAAAGCTGCTCCGCCGCGACGAGAAGACGGTGGCCAAATACGCCGGGCAGCTCGCGCAGGATGTGCTGTTTTACCAGTTCCTGCAATACCTCTTCTTCCAGCAGTGGTCCGCGCTCAAGGCGTATGCCAACGAGAAGGGGGTCTCCATCATCGGCGACGTGCCGATTTATGTCTCCGGGAACTCCGCCGACGTCTGGGTTCATCCGGAGCTGTTCCGTGTCACGGCGGCGCGGCGGCCGAAGTACGTGGCCGGCGTCCCCGCCGACCTGTTCAACGACCAGGGGCAGTTCTGGGGCTTTCCGCTCTATAACTGGAAGTATCATCAGGAGACCGGATTTGCCTGGTGGTGTAACCGCATCCGCCAGTCCATGGCCTTCTACGACGTGATCCGCATCGACCATTTCCGCGGTTTTTACGACTATTGGGAGATCCCCGCCACCGCCGAGAGCGCCCTGGAGGGCAAGTGGCGCAAGGGCCCGGGGATGAAGATCATCGAGGCGTTTCGCAAGAACCTGCCGGACGCGGTCTTCATCGCCGAGGATCTGGGCGATTTGAGCGAAGGCGCCGTCCGCTTTATCCAAGAGGCCGGCCTGCCCGGGATGCGGGTGCTCACCGATGCCTTCTCCACCCTGGACGGCACTTCCGGCTTCCTGCCCCACCAGGGCACGCCGGAATCGGTCATGTATACCGGCACGCATGACACGCCCACCTTTGTCCAGTGGTATAACGATATGGCCACCCCGGAGCAGCGTAACTACTGCACGAATTACCTGCATATCCACATGGATGAAGGTGTGGGCTGGTGCGCGATTGCCGGGGCCTGGATCTCCCCCTGCCGCCTGGCGATGGCCCCGCTGCAGGACGTGCTCTGTCTCGGGGCGGACGCGCGGATGAATTTCCCCGGCACCACCGATGGGGCCAACTGGTCCTGGCGTGTGCGCGCGGAAGCGCTCAATGACGCCATCGCCGATCGGCTGCACTATGTCACGTTTCTCTATGGCCGCCTGCCAGAGAAAGAGAAGACGGTGGAAGAGGAGATGCGGTGACCGCCCTCTACGCCGCCCGGGTGGACGCCCTCTCCGCCGCCGTGGAGGACTATGACGGACGGATTGCGCCCGGCAGTCTCTCCCGCCTGGCCGCCCGGCCGGAAGGGGACAGGCGGCGCAGCCTGGGCGCGGCGCTGCTGCTGGAGTATGCGGCGGCGCGCCATCTCCCGCAGCTCCCGCACCCGGTAGAGCGGGCAGAGAGGGAGTGGGGAAAGCCCTATTTGCCGAATGCGCCCGGCTTTCATTTCAGCCTCTCCCATGCGGGGGACTGGGCGGTCTGCGCCGTCGCTGACGTCCTGGTCGGGGTGGATTTGGAGCGGGAGCGGCGGCTGCCCCCTCGTCTTGCGGCCAAATTTGCCCCGGAAGAGCGGGAAATGCTCGCCGCCCTGTCGGAGCGGGAGGCGCAGCGCGCCATATTTCGTCTCTGGACGTGTAAGGAGGCGTACACCAAGTGTACGGGTCGCGGTCTGCTGTGCCCGTTCTCCTCCTTCCTGGCCGAGCGGCCCGCGCCCGGCTATGCGGTCCAGGTTCTGCCCTTTCCCGGGAAAGGTTACCATCTCGCACTCTGCCTGCACGCAGCGGCCTGTTCGCCTATGCCGGTGCAACTGATGGAGCTGGGAGCAGGATAAGAAGGCAAAACCCATTTCCGGTCCGTCAAAAGCGGATAGAGAAGGGAGGCCGTCCCGCTGCCAGACGTGGCGCCGGTCATTGGCAAGACAGGCATCTCATCTCGGGAGACGCGTCTTCCGCCCGGAAGACCATTTGACAGCCGCCGGGGCCGCCCCATTTTAGGGACGGCCCCGGTTTTCATCAGATCTGGCTGCTGCCCTCCGCTCACGGCTCCCCGCGCCAGACCGGGTGGTATACGCCATCCTCTTCGCGGTAGATTGCCTCGGCGTCACCGTCCATTGTCTCCTGACACGGGGTCTCTGACTGATAGAGTACACAGACCCCGCAGGAGGAGCTCAGACAGCGCGGGACTGGTGCCATCCGGGCGCACACTCCCTGCCCGGTGAGGGCGCGGTGGGTGCGCAGGGCAGACAGATGGGTGTGAAAGGTGGCGATGTAGTTCATTTACGCAGCAGCAGCCGGTAGTCCCCGTCCTGCTCCGAGACAGTCACCTGATAGCCGCTGTTGTGGCCAAAGCGGGTCACGTTTTCCACGGAGCACTGGTTGTCCACCAACACCTCCAGCTCGTCCGGCTGATCCTTCCGGACGGCCTTCTGCACCATGACAACAGGTATCGGGCAAGAATATCCTCTGGCATCTACCATGTCTTACACCTCAATTCGTTCCAGATTGCTCACCGAGACTGCGGCGAGCACCGCAAAGCCGAGCACCATCGCCACGGCGACCGGGCCGGTCCCGATCCCGTCCGCGGACGAGGCCAGGCCGAAGTTGTGCGCGATCGCGGCGCCGATGATAAAGCCGAACACCGTCACAGCGGAGTCGGTGTTTCCCTCACCGGCCAGGATAAGCTGGCGCAGCGGGCAGCCGCCGAGCAGAACGGAGCCCCAACCCACCATCGCCATGCCGAGGAAGTTCCACAGCCCGTCGCTGTGAGCTACCGGCTGGCCGGCAAAGGAGAAGTTCAGCTTGCCGAGCAAGAGATTGCCTGCCAGCACAGCCACAAGAATAGCCGCAAAGGCTGAGATCAGCCGGAAGTCGCGGAACATCACCGCGTCACGGATCCCGCCGACCATGCACAGGCGGGAGCGCTGGGCGAGCATGCCAACCACCAGCGCGATCACCAGCGCGGCGAGCAGCGGGGCGGCCATGGAGCCGGGGCCGGTGACGCTGCGCTGGATAAAGGAGGGGGAAACCACTGCCAGCACGAGCAGCAGCACCATCACGGCGGGCAGCGTCAGCCCCTCCGCCATCGACTGCCGGTAGGCGCGCTTGAGGCTGAAGCCCCGGTTCAGGAAGACCACGCCGATCAGGATGCCGCAGATGAACCCGACCAGGCCCACCAGTGCGTTCAGGTCGCCGCCGCCGAGGCGGATGACCATCCGCAGCGGGCAGCCGAGGAAGACCAGCGCACCGATCATGACAAACACGGCGATCAGAAACCGGGTGGCAGGGGAGGAGCCGCCCTTCGGGCGGAACTCTTTGCGGAGAAAGGCCAGCGCCGTGCTGCCGAGCACCAGCCCCATGATCTCCGGGCGGAGATACTGGACGATGCCGGCACCTGTCTCGGCGTCATAGCCCGCGCGCTGCAGGTTGAGCGCACCGGCGATGTCGCGCAGAAAGCAGGCGATACAAAAGCCCATGTTCTCCGGGTTGCCCAGCAGGGTGAGGACCACCGCTGCCGCGCCCACGACCAGGCCGGTCAGCACTGGCAGGCCGTAGCGTTTGAGAATACTTTCCTGTTGCATACCATACCTCTTTTCTCTTGGTGATTCTTTTCAAAGAATAGCGATTTGGACAGAAAGATTGTAATTTTCGCCATGCGCTACACTTTCCGACAGTATACCACAGCCCGCCGCCGTGCGCAAGGCCGGAGTGCCCCTTGTCTGCTGCCCGGCGGCATGTTACACTGGAACCATCGAAACTGTCGGAAGGAGCCAAAATCATGCCGTCTATCTATCTCGATCATGCCGCCACCAGCTTCCCCAAGGCCCCGGGCGTCGCGGAGGCGATGGGGCGCTATCTGACCGAGGTGGGCGCCTCGGTCAACCGGGGGATGTACGCCGCCGCGCAGGCGGTGGAGGAGACCGTCCTCTCCCTGCGAGAGGAGCTGTGCGCCCTCTTTCACCATCCCGACCCTGCCTGTTGTATCCTCACGCCGGGGGCGACGTGGGGGCTGAACTTTGTCCTGCTCGGGTTGCTGCGGCCAGGGGACCACTGCCTGGTCAGTGCAATGGAGCACAACGCCGTCATGCGGCCGCTGCACGCCCTGGCCGCGCGCGGCGTGGCCTTTGACCGCATCCCGTGCGACAGAGACGGGCGGCTTTGTCTGGACGCCATCCCCCGTCTGCTGCGGCCGAACACGCGGCTGGTCGCGCTGGCCCACGCCTCCAACGTCAGCGGCACCCTCCAGCGGGCGGCGGAAGTGGGAGAGATCTGCCGGGCGCGCGGCATCCCGTTCCTGCTGGATGCGGCGCAGACGGCGGGGCACCTGCCGGTGGACTTCCAGGCGCTCGGCCTCTCCGCCCTCGCCGCGCCCGGCCACAAGGGCCTGCTCGGCCCGCAGGGAACCGGCGTGCTGCTGCTCACGCGGGAATTGGCGCAGTCACTCTCCCCCGTCATCACCGGCGGGACGGGCTCCGTCTCCCATCTGGAGGTCCAGCCGGACTACCTGCCGGACAAGTTTGAGCCGGGCACCCCGAATTTGCCCGGACTCTACGGGCTGGAGGCGGCGGTGCGCTATCTGCTCCAGACCGGCGTGGAGACCATCGCCGCGCGCGAGAATGCCTTGACCGGACGGTTCCTGGACGGCCTGCGGGAGATCGCGGGCATCCGCCTGGCCGGTCCTGCCGGCCAGGACGGCCGGGTGGGGGTGATTTCCCTCGACTTTCCCGGGCAGGACAACGGCGAGATCGCCTTCCAGCTGGAGCAAAAATACGGCGTCCTCACCCGTTCCGGCCTGCACTGTGCCCCAAACGCCCACCGTACGCTGGGTACCGGCACGCGCGGCACCGTCCGCTTCAGCCTCGGCCACAGCACCACAGAGACAGAGGTGGACGCCGCGCTGCGGGCCGTCCGCGCGTTGGCGGCGGGGTGAGCGGCACTGGCGCGGCGGAGCGCCGGAGGCCCCTGGGCTTCGGGCATCGGTCCGGCATGGATAGAGGCTTTTTTCCCGCCCCCGGGTGTGGTAAAATAGAGCAATACAACCGACGCAGAGAGGAGAGAGCATGATGGCGGAAATCATCCGTTTTCCCGGTGCGCCCGACTTGGACGCGCTCGACCGGGCGGGACTGCGCGATTGGCTGGACCGGGTGCGCCGGGAGATCGACGCGCTGGACGAGGAGGAACCGGAGGATATGATGAGCGAGGCGTACGACGCCTGGGCAGACTGCCACGAGATGCTTGAGGACCTGGCGGATGAGCTGATGGACCGGCTGGATTGAGGAGGTGGCCAATGCGCTTTGCCTATTGTAAACTGGAGATCTTTCTCCCGGAGGAGGCGCTGGAGAATGTGTGCGCCGCGCTTCGGTCAGTAGACGCCGGCCATATCGGCGGCTATGACAGCTGCCTGTCCTACAGCCGTGTCACCAGCACCTGGCGGCCGCTCGCGGGGACGCATCCCTGGAAGGGGGAAGAGGGACGGCTGTGCATCGCTCCGGAGCTGAAGGTGGAGCTTACCTGTTGCGCCGGAGCAGTGGAGGAGACGATACGCGCCATTCGCGCCGCGCACCCCTATGAAGAGCCGGTCATCAACGTCATCCCGCTCTGGCGCACCGGGCTGGAATAAGGACAGGCGATGCGAAAGGTACAGTAAAGAAGAGCCATCCCAAGGAGATAAGATTGTGGATCAAAGCAGCAAGGTTTATCGGGCGCATCTTGACATCTTGCGGGAGGAATTGGTGCCGGCTATGGGCTGGACCGAACCGATTGCCGTTCCCTGGCTCTGGCTTTCTCCCGGGCAGCTTTCTTGCTCTTCTGGGCGTGGATCGCCTTGAGCATTTTGGCTACCAGCTTCCTCTCCGCCCCAGTTGCGGCGCAGGTAAATCCCATCCACATAATTTAGCTGTACAATCTTCTCGGACATGGTTTGCTGTCTCCTTTCAGAATGGTGTGTCGTGACTTCATTCTGCCGGAGGGCTGCAAACCATGTCTCTTTTTATTTTTGCGAAACTGATTCTACCTTATCGCTATGAAAAGCGGTGAAAGGTGTATTTCGCAATTCTGAATCCGAAGAAATACCG
>CAYWUA010000052.1:0-11901 GCA_964461385.1 uncultured Oscillospiraceae bacterium
CCTGTTGACAGCGTGATCAGAAAGATTCTTGATGCAGTTAATTAATTTGTTGACGATATGGCTTATAATGTTTCTCCCTTCTACTTCTATACGAGTAGTATAACGGAGATCACGCCCTATAAAACGGACTCAATAGCTTTATCGACCCATTTCCCAACTAACACCAATTTGATTTCCTGGTGGGCGTCTGCGATTCCAAGCTCTGGCTGAACCAGTGCCAAATACTGCCGCTGGACCGTTACCGAAAGATGTGCGCCGTCTCACGGGACGACCCGCTGGCGGGGAAGGAGCGGCTGACCTTTGCCGACCTCTACGGACGGACGCTGATGATGGTCAAGCGCGGGGACTCTCAGACCAACGATTTCATCCGGAACGATCTGGAGCGCAATCACCCACAGATTCACATCGAAGACACCAATCAGTTCTACGATATCTCTGTCTTCAACCGCTGTGCAGAGACAGGCAACCTTCTGCTCTCTCTGGTGCTGGCAGGAGGTGCATCCCGGCCTGGTCACGCTGCCGGTGGATTGGGATTACAGTATTCCTTACGGATTGATGTATGCCAATGATCCGCCGGAGGACGTGCTCCGCCTGGTCGATTTGGTGCGGAAGTTCCAGGGAACGCCGGAAAGACGCCCCAAACCGTGACACGGCGGGGCGTCCCCAATCAGTCCTCCGGGGCTGCGCACGAACGGTCTGCAGGCGCGCAGGAGAGTCTGGAGAGGTCCTCCGGACGGTCGACGTCGCGCAGGGCGGGGCCGTCCCAGAAGTAGCAGTCCTCCGCGTGCCGGCGCAGGACCTGCCGCCCGCCGGTATCTCCGGTGAGGGCGAGCAGCTCTGGGCGAAAGCGCCGGTGAAAGACGGCCGGGTTGCCCGGAACACCGTCATGGCGCACACAGCCGAGCGGCCGCCCGGAGGAGAGAAAGCCGGTGAGAAACTCGTCCAGCAACGCAGTGGTCAGCTGCGGCTGGTCCGCGACGGAGCAGAGATAATAGTCTGCCTCCGGCGCTGCCTCCAGCGCCAGATGGAGCGAGGAGGAGATGCCCTCCTCGCTGTGGTCGTTCCAGCACAGGCCAAGGCCCAGCCCACGTGCCTGTCGCGCGATCGGCGGCCAGCGCGTCACCACCAGCAGGCGGCAATCCGTACGCCGGCGGGTCAGCTCCCACAGGGCGGTCAGGCTGTGCTGATAGAGCGGCTGTCCCTGCCAGGGGACGAGCAGCTTGTTTTCCCCAAAGCGCTGGGACAGGCCGGCGGCGAGCAGAATCAGTTGTATCATAGCAGCACCTCACAGGAAAGCTGCCGCCTGTGCCGGGATGGGCGGCACAGGCGGGCAAATGGGTTATCGCTTGTTGGAACGTTTCCAGATGTGCATCTTTTCCGCCTCAGCGATCAGCTCGTTGCGGAAGTCGGGGTGGGCGACGGAGATGATGGCCTCCGCGCGCTGCCAGGTGGTGGTGCCCTTGAGGTTCACCATGCCGTACTCGGTGACGAGGTACTGGATGTTCGCGCGGGTCGCGGTGACAATGCCGCCCGGGGTCAGGGTGGGAGTGATGCGGCTCTTGACCGTGCCGTCCTTCTTGTTCTTCACGGTGGAGGAGCAGCAGATAAAGCTCTTGCCGCCCTTGGAGCGGTACGCGCCGAGGACAAAATCGAGCTGCCCGCCCGCGCCGCTGATATGGCGGGTGCCGGCGGTCTCCGAGGCCACCTGGCCGAAGAGGTCCACCTCCACCGTGTTGTTGATGGAGATGAAGTTGTCCAGCTGGGCGATGACGGAGGTGTCGTTGACGTAATCCACCGGGGCGCCCATGATGGCAGGGTTGTTGTTCATGTAGTCATACAGCTTCTGGGTACCGGCGGCGAAGGTGAAGACCTGCCGCCCGTGGTCGAGCGACTTGTATTTGCCGGTGATCTTGCCGGCCATGGCGATATCCACAAAGGCGTCCACGTACATCTCGGAGTGGACGCCCAGATCCTTCAGGTCGGACTGGGCGATCAGCGCGCCGACAGCGTTGGGCATGCCGCCGATGCCGAGCTGGAGGCAGGCGCCGTTCGGAATCTCGGGCAAAATCAGCTTGGCCACGGCGGTGTCCACCTCGCTCGGCGCGCCGCTCGGGAGCTGGCCAATGGGATTGTCCGCCTCGACGATCATGCTCACCTCGTCCACATGGACGCTCATGTCGTGTCCGCCGTGGACATAGGGCATATTCCGGTTGACCTCGACGATGATGGTGTCAGCCACGTCGCAGATCGCGCGCAGGTGTGAGGGGGTCAGGCCGAAGTTGAAGTTGCCGAAGGCGTCCATCGGTGCGACCTGGAACATGGCCACATTCACGTGGCGGATATTCTCCCGGTAGTAACGCGGCATCTCGGAGTAGCGGAGAATATGGTAGTAGCCGATGCCCTGCGGGAAGAGGCGGCGCTCAATGCCGGAGACGTGCCAGGAGTTCCAGGTGATGCGGTCAGCCGCATCCGGCAGTTGCGTCACGGCGGGGGGCCACAGAGCGATGCCGCCGCGGAAATTCAGGTTGGTCAGGTCGGGCTCGGCGGCCATGCGCGCGGCGAGGGCGCGGTCGAGCGCGACGGGCTGGTTGGCGGTGAAGCTGTAATCCACCCAGTCACCCGGCTGGATGACCTTGACGGCTTCCTCGGCGGTGGTCAGCTTTTGACGGTACGTTTCAGCATACTGCATAGCGGGGTACTCCTTCCACTGCAATCCATCGACTCTGTCGAATATTACCAGTCTATTATACCGTCTGCCCGGCCCGCCGTCAACTGGCGGTCAGAGCAGATAGCGGATCGGGACGGTCAGACCGCGCAACAGCCAGAGCACTGCGGCTTTGCCGGCCGACATCTCCGGCAGCTCCAGCCCGTCCGGGGTGACATACTCCGTCTCATCCAGGCAGAGGCGGCTCTGTGCCAGCAGGCTGTCTGTGTAGGCGTCCAGCTCGGCCGCCAGGGCCGGGCAGCTCACCACCAGCATCAGCTCAGTGTCCAGATAGGCCGCGCGCATGTCCCAGTTAAAGCTGCCGATAATGGCCAGCTCCCCGTCAATCGTGACGCTCTTGCCGTGGTCGCTCACCGGGCCGGAGTACTCATACAGCGTGACGCCGGTGGCGAGGATCTCCCCCTTGTTGCGCAGATAGTCGGACGAGGCCATCAGGTTGTCCCCGTTGGCCACGCCGTTGAGCAGCAGGGTAAAGGAGGGGACAGAGCTGGCCACCCGCTCCAGCGCGTCGTACATCGCCTGATTGCAGACGGCATAGGGGGAGTGGAGCACCACTTCCTCCTCCGCCGCGGCCATCAGCTCGGTCATGGTGTAGAGCACCTGCGGCTCCTTGACGGTCACATTGATGGGGTTGGAGACAAGGTGGATGGCGCCCGCCTCCTCTGTCACAGCGGCATAGTCCACCGTGGTGAAGGCGTCCGGATAGGCCGTCTGAAGCCACTGAAAGCGATTCTCGAGCTGCTGCGCGGCCTCCTGCACGGCCTCCTGCTGCCGGAGGGCTTCGTCGTCGCAGTAAGTGACACAGCTCTCGCTGTTCCAGACGGAGGAGAAGTAGTCCAAAAGCTGGGCCATGCTGCCCTGCTCCTCGTCGCCCGCGGTGTTGTACACGAATACCTCAAGATCCTGGCTGGGATGCTCGGTGGGGTATTCCCCCAGGAAATAGTCGTAGGTGTTGCGCCCGCCGAGCAGATAGCCCGTCTCGTCTACGATGACGTACTTGTCATGCAGCCGCCCGTTGAGCGTCCACGGGGCGAGCAGGTTGGGCGGGTTATACTGGCGGATCTCCGCGTTCGGGTGGGCGGAGAGCGCCTGGAAGAGGGGGTTGCCCGTCATGCGCAGAAAGCCGGTCACCCCGTCCACCAGCACCTGCACCTGGACTCCGCGCTCGGCCGCGTCCAGCAGCAGGGCGAGCACGTCCTGCCCGCTCTCATCACTGTGAAAGTCAAAGGTGGAGAGGATCACACGCTCCTGTGCCTGGGTGATGAGCCGGATGCGCGCCTCCAGCGCGTCCTGATTCGTCTCTACCAGGGCGACGCGCTCCGGTCCGGGCGTGTCGTCGTAGAAGTCCGTCACGGCCACGGAGGCGGCGTATGCCTCGCTCACCTCCGGGTGATTCCACGCAAACGGGAGCGTCGCCCCGAGCAGCAGATAGACCAGAAAGAGCAGCAGCAGATTGCGCGCCGCGCGCAGAATCCGGCGCCAAAGCCGGACCGGCCGGCTGCGTTTTGGGCTCACGGCTGCAGCGCCTCGGCCCACTGCGCCTCCCGGAAGCCGACCAGGACGGTCTCCCCGTCGAGGAGCAGCGGCCGCTTGACCAGCATCCCGTCGGTGGCGAGCAGGGCGTACTGCTCCTCCTCCGTCATGCCGGGCAGCCGGTCTTTCAGCCCGAGGGCCTTATACTGCAATCCGCTGGTATTGAAAAAGCGCTTGAGCGGCAGGCCGCTCTTCCGGTGCCAGTCGCGCAGCTCGTCGGCGGTGGGGTTGTCCGCCTTGATGTCGCGCACGTCATACGCCAGGCCGCGCTCGTCCAGCCAGCGCCGTGCCTTTTGGCAGGTGGAACACTTGGGATAACAGAGGAACAGCATATCCGATACTCCTTTCCGAATGGTCCGCGCAGCGCGCATCACCGCTTTCCGCGGCGCAGAGACAGTCCGAACACGGCCCCACAGGTGCCGCCGATGATATGGGTCAGCTGGGAGACATTGTCCGCCTGCAGGACGCCGTCGGCAATCTCCCCGCCGATATAGATGACATAGACCAGAATCAGTGTCAGCGGAATCCGCCCCTTCTCTGCCCCGGCGAGGGAGGAGAGGATGATGAGCATGAACACGATCCCGCTCGCGCCCAGCAGCGCCGTGCCGGGAAAACAGAGGAACTGCACCAGCCCGGAGAGAAAAGCGGTCGCGGCAATCAGCTCCAGCAGCGTCCGGCTGCCGTAGCGCTCCTCCATCGGCGGGCCGATCACCAGCAGCAGCGTCATGTTGCCGATATAGTGGCTGTATCCGGAGTGGCCGAGCACATGGGTAAAAAAGCGCAGGTAGGTCAGCGGGTCCGTCAGCGGCGCGCGGTAGACGGAAAAGCACAGCGCCGTGCTCTGTCCGCCGGTCCAGATCCCCAGAAAGAGCGCGCCGAGCGAGAGCAGGGCAAAGGTCAGAATGACCGGCGAATTATACTGTATCTTATGCAGCAGCTTCATTCCCATCCCTCCTGCGCGAAAGACGTCTGCACAAGAAGTATAGCGCATTTTGTCGTGCGGGGCAAGGGATTACAGGGAAAGTACGTCTGTGGCGACCGACGCTGCAAAGGCCCGGTCGTGTTCGACAAAAATCATCGCGGGCTGTGCCTCCCGCAGCAGCGCCTCGATCTGCAGCCGGGAAGGCAGGTCGATATAGTTCAGCGGCTCGTCCCAGAGGTACAGGTGGGCGTGCTGGCACAGGCTCCGGGCGAGCAGGACCTTTTTCCGCTCTCCGTCGCTGTAGGTTTCCAGCGGGACGTCAAAGCGGTCCCGGGCAAAGCCGAACTTGCGCAGCAGAGTGAGCAGCCGGGTCGCGTCTACCTCAGACGCACGGGCAAAGTCGTACAGTCCGCCGCGCAGGCCGGCGGCGGACTGCAGCACGCAGGAGAGTATCAGCCCGCCCGCCAGGCGCAGCGTCCCGCCGGAGGGGGTCAGCTCCCCGGCCAGCACACGCAGCAGGCTGGACTTGCCGCAGCCGTTTTTTCCCTGCAGGGCCAGCCTCTGGCCGCGGCGCAGCGTGAAGGAGAGATCGCTCCAGACAGTACGGACCCCATAGGCGAGCGAGAGACCGTGCGCCTCCAGCAGGATCTCGGACGGGCAGGCGAGCGGCTCCAGGCGCAGCGGCGGCGTGCGTTCCCGGTTTTGCAGCAGGGCGCTCTTCTGCCCGATCAGCTCCTGTCGGCGCCGCTCGACCGCCTTGGCCCGGCGCATCGTTTTGGCTGCCTTGTGGCTGAGATAGCCCTTGTCCGGGTGCAGGCCGGCGCTGTTTTTGCCATATTTTTTCCGTTCCGCCTGGGAGGACCAGACGGAGACCTGGCGGGCCGTGTCGGAGAGCCGGCGGATCTCCGTGCGCAGCCGCTCGTCGGAGGCCAGCTCAGCCTCCTGGCGGACCTCCTGCTCCCGCTGCCAGTCGGAGTAGCTGCCCCGGCGAAGCTGCACGTCCGAGCGGTTCAGCGCGAGAATGTGCGTGACACAGTCATCCAGCAGCGCGCGGTCGTGCGAGACGAGCAGGAACCCCTTCTTGCCGCGCAGGTAGCGGCCGAGGACGGCGCGGCCGGCCTGGTCGAGATGATTGGTCGGCTCGTCGATGAGGGGGAAGCGCCCCTCCTGCAAAAACAGGACGGCGAGCAGTACCTTCGTCTGTTCCCCCTGAGACAGGCGGGAGAATGGGGCCTCCATTGTCCCCGGCGCGAGCGCGAGCAGAGAGAGCTCTCGCTCGATCTGCCAGTCCTCCGCCTCCGGTGCGGCCTCCCGGACTACCTCTGCGGCGGGGCCGTCCGGCCGGGAAACCGGAAAGGGGAATCGGATAAAATCAGTGGGGGCGCTGATCTGCCCCTGATAGGGCCAGCGGCCCTGCAGGAGCTGCAGCAGCGTGCTCTTGCCCCGGCCGTTGCGGCCGATCAGCCCGATCCGCCAGCGGGTGTCGAGCTGGAGTGTGAGATGGTCGAACAGCACCTCCGCGCGTCCCTCGTGGGAGAAGGTGAGGTCAGAAATCTGAATGAGTGCCATGTGGCATTCCTCCTTTTGGGCATGGAAATGGGCCGCAAGAAGGCAATGCCCTCGCGGCCCAAAACACCCCCTGCCCGGCGGATGTCAGCCGGGCGGAGGAGAAGAGGGAGACGGATGTGCTCTGCCTTCTTGCAAAGGCGCAGACTTTTCCCGGGAACGTCGTCCCGGGCGCTACGCCGGAGGATCAGCAAGAAGCAGAAAACATCCTTTCACCTCGCTCTCATTCAGATGAGCTCTTTATAGCAGAGACAGGCGCCGATGTCAGGTGCACATGGCGAAAAAGGCGACGATGAGCACCAGCGCCACATAGACCACCACTGGAATCAGGTTGGTGGAGATGATCTCCCCCTCGTGCCCGTTCGCGCCGGTGGTGGCGGAGACGGAGACGACGTTGTTGATGCAGATCATATTGCCGATCGCGCCGCCCGCGGTCTGCAAGGCGCAGGTATAGATCGGGTTGACGCCGATCAGCAGCGCCGTGTTGAACTGCAGCGAGGTGAACATCACGCACGAGACGGTGCACGAGCCGGAGATGAACGCCCCCAGCACGCCGATGAACGGGGAGATGATGGGGAAGGCCGGGCCGGTCAGGTCAGCCAGCGCCTGCGCCGCAACGAGCAGCATGCTGTCCATGCCGCTGTTGTTCACGCCGGAGTTCATCATGATCTGTACCATTGTCACGCCGAAGACGAGCGCAGAGAACACCTTGAGCAGCTGAAAGAAGGAGCCAAGGCAGACCCGGCCCACATCCTTCACGCCAACGCCGCTCAGAAGGCCGACCAGGATGGCAAAGACGATAAACGGCAGGATGCCGGCGCTCCAGAGCGGCTGAAAGGAGTAGGTGCACGAGTCCACGCCGAACAGACTGTCCCAGCCGACGCTCCACGATTGCAGCAGCGCGCGCAGCCCGAAGACGGGCACACGGCTGACAAGCAGGAACAGGCCGATGCACCCATACGGAATCCAGCCCTGCCAGGCGGGCATGGCCTTCCGGTCCGTGTTGAAAACGGCCCGGTTCTCCAGCGGCAGGTCGTTGGGAAAGCGCCAGACATGCTTGGGAATCAGGAACCCGCGGGAGGCGGCGGCCACCGATACCACCAGTCCGAACACCGAGCCGGCGATGGAGGGGAATTCGTGCCCGAAAAGGACGGAGATGATGTAGTAGGGGGCGCTGAAGGCCAGACCGGTAAACAGACCAAAGGGGATGATCTCGACAAAGTCGCGCACGCGCCGCCCCTTCTCCCCATAGCGGAAGAGGAAGACGCCGATGAGCAGCAGCGGAACCACAACGCCGCCCACCCCCAGAAAGAGGGTGGTCATCTCAGTGCTCTCCTGAAGAAATTCCTCATAGCTCAGACCGTATTGGGAGACGTACTGCGCGTTGCCTGTCAGCTCGCTGGAGATGGAGGAGACCATCGCTGTGATAGGCGCGCCCGCGGCGGCAAAGGGCACCGGTGTGGAGTTGGCGATCAGACAGACAATGCATGCCGCCACCGGCGGGAAGCCGAGCGCGACCAGCAGCGGGGCGGCCAGGGCGGCCGGGGTGCCGTAGCCGGCGGTCCCCTCGATGAAGGCGCCGAAAAGCCAGGCGATCAAAATCGCCTGTACCCGCCGGTCCGGGCTGACGCGGGAAAAGCTGCGCTGGATGGCCTCCATGTGCCCCGTGCGGCGCAGCATATTCAGAAAGAGAATCGCGCCGAAGATGATGAAAAATACCTCCAGCGCCTTGCATACCCCCTGCACGCCAAAGGCGGCCAGGGCGGCCGGCTCCATCTGCCAGACGAAGGCTGCCAGCACGACCGTCAACGCCAGCGAGAGCAGCAGGGCCTTCGGCGCGGAGAGCTGAATGCGGCGGATCACCATAACCGCAAGGGCCAGCAGGATGGGAGAGAGGGACAAAACGGCGTACGGCATAGATCATTTCCTCCGGGATACCGACCCTGCCGGCTCTCTGTCGAATCTCGACGGCAGTGGTAAATTGACCCTATTATAGCGTGCGCAGTCCGCTTTGTCCAGACACAACGGGGTTGCCGGACCGGAATGCGGAGATTTTCAGCCCGGCCGCGGGAGGGGAAAAGAGAAGGACCTCCGGCGGTGCGCCGGAGGTCCCGAGGAGAAAAAGAAGAGAAAAGAGAGGAGATAGACAGATGAGTTCCATCTGACAAGCATATTATAACAGCTGCCGGGCGGAAATCCATGAAGGTTTTGCAAACCAATTTCAAATAAACTGTGAACGCGGGGCGGATTTGTTCCTCAAAACGGGATGATCTTAATAGTTTCTTAATAATCATCCGCGGCGTTGTCCGATGAGGGGAAGGTGCGCTATAATAGAAAAAACAGCATCTGCCCGTACCCGGCCGGGACGGGCACTGCCTGCTGTCTGGAGGTGGCAAACCATGAACAGACCGGAACAGGAGTATGCCGGCGCCATTCTGTTGGCGGATGACGAGCCGGAGATTCGGCAGCTTCTGCGCATCCTGCTGACGAAAAAGCAGTATCTTGTGCTCGAGGCCGTCAACGGGGAGGAGGCTGTCCGCCAGGCCGAGCAGCACCCGGAGCTGGATTTGATTTTGATGGATATTATGATGCCCGGCCTCTCCGGGCTGGACGCCTGCCGGCAGATTCGCATCTATACCAAGGCGCCCATCCTCTTCCTCACCGCCCGCAACACGGAGCAGGATAAGGCCATGGCCTATGAATACGGGGGAGACGACTATCTGGCAAAGCCTTTTTCCCAGAGTGAGCTGATGATGAAGGTCGGCTCGCTGATCCGGCGCTACCGGGTCTACGGTGGCCTGATGAATGTCTCTCCGCTGCGCGGCAACGCGGCGGACGCGCTGTCGGTGGATGTGCGGGCCCGCCGGGTGAAAAAGCGCGGTCAGGAGATCAAGTTGACGGATAAGGAGATGGACCTGCTCCTCTTCCTGCTCAGCCACCGTGAAGAAACGCTGGACGTCAAGACGCTCTATGAGGCGGTCTGGAAGAGCAAGTATATGCCTTCCTCGGACAACAATATCATGGTCTATATTCAGCGTCTGCGCAAGAAGCTGGAGGACGACCCTGCAAACCCGACCTTAATCCGAACCATCTACGGGAGGGGGTATCAGATTGGTTAAGGGACGGCGCTTTCTCTCTCTGCGTTTTAAGTTTATCGTGGCGCTGGTGTTCTCTCTGCTCATTGCTCTGGGGGGCGGCGCGCTGGTCAATCTGGTCGGCGGCAGCTATATCCAGCTGACCTATATGAGCCAGACGCAGACGGAGACGAGGCTCCGGCAGCTATTCTCTGACTTTCAGGAATTTGTGGACGATCGCGCGATTGACGTCCACAATGCCATTGAGATTACCCGCTGGGCCAAATCGCAGAATCATATCTATCTGCTGGTATTTCAAGACGACCGCGTGATCATCGACTCCGGCTGGTGGGACGAGCAGGAATACTATACCGACTATTCCGACCTGGACGCCGGCGTGCAGGAGAATGCGCGGTCAGTGGATGCACCGGAGGACGGGATCAGTTTTGGCTACGGGGTAGGCAGCGCGTCCGTGGCCTTCCTGGACGGAGAATACACCGTCACGGTGTATGACTTTTCCGAGGAGCCGCTCTATGAGGGAGTGGAGATTGTCTCCTACACGGTGGCCATCCTTCTTTTTATCTTTTTGCTGATGTTTTATCACAGCAGAACGATCAAACGGATCATCCGCCTGTCGCAAGAGGTAGAGGTGATCGCCGGCGGACAGCTGGAAGAGCCGATCGCCCGCCAGCCGGCGGATGAGCTGGGAGCGCTGGCACAGCATGTGGACACCATGCGTTTTTCCATCATCAACGAGATGCGGGCTGAGCAGGAGGCGTGGAACGCCAACAGCGATCTGATTACCCGCATGAGCCATGATATCCGTACCCCGCTGACCGTCCTGCTCGGCTTTCTGGAGCTCCTGGATGAGGGCGGCTACAGCGAGGAGGAGACGTATCGGAACTATCTCGGTATCTGTAAGAAGAATGCCTTTCAGCTCAAATCACTGGCCGACAAGCTTTTTCAGTATTTCCTCGTCTTTGGCCACCGGGAATATGAGATGGAACTGGAAGTGGCGGATGCGCACGTTCTGCTCGAGCAGCTGATTGGAGAGCGTGTGGCCTGGCTGACCGAACGCGGCTGGCAGGTGGATGCTCACCCTCTGGGCGGGTCTGCGCTGATAGAGGTGGACACCGTCTGCATGAAGCGGTTGTTTGACAATCTGTTTTCCAATATCGAAAAGTATGCCGATTCCGCACAGCCGGTTGTCATTCGTCAGTGGGTGGCCGAAGAGAAACTCTATGTCACCCTGAGCAATCAGATCTCTCAGAGCTCCGGGCAGGTGGAGAGCACCAATATCGGGCTCAAAACCTGTGAGCGCATCATGCAGCTCACGGGGGGAACGTTTCGCACCTGCCGGACGGAGAAGACCTTCCGGGTAGAGGTGGTTCTGCCGCTCTATCGGGAGCCAGAGGCGGAGGAGATGCCGGCGCTTCCGGCCGGAGATTCGTAAGCGGCGTCGCTCACCGTGCGGGGCGAGGGTGGGTGTCCAGATAGTCCGAGAGCAGATCCGCGGCCAGGTGGATCAGCTTGGGACAGGGGCGCTTGCGGTAATAATCGGCAGTCCGTTCACTGGCGAGCGGGCTGCCCTCGGCCCGGCTGAGCCCGAGCAGCTCGCGGCAGACAATGGAGCCGCCGGCGCGCGTGCGGTATTGGGCGGCCAGCGCCTGCACCTCGGCGTAAAGCCGGGATTTGTCCTCCGGACGGCCGGTGGCGTAGATGGTGCTGAAGGCAAAGACCATGCCGGAGAAGGCGCCGCAGACCTCCCGCAGACGTCCCATTCCGGCGCCGAAGCCGGCGGACATGCGCAGGACCTGCTCCTCCGTCAGTCCCATCTCGCCGGCAAAGACGGTGGCGACGCTCTGGCTGCAATTATATCCTTGATAGAAGAGAGTTTCGGCCCGCTCACCATACTGACTCATGATATTCCCTCCCTGAAATATCTGGTTTATCTTTGAGACTATTGTAAGGGATTTTGCTGGCAGGTGCAAGGTTAGAAAAAATGCTTCGAAAAAAGCGAAAAAAGCGCTTGACAGAGGGGGTAGAGATCTGCTATACTAATCGAGCTGTCGCCGAGGGGC
>CAYWUA010000053.1:0-11673 GCA_964461385.1 uncultured Oscillospiraceae bacterium
CGGCTTGGGCGCGCGCCTTCGTGGGTACACACGCTCGGCTTCCCTGTATTTATGAGCCGGGACAACAAAGGCCCCCTGGGGTTGCCCGTCCCAAAAACGATCGTTCACTTTCTTTTATTGCTGACGCAACAGGACTCCTGCGGAGGGTTTCTGAACTTTTTATCTGTGTTTGAAATTGGTAAAGACGCTTTTTCGGCAGTCTGAGACGTACATACGTCTTACCTGCATTAACAGAATACCCTTACCATAAGAAAATGTCAACTCACAAAGTCTCCAAGTTGGCAAAGCGTTTTTGCTAAATTGCATAATCGCTATCCGTATTCTATCCGGTTATTCTGTTTTATCTTTCAAGATAATCCCACGTTTTTGCTGTTTCAAAAGTAGAAAAGCCGGAATGTTCATGCCATTCCGGCTCGGTTGACGAAATGCCTCTTCCATCTGCTAAATAGGGCTTTGGCGTTGTCCGACCGGCAGGTACAGAACAAGGCAGGGCCCAGCTATCTGCTTCGCTGGGTCCTGCCTTGTTCGGATTGTTCTCATGTCAAGAAGCGCTCGATCACCTCTGCGATCGCGCCGTGGTTGTTGTCCCGCCGGGTGACGTAGTCCGCGGCGGCCTTGGCCTCCGGTATGGCGTTGGCCATCGCCACGCCGGTTCCAGCCGCCTGAATCATGGAGATATCGTTCTCCGCGTCGCCCACGGCAACTGCGGCTGCAAGGTCCACCCCCAGGCGTCGGCACATATCCAACACTGCGGAGCCCTTGTTCATCCCCACCGGCACCACCTCCAGGTACTGGTCGCAGGAGAAGAAGACGTCCACCTGGCCGGCCATATGGGCGCGCAGCCAGCGCTCCATCTCCTCCAGCGGCTCTTTGTGGTCAAAGTCGATCAGCAGCGCCTTGACCGGGTCTTCTATGAGGTCACGATGTACATCACCGACTACACGGAAGTCCATCCCAATCCGCCCGCAGTAGCGGCGGACGCTCTCGTTGTCGTTGCGCGCCTCCACCAGCACATCCCAGGTATCATAGGTCTGAACATGGATGCCTCGGCGGTTCGCCTCGTCAAAGACCTCCCCCACCGTCTCCCGCGGCAGCGTGCGGCAGAAAATCTGCTCCCGCCGGTCGCAGTCGTAGACAACCGCCCCGTTGTAGGCGATCAGATAGCACCCTGGACCGGTCAGGCCAAGCTTTTCCGCCTGTGCGATGGCGCTCTTGAGCGGACGGCCAGTGGTGATGACGACGCGGTGGCCGCGCGCGAGCGCGCCGCGCAGCGCGTCGTAGTTGTCCGGCGTGATCTCTTTGCTGTCATTGAGCAGCGTGCCGTCCAGGTCTAAAAACAGAATTTTCTGATCCATGTTCGCTCCTCTTGGGGACCAACGTCCCCGCAATTGGTCAAGGCATCGGGTCGTCCATGCTCACCTGATAGACCCGCATACCGAGCATCCGCAGATGTTCCACCGCCCGCGCGTCCGCTTTCTCGTCTGTGATCAGAGTCCAGGGGCGCTCGTAGGTGCAGCTGCCGTAGAGGTTCTCATGCGCGGAGCCGCTGTGCACCTTGGTGTGGTCTGCTAAAATATACAGCTCTTTTGTCGTGCGGCTGATCATCGCCTCGTTGATCCCAATCTCGGTGGGGATATCATAGCGGAACTCCCCGTTGCTGTACACCCCGGCACAACCGATGAAGGTCTTATCCGCCGAAAGCGTCAGCAGGTTGCGCATCACATAGTCGCCCACCAGGATGTGGCTGCGCATCTCCCCGCCGGTGAGCGTGACAGATACCCCCTTCGGATAGGTCTGTCCTACCGCCCAGGCGTTATTGGTGATGACGTGTACGGACTGATATTTCAGGTAATCCAGCATCCCCAGCGCCGTGCGGCTGCCATTGATAAACAGGGTGTCGCCGTCGGAGACCTTGGTCGCGGCAAAGCGCCCGATCAAGGACCGGTAGAGCTGCACCTCTTCCTCCTCCGTCACCGGCCGAGGGGTCAGGTTAGCCGTGGCGCCGCCATGAAAGCGGCTGATGAGCTGCCGGTCCTCCAGATATTGGAGGTCGCGCCGCACAGTCATCAGCGACAGGCCAAACTCCTTGGCCAACTGCTCCACCTTTACCTCTTCCCGCTCGCGAATCATTTTCAAAATCTCTGCTCTCCGCCGGTCGACGGAAGAACGGTCACGCTTCATAGCCACCTCACCTCTCTTGTGTTGCGCTCATTCCGTTTCGGTCACATCTCACTCAGCCGTATCTCCAGGCCGGCAAAGGTCTGGATGGATGCGATATCGGGCTCCTCCGCCGCTCGCCGGGCGTCTGGCTGATACCAGAGCGCCTGCATTCCGGCCGCACGCGCACCCTTGACATCCTTTTTTAGGCTATCGCCGATATATAAGCAGTGCGCCGGAGAGGCTTTCGCCTTCTGCGCGCAGCAGAGGAAGAGCTTGGCATCCGGTTTTTCCGCCAGCACCTCCTCGCTGGTGACGATAAAATCCACCCAGCGCAGCAGGCCAAGCCGGCTGAGCTTCTCCATCTGATAGTCCGCCGTCATATCGGTGCCGATGCCCACCCGGTAGCCCGCCGCTTTGAGGCGGGGCAGGCAGTCCACAATGCCGGGGCTTGGCTCCATCGCGCTGAGCAGAGTGTCCCAGTACAGACGCGTCATTGCCAGGGCATGCGGCTCCAGCGGCGCGCCGATCTCCTCAAGCATAATCTGATAACGCAGCAGCCGGTTGTGCATCGCGCCGCAGGGATGCCCCAGGCGGGCGCGTAAAATCCGGTCCGCCTGGCTGTGCAGCTGCCCGAACGACTCCGGTGCGAGCCCCAGCTCGCGCACCGCGTATTCCTTCAAACGCGCAAAGGCGGGCGCGTGCGCCCGGTCGTAGCTGTAAATGGTATTGTCAATATCAAAAATAACCGCTTGGACCACGTTCTCCACCTTCCGCCAGACAGAAGCATCCGAGAGCCGGGCCGGACACTTCTGCCCGAAACCCCCCGGTTCTCGGATGCTTCAACCGTTTTTACCGGGCGTCAGTCGTCCAGCAAACCCTCTTCGCGCATCGCCTTCTCCATCTCGTCCACGGACATAATGTTGCGCAGGCCGAGTACATGAGTGCCCTTCTTCTTGGCGTCGGCAAACATGTTGGCAAAATTCCGGGCGCAGAAGACCACGTCATACTGGGACGCGGCACTCTTGCCCTCGGACAGGGCGCAGTGGTGCAGCTTGCTCGGGGTGATGTTCAGCTTCTTGAGCACCTTCTGAAGGGTCATCTTCATCATCAGGGAGGAACCGGCGCCATTAGCACAGCAGACCATAAAACTCTTGTTGTCCAGCTTGCTCATTACAAAAACTCCTTTGTGATTTTATTTTCAGTATAACATGCCTGTCAAGTCCCCAGGATAAGATGGGGTGGCCTTGACAAGCGGGGCAGCCCGGTGCCGGGCTGCCCCCGTTGGGGAAGCGGCGGGGAAACCGTCACTTCACAGGCTGCTTCTGCTTAGATGCCTGATACTCCTTGTAGGCCTCGTAGTCCTCGGTGATGAGGAAGTAGCCCTTCGGGTCCATACGGTACTCGATCTGCGGGATCGCCAGCAGGATCACGACGACCAGGATGACGCCGACGTACTGGAGGTAGTACATGATCGCCGTCAGGCCGGGCCACACGACGGCCCAGTCCCACATGCCGAGGTAGCCGCCGAAGTCGGCCAGGCCGGACCAGCCGGCGATGATGGCGCTGCCGAAGACCTGGCAGAGGCCGGAGATGAACGGGAGGATCAGCGTCGCCTTCAGGCCGCCCTTCTCGTTGCAGACCAGGCCGATGGTCGCGTTATCGAAGAAGACGGGCACGAAGCCGCAGATGATGATGGTCGGGCTGCCAGCGACGATCAAGAGCAGGATCGCCACGATTTGGCCCACCAGGCCGGCCAGGAAGCCGAAGGTCACGGCGTTCGCGTCGCCAAAGCCGTAGCAGACGGCGCAGTCGACGCCCGGGATGGAGGAGGGCAGCAGCTTGTCGGCGATGCCCTGGAAGGAGGCGGTCAGCTCGGTGACGAAGGTACGAACGCCCAGCTGCAGGATGGCCAGATAGACGGCGAACTGCAGGGAGGTGTTGAAGCAGTAGTACGCGAAGTTCGTGCTCTCTTCGATCGTGCCAGCTTCGACAAAGTAGTCCTTGCCGATGACGCAGAGGATGATGCTGAAGAAGACGGTCATCAGGATGGCGGTACAGACCATGTTCTCATTGAAAATGGAGAAGAAGCCGGGCATCTCCATCTCGCCCACCTTCTTGATCGGGCGGATGACCTTGCCGTCCTTGTCGCGCTTCTCGCCGAAGAGCTTGCCGGCCAGCCAATAGTTCAGGCGGATGCCGAACATCTGCTGGTGGGCGATGGCAAAGCCGGCGCCGTCCGTCAGCTCCTGCATTGGCTTGACGGTCAGGTTGGAGCCGACCGCCCAGTACGCGCCGAGCACCACAGACATGATGATAAGCATCGGGATATCCATCCCGTCGCCGCGCAGGGCGGGCAGGGCGAAGAGGATCAGCCAGAACGCGGTGCTCGCCTGCTGCACCTGGACATGGCCGGTGGTGAAGAGCGTGCGGCACTTGGTGATCTTGTTGAAGCGGACGAGCAGGATGTTGACGATAAAAGCGATCAGCAAGAGGGTCATCGCCATGGAGAAGCTCTTGCCGAAGGTCTCCGCCACGCCGTCGGAGACGGCGTTCTGGCCGTAGTAGGGGTCGATCACCGCAGCCGTCAGGTCGAAGCGTTCTCTCAGGCCGGCCAGGATGGGGCGGAATGTGGAGGTCAGGCCGCTCGAACCTGCACTCAGGATCAGCATGCCGACGATGGCCTTCAGGGTGCCAGCCAGGATGTCATACCACTTTTTCCCCATCAGCGCGTAGCCGAGCAGGGTCAGGAAACCGACCATGTACGGCGCCTGCTGCAGGACGTAGGTGGCAAAGAACGTCCAGATGGCATTCAGGATGTCAAGTACGATCATGTTGTGCTCCTTTCTTCATCTATGGGATTTCACTCGCCCCTTACCCCGGGGCCAGGGGTTATTCCTCCTCTTCGCAGGGATGCGCGGCCTCGGCGGCCAGGATGTCCTCGGGCGTATTGCACTCCATCAGCGCGTCGAGCAGCTCCTCGTTGCAGAAGATGGTCATCAGCTGCTGAATGTTGTTCAAGTGCTCATCCGGGTTGCAGGCGGCCAGGGTAAAGAAGAGCTTGGCAATCTTCTCCTCGCCGTCTTCGTCCTTGCCGAAGCTCACCGGCTCCTTGACACGCATAAAGCCGATGCCGGTCTTATGTACGCCGCTGGCGTTCTCCTGCGAGTGCGGCATCGCCACATAGTGATCGAATACCACATAGGGTCCGTATTTGGTGATGCAGTTGACAATCTGCTGGTAGTAGTCGGCGTCCACGCTGCCGTCGGCCACGAGGGACTCCGTGCTCAGGCGCACGCCCTCCTGCCAGCTGTCCACGCTGTCCACAAACTTATAGTGTTTTTTCTCAACGATGGTTTGAAGCACACTGGCCATAGTAAAACGCTCCTCTCTCTCCGCTTACAGGCAGGACCGGAAGGGAATGTTCTGCGGCGCCTCAAAGCAGTCCTCGAAGCCGCGGCGATGATGGTAGTAGATCTTATCCTTGTCCTGCGGATAGACATACTTGCCGCCCACCTGCCAGAAGAAGGGGTGGAACTTGTACTCGTTGCGGTCCTTCTTGAAATCATAGAGGACCTTGATCTCCTCACAGTCGGCCTGGAAGTTGGTCCAGACGTCCCAGTGGATGGGCACGACCACCTTGCAGCGCAGGTTCTCTGCCATGCGCAGGATGTCAATGGAGGTCATCTTGTCCTGCATGCCAATCGGGTTCTCGCCAAAGGAGCCGAAGGCCACGTCGATGTCATAATCCTTGCCGTGCTTGGCAAAATAGATGGAGAAGTGAGAGTCACCGGAGTGATAGATATTGCCGCCCGGGGTCTTGACCAGATAGTTGACCGCCTTCTCGTCCATATCGGTCGGGCACTTGCCGGTCAGCTCCTCCCGGTCGGGGCCGGTGGAGTCGGTGGTGACGATGCAGGTGCGGTCAAAGCTGTCGAGCGCGACGATCTCCAGATCCTTGATCTTGATCACATCACCCGGCTTGACGACGGTGCAGCGCTCCCGCGGCACGCCCCACTTGACCCAGGTGTCCACCGACTTCTGCGGGCCGATGAAGGGGACGGGGATCACGTTGCCCTTGTCGTCAGTGGTGGTCATGCCGCTCTGAAGGACATGGGCCGCCCACTCGGCGGACATGTGGTCCTGGTGATAGTGGGTCGCCAGCACCGCGTCCACCTGCTTGAAGGCAAACGGGTCGATCACAAAGGGGACGTTGCGCAGGTTGGGCTGCATCGCGCGGGCGCCGCACATATTGGCCATCTGATGGCCCACCGCCATCTTGCCGTTGCCGTGGGTCCGCTTGCCGTTGCCGCACCACAGGTCGATGGTGATGTTCGCGCCGCCGGGGGTCTTAAACCAGACGCCGGTACAGCCGAGCCACCACATGGCCACGTTACCCGGCTGCACGACCTCGTTCTCGATGTCCTCCACCAGCCAGGTCCCCCACTCGGGGAAGGTGCTCATGATCCACTTCTCACGGGTCATCTCAGACACTTTGCTCATGGATTCAAACTCCTCCTTCTATTTCGTCTATTTGTTCGATGTGCATTTTGGACCTCGTGTTTATACTATATCTTAAATCAAACATAATTTCAAGCTCTTTTTACGATCGTTTTAACTTTTATATGATTCTTTTCAGAAGTCAACTTCTTTCCGCCATTTCAAAATGTATATTTTAAAGTAATTATCCGCATCATTTTTCTCTTTTTAGCAATTTATGAAACTTATATGCGCCAAAAATTTTTGCTCCGGGATTGACATTCGTCATTTTGACGAATATTCTCCCCTCTTTTCCTTCGCTCAAATCGAACATATTTTTCTCACTTTCTCTCCCGAACCACTTGCAATCGACGAATTTGCAGGATATAATAGAGGTGAAAAAATCTTTCCGCTTTGTTTTTATGTTCTTTTTGTTCGTTTGTTCTCCGCATGATCCACTCGAAGGCTGTTTTCTTCCCATTTTGATATTGCTGAGGTAAAATTGACAAATGAAATTGTTTTTACCCAAAGAAACAAAAGAGGAGGTTGTCATTTTGAAATCTTACGCCATCGGCCTGTACGAAAAGGCCATGCCCAAGGGTATGACCTGGCCGGACATGCTCCTGTGCGCCAGGGAGTGCGGCTACGACTTTGTCGAGATCAGTATTGACGAGACGGACGCCCGTCTGGCGCGTCTGGACTGGACGGCAGAGGAACGCCTGGAGCTGGTACGCACGATGAAGGAGGTGGGCGTGCCCATCCGGAGCATGTGCCTGTCCGGCCACCGGAAGTACCCACTCGGCGCGAGCGACCCCGCCGTGCGTGCACGTGGGATGGAGATCATGGAGAAGGCGGTCGAGCTGGCTGACGACCTCGGCATCCGCATCATCCAGCTGGCCGGGTACGATGTCTACTACGAGCCGGGCACGGCGGAGACAGAGCGCATGTTCCGGGAAAACCTGGCCAAGGCGGTGGAGATGGCCGCCTGCCGCGGCGTGCTGCTCGGCTTTGAGACGATGGAGACGGAGTTTATGAACACCGTCGAGAAGAGCATGCACTACGTCAATCTGATCGGCAGTCCTTACCTTGGCGTCTATCCCGACTCGGGCAACCTCACCAACGCCGCCAAGACCTATGGCACCGACGTTCTGGAGGACCTGGAGACCGGCCGCGGCCACATCGTCGCCCTCCATCTGAAGGAGACGGTGCCCGGCAAATTCCGGGAGATCCCCTTCCTCACCGGCCATGTGGACTTCCCCGCCGTGATCGAAAAGGCGTGGTCGATGGGCATCCGCCGCTTCGTCACCGAGATGTGGGACGTTGGCAAGCCGGAGTGGAAAGCGGATATCCAATTCGCCAACCATAGCATGTGCCAAATCATAGACAAAATAGAAAAATCTCATTTCTAAAAACTATTGATTTATCTTCGTTTGTACGGTAAAATACTACATTGAAAGCAGGAGGAGATTCCATGAAAGTGGAAAAGAAAGTCATCTCACACCTCAACAAGTGCTACGCCATGAGCGAGCTGACCTACAACGGCCGGCACTGCTTCCTGGTGGCCGCAGAGAAGCACGACCCCTGTTATCTCTTTGCCGAAGACGGCGCGCTGCTGGAGACCGTCTGGGAGGAGCCCGGCGGCGTCATGACCATGACCCCGGTGCCCGGCGGGAACGGCGCGTTCCTCGCCACGCACAAGTTCTACTCCCCCAACGACTCCAAGGAAGCCAAGATCGTCATTGCCACTCCCCAGGGGGAGGGCAAGTGGGAGATCCGCACCCTGGTCGAGGCCCCCTTTGTCCACCGCTTCGGCATCCTCAGCCGCAATGGCGTGAACTATTTGATTGTCTGCTGTCTCAAGAGCGGACATGAGTACAAGAACGACTGGCGCTTCCCCGGCGCCTGCTATGGGGCCGTCCTCCCCGACGATCTCTCCTCCTACAACGAGGGCCATCAGCTAGAGCTGACCGTGCTCAAGGACAAGATGCTGCGCAACCACGGCTACTCCCTCTGCCCGCAGGACGGCTATGACACCGCCATTGTCGGCTGCGAGGAGGGCACGTTCCAGTTCATCCCGCCTGCAGCCCCCGGCGGCGCGTGGGAGATCCGGCAGCTGTGCGCCGTCCCCTCCAGCGACTCCGTCCTGCTCGACTTTGACGGCGACGGCAAGCCGGAGCTGGGCTGCATCAGTCCGTTCCACGGCGCCTCCCTCACCATCTACCACCTGGATGAGGACGGCAACTACGTCCCCCAGTGGAAGTATCCCGCGCCCGAGGCGGACACCGACATGATCCACGCCACCTGGGCCGGCGAATTGCTGGGCAAGCCCACCTGGTGCGTCGGCTGGCGCAAGGGCACAAAGGACACCATCGCCATCACCTGGGACGGCAAGACCTATGCCACGGAGTATATCGACCGGGATACCGGCTGCGCCAACTTGATGCACTTCGTCAACGCCCAGGGCCAGGACGTGCTGGTGGGCACCAACCGCGAGATCGACGAGGTGGCCATGTACACCGTCTCGGATTGAGAGCAGGAGGAGATTTGACATGCTGGAAGAACTCAAGCAGAAGGTATACGAGGCCAATATGGAGCTGCCCCGCCGCAATCTGGTGACCTACACCTGGGGCAACGTGAGCGGCATCGACCGGGAGAAGGGCCTGTTTGTCATCAAGCCCTCCGGCGTGGAGTATGATGAGCTGCGTCCGGAGGACCTGGTCGTCATGGACCTCAAGGGCAACAAAGTGGAGGGCGAGATGAACCCCTCCTCCGACACCAAGACGCACCTGGTGCTCTACAACGCCTTCCCCCAGATCGGCGGCATCGTCCACACGCACAGCCCCTATGCCGTGGGCTGGGCGCAGGCCGGCCGGGACATCCCCTGTTACGGCACCACGCACGCCGACTATTTCTACGGCCCAATCCCCTGCGCCCGCCATCTGACGCAGGAGGAGCTGGATGAGGACTATGAACTCAACACCGGCAACATCATTGTTGAGGAGTTCCAGGCCCGCGGCATCGACCCGGTGGCCGTCCCCGCCGTCATCTGCCACAGTCACGGCCCCTTCACCTGGGGCAAGGACGCCGCCCAGGCGGTCTATCACGCCGTCGTGCTGGAGGAGGTCGCCAAGATGGCCATCTTCACCCGCCAGGTAGACCCCAGCGCCGCCCCGGCTCCCCAGCGGATTCAGGATAAGCACTATATGCGCAAGCACGGCCCGAACGCCTATTACGGCCAGGCCAAGAAATAAACGTCTCAGCGCAAGGACCCGGCAGCCCCTGCCGGTCTGATACAAGCCCAAAAGCAACGCAAGGAGGAACACACCATGCAACAGTTCACCTACACCGTTAACGATCCGCTGGGTATCCATGCCCGTCCCGCCGGCCTGCTGGCCAAGCTGGCCAAACCCTATGGCGATACCGTGATCACCGTGAGCAAGGGCGGCAAGACCGTCAAAGCCTCGCAGCTGATGAAGCTGATGAGTCTGGCCGTCAAGAGCGGCGACGAGGTCGTCGTAGCCGCCGAGGGCCCCGCTGAGGAAGAGGCAATTGCCGCCGTCAAGAAGTTCTTCGAGGAAAATCTGTAAACTGAAATAACGGGAAGCGGATGCCCATTCTGCCAGGGAACGGTCTGGAGAAGACGCGCCCGCTTCCCCTGCTTTTCCGGAGGGGTGGAAAATTATGATTTTGATTCAGGGCAAGGGCGTCTCCAAGGGCGTCGAGAAAGGTCCTATCTATTTCTTCCAGCGGCATGACACCACGGTGACCAAGCAGACCGTGGAGGACTTGGAGGCGGAGAAGGCCCGCCTGAGCACTGCGCAGGAGCAGTCTATCCAGCAGCTCAACGACCTGGCGGAGAAGTGCCGGGACGAGGCAGGCGACGAGTCCGCTGTCCTGTTTGAGACGCACGCCATGTTCGTCGAGGACGACGACTATGTCGAGTGTATCCAGGAGACGTTGGAGGAGGAGCACTGCAACGCGGAGTACGCCGTGCAGGTGGCCGGCGAGCAGTTCGCCGCGATGTTCGCCGCGATGGATGACGCCTATATGCGCGCCCGCGCCGCCGACATCCGCGACGTGACCCAGCGCCTCCTCAACAATCTGATGGGCGTGGTCGAGGGCGGCATCAACTCGGAGAAGCCGGTAATCCTCTGCGCCGATGACCTCGCTCCGTCCGAGACGGTTCAGCTTGACAAGAGCAAGATCCTCGGCTTCGCCACGCAAGGCGGCTCGAGCAACAGCCACACAGCCATCCTCGCCCGCACCATGGGCATCCCCGCCATCTGCGGCGCCGGCAGCGCGCTCAAGGCGGAGTACAACGGCCGCACGGCCTACATCGACGGCGAGACCGGCGAGATGGTGCTCGACCCGGATGAGATCACTCTGGCCAAGTTCCGCGACAAACATCAAAAGCAGAGAGAGCTGAAAGAACTGCTTCAGACCATGCGCGGTCAGGAGGACGTCACCCTCGACGGACGTAAAGTCATGGTCTACTGCAACATCGGCTCCCCGGACGACGTGGCAGCCGTGCTGGCCAACGACGGGCAGGGCATCGGCCTGTTTCGCTCCGAGTTCCTCTATCTGGCCGCGAGCGACTATCCCACCGAGGACGAGCAGTTCGAGGCCTATAAAACGGTGGCCGCCGCCATGGAGGGCAAGCGCGTCGTCATCCGTACGCTGGACATCGGCGCGGACAAGCAGGTGGACTACTTCAACCTGAACAAAGAAGAGAATCCCGCCATGGGCCTGCGCGCCATCCGCATCTGTCTGAACCGTCCGGAAGTCTTCCACACCCAGCTGCGCGCCCTCTACCGCGCCTCCGCCTACGGCAAGGTGGCCATCATGTTCCCGATGATCACCTCCGTCTGGGAGGTCAAGGAGTGCCGCCGCGCCTGCAAGAGCGTCATGGACGAGCTGAAGGCGGAGGGCATCCCCTTCAACCCCGACACCGAGATCGGCATCATGATCGAGACGCCCGCCTCCATCATGATGGCGCCCGAGCTGGCCAAGCTGGTGGACTTCTTCTCCGTCGGCACG
>CAYWUA010000054.1:0-11595 GCA_964461385.1 uncultured Oscillospiraceae bacterium
TTCATCCCGGTTCTCATAATTTCCACCATGGGGTTAATGATATTAAGGGGATGCGTTTAGCAGCAATATCATCGAGTAATACTTATCGACCCGTTTTCAAACTAACACCTTTCCAAGTTCTAATAGGAAATCATACCAAGTGGTGGCAGAGAGCTGTCTGTCCGTGTTCTTTTTGAGCAAAGCTCACAGGGGAAACGTGCAGTGCTGCAACCGGACATCCGTCTTGCGCACACACTGCCAGGAGAAGAGGGGGATCAGCTCCCGTGCGCGAGCCGGGTCCGGGTGCTCGAGCAGCCCCGCCCAGCAGGCAAGCCGGCCGATGATCTCCTCCGGACGGACCCCGGCGGTCCGCAGTGCGCCGAGATCGAGGTCTCGCTCCCGCTTGGCCAGCCGACGCCCGTCCGGGGCGAGCAGGAGGGGGATGTGGTAGTAGTCCGGATGGGGCAGCCCCAGCCGGTCCTGGAGCCAGAGCTGCCGCGGCGTGGAAGAGAGCAGATCGCGTCCGCGCACTACCTGGGTCACGCCCATCTCCGCGTCGTCTACCACGACGGCGAGCTGGTAGGCGTACACTCCGTCCGAGCGGCGGAGGATAAAGTCCCCGCAGTCCCGCGCGAGCGACTCGCAGAAATCCCCCTGCAAGCCGTCGGAGAAGGAGAGCTCTCTATCGGGCACGCGGACCCGGATGGCGGGGCGGCGCGTCTCGGCGCGCGCACGCCGCTCCTCCGGAGTGAGGGCGCGGCAGGTGCCGGGGTAGATGGGAGTGCCGTCGGCGGCGTGGGGGGCGCCGGCGGCGTGCAGGGCGTCCCGGCTGCAAAAGCAGGGGTAGAGCAGCCCCTGCCGCTCCAGCTCTGCCAGGGCATGCGCATAGTGCTCCGAGCGGCTGGACTGGAAGTAGTCCTCTCCGCCCGCGCTGCCGCCCCGGTCCCAGTCCAGGCCGAGCCAGCGCAGGTCATCCTCAAGCTGCAAGGCGTAGGCCCGGCGGCAGCGGCCGGGGTCCAGGTCCTCCTGCCGCAGCACGATCTCCCCGCCCGCACTCCGGGCGGAGAGCCAGGCGAGCAGGCAGGAGAAGGCGTTGCCCAGATGCATCCGCCCGCTGGGGCTGGGGGCGAAGCGCCCGACGACCGGCGCGGCCATTCTCAGCGCCCCTCGATGATCTCCCGGATGAGCACGCGCTCATCCATCGGGTGCTTGACGCCGCGGATCTCCTGATAGTCCTCATGGCCCTTTCCGGCCAGCACAATCACGTCGCCCGCCTCGCCGATGGACATGCAGTAGCGGATGGCCTCCTTGCGGTCGGGGATGGTGACGTGTGCCCCGCCTGTCTTCTCCACGCCGGTGAGGATGTCGGCGATGATGTCCATCGGCTCCTCAAAGCGCGGATTGTCCGAGGTGACGACGGTCAGGTCGGCCAGGCGGCCGCTCACCTCGCCCATCTCATAGCGGCGGCTCTTAGCGCGGTTGCCGCCGCAGCCGAAGAGGCAAATGATCCGTTTCGGCCCGTAGGCGCGCAGGTTGACCAGCAGAGCCTCCAGGCTCATCGCGTTGTGCGCGTAGTCAATCATCAGGGTATACTCGCCCGGCGTCGGGACGATCTCCAGCCGTCCCTTGACCTGAATCGTGTCCAGTGCGCGGCAGATCGCCTTCCATGAGACGCCCAAATGGCGGCAGAGGGCGATGGCGGCCAGCGAATTATACACGGTAAAATCGCCGGGGATATCCACCTTCACATGCCCTTCCGCGTTCCCCGCCAGGTCGTAGGCCACGCCCAGATAGCCCGGCTGGTGGATGCGCTGGATGTTGACCGCCCGCAGCTGCGCCTCCGGGCCGAGGCCGTAGGTCTCCAGGCGGCAGGTGTGCCCTTCGAGAACCTCGTCCAGATAATCCGCGTCCGCGTTGACCAGCCCGACGCGGCACTGGCGGAAGAGCTTGCCCTTGCAGGCGATATACTCCGCCAGATTCGCGTGCTCGCCCGGGCCGATGTGGTCCTCCTCCAGATTGGTGAAGATGCCGTAATCAAACGTGAAGCCGGAGACGCGGTCGAGTTTCATCGCCTGGGAGGAGACCTCCATCACCACGCAGCGGCAGCCGGCGGCAACCATGTCGGAAAAATGCTTCTGTACCAGCCAGGACTCCGGCGTAGTGTTCACCGCGTGGGTGTGTTCCTGGCCGCAGATCACCTCGATCGTGCCGATCAGCCCGGTGGGAAGGCCGGCGGCCTCCAGCATGGAGCGGATCATATAGGTCGTGGTGGTCTTGCCCTTCGTGCCGGTGACGCCGATCGTGATCAGCTTTTCCGCCGGGTGGCCGAACCACGCCGCCGAGAGCTCCGCGAGGGCCAGGCGCGGGTTATCCACCTGCAAGACGGTGACATCGTCCGGGAGGTCCTCTACCTCCCGGCTGACGACGAGGGCCGCCGCGCCCTTGGCGAGCACATCTGGGATATAGTCATGCCCATCTGTGACCGCCCCGGGCAGGCAGACAAAGACGCAGCCCGGCTCCGCGCGGCGCGAGTCATAGACGACGGCGGTGATCTCCCGTTCCAGATCGCCCTGGCGGAGCAGATAGCTTATCCGGGCGACCAGATCGATCAGCTGTTTCATAGTGTTCCGTTCTTCCTTCCGTGATTAAGTTCCCTCAGTCCGGGGTGCAGCCTTCAAAGACGGTGACGGCCGGCCCCGTCATCAGCATGGTGTTGGCCTGCTGGTCATAGGTGATCTCCAAGTCGCCGCCGCGCAGATGGACGGTGACGGCCGCGTCGCACCGGCCGCACAGCCAGGCGGCATAGGCCGCCGCACAGGCGCCGGTGCCGCAGGCGAGCGTCTCGCCCGAGCCGCGCTCCCAGACACGCATCTCAAGATTGCGCCGGTCGATCACGTGGACAAACTCGGTGTTGACCCGGTCGGGGAAACTGGCGTGGTGTTCAAACTGCGGGCCGATCTGCTCCAGGTCGAGGGATTGGACGTCGTCGGCCCAGACGACGGCGTGGGGATTGCCCATCGAGACGCAGGTCATCGTCCATGTCCGCCCGGCCACCTGAATGCTCTGGCCCACCACCTGCTCGCCCAGCCCCACGACGGGAATCCGGTCAGAGCGCAGACTCGGGGCGCCCATATCCACCCGCACGCGGGAGACCTCGCCGCCCTCCACGGTCAGGACAAGGTCCTTGACGCCGGAGCTGGTCTCAATGCGCAGATGTGTCTTGTCCGTCAGCCCCTTGTCGTAGACATATTTGGCCACGCAGCGGATGCCGTTGCCGCACATCGCGCCCAGGGAGCCGTCGGCGTTGTACATCTCCATTCGGAAGTCCGCCAACGAGGAGGGGCAGATGGCGATCAGACCGTCCCCGCCGATGCCGAAGCGCCGGTCGCTGTAGCGGCGGGAGAGTTCGGACAGGTTGCCCGGCAGCCCGCGGGTACAGTCAACGTAGATATAGTCGTTGCCGCAGCCGTGCATTTTGGTAAATTTCATCACTTAGCAACTCCTTTCAGCGCAAAAAGCGGCGGAAAAAGGCGGTCTCATCGTCGTTTGCTTCCTTGGCAATGGCGAGGGCGGGATTGACGTGGAAGACGTGCCCCGCCATCGGGTCGGAGCGCTCGCCGTAGATCTTGTATGCCGCCTCACAGCCGCGGCTGGCAAACAGCCGGGCGGTGGGGACGCATTCCCCGACCAGGAAATCATTTGACGCGCTGAGAAAATAGGCGGGGGGATAGTTCGGCCCGACATGGGAGAGGACATCCAGCTTGCCGCCATGGACCGATGGATTGGGGCCGAGGTAGTCACGGATGAGCTGGTCCCGCTCCCGCGCCCTTCGCCTCAGGTCATACATGCCGCAGTTGAGCCCCACCGCCGCCAGGCGCAGGTCCGGCACAGAGAAGGGGAAGCGCCGGGCATAGGAGGGGTCTGACCAGATGGCGGCGTACTGGCTGGCGATCTGCGCTCCGGCGGAGTCGCCTACCAGGAACAGGTTTCCCCTGTCCAGCCCAAACTCCTCGCCGCGTTCCAACACCCACCGGAGCACGGAATTTAGGTCGGCCAGCGGGGCGGGGAAGCGGTATTCCGGCGCCAGGCGGTAATTGAAGTTTACCACGCCAAAGCCGCGCCGGGCCAGATCCATGCAATAGTACTGATAAGTCTCCTTGCAGCCGTAGAAATAGCCCCCGCCGTGGACGCTGACGATGACGGGCAGCGGGCGGGGCGCCTCCTTTGGCGTGTAAACATCCAGCAGGTTCCAGGCCCCGTTTGGACCGTAAGAGAGATTGGGATACCGGCGCACCGTGGGCGGCGGAGTGAAGGCGCGGTCGCGGCGTGCGTCCCTCTTGGCCCACTGCCGGCGCATCAGCCGCACCCGGAGCGGGACGGGGTATTCGGACCGCCGCAGGGTCCAGTGAAACACACGGGAAGATGGACGCATGAAAAACTTCACCTCTCTGATTCAGGGATGGGAATACCGATTATCAGCATGATAGCACAATCCTGCCGGGCTGGCAACGGACAATTTGACGCTATGCAGCGGTGCGCGTTTTCCTTGCAGCTTCGGGCGATTGGCATTATAATGGACCAAACAGATCATGTCATGCGCGGGCGGAAGCCGGCTTGCGGGAGAGGGGGAGAAGGATGCAGCGGCGCAGATATCTCTTTTTCGGCCGGGTGCAGGGCGTGGGCTTCCGCTACACCGCCGTGCAGGCGGCCCGGCGGCTGGAGCTGACCGGATGGGTGAAAAACTGCCCGGATGGCACGGTAGAGGCTGAGGCGCAGGGGGATGAGGGGAATCTAAATCGATTCCCAGCCACTATCGCTGCACTCAACCGCTGGGCCAGTTTGGACAGGACCCGGTGGCGGCGCATCCCGATTCAGCCGGAAGAAAAAAGCTTCACCGTCAGGGGGTATTGACCCGAGGGCAATCCCTGCCGTGTCGGTGAAGCGAATGGGGCTGTCCTGTTTTGTGCCGGCTGTCAGTCCTCCATCACGTGCTCAAAGGCGGTGGCGAAAAGACGCTGGATGTGTTCATCGTCCAGAGAGTAGTAGATGCTCTTGCCGCTGCGGCGGTTTTTGACGATACGCGCCTGCTTGAGGATCCGCAGCTGATGCGAGATGGCCGACTGGCTCATGTTCAGCAGGCAGGACAGGTCGCACACGCACAGCTCGGAGATGGACAGGGCACAGATGATCCTGGCCCGGGTAGAGTCCCCAAAGACTTTGAAGAGCTCCGCCACCTTATAGATGGGATCCTCTTCCGGCATTTTGCTGCGCGCGAGCGCGACGGCGTCCTCATGGATGACATTGCAGTCACAGGTTTCGGAATGATCTGCGTACATAGGTGGCACCTCTTTCGGTGAGAGAGTACACGCGCCCCGGCGGAAAGACCCGCCGGAGCGCGTGCTTCGTTGCAAAGGGAGAAAAAAGATAATTTAGGCCTTGCCGTCGGAGCCCAGAACGTGGACGATCTTGTGAGCGACCATGTCCTTCACAGCCTGACGGGCGGGCTTCAGATACTGGCGAGGATCGAAGTGATCGGGATGCTCGGCAAAATACTTGCGGATGTTGCCGGTCATCGCCAGACGGATGTCGGAGTCGATGTTGATCTTGCAGACAGCCAGCTTGGCAGCCTCACGCAGCTGATCCTCGGGGATGCCGATGGCGTCGGGCATATTGCCGCCGTAGGTGTTGACCATCTTCACGAACTCCTGAGGCACGGAAGAGGAACCATGGAGGACAATGGGGAAGCCGGGCAGACGCTTGATGCACTCCTTCAACACGTCAAAACGCAGGGGAGGGGGAACCAGCACGCCGTCAGCGTTGCGGGTGCACTGAGAGGCCTTGAACTTATAGGCGCCGTGGGAGGTGCCGATGGCGATGGCCAGGGAGTCGCAGCCGGTGCGGGACACGAACTCTTCCACCTCTTCGGGGCGGGTGTAGCTCTCCTTACCGTGCTCAACCACAACCTCGTCCTCCACGCCGGCCAGGGTGCCCAGCTCCGCCTCGACGACCACGCCGTGGTCATGGGCGTACTCGACGACCTGCTTGGTCAGAGCAATGTTGTCCTCGAAGGACTTGGAGGAGGCATCGATCATGACGGAGGTAAAGCCGCCGTCAATGCAGGACTTGCACAGCTCAAAGGTATCGCCGTGGTCCAGGTGCAGAGCGATGGGAATCTCGGGGTTCTCGATGACAGCGGCCTCAACCAGCTTGACCAGATAGGTGTGGTTGGCATAGGCGCGCGCACCCTTGGAAACTTGCAGGATGACAGGGCTGTTGAGCTCACCGCAAGCCTCGGTGATGCCCTGAACGATCTCCATGTTGTTGACGTTGAAGGCGCCGACAGCATAGCCGCCGTTGTAGGCCTTTTTAAACATTTCGGTAGTAGTTACCAGAGGCATAGAGGATCATCTCCTTTTAAAATTTGCAAGAATATTTTAGCAGGGTCGATTGCAAAAAGCAAGTGGGTGTGGTATGATTTACCTGAAAATCCGAGTGATTTGGGAAAACGGGGCAAATGCTCTGAAAAAGACCATTTTACCGTCAAGGAGGACTAATATTATGAGTGAACTGAAAGGCGCAATGATCATCGGCCAGTCCGGCGGCCCCAGCTCCGTCATCAACGCCAGCTGCTACGGGGCCATCAAGGCCGGCTTGGATTCCGACTGCATTACCAAGGTCTACGGCGCGGCCAACGGGATCGTGGGTGTCCTGGAGGATAAGCTGTATATCATGGACGAGGAGGACCCTGAAGAGCTGGCGCTCATGAAGTACACTCCCTCCTCCGCGCTGGGCTCCTGCCGCTACAAGATCGCGGATCCCGACGTGGACGATACCGATTACAAGCGTATTTTGGAGATCTTCCAGAAGTATGACGTCCGCTATTTCTTCTATAACGGCGGCAACGACTCAATGGACACCTGCAACAAGATCTCCAAGTATATGAGCAAGGTGGGCTACGAGTGCCGCGTGATGGGCATCCCCAAGACCATCGACAACGACCTGTTCGGCACCGACCACTGCCCCGGCTTTGCCTCTGCGGCGAAATATATCGCCACCTCTCTGGTGGAGGTTTATCAGGACGCACATGTGTATGACAAGGGCCAGGTTACCATTGTGGAGATCATGGGCCGCCATGCCGGCTGGCTGGCCGGCGCTGCCTCCCTGGCCAAGGTCACCGGCTACGGGCCTGACCTGATCTACCTGCCCGAGGTGGACTTCAACATGGAGGAGTTCCTGGAGGACGTGGGCCGCATCTGGGACGAGAACAAGAACGTCCTGGTCGCCGTCTCCGAGGGCATCCACTATGCCGACGGCTCCTTCGTCTCCGAGGCGAAGACGTCCGCCACCGATGGCTTTGGCCATGCCCAGCTTGGCGGCCTGGCCGCCCGCCTGGCCGATGAGGTCAAGAATAAGATCCCCGGCGTCAAGGTCCGTCCCATTGAGCTGAGCCTGCTCCAGCGCTGCGCCGAGCACTGCGCCTCCCAGACCGACTCCGACGAGTCCTTCATGGCTGGCCAGACTGCCGTGAAGGCCGCTGTCTCCGGCATCACCGACAAGATGGTCGGCTTCAAGTGCACCCGTGACGAGAACGGCTACACCTGCGAGCCCGAGCTGCTCGACCTCTCCTCCGTCGCCAACTATGAGAAGAAGGTCCCGCTGGAGTGGATCAACGCGCGCGGCAATGACGTGAGCGACGAGTTCATCAAGTATGCCCTCCCCCTTATCCAGGGAGAGATCCAGATGAAGAAGGAGAACAGCCTCCCCCGCTTTGTCCACCTGAAGAAGGTCGTGGCGAAGTAATCTCGCTGGGGTTGCTGTCGTTCTTCTTGCCCCGCACCGGCCTCCCTCCGGTGCGGGGCATTTTCGTGCCTAAGATACAGCGACTCAGAATCTATCATTAATTGAGATGTCTATACGAAGGCCGGAACAGGGAGGCTCCAGTATGGAGAACGTGAGGGACGATCGCTCGGACACCGCTCTGTGCCGATGACGGAAACGGGGGTTTCTATCCTCTTCTGCCTCCAGGCTGCCAGCCAACGAAACATGCGCCTGTACCTCCTATGGTACAGGCGCATTTAGGCTCCTGGGCTCACCGGTCCCATTTCTGCATCAGGGCGCGGATCTGGTCGGCGAACTTGGCAAGATCCTTGTTCGCCCCGCCCTTGTTCTTTTGGATAACCACCATGAGCTGGCGCCCGGCCTCCTCCAGACGGCGGTAGGCGGGCGAACCGAGCTGCCACTTGGGCTCCTTCTTGCGCGGCAGCTCCATCCCCTCGGCGAGCACCGCCCCCCGCGCGAGGTCGTAGACCTCCTGAAACAGCGGCGCGTGGGCCGAGTAGCCCAGCCGCTGCAGCTCGGCGGCAAAGGACTGGCTCACCAGATCGTCCCCGTGCACGACAAAGACCTCTGTCGGGCGGGGGGCAAACTGTGCAATCCAGCGCAGCAGGTGGTCGTGGTCGGCGTGGGAGGAGAGGCCCTGGAAGTTGACAATCCTGGCGTTCACCGCCACATCCTCTCCGAAGAGGCGGACAAACTTCTTCCCCTCCACCAGAGAGCGGCCCAGCGTGCCCGGCGACTGGAAACCGACGAAGACCACCGTGCACTCGCTGCGCCAGAGGTTGTGTTTCAGGTGGTGGCGAATCCGTCCCGCGTCGCACATGCCGGAGGCGGAGATGATGACCTTCGGGCTGCGGTCCTCATTGAGCGCCTTGGACTCCTCGCTGGTGACGGAGAGCTGTAGGTCGTCCACATGGAACAGCCCGGCCCCGCGCTGGATGACTTCGATCGCCTCCTCATCCAGGTAGCCGGTCAGGTCACCGGAGAAGATGCGCGTGGCCTCGACGGCCAGCGGGCTGTCCACCACCACCGGAAAGTGCGGCAGCTCGGTCACCAGCCCCTCCTCTTTGATCTCGCGCAGGAAGTAGAGCAGCTCCTGCGTCCGCCCGACGGCAAAGGAGGGGATCACCACATTGCCGCCGCGGCGGAAGGTGTCGTTCAGGATGTCCGCCAGCTCCCTGGTGTACTCCCCGCTGCCGGAGTGGTTGCGGTCGCCGTAGGTGGATTCCATCACCACATAGTCCGCCTCTGTGATCGGCTGCGGGTCGCGGATGATGGGCTGATCCACATTCCCGATGTCCCCGGAGAAGACCACCTTGCGCCGCATGCCGTCCTCTTCCAGCCACAGCTCCACATAGGAGCTGCCGAGCAGATGACCTGCGTCGGTCAGACGGAAGGAGATGCCGCCGCCGAGGTCCACCGTCTGCGCGTAGGAGACGGGGTGGAGCAGCTCCAGCGCCGCCCGCGCATCCGCCAGGGTGTACAGAGGTTCCACCGGCGTACGCCCGGCGCGCTTGCCCTTCTGATTCTCCCAGGCCGCGTCGCTCTCCTGGATGTGCGCCGAGTCGCGCAGCATGATGTCCAGCAGGCGGCAGGTCATTTCCGTGGCGTAGATTGGCCCGTGAAATCCCTGCTTGACCAGCAGGGGAAGGCGGCCGGAGTGGTCGATGTGGGCGTGCGTGACAATGACCATGTCGATCATGGAGGGGACGAAGGGGAGAAGGTGATTGTCATACTCATCCCGTCCCTGCTGCAGTCCGCAGTCGATGAGAATGTGCTTCCCGCAGGCGGAGATGCAGTGGCAGGAACCGGTCACCGCGCGCGCGGCGCCAAAGAAACTGAGTTTCATAGCGTGTGCTCCCTTGTAAACGAAATATTATACAAAAACGGCGCGTCTGTTAGCAATAGATTAGTATCATTTGGCCAATAAGTCAAGGGAAAAAGCGGCGGGAGCTGTGAATAGTCTGTAAAAAGACGGCTGAGAAGCGAGGGGATGCGTCTGGAAATGCTGGATCAATTGGCCGCCCTGGCCTGGGGCTGGCCGACGGTCGGGCTGTTTTTGCTCACTGGGGCCTATTATTCCCTGCGGACGGGATTTTTTCCCCTCTTTGGCCTGCGGGAGTGGTGGGGCGCAACGGTGAGCAGCCGGCGCGGCGGGGTGCGGGCGCACGGGGGGCTGAGCCCGATGCAGACCATCTCCACCGCCCTGGCCGCGACGATGGGCACTGGTTCCATCGCCGGGGTGGCGGCAGCACTCACTTTCGGCGGGCCAGGTGCGGTGTTTTGGATGTGGGTGTCGGCGCTGCTGGGGATGATGACCGGCTGGGCGGAGAAGGCGCTGGCGATCTCCCTGCGCCGCCGGACGGCGGACGGCTGGCAGGGCGGACCGATGCTCTGGCTGGAGCTGGCGGGCCTGCCGGGCCTCGCGAAGCTCTTTGCCGTCGCGGTAGTGCTCGCCTCCTTCGGGATGGGCAATCTCGTGCAGGCCAACTCGATGGCTCAGGCGCTGGAAGGGGCCTTTGGAGTTCCGCCGCTTGTGACCGGCCTGGCCGCCGCGGCGGTGACCGGCCTGGCGCTTGCCGGGGGAGTGAGCCGGCTGGGACAGATCTGCGAGCGGCTGGTGCCGGTGATGGCGCTGGGTTATCTCGCCGGGGGGCTCTGGGTGATCGCCACCCATCTTTCCGCCCTGCCGGGCGCGCTGGCGGCGATTGTGGACGGCGCACTCGGCCACGAGGCCCTCTTTGGCGGGATGGGGGCGGCAGCGCTCCAGTACGGGCTGGCGCGCGGGGTCATGACCAACGAGGCGGGGCTGGGCTCCACGCCGCTGATTCACTGCTCCGCCTCGAACACCGACGCACGCGCCGAGGGAATGTGGGGGATCTTTGAGGTCTTCTGCTCCACGCTTCTGGTGTGTACCGTTACCGCCCTGGCTATTCTCACCTCCGGTGTCTACCGCGCAGGGGAGGGAGCACTGACCGGCGCGCAGCTGACAGCGGCCGACTTCTCCACCGTGCTGGGCGGCTGGGGCGGGCCGTTCATCGCCCTGTGCCTGGCGCTGTTTGGCTTTACCACCCTGCTCGGCTGGAGCTGGTACGGGCGCTGCGCCCTGACCTGGCTCACCGGCGGCAGGGGAGAGCGCCTCTACCGCGCGGCCTTCCCGCTCGCAGTCTGCGCGGGGAGCTGTCTCGCCCTCCGGCCGGTCTGGCAGCTTGCGGACGTCTTCAACGCGCTGATGGCCTGGCCCAGTCTGACCGCCCTGTTACTCTGGTCCGGCCGGGCGCTGCGGATCTTTCGCGGCGAGGTGGTCCGTGCGCCTCCGGACCCGCATAAGACGGCCCCGCCCGGGCATACTGACGGCGAGGTGATGACGGATGTCCCGAAAGAAGAAGCGCGGCGGAGCGGGGAAAGACATACCGGATAATCTCCGCCTGAACCCTCAGCAGCGCCTGTGTGCGAAATTTGACCAGAAGAGCCTGGCAGAGTTTCCCATCGCCCCGCCGGGCAAGATGGGCTTTCGCGTGGAGGACAACTGCGCGGAGGAACACACAATGTAACAGCTGCTCAGACAGGAAAAGCCCCCGGCAGCTCACTTTGAACTGCCGGGGGCAATTTGGGGTTTAGAATGTGGGGAGGGAGCTTACTTCTGGCTTTCCTCCACGGCGACGGCCACGGCGACGGTCGCGCCGACCATCGGGTTGTTGCCCATGCCGAGGAAGCCCATCATCTCCACGTGCGCGGGCACCGAGGAGGAGCCGGCGAACTGGGCGTCGGAGTGCATGC
>CAYWUA010000055.1:0-11183 GCA_964461385.1 uncultured Oscillospiraceae bacterium
TCGATGGCAAAGTCGCGGTCGGAGACGGAGTCGAGGGAGTTGTCTGTCGGCCGGGCAAAGCCGAGCAGCTCCGCCGTGCGCGCGCGGTTGAGCGGATGCGTCGAGCCGGCCAGCGCGCCCGCGCCGAGGGGGCACTCGTCCAGGCGCTCCAGGCAGTCCTCCAGGCGGGTGATGTCGCGCCGGAACATGTTCGCGTAGGCCATCAGGTGGTGGGCGAAGGTGACCGGCTGGGCGCGCTGGAGGTGGGTGTAGCCCGGCATGACGGTGGTGAGGTTCTCCCGCGCGCGGCGCAGCAGCACCCGCTCCAGGTCAAGCAGCAGGGAGATGAGCTTGCCCGCCTCCTCGCGCACGTACATCCGGAAGTCGAGAGCCACCTGGTCGTTGCGGCTGCGGCCGGTGTGCAGGCGCTTGCCCGCCGCGCCGATGCGTTCGGTGAGCAGGCTCTCGATGTTCATATGGATGTCCTCGTTGTCCACCGAGAAGGTCACCTTGCCCGCCTCGATGTCGGCCAGGATGCCGCGCAGGCCGTCCACAATCTGCGCCGCCTCCTGGGCGCTGATGATGCCCTGCTCGCCGAGCATGGTCGCGTGGGCGATGGAGCCGGCGATGTCCTCGCGGTACATCCGCGCGTCAAAGCCGATGGATGAGTTAAAATCGTCGACCAGGGTATCCGTCTCCTTGTCAAAGCGGCCGCCCCAGCGTTTCATAATATCCCTCCCAAAACAGGCGCCGGGCGCACGGGCGCGAAAGCGGACAGTGCAGAATGCGAAGTGCGGGCCAAGGCCCCCCTGCGCATTCTGCACAAAATGGAATGTTACGCCGCCGTCAGTTCAGCTTGCCCTGCGCCCGGAGCGCCTGCACCTTGGTGGGCAGGCCCCAGAGGTTGATGAAGCCCTCGGCGTCCTTCTGGTTGTAGTTGGACTCGTCAAAGGTGGCCAGGTCCTCGGAGTACAGGCTGCACGGGGAGGTCATGCCAGCCGGGATGATGTTGCCCTTGTAGAGCTTCATCTTCACGGTGCCGGTGACGTACTCCTGCGTCTTGTCGGCAAAGGCGGACAGCGCCTCGCGCAGGGGGCTGAACCACTTGCCGTTGTAGACCAGGTCGGCAAAGTCCACCGCGAGCTTCTGCTTGAGGTGGAGGGTGTCCTTATCCACCGTGATCATCTCCAGCTGCTCGTGCGCGGCGTAGAGGATGGTGCCGCCCGGCGTCTCGTACACGCCGCGGTCCTTCATGCCGACCAGGCGGTTTTCCACGATGTCGATGATGCCGATGCCGTTGGCCCCGCCGAGCACGTTGAGCTTGCGGATGATGTCCGAGGCCTTCATGCGCTCGCCGTCGATGGCCACCGGCACGCCCTTTTCAAACTCCAGCGTGACATAGGTGGGCTCATCGGGCGCCTGATAGGGGGAGACGCCCATCTCCAGAAAGCCGGGCTTGTCCAGGTTGGGCTCGTTGGAGGGGTCCTCCAGGTCCAGACCCTCGTGGGACAGGTGCCAGAGGTTCTTGTCCTTGGAGTAGTTGGTCTCCCGGCTGATCTTCAGCGGGACGTTGTGCGCCTCGGCGTAGTCGATCTCCTGATCGCGCGAGACGATATCCCACTCCCGCCAGGGGGCGATGATCTTCATATCGGGGCAGAAGTGCTTGATCGCCAGCTCAAAGCGGACCTGGTCGTTGCCCTTGCCGGTGCAGCCGTGGCAGATGGCGTCCGCACCCTCGGCGATGGCGATCTCACACAGGCTCTTGGCGATGATGGGGCGGGCAAAGGCGGTGCCGAGCAGATAGGTCTCGTACTTGGCGCCCATCTTCATGGAAGGGATGATGACGTCGTCCACCATCTCGTCCGTCAGGTCAGCCACGATCAGCTTGGACGCGCCGGTCTTGAGGGCCTTCTCCTCCAGCCCCTCCAGCTCGTCGGCCTGGCCCACGTCGCCGGAGACGGCGATGATCTCGGGGTTGCCGTAGTTCTCCTTCAGCCAGGGGATAATGATAGAGGTATCCAGGCCGCCGGAATAGGCCAGGACCACTTTTTTAATCTCGCTCATATTGAACAGCCTCCTATCGGGCCGGCGCGCGGCGCGCCGCATCTTTTGTCGTGGAATATCCTATCACTTCGGGCGGAAAAAAGCAAGCCCAAATTTGCATAAATTTTCGTATTTTCCCCCTCTCATCCTGTATAAAATCCATTTTTGACGAATATATATACACTAAAAATCTGTATATCATAATATTTATGCATCCCAGTGTCGCTTCTGAGCGCTCAGACTGAACATTCCCCCGAAAAACCGGCACCGCGGCGCGCGCCGTTTAGGGATTTGCACAAATTTGGGATGCACGCCGCCCGCCGGGCCGGAAAGAGATGCGCGCCCCGCTCAGAGGCGCGCGATCTCCTCGAAGAGGGCCTCGACCAGCTCCGACTCCGGGATGTGCTGGCGGATGACCTCTCCGTGGCGGAAGAGAATGCCCTCCCCGTCCCCGCCGGCGATGCCGACGTCGGCGGCGGAGGCCTCACCCGGGCCGTTGACCACGCAGCCCATCACCGCGACAGTGATCGGCTTGTCCACCGACCGGAGGCGGCGCTCCACCTCGTTGGCCATTGGGATGAGGTCGATGCGGGTGCGCCCGCAGGTGGGGCAGGAGATCAGGTTGGGCCCGTCCTGCCGGAGGCCGGCGGCCTGCAGGATGCGCTTGGCCGCGATGATCTCCTCACACGGGTCCGCCGTCAGGGTGACGCGGAAGGTATCCCCGATCCCCTGGGCGAGCAGGCCGCCGATGCCGATGGCAGACTTGATGAGGCCCATCGTGGGGGTGCCCGCCTCGGTGACGCCGAGGTGGAGGGGGTAGTCGCTGCGCTCGCTCATCAGGCGGTAGGCCGCCATGGTGACCGGCACGCTGGAGGACTTGAGGGAGACGCAGATGTCGTCAAAGTCGAACTCATTGAGCAGACGGATGTGCCCGAACGCGGACTCCACCAGCGCCTCCGGGCAGACCTTGCCGTATTTCGCCAGCAGCGGCCGCTCCAGGCTGCCGCCGTTGACGCCGATGCGGATGGGAATTCCCCTCTGCCGGCAGGCGTCCGCCACCGCCTTGACGCGGTCCTTGCCGCCGATGTTGCCCGGATTGATACGCACCTTGTCCGCCCCGGCGGCGATCGCCTCGAGGGCGAGCTTGTAGTTGAAGTGGATATCCACCACCAGTGGGATGGAGATGCGCTCCCGGATGGCGCCGATGGCGTGGGCCGCGGCCATGTCGGGCACGGCGACGCGGACAATCTCGCACCCGGCCGCCTCCAGGCGGTGAATCTGGGCGACGGTGGCCTCTACGTCGTGGGTGGGCGTGGAGCACATGGACTGAATGGACACCGGCGCGCCGCCGCCGACCGGGACGCTGCCCACCATAATCTGCTTGGTCATCTCGTCTGTCTCTCCTTTGCCGGTCCGGCGTGGTCAGCGGACCGGGGTGTAATCGAGCCGGGAGACCTCGTCCGTCGCCTCCAGCTTGAAGATGACGGGGCGCAGGCCGTCGTTGCAGCTGCAGATGGCGACGCCCGGCTGGCGAATCCAGTCGCCGAAGTAGAAGGTATCTTGCCCCGCGCCGTGGGCCAGGGCAAAGACGTACTGATAGATCGCCTTCCACGCCTCGTCGCAGAGGCCCTCGGGCTTTGCGTAGTCGGCGTAGAGCACCTGACCGGCGCGCAGCATCGGGCAGGCGCCGAGCCCCTCCACGCCGTACTGCGCGGCGAGCTCCTCGTCCAGCGTGGTCTTCAGAACTGTGATTTTGACCTTGTTCATCTCGTTCCTCCGTCCGTAAATCAGGTGACAATCTTATACACGTCGTTCACGGCGACCGCCACCATGAGCAGCAGCAGGAGCACCAGCCCGGCAAAGTGGACCGCTCCCTCCAGCCGCTCCGGTATTCTCCGGCGCAGCACCAGGCCGCACAGTCCGTTGAGCAGCAGGAAGAAGACCCGCCCGCCGTCCAGCGCGGGGATGGGCAGCAGGTTCATCACCGCGAGGTTCACCGCGATAAAGGCGGAGAAATAGAGAATATTCTCCAGCGCCGCGAGGATAGAGGGGGACTGCTCGCCCACCTCGCTCATCACCTGGACAATGCCCACCGGTCCGGAGAGGTCGTTGAAGCCGGCCGCGCCGGTCAGCAGCATCTCCAGGCTCCAGAAGACGGTGCGCACAAAGTTGACCGTGGAGTAGCAGCCCAGGCGGAGACGGTCGAGTACGCCCGCCTCCCGGACGGAAAACTGCAGGCCGTACATCATCGCGGTCTGGCCGTTCACCTCATACTCGCGCAGGGTGAGCGGCAGGTCCTCCAGGACGATGGTCTCCCCGTCCCGGCGGATGGTGAGGTCCACCGGCTCATCGCCGGCGAGCGTCATCAGGGTGGAGATGTCGCTCGTGAGCAGGACGCGGCGGCCGTTGATGGCGACGATCTCGTCCCCCTCCATCAGGTACTCCTCCCCCTGGAGCGGGAACCCGTCCAAAAAGCCGGCCAGCTCCGTCGTGGTATAGCTGGTGACCGAGCTATAGAGACACAGCACGATGATCAGCCCGGTCAGGAAGTTGAATCCCGCCCCGGCGATCAGGATGAGAAAGCGCTTCCAGCCCGCGGCGCGGGAGAAGGCGCGCTCGTCCTCGCTCTCCTCGTCCTCCCCCTCCATAGCGCAGAATCCGCCTATGGGCAGCAGGCGCAAGCTGTACTGCGTCTCTCCCCGCTGCTTGTGCAGCAGGAGGGGGCCCATGCCGATGGAGAACTCGTTGACCCGCACGCCGCAGGCCTTGGCCACGATGAAGTGGCCGAACTCATGGATGGCGATCAGCAGTCCAAAAATGAGAATGCACAGTATGATATACATATCCGAATTTGACCTCCAGGGAGATGGGTACCGCTCAGTTCCGGCGCGCGAAGTGTGCCGCGACCGACGCGCGCGCGGCGGCGTCCGCCTCGAGCACCTGCTCCAGCGTGTCCGCCGGGCCGGCCGGCACATCCTCCAGCGCGGCGGCGACCAGGTCGGCGATCTCCAGGAAGCGGATCTGGTCGCGCAGGAAGAGTCCGACCGCCGCCTCGTTGGCGCCGTTGAGCACGGCGCAGCGGTTGCCCGGCTGCCGGGCCGCCTCCAGCGCCAGGGAGAGACAGTGGAAGGTCTCATAGTCCGGCTCGGCGAAGGTGAGCGGCGGGCAGTGCAGCAGGTCGAGCTCCCCCGCCACCGCGGCGGCGCGGTGCGGCCAGGTGAGCGCGTACTCGATCGGCAGGCGCATGTCCGGCACGCCGAGCTGGGCGAGCACCGCGTTATCACAGTATTCCACCATGGAGTGGATAATGCTCTGGCGGTGGACGGTGATGGAGATCTTTTCCGGCGGCATGTCGTACAGACGCATCGCCTCGATAAACTCCAGCCCCTTGTTCATCAACGTGGCGGAGTCCACCGTGATCTTCGCGCCCATCGACCAGTTCGGATGGCGCAGTGCGTCGGCGCGGGTGACGCCGGCCAGCTCCGCCCGGGTTTTGCCGAAGAACGGCCCGCCCGAGGCGGTGAGAATCAGGCGCTTGACCTCCCCGCGGTCGCGGTTACACTCCAGGCACTGGAAGAGCGCGGAGTGCTCCGAGTCCACCGGGACGATCTCTGCCCCGCAGGCACGGGCCGTGCGCATGACCAGCTCGCCGGCGCAGACCAGCGTCTCCTTGTTGGCCAGGGCGATGCGCTTTTTCGCCTCAATGGCCGCGAGGGTGGGCCGCAGGCCGATCATGCCGACGACGGAGGTGATGACAGTGTCCGTCCCGGGCAGCGTGGCCGCCTCAATCAGGCCGTCCATGCCCGAGGCGACGCGGATCTCCGTGTCCGCCAGGCGGAGTTTCAGCTCGCGGGCGGCCTTCTCGTCATAGGCCACGGCGAGGGCGGGGTGAAAGCGCCGGGCCTGCTCCTCCAGCAAGTCCACGCTGGAGTTAGCGCTGATCGCTGACACCGACATGCCGCAGGCGGCAATCACGTCCAGCGACTGCCGCCCGATGGAACCGGTGGAACCCAGCAGAGCGATATTGGGCACAGAAAACACCTTTCCTTTTTCAAACAAAAAGATATCTCAGGTAAAGTGGAAAAACGGGAGCGCAGAGACCATCACCGTCGTCAGCGGCGCACAGAAGATCACGCTGTCAAACCGGTCAAGCACGCCACCATGCGCCAGAAAGATGCGGCCGTAATCCTTGATGTCAAACTGGCGTTTGATATAGGAAAAGGCCAGGTCGCCAAACTGGCTGACAGCGCTGCCGAGCACCCCGTAGAGGGCAAGGACGGGCACGTTGGGCGCCACGCCGGTGAGGCTCTGTACCACATAGCCGTAAATCACACAGGCGAGCAACGAGCCGAGAAAGCCGCCGATGGAACCCTCGACGGTTTTGTGCGGCGAAAGGATGGGGGCCAGCTTGTGCCTGCCAAACAGCATCCCGGTAAACAGGGCCGCCCCATCGCTGCAAAACGCGGAGACGAAGGGCAGCAGGATGAAGAACCTGTCGTTCTCCATGTCAGAGATCAGAAGGAACGAGGAGAGAAAAGCGGGGATCAGCACACCCGCCAGCAGGCAGGCGCCGATCTGCCCCAGGGTCACCGTCTCTCCGCTGGCAAAGGCACAGGAGAACAGAAACATCAAAAACAGCAGCAGCACGCCGAGGCCCACCGTCCGCCCGGCCCCGAAGTAAAACCACAGCGGGACCAGGAAAGCCAGCGCAATGGTGGCAGCGAGCATGGCCCGTCGCTGCAGGTATCCGGTGCTGCCCAGCAGCTCAAAGACGGCGATGGCGGACAGCAGGCCGATCACCATGGCAAGGCCGATCGTCGGACAGAACAGAAGCAGAAACAGCAGCAGCGGAATTCCAATCACGGCCACCAAAATCCGGCTTATCATGTCAGACACCTCCAAAGCGGCGAGAGCGTTTTTGATAGGACGCGAGCGCCCGGTGCAGCTCCTCTTTGGAGAAATCCGGCCAGAGCACATCGGTAAAGTAATACTCCGAATAGGCCGACTGCCAGAGCAGGAAGTTGGAGGTCCGAATCTCCCCGCTCGGGCGGATAATCAGGTCCGGGTCTGGCAGACCGGCAGAGTAGAGCTGGGCGGAGATGTCCGCCTCGGTGATTTTCTCCGCCTCCCGCTCCCCCGCGGCGCACGCGCGCGCCAGGGCGCGGACCGCCCGGGTGATCTCATCCCGGCCGCCATAGTTGAGACAGATATTGGCCTGCGCCTTACTGTAGCGCATGGAGGCGTTGTGCGCCCGCTCGCACAGGGCGCGCAGCTCCGGCGTAAGCGGGGAGAGGTCGCCAAAGAAGTTGATGCGGATCTGGTTGCGCTCCATATCCGCCAACGCCTCGGTCAGGTAATTGCCGAGCAGCTTCATGATGGCGCGCACCTCTTCCGGTGGCCGTTTCCAGTTTTCGGTGGAAAAGGCATAGACTGTCAGGTACGCAATCCCGATCTCTTTGCAATACGTGGCGATCATTCGGAACGTCTCCGCCCCGGCGGCATGGCCAGCCGTACGCGGCAGGCCGCGCTGCCTGGCCCAGCGCCCGTTCCCGTCCATGATGATGGCGATATGCCGGGGCAGACGGCTCCAGTCCACCTCGTCGTTCACTTTGGAGGATTTGCGAAAAAATGGCATGACATCCCGTCCCATCTGCTCCTCGGGCTGCGGCAGGCGCCTGCCCGGGAAATTTTTTCCGCTCACACGGAACGCCGCTTGATCTGCCGCGCGCCCCCGGGCCGTCAGACCCCCGGCCGGCACAGGGCCGCGCCGCTCAGACGCTCATCAGTTCCTTTTCCTTCGCGGCAGTCAGCGTGTCGATCTTCTTGCAGTAGTCGTCGGTAAGTTTCTGGACCTCTTTTTCCAAATCCTTGACGGCATCCTCGGTCAGCTCACCCTTCTTCTTCATGGACTTGACCTTATCCATCGTGTCGCGGCGGATGTTGCGGATGGCCACCTTGCCGTTCTCCCCGTACTTGCGCACCTGGCGGGTCAGGTCGCGCCGGCGCTCCTCCGTCAGCTGCGGAAAGTTCAGTCGGATCAGGCGGCCGTCGTTTTGGGGGTTAATGCCAAGGTCGGAGGTGTTGATCGCCTTCTCGATCGCGCGCAGCAGGCTGGAATCCCACGGCTGGATCGTCAGCTGCCGGGGATCAGGCGAGGCGATGGCCGCCACCTGGTTGATCGGGGTGGGCGTGCCGTAATACTCCACGGTGATCCGGTCGAGCACCTGTGCGTTGGCGCGGCCGGCGCGGACGGAGCCGAAGTCGGACGAGACGGATTCGATCGTCTTCTTCATGCGTCCTTCTGCTGTCTTTGTCATCTCATGCATAGTCGGTCCTGCCTCCTCTGTTAATTCATCAATGTGCCGATCTTCTCCCCCAGAATGGCCCGCTTGATATTATACGGGTCCTTCAGGGCGAAGAGAAGCACAGGGATCTTATTGTCCATGGAAAGAGAGGTCGCGGTGAAGTCCATCACGCCCAGGTGCTGCGCGAGCACCTCGTCGTAGCTGATCGAGTCGTATTTGACCGCCTCAGGGTCGAGATGGGGGTCGGCGGTGTACACGCCGTCGATGTTCTTGGCCAGGAGGATGACCTCCGCGTCGATCTCCGCCGCGCGCAGCACGGCGCCGGTGTCGGTGGAGAAGAAGGGGTTTCCCGTGCCGCAGCCAAAGATGACCACGCGGCCCTTCTCCAGGTGGCGGATCGCTCGGGAGCGGATGTAGGGCTCGGCGATCTGCTTCATCTCGATGGCGGTCTGGACGCGGACCTCCACCTGCTTCTGCTCAAGCACGTCCGCGATCGCCAGTGCGTTGATCACCGTCGCCAGCATACCCATATGGTCGGCGCGCACGCGGACCATCGCGTCTCCCCCGTCCTTCTTGCCGCGCCAGAAGTTGCCGCCGCCGACGACGATGCCCACCTGCACGCCCATGTCGACGCACTCCTTGATGACGTCGCACACCTGGCCGATGACGTGGAAGTCCAGTCCGCGGGACTGATCGCCCGCCAGCGCCTCGCCGCTGATCTTGAGCAGCACCCGCTTATATTTCGGCTGATCCATGCTTTCTCCTCCGCTGTCTCAGTTTTGTGCACAGCTGCCGCTGTGCGTTTGGTCTATTTTAATCCATTTTGCCCGCTTTGCATAGGGGGGTTCAGAAAGTTTTTACAATTTCGCGTGTCCGCTTTCGCTTTTCCGGCCCGCCACATCCCTTTTTGGCCGTTAAAATTACCCAAAACCGAAAGAAAATACTTTCTTTCTCTTTTTGCCCGTGCTATAATAAAAAATAATTCTTCGCAGAGTCAATGGGTTTCCCCGCACGCACAGTCGAATCCGGTCGGATGATTTGCCTGTGCATCGCGCCCGGCCGGCCTCCTGCGCAAAGACGGTGATCGCTTGAAACAGTCTGCCCCCTCTCATCTGTCCCCGAAATACACCGGGCGCCGCCCCCTGCTGCCGCGGCTGCTCGTCGGCACGCTCGCCCTGTGCGCGGCCGGTGCACTGTCCTTCTTTCTGTGGTTCGTGCTCTCCTTTTCCACTGAGACGACCGCCGAGGGGACCGAGGTGGCGGAAACCTCCGCGCAGGATGCGTCCTCCGGCCTGGACGATGCGCTCGCCAGTTCTCAGGCAGAGATGCTCGCCCGCGCGGCGACCGAGCAGGTTCCCTCGGTGCTCGACGAGCTGGACTGGGTGACGGTGGACCTGATCCCCGTCAACGAGTACTCTCGTCCGGGTGATCTGCTGGAAGATGTCAACGCCATTGTCGTCCACTACACCGGCAACCCCGGCACCACCGCCGAGCAGCACCGCAGCTATTATGCCGGGCTGGCCGAGACGGGCGAGGCCTCGGTGAGCAGCCATTTCGTCATCGGCATGGACGGGACCATCATCCAGTGCATCCCGCTGGATGAGAAGTCCTATTGCAGCAACGACCGCAACGGAGACACCATCTCCATTGAGTGCTGCCACCCGGACAGCACCGGCGAGTTTACCGAAGAGACGCAGGACGCGCTCGTCAACCTGCTTCAATATCTCACGGACGCCTACGGACTGGGCTATGACGAGGTGATCCGCCACTATGAGGTGACCGGGAAGCTCTGCCCGTACTATTATGTGGAGAATCCCGATGCCTGGGAGGCGCTCAAGGCGCGCGTGTTTGAAGACTGAGGCGTAAATTTCGCTGGGAATCTCACAATGAAAAGGAGCGGACTGCTGTCGCGGTCCGCTCCTCCCGTCTGTGCACCGCCTGCTCGCCGGCGCATCCTCTATTTTCAAACAAGGCCCAGAGATCACGCCGGGCAAACTCTTCTCCACCCCGGAATTTGACGCATCGGAGCAGGAGATCCGCCTGACACTCACAGAGAGGAGCCATTCTCATGAGAGAGATCGACCCCCGCCAGACCAGCCGCGCCCAGGCCTTTGCCCTGTGGATGCACGCGCCAATGCCGATGGTGACGCTGGTCAAGACGCTGGACGTCACCCGCCTGGTCCGATATGCCCGGCGTCGGCGCGGCCCGTTCAATATGCTGCTGTGCTGGTGCATTGGCCGGGCGGCGTCCCAGGTGGAGGAGTTCTACCGTCTGCCGGTGGGCGAAAAACTGATGGAGTATGACCGCCTGGCCGTCAACGTGGTAGTCGCCGTCCGCGGCGGCGGCATCAGCACCTGCGACATCCCCTTTTCCGACGAGCTGGAGCAGTTCCACCGGGATTATCTAACCCTGACGCGCCAGGTCCGTGAGAGCGCCCGGGCATATGAGGCGGGCGATGCGTATATGGTGATCGGCACCTCCGCACTCACGGCCACCGAGATTGACGGGGCGGCGAACCTCTACGCCGGCTGCTACAACAACCCCTTTCTCCTCTGGGGCAGATACCGGCGGCGTCTCTGGCGGACGACCCTGCCGCTCTCCTTCCAGTTCCATCACACTCAGATGGACGGACAGCAGGCCGCGCAGTTTCTGGAGCTCTTGCAGCGGGAGATACACACGCTGGGCCGTTGAAGAGACAAAACCGCCCGGCCGGAGCGATGAGCGCGTCCGGCCGGGCGGTCTTAGTCTGTCAAAATAATATTTTGACAGACTTTCGAGCAAATGTAAACATTTGCTCGAGCTTGCAGTCCCACTGCGCGCACTCGCTTCGCTCGCACACTTGCGGGACTATCAAT
>CAYWUA010000056.1:0-11112 GCA_964461385.1 uncultured Oscillospiraceae bacterium
AGTGAAATTTATTTTTGGCACGGGCATGTACCGGGCCAAAAATATTGATAGTCCCGCAAGTGTGCGAGCGAAGCGAGTGCGCGCAGTGGGACTGCAAACTCCAAGCAAATGCTTGCATTTGCTTGGAAGGCTGTCAAAAAGTATTTTTGACAGCCTCAGGCCGGACCGTTTTTGACCGGTCCGGCCCATGTCATACGTCAATGGTAGCAGTTTTTTCCCACCCTGTCAATCAGTCCTTGATAGAGGGGGCGTAGGCGGCGTATTTGGCCACCTTGTCCGCACAGGCCTGCTCGTCCGCGTCGTTGCAGAGAATATAGACCTTGATCTTCGGCTCGGTGCCGGAGGGACGGATGATGAAGGTGGTACCGTCGGCCAGGTCGTACTCCATCACGTTGGAGTCCTTGAGCTCCATCTCGGTGACCGCACCGGTGGCGAGGTCGGTGGCGGTGCCCGGCTGATAGTCCTTGACCACCAGGACAGGGGTGCCGGCAATCTCGGTCTTGGGCTCGTCGCGCAGGCCCTTCATGATGGCGGCCATCTTGGTCATGCCGTCCAGGCCGGGCATAACAAGGTTCATCGTCTTCTCGCGATAGAAGCCATACTTGGCGTAGCACTCCTGCAGAGCGTTGAAGAGGGTTTTGCCCTGGGAGGCGTACCACGCGGCCATCTCCACGATGGAGGCGACGGCGGAGACGGCGTCCTTGTCGCGCACGTAGTCGCCGAGCATGTAGCCATAGGACTCCTCAAAGGAGAAGATCACGTTGCCCTCGCCCGATTTCTCCAGCTTGTCCTTCTTCTCGGCCAGGAACTTAAAGCCGGTGAAGGTCTTGGCAAAGCCGAGGCCGTTAACCTCGCAGACCTTGCCCGCCATCGGGGTGGAGACGATGGTGGTCAGGGCGTAGGGCTTCTCGGGCATCAGACCGGTGCGGCGGCGCGCGCCGATCAGGTAGTCAAGCAGGATGACGCCGGTCTGGTTGCCGGTGAACACCTCATACTCGCCCTGGGCGTTGCGGACCATGATGCCCACGCGGTCGGCGTCCGGGTCGGAGCCGATGATGAGGTCGCAGTTGTTCGCCTTGGCCAGGTCGACGGCCAGGTAGAAGCCCTCGGGGTTCTCCGGATTCGGAGACTTGACGGTGGGGAAATCGCCGTCGATCACCATCTGCTCGGGTACGCAGATGACGTTCTTCATCCCCATGCGGCGCAGCGCCTCAGGAATCAGGCGGTAGCCGGTGCCGTGGAAGGGGGTGTAGACGATGGAGAAGGTGTCGGCCACCTTGGCCACCGCCTCACGGTCAATGATCTGGTCGAGGACGTTGCCGAGGAAGAGCTCGTCTGTCTCCTCACCAAGCATGGTGACCAGGCCGGCGGCCTTGGCCTCCTCAAGCGGCATGGTCTTCACATCGTCGAAGATATCCAGTTCCTTCATCTTGGCCGCGACGGTGTCGGCATGGACCGGGGGCAGCTGCGCGCCGTCCGACCAGTAGACCTTGTAGCCGTTATACTCCTTCGGATTGTGCGAGGCGGTGACGTTGATGCCGGCGATGCAGCCGTACTGGCGCACGGCAAACGACAGTTCCGGCGTCGGGCGCAGGGAGTCATACAGGCGGACCTTGATGCCGTTTGCGGCCATGACGCTGGCGGCCTGGGCGGCAAACTCGGCGGAGTGGTTGCGGCAGTCATAGGCGATGGCGACGCCGCGCTCACACGCCTCGGGTCCCTCGGCCTTGATGACCTCGGCGAAGGCCTGGGTCGCGTGGCCGACGACATGGCGGTTCATATGATGCAGTCCGACGCACATCGTGCCGCGTAGGCCCGCCGTGCCGAACTCCAGCGGGCCAAAGAAGCGGCTCTCGATCTCTTTCTCATCATTTTTGATGGACTCCAGCTCCGCCTTTTCCTCCGCGGAGAGCGCAGGACTATTTAACCACTTTTCATAGGTATCGCGATAGGACATAGAAGGCACCTCCAGGTTGTTTTAGGATATGTCTATTATACCAGCGTTTCCTGCTATTTGTCCAGTACGTCACGTCAATCTGCCCAAAAAAGCGTCCTCTCTCCCCGCCCGGTAGTCTGTCTTTTATATTTCTTAATTTTTCAAAAAGGACTTGCTTTTTCTCGCGAAAAGACTATTCTGTAGCATAAGGCCAGCTGACAAGCCTGGCCGGACAAGGAGGAATTTTGTGACATGAAACGCTTTTGGACCATATTGCTCTCACTGGTGCTGACGCTCTCCCTCGCCGCCTGCGGGCAGGGCCCCGCGTCCTCCGGCGCCGAGGAGCAGTCCTCCTCCGATTCAGCCTCTCAGGCAGAGAACGGCGAGACGGAGACCCCGGCCCCGGCAGTGGACGGCGAGACGGGATCCACCGATGAAGAGACGCAGCAAGCCGCCGGAGACGATTCGGCTGCACAGACGCCAGATGAGACACCGGCTGAGGACGGCGCCGCATCAGAGGACCCCGCCCCGGAGGACAGCCCGACACAGTCCGACCTGGACGCGCTCACCGCAGTGCTCGACCAGATCAGGACAGACGGCCGCGTCGGCACGGCGGGCAGCTCCCTCACCAACGCCTACCTCGCCGCCACCCTGCTCGACTGGGCGGAGGAGACGCCGCTGACGGAGGAGGAGTGTACCTCTACCACCGCGGAGTGGTACGATCTCCATGCAGCGGAGATGGACTCCGAACAGATTGACGTCTTCTATGCCGTGTCCTCCAGCTGTGAGGAACTGATGACGGAGGGCCAGGAGGGGCTGCTGTCCGACTGCGGCTACACCGGCGGAGGCTATCCCTGGAGCGAAGCGGCCGGCGCCCGGGCGTTGGCGGCGCTCCGCGGCGTGACGGGCGGGTAAGGCGCACCCGCGAACACCTGGGAAATGGAAATATGCCTGGCGGCGGAGCATCTCTCCCCCTGCCAGGCATATTTTATTTTGCTATGCAAAAGCATGGCAAATATTTGAGATGCACCATTTCCCCGCCCCCTCGGGGCAACCGGAAATGATGGGCAAAAACTTCATGCGATGCTGGTTTTGCCTCTGATCGTGGTGCGCCGAGCCGCATGAACTTTTATGCCAGCCTTACTCCCGCCAGCCCATTTTCTGTTCGTACTGGACGATAATATTGATGTTTTCCAGCTCAATCTCGGTGAGCTGGCTGGCATCCAGCGCGTCAAAACTGGGGTCAGGGGTATACCAGTTTTTGCTCTCAAAATATTCCCGGTAGGCCTCCGTCTCGAACACATGTCCGTGGCGGGCATAGATCTCGTTGCGCGCGAGGGCGACCTCCTCCCGGCTCATGCCGTAGAGCTCGCTCTCGGAGATCACTCTGGAGTCCGTGGGCAGCAGATAGCCGTCCGGGTCGGTGAGCGCGGAAAGCTCTCCATCAGTCTCCGACTCTGTCTCCTGCTCCGATTCAACGACCTCCACCAAACATTCGGCCGAGACACCGTCGCACGTCGCTGTGACCGTCGTGCTGCCGGCCGCCAGCGCCGTCAACTGGGCGCTGGCGCCGTTGGATAGAAGGGTGACCACACCCCCGTTCTCTACCGTCCAGGTAACCAGCTCCCCGTTTGTCTCCGCAGTCAGCGTCGCTTCCTCTCCTACCTCGAGTGAAAGAAAGTTGAGATCGAGGATGACATACAGCTCCTCCTCCGCTTGGACGGCTTCGCTCTCACCGGACTGATCTGCCTCTTCTCCATCCCCGGCATCCGTCTCGTCCTCATCCGTCTCGTCCTCATCCGTCTCGTCCTCATCCGCCTCATCCAGTCCGTCAGAGACCGGGCTATCCCCGTCCGAGCCGCTGGCCGGCTGGCTGGCGGCCCCCATCGCCAGATAGGCGATGCCGATGCCGATGAGAATTACCAGAATTACCGCCAGGACAATCCCCGCTGGATAGAGCCAGGCGGTCTGCCCCTTCTGTCCCGGTCCGTTTTCAGTTGCTTTGGACTTTTGCGGCGGCTGAGGGGGCCGAGGTGCTTTGGGGGACTGGGACGGCGGCGCCTTGGGCTCCCGCGTCGGCTCGGGATCTCGCAGCGGTGTGCCGCAGGAGACGCAAAACGCAGCCCCCTCCGCCGTCTCCGCACCACAAACCGGGCACCGCCGGACGGACGGTGCCCGGGCATGTTCCCCGTCCGGCGCTGTCTGCTCAACTTTCGCGCCGCATTTCGTGCAAAAACGAGCGTTGTCTGCGATCATTTGCCTGCATGATGGACACTGTTTCATTTTGACGACCATTCCTTTCCGCTGCGCACCAGTCCCGCAAAGGACGACGCTGGGCCACCCATACAGCAACCGGCAATTGATTCCAATGAGCCAATGGGTGCTCAGGTCAGTTGGCAGCCGCAGGACCCGCAGAACTTGCTGCCCGCCTTGACCGGCTTGCCGCACTGCGGGCAAAATCTGTTCCCCACGTCCGCCGCTTGACGGCGCAGACGGGTGATCTTTTCAAACAGCGGCAGCAGTTCGGGCAGCGGGTCCTCAAACCGTCCCTCGTAATATTGTTTTCCGAGCTCCCGATAGGCCTCGGAAAGCGCTTCCGAGTCCTTGGAGGCCAAGGTCTCCCCCACCTCTGTCATCGGTTCCTGCTCCTGCCAAACGTTTTTGCTGCTGTCGTTTTCATTCGCCATATTGACCTCTCCCCCTATCTGCCACAACAGTTTCCTGCCCCACTGGCATTTCTCCGCCGGGACAACCATTTCGCCCCGGCCTCACCTCATCGCTTTACGCTCCGTCCCGGCGCTGCACGAGCACGAGCGGATCATTTCTCTATTCGTTCCTCGGCACGGGACAGCCGCACTGATTGCAGAAGGCCTCGTCCGGTTCGATGGCATGTCCACACTCCGGGCAGACGCGCCCGCCCCCGCCGTCAGGTCCTGTTTCCTCGTCGTCCGCGGGCGACCAGATTTTGGTCTTCGGCTCCTCTGTGCCGTCCGGCGTCTCCAGCTGGTCCTCCAGCTCGGGCGCAAGGTGGAATGCCTGCCCTCCGGGTGAGTCGTCCCTCTGGACATCCATCCGATAGCCGCAGTTGGGACAGAAGCGCTCTCCCGGCTTTAACAGCGTACCGCAGTCAGGGCAGGCCGGCTGTCGTACCGGCGCGGAAGCGGGGGTTTGGCCACGCGGCATCGGCGTGCCGCAATTAGGGCAAAACGCCGCGCCCGGGTCTTCCACCTTCGCCCCACAGGCGGCACAGAACTGCACCGCGGCAGGCTCCCGGCGCTGCCCGGCGCCCTCAACCGCTTTGCCGCAGAATTTGCAAAAGGCAACGTGCTTGTCAATCAGCTTGCGGCAGTTGGGACACGGGATCTCATCCTCTCCGGCCACCCGATGGCCGCAGTTGTTGCAAAAAATGACCTGATTGGAGATGATCTCCCCGCAGTGCGGACAGCGCCGCTGCCCCCTTTCGGCCAGCACCTTGCGCTCCTGATTGCGAACCATCTCCTCCGCGGCGGCGATCCGGGCAAACAGCTCCTCCTCTTCCGGAGACGCCGCGGCGGCGTGCCGCCGGTAATACGCCCGCCCGAGAGCGGCGTAGTTCCGCTCCAGCGCAGCTTTGGCCTGGTTCAGCTGTGCATCCAGCCCGATAGACCTGCCGCCTTGCCTGTCAAACAGTCCCATGTCTCACGTTCTCCTTTCCCGGGGCAGGCCCCGCAGCGGGAACCTGCCTGATGAAAGCCGGAGTCAGCGCGCGCCATCGCGCCCGCTCAGGCCGATCCTTACCTCTCTGTCCCTCCGGCACTCAGCGCAGCTCCACCCGAAAGGAAAGAACCTCTCCCATCGTGACAATGCAGCCGTCGGTGAGCTCGCACTGTTCCGGTCCATAGAGCAGCTTTCCCTCTACGCGGGTCCCCTGCCGGCTGTGGTTCTGGAGGATGACCCGCGCTCCTTGTCGGATAATGACACATTGGTCGCGCGAGACCCGCTCCTCCCCGTGCAGATTGACCGTCTTTGTGCTGCCCCGCCCCACACTGATGGGCTGGTCTAGCGACAGGTCAAATCTCCGCTCCGGCTGCTGGCAATCGATCAGGAGAATTCTGCGCGGGGCGTTGCCCGCACTGAGCACCGTCTCCTTCTCCTCGTATGGTGCGGGAGCAGGGTTTGGAGAAGCCGGGGCAGGGCCCGGAACGGAGCCGGGTCTCGACCCCGCAGCGGCAGGCTTACGCCCCACGAATACCGCCGCGATAATCCCCACGGCGAGCAAAACCGCCACGACCACCATCGCGCCCCAAAGCCACGACGGGGTCTCCTGGCGCTCTGCGGCAAGCATCTGCTGTGCCAGCTCACTCGCGCTGTCCGACGTTTCGTCCTGCGTGTCCGCCGTCTCGCTCGCGCTGTCCGCCGTCTCGTCCTGCGTGTCCGCCGTCTCGCTCGCGTTGTCCGACGTTTCGTCCTGCGTGTCCGCCGTTTCGCTCGCGCTGTCCGCCGCGCGCATCGGCATCGTCATCTGAACCGTGACACGCTCGCTCTCGCCGCTATCGCGAGTAATGCTCACCTCGACGGCGCGCTCCATCCCATCGCAGAGTTCCGCCGGCAGCGGGAACGAGACGCGCAGCGCCTGGTTGATCTGGGTGATCTGAGCGGCTATCTCCAGCGAATCCAACCCCTCCGCCGCCGAAAACGCGGCGCCGCCGGTCGCCCGGGCCAGGGCGAAGAGATTCTCCGCCGTCTCCTCCAGGACCTGCGTCTTCTCCCCGGCGTCACTGGTCAGGACCACTGCGTAGACCGGCCAGCCGGCCGCACGGGCCAGCTGCTCCACCTCGCCCCAGGTGTAGCCCAGCGAGGCAGCGTTCTCCCCGTCCGCGATCACAACCAGGCGGTGCAGCACGTCGCTCTCTCCGTCCGACACCCCGGCGATGGTCTCGTAGATCGCGCCGGTCAGATAGGTTTCCTGATTATAGTACTCCAGCTGTTCCACCGCAGTTTTGAGCGCGGCATAGTCCGACGTGCCCTCACATAGCCAGCTCACCCCGTCCTCCACAGTGCCGATGCTTATCTTTTCGCGATCCATTCGGCTGCCTACCAAATCGGTCAGCAGCGCGCGCGTCAGTTCGCGCATCTCCGCCGGCACCGACAGGGAGTTGTCCACCAAGATCACCGTCTCCAGCGGCGTCTCCAGCTCAGACAGGGCGGTTACCTCCACGTCTTGGCAAACAGTCTGTCCCACCTGCACGGCAATTTGCTCATAGTCCCCATCCGGGTCGAGATAGATCACACCCTCCTCGTCCCGCACCGTGGAGGAGATGATCTGCGCGCCTCCGTCCGCCCAGGCAGCGGTCCCCAGCCACAGCGCCACGGTCAGCAGCATCGCCGCTGCACGCAGCCAACGTCCCATCTTTTTCATCAGCGTCCTCTCCTTTCTCCGCCCAGCGTGGTCTGGCAGAGATTTTCGCGCCACCGGCGCAGTGCTTTTTAAAAACATTTTAATTGTTCTCTTTGTCCTTGTCAACCGGAGATTGCCCCACGCGCAGCCGTTATGACATGGATTCATTTGCAAATTCTCTTTCGTATCGCAGTTCGATATGATATAATGGTGCTCAAATGAACTCCCGGCGCTTTCCAGGCGCGCACGTGTGCCGTCAGCCGGACGAAAAAAAGACCCTTTTAGCCGCAAGAAAGGAGTTGCCTATGGACCATCGTCTCGACCATTGGCTGCCCGCCGGGCAAGCCGCGATCCCGCCCCTGACGCGCAGCGGCTTTCCCAGTTCCGTCCTCCTCCGCCCGCCAGTCGAGCCGCTGAACACGGCGGGAGAAACCGACGGACCCTCCACAGATCAGGAGCCGGCAACCGCCATGCCCGCAAAGCCCGCGGGGCAGGCGGGAGGGGAAGGGGATTTTGACTCCTTTTCCGATACCTATGAGATCCGGGAGCAGTTGGGCTCCGGTGGCGGCGGGGTGATCTATCGGGCCTACCACAAGCGTCTTCGTCAGGTGGTGGTCCTCAAACAGATTCAGACCGGCAATGTTCCGCCGCAGTATTACCGCCGGGAGGTGGACATCCTCAAGGGGCTGCGCGGTTCCTACCTGCCGCAGGTATTCGACTTTCTGCATTTGCCGGACGGACGCGTCTTCACCGTCATGAGCTATGTACCCGGCCAGTCTCTGCGCCAGGCCGCCCAATCCGGCCGTACTTTCTCCCAGCATGAGCTGGTGCGCTGGGGGATGCAGCTTTGCAGCGCCCTGCACTGCCTGCACACCCAGGACCCACCCATCCTTCACGCAGATATCAAGCCGGACAATATCATGCTCACGCCGCAGGGGGACATCTGTCTGATTGACTTCAACGTCTCCCTCTACCTCGACGGGAGCGCGGTGCTGGGATACTCCGAGGGCTATACCTCCCCGGAGCAGCACCTGATCGCTTTGAAGCAGCGCTCTCACCAGCCCCTTCCTCCCGGACTGAATCTCACGCCGGCCTCCGACCTCTATAGCGTCGCTGCCACCCTCTATCGTTTGGCAGTGGACAGCCCGCCGGGGGATACCCCTGATCTCGCCGCGCTGGCAGATCGGACCAGCGAGGCCTTTGCGCGGGTGATCGGCAAGGCACTCTCCCTGCGCCCGGAGGACCGCTACCCCACCGCGCAGGCGTTTTTTACCGCTCTGAAGGGGATGGCCCGGCAGGACCGGCGCTACCGCCGCCTGCTCACCCGGCAATGGGTGACCCGGCTGGTTTGGGTCTGTCTGCTCTCCGGGGCGCTGGTGCTCGGCGGTTTCGGCGTCTATCTGGTCCAGTCCGGCCTGATGGACCAGTATAACCTGCTCGTCGCCCAACAGGTCGCCGCACTGGAAAACGGGGACAGCGCCACCGCCGCGCTGGCCTATCGCGAGGCCGTAGCCCTCCTGCCTGGCGAGTTGGAGAGCTACTATCAGCAGGCGCGCAGCCTCTATGAGCAGGAGGACTACGAGGGGTGTATTGACTACATCGACTATGACATTCTGGAAAACGAACAGCTCGACCTGCTCCAGGCCAAGACGGCGGACGTGTACTACCTAAAAGCGGAATCCCACTTTGCGCTGGAGGAGTATGACGAGGCGGTGTCCGCCTACGAGCAGCTCTTCCGCGTAGGCGGGTACTATGTCGAATATTACCGCGACTACGCCATCGCCTTGGCCAACGCCGGCGACGCCGCCCGGGCGGAACAGATGCTCCAGACCGCCCAGGAGCACGGCCTAGAGGAAGACTTCATCTTCTATATCACCGGGGAGATCGAGCTCGCGCTGGACGATCCCGTCCAAGCGGACGCCGCATTTGCCCAGTGTATCGCCGTATCCAGCAATGAGGAACTGCTGGCCCGCGCTTATGTCATGCGCAGCGAATGCCTGGAAGCGCAGGGATTGACAGCGGAGAGCCGCGCCGTGCTCGTTCAGGCGGTTCAGTCCCTTCCGGCTCAGGAACTGCTGCTGGTCTATGAGCGGCTGATCCAGGCCGACATCGACCTCGGCACGCAGACCGGCGATGACCGCTACTGGGAAGAGGCCGTGTCCTACTCTCTCCAGGTGCTCGGACAGGGCTGGGGTACCTATGAAACCTACGACAACCTCGCGGTGCTCTATACACAGCTTGGAGATCTGGATCAGGTGGAGGACATTCTCGAGCAGATGCTCGCCCTGTTTGGAGAGGACTACAATATCTATAAGCGTTATGCTTTTCTCGAGCGCAACCGGCAGGCACTGCTCCCCAACGCCGAGCGGGACTATACCCAGTTTGACGCCTACTACCAGCAGGCCCTCGCACTCTACCAGGACAGCATGGAGGGAAACCGCACCGATCCGGAGATGGAACTGCTCCAGTCGGACTATGAAACCATTGTGAAAGGAGGCTGGCTATCATGACCACCGCCATTTTACTCGGCCTGATTCTGATCGCGCTGGCCGTGCTGATCGTGCTCCTTTGCCTGATCGCGCTTCTCACCAGCCACCGCCGGTACGTGCGCCAGCGAGAGCGACTGCTTGCCGAGATTGAGAGGGGGTTTGATGTCCAATGAGACGTGTGCTTCGGACTGTGATGACCCTGCTCTTCCCCGCATCGCTCGCGTTTCTCCTGCTGCCGTTCATCCGCTTCGGGCCGGCCAGCCTGCGGATGCTTGACCTGCTGCGGCTGATGCTCGGGAACGAGACCGGCCTGGCGTTCAACGAGGAGATCCTGCTCCGGCTGACGACCTACCTCAGCCCGTTCCTCTATCCCACCGCGGCGCTGCTGATTGCCATTCTGGCCGCTTTTCTGATCTCGCTGTGTCTGCCGCAGCGCGGCGCGTGTTATCTGGCGCTCCTCTTTTCGCCGCTGCTGAACGTGGGACTTTTCTTCCTCCTGCGCCAGATATGGGACAAGCTGGAGGAGGTGCGCCCGGCGCTCTCTTTCTTCTCCCTGGAGGACGTACTGGCGCTGATTTCCACGACAGTGCTGCTGTGGTTCTCTCTCTGGGCGGCAGTCATGCTCTGCGCGCTGGTCTGCCTTGCCCTCTCCCTTGCCGTGCAGGCCAAAAAGGAGCAGGACGCGTTCCTGCCGGAGATGACCGCCATAGACAGCCCTGCCTACCGGGCTGCCGAGCAGGACTACCGCGACGAGGTCTCCCGGCTCCGGCAGGCCGTCTCCTCCGAACCGCCTACAAAGCCCCCGGCAGAGACCCGCTTTGAACCGGTGACTGTCCTCCCCGAGGACCCGGACCCCCTTCCGGGCGGGCCAATGCCGGCCTTCTCCGGAGCCGTGCTCGGACAATCCGGGCACTATCGCGGCCTGGCCTATCCGCTGCGCGACCGCCTGGCAGTCTACTTCTCCTTTGACGGGCATGAGGTTTCGCTGCAAACCGACCAAAGCCCGGAGACAATTGCGGAACTATATTATGTCTCCCAGTACCAGGAGTATTGCCTCCGCCCGCTGCGCCGGCTGACAGTCTTCCTATCCAGCAGCCAGCCGCTCGGGGCAAATCGGTGTTATTTTCTGCCGAGGGGGACGGAGTTCTATCTGTGCGGGCAAAGCCACGCCTTTTCCCTGGCCTGAGCCCTGTCTGCATCCACATTCTCCCCAAATCTGAGCGCGTAAGGAGAGATTTCCATGCACTGCCCCCATTGCGGCGCCGAGGCGCCGGACACCGCAAAATTCTGCACCCGCTGCGGCCGGCCGC
>CAYWUA010000057.1:0-10668 GCA_964461385.1 uncultured Oscillospiraceae bacterium
GCTGGATGTTTTCCGCGAACTTGGCCTTGGCGTTGATATCTCTGTACGCATCAAAGTGGCGGACCACAGCATCGGCGCCGGCCGGCGGGACTGGGCCAAAACGCTCTTCCGCTATCTGCTGATCGCGGAGGCCGCGGAGGCCGGCAGATGGATTGGACGGAGGATATGCAGCGGCGATACCGCCTCAGGCGGAAGGTCCTGTTTGACCGGGACAGTCCCCTGCTTCAGCCGCTTCGCGCCGCGCTGGCCGCTCAAGACCATCGGACACTGATCTGCGGGGCACTTGAATTGTCCCAGGAGAAACAGGGCGGCGAGCAGCACGATCAGCACGGGCGCGATGAAGTATCTCAGAGGGGCGCCCAGCAAAATGGCCAGCACAACCAAGACCAGGGCGGCGCGGTTACATTTGTGCATGAGCGCCGGGCGCCGTTCTGGCTTGTGCAGGGCCAGTTCAAACGCATTGATCTGTTTTTTCACCCACTGGATGGCCTGGTCTGCCATGGCCGCTCTCCCCCTTTTTAGAATCAAGAAAAATGACACATTCCGGCCCACGATAGCGACCCGCTCGCACCATTGGCCCTTGTTCTCCTGCCATTTCATCTATTACTTCCGTCTTACAAATATCATATTATCTCTCGCACGCCAAGTAATGAAAACCATTTTTATACTTCTTGCAATTTTAAACTTTTCAAATTGTATACATTTCCTAGAAAGGCCGCCACAAAGCTGTGTTTCTGTCCAACTTCAAATAAGCGCAAAAAAGAGCCGCAGAGCGCTGCCCATTTTGGCAGTGCTCCGCGGCCCCTTACGAACAGACCGTCAAATAGCCGGTCCGACTCAGGCGAGCGCCTTGTCCAGGCGGGCGCGGATCTCGCGCAGGAACTCGAGGGAGGTCACCTTGCGGGCGGGCGTCTCCCCCTCCCACATGGCGCACAGGTCGCCGGTCATCACGCCGGACTCGATCGTGTCAATGGTGGCGCGCTCCAGCGCGTCGGCAAAGCGGCCGAGGGCGTCGATGCCGTCCAGCTCGCCGCGTTTGCGCAGCGCGCCCGACCAGGCGAAGAGGGTGGCCACCGGGTTGGTGGAGGTCTCCTCCCCCTTCAGGTACTTATAATAGTGGCGGGTGACGGTGCCGTGGGCGGCCTCATACTCGTAGTTGCCGTCCGGGGAGACGAGCACGGAGGTCATCATCGCCAGCGAGCCGAAGGCGGTGGAGACCATATCGCTCATCACGTCGCCGTCATAGTTCTTGCAGGCCCAGATAAAGCCGCCCTTGGAGCGGATGACCCGGGCCACCGCGTCGTCGATGAGGGTATAGAAGTAAGTGATGCCCAGCTCCTCAAACTTTGCCTTGTACTCTTCCTCGTAGATGGCGTGGAAAATATCCTTGAAGGTGTGGTCGTACTGCTTGGAGATGGTGTCCTTGGTGGAGAACCACAGGTCCTGCTTGGTGTCCACCGCGTACTGGAAGCAGGCGCGGGCAAAGGAGGAGATGGAGCTGTCCTTGTTGAACTGCCCCTGCAGGACGCCGGGCCCGTCAAAGTCGTTGACCGTCTCGCGGAACGTCGCGCCGTCCGCGCCGGTGAAGAGCAGCTCCGCCTTGCCGGGGCCGGGGACACGGTACTCGGTGGCACGATACACGTCGCCAAAGGCGTGACGGGCGATGGTGATGGGCTGCTTCCAAGTGCGCACCACCGGCGAGATGCCGCGGACCATGATGGGCGCGCGGAAGACGGTGCCGTCCAGAATGGCACGGATGGTGCCGTTCGGGCTCTTCCACATCTTGGAGAGATGGTACTCCTCCACCCGCTGGGCGTTGGGAGTGATGGTGGCGCACTTGACGGCGACGCCGTACTTCTTGTTCGCGTTGGCCGCGTCAATCGTGACCTGATCCTTCGTCTCCTCCCGGTGCACCAGGCCAAGGTCATAGTACTCCGTCTTCAGATCCACATAGGGGAGGATGACCTCCTCTTTGATCTGCTTCCAGAGGATGCGGGTCATCTCATCGCCGTCCATCTCGACGAGCGGGGTGTTCATCTTGATCTTTTCCATCGAGCTGCCTCTTTTCCTTGTATTTTCATGCAAATCCAGGGATTCACATTATTCAATAATTTTTCTCCAGGCCGCGGATCAGCCGGTAGAGGGTGGCGTTCACCGGGGTGGGGACGCCGTGCTTTTTCCCCAGGCCGAGGATGACGCCGGTGAGCGTGCCGATCTCGGTCGGGCGTTTCGCGCGGATATCCTGCAGAGTGGAAGAGTTGTGGTGGTAAGTGTCCGGCAGGAGCTTGCCGTAAAACGCCTCGCGGTAGGACGCCGCGTTCGGCCAGAAGGTGTCATAGCCCGCCGCGTGCATGACGGCAAAGATCTCGTCCATCAGCTCGTCCATGATCTCCCTCGTCTCCGCGCACTCGCCGAGCGCCCCGTAGGGCAGGCCGAGCACCGCGCCGAGGGGATTGAGCGTGCAGTTGTAGACCATCTTGGCCCAGAGGGCGCGGGAGACCTGACCGCTCGCCTCCGCCGGCAGGCCGCTGGCGGAGAGGACTGCGGCCAGCGGCTCCATCGGCGCGCTCGGCAGGCCGTAGAGACTGCCGAGAAGGACCTGCTCGGTATAGACCGTCACCTCGCTCACGTTGGGCGCGGTGCGCTGAAAGCCGGTGATCACCCGGGCATTCCAGACCTGCTCCGGCGCGAAGAAGCGGCGGTAGGGCGCGTCATTGCCCCAGCCGTTTTGCAGCAGGACGATCTTCCCGTCCGCCTTGAGCATCTCGCGGTGCGCGTCCAACGCGCGGCTGATGGCGTCGTTGGCCAGCGTCTTGGCGCAGACGAGGACATAATCAAAGGTGTCCGGCGGAAAGCTCGCGTAGTCGTCGCTCGCGGACACGCCGCCGGCCGGGATCTCCACCGTGCCGAGCAGACCAGTGCGCTTCACCCCGCCGGAGCGGATCGCCTCGAGCGTCGCGCCCCGCGCCAGAAAGGAGACACGGCAGCCCGCGCCGGCCAGGCCCGCGCCGACCGCGATGCCGACGGCGCCCGCCCCGTCGATGAGCACTTGCATACAGGTTCCCCCATTCCCGTCATTTTCTCCCCTATTATAATCCGTGCCGGGCAAATTCGCAAGCGGAAACCGCCCGCGTTCTGCCCGGAAAAGGGCCAACGGCCCGCCGCCGGAGGGTTCCTCCGCAACGGGCCGCCGGCCGGTCACGCCGAAACGCCCACGCCTGCGCGGTCGTAGTCCGACAGGACGCCGCCGCCCTTGGCGCGTACCGTATAGAGGCAGGCCGTGCCGCCGCTCACGCCGGTGTCGGTGTAGGACGTCGTGCCGCCGCCGGAGATCTGGGCAATCGCCGTCCAGCCGCCGGCCGCCGTCTTACGGTAAAGGGTGTACCCCGTCGCGCCGGTCACCTGATTCCATGTGACGCGCACGCCGCCGTCCACGCTCTGCGCCTCGCGCAGCACGGGAGTATCCAGTCGGGTGCCCCCCACACCGTCGGCATCAAAGTAGGACTTGCCGCTCCCCTCCAGGGCGCGGACCGTGTAGAGGTAACGCGTGCCGGAGACGACGTCTGTGTCCAGATAGGAGGTCGTGCCATTGCCGGAGAGCCTGGCGATCACCGTCCAGCTGCTGTCAGCGGTCTTGCGGTAGAGCCGGTACCCCGTCGCGCCAGTCACCGCCGTCCAGCGGACCCGCAGGCCGTCCGTTGTGTTGGAAACCCCGCCGAGCACTGGCGTCGCCAGGCAGCGCGCGCTCACTCCGGCCGTCTGATAATATGAGAGGGCGGCGCCGCTCACCGCGCGCACCGTATAAGTGTATACCGTTCCGCCGGCAAGCCCGCTGTCCAGCCAGGTGGCCGTGCTGCCTCCGGAACAGGCCGCGACCTGCTGCCAACCTGTCCCGGCTGTCTTTCGGTAGACTCGATAGCCCGTCGCGCCGCTGACCGCCGTCCAGTTCACCCGCACGCCGCCGTCCTCACTCTGTGCCCCGCGCAGGGCGGGCACCGCGAGATATCGCGCGCTCACACCATCGGTCTGAAAATACGATTTCTGTTCCACACCGCTGTCCCGGCTCAGGGCGCGCACCGTATAGGCGTAAGACGTTCCGGAGCGCACAGTGGTATCCGTGTAGGTGGTTCCGGAGAGGACATCCAGCTGCTCCCATCCGCCGGTGGTCCTGCGGTAGAGCCGGTAGCTTGTCGCGCCGGGCACGCCGTCCCAAGTGACGCGCAAGCCGGTGCCAGCGTTGACCACGCTCTGCATTGCCGGCGTGGCCAGGTAGAAGAGCCGTACCCCCTGGGTGACATAACCGGACAGGCGGTCACTCCGGCGGGCACGGACGGTATAGCGGTAGACCGTACCCGTCCGGGCTGTCCGGTCGATATAGGAGACGGTTGATTCGCCGGACGGCTGGGCGATCAACTGCCAGGAGGTATTCTCGGTGCGGCGGTAGACGTTATACCCCTCCGCGCCGCTCACCCGGTTCCAGAGCACCCGCACACCGCCGCTATACGCCTCCGCGCTGCGCAGCACGGGCGTATCCAGCCAGACGCCCATCCGCCCCGCAGTGTCATAGTAGGAAAGGTAATCTCCCTGCCGCGCGCGTACGGTATAATAGTAGACGACGCCTGCCGTCCCGCTCGTATCCAGATAGGTACTGCTCTGGCCGCCCTGCACCTGGGCGATAAAGCCCCAGCTCCCGCTTTCCGTGCGCCGATAAACACGATAGGCCAGTGCGTCTGGGACCGTCTCCCAGGTGATGCGCACGCCGTTCTCCAGCGCCTGCGTCCGGACCAGCTCCGGCGTATCCAGGTGGACCGTGAAGACGCCGGAATAATAGGCCGAAAGGCTGTTCCCGTGCACAGCACGGACGGTATATCCATAGCGCGTCCCCGATTCCGCCGAGCGGTCAAGGTAGGAAGTGAGGCTGCCACCGGAGAGCTGGGCGATCTGCTGCCAACCGCTCCCGTCACTCCTGCGATAGACGCGGTACCCTGTTGCGCTGGTCACCGCCGTCCAACTGACGCGCACGCCGCCGGATGCGCTCGCCGCACTGCTGAGGACCGGGGCAGCCAGATAACTCCCGGACGCGCGGGCGGAGTCGGCGGAGTGCGCGCTCCCGCGCACGGCGCGCACGACATAGGAGACCTGCTGTCCCGCGGTGACGTCGGTATCCACCCAGGAGGAGGTACCCGCGTTTGCGGCTTTCCCCTTGCGCGTCCACGCACCCGTGCCGCTGTCATAGCGGTAGATCTCATAGCCCAGCGCGCCGGTCACCAGGTTCCAGCGCACCTGGACACCGTCAATGGCGTTGCCCAGGGAGACCGTGGGCGCCGGCAGATAGTAGATCGTCAGGCCGTCCGGGTCGTAGCCGGCCAGCGAGGAATTGATCACGGCGCGCACGGTGTAGGTATATGCGGTGCCGGCGGCAACGCTCCGGTCGGTGTAGCTGGTGCCGTCGACATAGGCCAGCGCCTGCCAGGAGCCGCCCAGCGTCCTCCGGTAGACCCGATAACGGGAGACGCCCTGCAGGCTGTGCCAATTCACCTCCACCCCGCCGGACACATTTCTCACCATCCGCAGCTCCGGAGTGCGGCTACTGTTGACGGCGTTGATCTGCAATGTGGCCGAGACGCCGCCAGCCGTGGCACGCAGCGTGCCGCCCTCTGAGCCGGTCCGCACCAATGTGCCGTCGGAAAACTCGTAGGACACTCCGCTGGCGGAGATGCGCAGCTCCTTGGCGCGGTAGACCGGCTCGACCACCGCCACCGCCACCGCGCTCGTGTTCCCCGAGACGGACAGGGCTGAGACCCGCCCTCCCTCGGCGCTGCGCCAGCTGATGGAGGAGACGGAAGCTCCCCCGCCATAGATAATGTAATACATCGAACGCGCCGCATCCAGTCCGTTTTCATTGTGGCCGACCTGAGCATAGTGGATATCCCCATGTACCTGCGAGACCCTGGCCGGCAGGCCGGAGAGCGTGCTATTCGCGCGCAGCGGATAGGTCAGGCTACCGCCCGGATAGGCCCGTTGGAAATAGCTGCGCACCCCCGCATCGGTGACCCACTGTTCGTTGACGTTGCTCACGACGTAGACATCCGGATACTCGCTGCTCGCGCCGATGCAATACTGCGCGATGCGGGGCCCCGTCATCGCCAGGTCGTCCTCATCCGTGCAAGATCCGTTGCTGGCGCGGGGCATGATGATGCCCAACTTTTCGATGCCGGTCAGGTCGGCCATCGCGTGATAAAACGCATGGAAGGAGGACAAATACTCCTGCGCGGTGCGCGCGTAGTCCGCCTCCCCCTGCAGCCAGAAGGCCAGACGCCGTCCCTCGGTATAATGTCCGGCGGCAATCTCTGCCTGCAGCGTCCGCAGCGCACCGGAGATAGCGGTCTCCGCCCGGCGGTAATAGCGCTGCCCCGGCTCCCACTGCGTAATAGAGGTGGCACTGTAGGCGGCGTTGACGGTCCACACTTTATCTCCGGTCAGTCGGTTCCACTCGTAGGCCAGGCCGCTGTCCGGCCCGGTCTTCCCACGCCCCGACGAGGTCATTGCGTCAATGCGCATGGGCAGCGCAGAGCCGGTCAGGCTCCTGTTTCCCTGCAGCGCGCCCGGGATGCAAGTCTCGACTTCCTGGTCGCTTACGCTGGCAACAACCTGGGTCGCATAGACCTCCCCATCCGGACAGAGGACGGAGTCCTCCGGGTGGGATCCGGTCACATCGGAATCAGCCCCGCGCATATTGCTCTGGCCCAGCAAAAACATCACCGTCAGCCGCGCCGCCGAGACCGTCATCGTCACCCGCACCAGCTCTATGGGCTGCACAGCCCCCTCCTCTCCGGCGGGCACCGCTCCGTCCAGGGCAGCCTGCGCCTCCTCCAGCCGGTCGGACGGGGCGAGCACCACGGTCGCCTGCCCCACGCCGGCGGCCACCACATCGGTCCGGCTGCCGCTCTGAAGAGTGAGCACCGCCTGGTCGCGCTGGCCAGTCACACTGCCCTGGGAGACCTGATAGGAGGTCACGGAATCCGTCGTGATCTCCAAAATCTCGTACCCCTCCCACACCTCGTCAAAGGAGTAGCGGTCGTCATAGCTCAGCTGAACGGAAGACTCCGTCCACTCCACCTGCGGCTCATCCAGGTATGGCGTCCCGTCAGCAGAGGTTTCTTCCCCCGGCACGCCGTCCGCCAGGGGCAGATTCTCTTCCAGGCCCTCATCTTGGGCAGCCAGCTCATCCGCGGGCGTCTGGACAGCCTCAGACCGGTCGGCAAGCGTCTCTTGCTCCGGCAACTGCGTCTCCTGCGTCTCCTCCGGCATGCCGCCGGCGTCCTCCGGATCCGCTTCAGAGGCGTTCTGACTTTCATCCGTCTCCGCGCCGGGCAGTTCCTCCGACACGGCGGACACTCCGTCCTGCAAACTCTCCTCCCCCGGCGTCGCCTGCACCGCGAAGCTCTCCAGGCCGAGTGCAAGCATCATCGCCAGCCCCAGCAGCAGCGATACGCCGCGCCGCAGGGCGGAGGACTGTCCGCTCCTCTTTTTCATTCGCTCCGTCCTCTCTCCCCGGGCCGCCGCCCGGCTGACAATCTACAGTAAAATAAACTGTATTATATATCTTACCATAGTCCGGAAGCCTCCGCAAGGCCGGAAACCTGCACGGGCAATCCCTCCCCGCTCCCGCATGTCCCCACGGCGGAAAAAGCCTCCGCCCGGTTGACCGGCAGCGGGCGAACCGGTATAATGGATACAAATCCAATGGAAATACAACAAAAACTGCGCGGCCGGCCTCTGCCGGCCGCGGGCGCATCCGGAAGGAGATGTCTGCTATGCCACCGACCACCAGCAGCAACTACGCCATCGCCCTGCGGGCCGGGCAGAAGGAATACCGGGCCTGCCTCGCGCGCGGCGAATATCCCTACCTCCCCGTTCTGGACGACATTCTCGCCAATATCAAAGACTACAAGTCGGTCGAGCTGGGCACCATTCAAATCCCGGCGGAGAACATCGTCGGCACCCGCACCGCCGGGCGGACAACCGCCTTTGCGCGCAACTTCATGCCGCTGTTACCGACTGACTCCGAATTCGGCGTCAAGTGGGAGGCCCTGTGCGACGCGCACCTGTCCGAGGGGATCCGCGACAGCGTAAAGGTCTACGAGTACCTCAACCGCTACTATGTCCAAGAGGGCAACAAGCGTGTCAGCGTGCTCAAGTTTTTCCATGCGGCCACCGTTCTGGCCACCGTGACGCGCATCATGCCGCCGAAGAACGACTCGTACGAGAGCAAGCTGTATTACGAGTACGTCGACTTTAACAAGCTCTCCGGGATCAACTCTATCTGGTGCACCCGCCTGGGCAGCTATAAAAGGCTCCAGACCCTGGTGGGGAAAAAGCCGCAGGAGGAGTGGTCGCAGGAGGACGTGCGCGCTTTTGAGCGGTTTTATCACTACTTCTGCCGCAGCTACGAGTCTCTCGGCGGCAAGCGCCTGCGCACCACCACCGCCGCCGACGCACTGCTCGTCTTCCTGAAGATCTACGGCTACCCCCGCGCGCTGGAGATGACCAGCCAGGAGCTGACGAAAAGCCTGACCAAGATCTGGGAGGAGGTCGTGCTTTTGCGCGAGGAGCGGCCCATTGAGCTGGTGCTCAATCCGCCCTACGTCAAAAAGAAGCTGCTGACCAAGCTCACCAGCACTCTGACCAGTACGCTGACAGGCAGTGTCGGCGCCCTGGAAACGCTCAACGTCGCCTTTGTCCACGACAAGACCACTCAGACTTCGAGCTGGACCTATCTGCATGAGCTGGGGCGGCGGCACGTCGATCAGGCGCTGCGCGGACGCGTGTCCACGCACAGCTACTTCAACGCCCTGGACGGCGATCCGGAGGCGCTGCTGGAGCAAGTCGTCCAGGATGGGGCGGACCTCATCTTCACCACCACCCCCCGCCTGCTCAACGCCAGCCTGAAGGCGGCGGTGGACCACCCGGACGTCATCATTATGAACTGCTCGCTCAACACCTCGCAAAAGGCAATCCGCACCTATTACGCGCGCGTGTATGAGGCCAAGTTCATCATCGGCGCCATCGCCGGCTCGCTGAGCCAGAGCAACCAGATCGGCTACATCTGCGACTACCCCATCTATGGCGTCATTGCCGCGATCAACGCCTTTGCCCTCGGCGCACAGATGGTCAATCCGCGCGCGAAGATCTATCTCGAGTGGATGAACGACGACTACGGCCAGGCAGTCGACCGGCTGCGCCGGCGCGGCGTCTCCCTCATCTCCGGGCGGGACATGAGCCAGCCGTACAGCCAGCACCTCGGCGCGTTCGGCCTGTTCTTCCAGCGGGAGACCGACCGGTTCCAGACACTGGCCATGCCGATCTGGCACTGGGGGGTCTACTACGAAAACCTCATCCGCAGTATTCTGGATCACACCTTCCAGGCAGAGGAGGTCGCCAAAGGGAAGTCCACCAACTACTGGTGGGGAATGTCCGCCGGCGTGGTGGACGTCATCTGCTCGGAGAAGCTGCCGGTGAGCACCATGCGCCTGTCCCGCCTGCTGCGCGGGGCGATCCAGTCGGGCAATTTCCATCCCTTTGACGGTGTGCTCAAGTCGCAGGACGGCCTGGTACACGGCAGCGAGGAGGAGGTGTCCACCCCTGAGGAGATCACCACCATGGACTGGCTGGCGGAAAACGTGGTCGGCGAACTGCCCGCCTACCGCCAACTCTCACAAGAGGGCAAGGCCACTGTGGACATCGTGGGCGTGGAAAAGGTGGCCAAGCAGGGACAGGAGGAACCGGAGGAAGCAACATGAAGATTCTAGCCATCGCCGACGAGGAGGACAAGTACCTCTGGGACTACTACCGCCCGGGCATGCTTGACGACATCGGCCTCATCCTCTCCGCCGGGGATCTGGATCCCCGTTATCTCAGCTTTCTGGTCACCATGGCCCGCTGCCCGGTGGTCTACGTCCACGGCAACCACGACGGGAACTACTCCGACATCCCGCCCGAGGGCTGTGACTGCGCGGAGGATCGCGTCTACGTCTATCAGGGCATCCGGATTCTGGGGCTGGGCGGCTCCATCCGCTACAACCCCGGCCCCCACCAGTACACCCAGCGGGAGATGGAGCGGCGCGCCGCCCGGCTGCGCTGGAAGCTGCATCGCAGCAAGGGCTTTGACATTCTGCTGACCCACTCGCCGATTTACCAGCTGGGGGACGACCCGTCCTCCCCCTCCCACACCGGCTTTGCAGCCTTCCGCAGCGTCATTGAGAAATACCATCCGAAGTATATGGTCCACGGCCACGTTCACCTCAACTACGGCTACCAGATCCCCCGCTGGCAGGAGTACGAGGGCACAAAGGTGCTCAACGCCTTCCAGCGCTACGTGTTTGAGTACTGAGCCGCGCTGGGGCGGAAATGGAAATTTCCTTCCGTTTTCGGAAAAAAAGTGCTTGCAATGGCGCAGATTCTATAGTATAGTAGTTCAGGATTACGCACACCTGGGGACTTCATGCCCGGTGCCGGTGCGCCGGTGGGCCTGGGGAGCGAACCGGGTGGAGGTAACAACAAATTTTTAGGAGGAATATCAATCATGGCAGTCGTATCTATGAAGCAGCTGCTGGAAGCCGGCGTGCACTTCGGCCACCAGACCCGTCGGTGGAACCCCAAGATGGC
>CAYWUA010000058.1:0-9937 GCA_964461385.1 uncultured Oscillospiraceae bacterium
CCTGGATGGTGATCAGCGGGGTCATGGCCACCATGGCCACCACGCCGAAGGCGTCGGTGACAATATTGCCGCCCACCGCAGTGCAGGCCCCCTGCGCCAGCGGGAGCAGGAAAGTGGTCGCCATCGGGCCGGAGGCCACACCGCCGGAGTCAAAGGCAATGGCAGTGTAGATGCGCGGGACAAAGAAGGAGATCCCCAGTGCGATGGCGTAGCCCGGAATCATGAACCAGAGGATGGAGATCCCGGTGAGCACCCGCACCATCGCCAGCCCGAGCGAGATCGCCACGCCGACGGACAGCCCGATGCCCATCGCGCCGGCGGAGATCGCCCCGTCGGTGACCTCCTCCACCTGCTTGTTGAGCACATAGACCGCAGGCTCCGCGCGGACGATGAAGTATCCCATCACCATCGCAATCGGGATGATGATGCCGGGATGATCCAGGCTGGCCAGCGTCTGGCCGATGTAGTTACCCGCCGGGCTAAAGCCGACGTTCACGCCGGTGAGAAAGAGGACCAGCCCGACATAGGTGTACACCAGGCCGACCACAATCTTGAGCAGCTGCCGCCGCGACAGGCGGAGCATCACAATCTGGAAGAGCGCAAACAGCACGATGATGGGCAGCAGAGCCACGGCGATCTCCCCCATATAGGTGGGGATCCCCTCCTGGAAGAGCTTCCAGAGCTCGACCGAGTCGGAGATCTCCGGGAGCACGGGCGAGGTATACGCCGCGTCATCCGGGCGGTAGACCAGCCCTAAGACCAGCACCGCCAGGATCGGCCCGATCGAGCACAGGGACACCAGGCCGAAACTGTCCTCTGCGGCATGGCGGTCGCTTCGGATGGAGGCGACGCCGACACCCAATGCCATAATGAACGGCACCGTCATCGGTCCGGTGGTCACGCCGCCGGAGTCAAAGGCCACCGCCAGAAAATCCGCCGGCGCAAAAAAGGCGAGGAGAAAGACCACGCCGTAAAACACCAGCAACAAGTTGTTCAGCTGGATATTAAAAAACATGCGCAGCATGGCCACCAGCAGGAACGCGCCCACCCCGATCGCCACCGCGAGGATGAGTGTCATGTTCGGAATAGCGGGCACCTGTTCAGCCAGCACCTGCAGATCCGGCTCCGAGATGGTGATGAGCACACCGAGCACAAAGGCAAGTCCGAGAATGAGCCAGAGCTTCCGGCTGCGCACCATACAGGCGCCCACCCGCCCGCCCATCGGCGACATCGACATCTCTGCGCCCAGGGTGAAGAACATCTCCCCCACCACCAGCAGCACGCCGCCGAGCAGGAAGCACAGCAAAGTGCTTGGCGAGATGGGCGCGATAGTAAAGCACAGCAGCAGCACCAGCCCGATGATCGGCAGCACCGCGCGCAGCGCTTCCATCAATTTTTCTTTGAGTCGTTTTACCATGATACGGTCATCCACTCCCCCCTACCCGCCGTCCAGGCCGGGCGGCCCGGCCGCCTTCGTCAGAGGGCGGCTGTTTTAAATCCTTGCAATTATGTTTATTATACCGGACAAGTCCCCGCCCGTCAACATAAAATGTCCTTTTCGGTAGTTTTCCCCTTCTCTTTTCTCCTTTGCCACTCTTTTTCCGTGCTGGAAGTACAAAAATATTCCGAAACTCGAACGGTAAGCGGCCCCCGTCGCACTCTGTCCCGCGCGCTCCCTCCGCAAAGTTTTGCCGCCTTCCCCCTCCGGGTCCTTTTTCTTGTCTCCGGCTCGGAGTCCGGACGCAGCGCCATTCCGGCAGCGCACGGTTGAGCCATTTCGGGCGGAGAAACCCTGGCCACACAGACCGCCCCGGCCGATCGTCAAATTGCGCGGCCGGGGCGGCAGTTTTGTGCAGTTTTTGTAATGGGATAGAGAAAACGGGAGACTGCCCGCATCTCTGCGGCGACCTCCCGTTTTTTCCCTTTTATGACTCCTCGCCGGAAGTTTCCTCCTGTGCGGCGGCATCCTCGCCGTCCTCGCTTTCGGCGGCGTCGCTGTCATCCGCCGTCTCGCTCTCCGACTGCTGCTCGTTGAGGAACGCCTGCAGCTCGGTCAGGCGCTCGAAGAACCCGGTAGCGTCCAAACTGTCCAGCGCCTCACTGGTCTGGGCATCCATATCCGCCAGCCACTCGTCGATCATCGCGTTGAAAGTCTCGCTGACATAGGCCTCGCGCACCGTCTCCTCGTCCGGTTCAAAGCGCAGCAGGACAAAGTAGCCGTAGTCCGTCTCCTCCGTCATGCCCAGCTCGCCCGGGGCCAGCTCAGCTACCACCTCGCGGAAACCACTGACGAGCGAGTCGTCGGCATCAAACGTATAGCGGTCGGTGTTGCCGTCGTAATTGTACTCCTCCTGTAGCTCGGTAAAGGTCTCCTCCAGTTCCTCTGCGCTCACCTCAGAGAGTTGGTCATAGAGCTCCTGCGCCTGCTGACGCTGGGCCTCGCGCCCCTCGGTGTCATCCTCTTCCAAATCGGAGGTAGACAGCAGGATATAGCGGCAGGTGTAGATTCCGTTCTCCTCGGCATAGCTGGCCAGCGTCTCCGCCGTGGGGGCCATGGTGCCGCCCTCACCGAGCAGATACTCCTGCAGATTCTGCGCCAGGTAGTTTCTCGTATAGACGCCGCGCAGGCCATCCAGCGTCGTGCCGTTCAGAAGCAGGACGTCCTCCTCCGTCTCCGCCAGCGCGTCCAGCTCGCTCTGCTGCTCCTCGCTGAGGGAAAGCCCTTCCAATTCGGCCTGGGCAGCCAGCACAGCGTACATCTCGCTGGACGAGACCGCCCGATCTTTGAGGGCATCTCCGATTGTCGTGCCGGCCTCCTCGTCAATCACCGTCGTGGGATCCAGGCCGGCGCCATAGCTGATATAAAAGAGGTAGTTGGTATAGCTGTACTGGTAGACCAGCTGGAAGATATACTCCGCCGCGCTGATCTCCTCCCCATTCACCGTGAGGACAGGATCCGTGCTGCTCATCGCCCCGTCGGTCAGGTAGGACACAATGTCCTCCCGCGCCTGCGCCGGCACCTCGGTCAGCCCGGTGGAGGTGTCGTCCGTGTCCGTCCCGGCGCTCTCCTCTCCGGTGGCAACGCTCTCGCCGTCCTCCTCGGCGGCGGGCGCCTCCGCCGCGCAGGCGGACAGCAGCCCGAGGACCATCATCAGCGCCAGGAGCAGCGCGGTCACTCTTTTTTTCATTTCCATCCATTCCTTTCTCTGCGGCGGGCCGTCCCCGCCGCGAACGTTTCTTTTATCCTATCAAAAAGGAAGGGAAATTACAATCCCACCGGGGAAAATTTCACAGGATCTGGCGCTCATGCTGTCTTTTCTCGCGCCTTGGCAAACTCCTTCACCAGCCGCTCGGACCAGGCCAGCACATCCTCTCCCGCGCGCAGGCGCAGGGAGAGGACAATCTTCTCTCCCGGAGAAAAGAGAATGCGCCGCTGAAACACCGGCTCGGCGCACAGCCGCGCCACCGCCTGGAGATCCGCCTCGCGCAGGGAGAAGTTCACCGTCGTCCCCTTTTGGCCGATCTCGGTGATGCCCGCCTGCGCGGCCGCCGAGCGCAGCAGGGCAACCGAGATCAGGTTATTCACCGCTCGCGGCGGCTCGCCATAGCGGTCGATCAGCTCGTCGACCATGTCGTCCGCGTCCTCCTCCGTGCGCACCCGGGCGATGCGGCGGTAGAAGTCCATCCGCTGCTCGGCAGAGGGGATATAACTCTCCGGGATATTGGCCGACACCAGCAGGTCCGCCGTGACCCCCTCGGTACGCACAGGCTTTTCCCCGCGCTCTTCCAGCACGGCCTCTTCGAGCAGCTTGAGGTACATGTCATAGCCCACCGAGAGCATGAATCCGGACTGCTCCGCGCCGAGGAGGTTGCCTGCCCCGCGGATCTCGAGATCGCGCATGGCGATCTTAAAGCCCGCGCCGAACTCGGCAAACTCCCGCACGGCGGCCAGCCGCTTGGCGGCCACCTCGCTGAGCACCTTGCCCCGCCGGTAGGTTAGATAGGCAAACGCCCGGCGGGAGGAGCGCCCCACCCGGCCGCGAATCTGGTGCAGCTGGGCCAGGCCCATCTTGTCCGCGTCCTCGATAATGAGGGTGTTGACGTTGGGGATGTCAATACCGGTCTCGATGATGGTGGTGCACACGAGAACCTGAATCTCCCCGTCCACCACGCGGCTCATGACGGCGTTGAGCTCCTCCTCGCCCATCTTGCCGTGGGCGAGGCCCACGCGGACCTCCTCCCCCAGCATCTCCTGAATCCGCGCGGTAGTGGCGGCGATGGTCTCCACCCGGTTGTGCAGGTAGTAGACCTGCCCGCCGCGGCCGATCTCCCGGCTCATCGCGTCGGCGAGCATGGACCAGTTGTGCTCGAGCACATAGGTCTGCACCGGCTGGCGGTCCATTGGCGGCTCCTCAATGCTGGACATATCGCGCAGGCCGGAGAGGGCCATGTTCAGCGTGCGTGGAATCGGCGTGGCGGAGAGGGTGAGCACGTCCACCTGGCGGGTACGCTCCTTGAGCCGCTCCTTCTGACCGACGCCGAAGCGCTGCTCCTCGTCCACCACCAGCAGCCCAAGGTCGTGGAAGCGGATATCCTTGGAGAACAGCCGGTGCGTACCGATCAGCACGTCCACCAGGCCGCGCTCCAGCTCGCTTAAAATGCGCTTGGTCTGCTGCGCGGTCTGGAAGCGGCTGATCACCGCCACCTTGACCGGAAAGCCCTCGAACCGGTGCACGGCGGTCTGGTAGTGCTGGTTGGCGAGCACCGTGGTGGGCACCAGGATGGCCGCCTGCTTGCCCTCTAGCACGCATTTCATCACCGCGCGCAGGGCGACCTCCGTCTTGCCGTAGCCGACGTCGCCGCACAGCAGCCGGTCCATCGGGATGGGCCGCTCCATGTCCGCCTTGATCTCCTGGACGCAGCGGATCTGGTCCTCCGTCTCCTGATATTCAAATTTGTCCTCAAATTCCTTCTGCCACGGGTCGTCCGCGTGAAAGGCGTAGCCCGGCTGGCGCTGCCGCTCGGCGTAGAGCGCGATCAGCTCTTTGGCCATCTCCCGGGTTGCCTTTCTCGCCTTGCCCTTTGCCTTGGCCCAGTCGGTGCCGCCGAGCTTGGACAGGCGGGTGCGCTCGTTGGCCTCCTCCCCGCCGCCGATGTATTTGCTCACCAGGTCGAGCTGGGTGGCCGGGACATAGAGGGTATCCCCACCGGAATAGGCCAGCTTGATATAGTCCCGCTCCACGCCGTCCATCTTCATCTTCACCAGCTCGACAAAACGGCCGATGCCGTGCGTCTCGTGCACCACCAGGTCACCCGGCGTGAGGTCGGTAAAGCTCTGGAGCTTTTGCCGGTTGGTCGCCTTCTTCTTTCCGGCGGCGTGCGCCCTGTGCTCGGGCGCGGCCTTCCCCTCGGTGAGCACGGCAAAGCCGGGGTACTCCATCCCCGCCGAAAGGCCGCCCACCGTCAGGTAGATCTCCCCCGGCCCGGGCAGCGCCTTCAGGTCCAGGTCGATCGCCGCCGGGACGTCCTGCTCTGTCAGCAGATCGCGCAGGGCCTTCACCCGCCCCTGCGAGGCGCAGAGGACCACGGTGGCCGCCCCGTCCTTCTGATAGTGGCGCAGGTCGGAGACCGCCGTCTCCAGGCTCGCGCCGAAGGAGGGGAGCTGCTTGGCCGGCAGAGAGAGCAGCGCCACCGGGTCCGCCGGGCCAGCGGAGGTGTGAAAGCTCTCCAAAAAGACGGAGGGGTACTCCTTGGTCATCCGGCGGACCAAGGCGCTCCAGTCGGCGGCGTAGCACGCGCCCTCCGCCCAAATGGTCCCCGCCTGGCTGAGCGTCTCGAGGTCCTCCGTCATCCGCCAGAGATAGTGCTCCGCCGCCTCCCGGCAGCGGCCGCTCTCCGCCCAGAGGACGAGGGCGTCCACCGCCAGATAGTCCGCCACGCAGGCAAAGTCCGGATAGATCAGGTCGAAATACCGGTCCGCCGCCGGGAAGGCGCGCAGGGAGGCGATTGCCTCGCTGTCGCGGCGCATCGTCTCAAGCAGGGTGTCTGTCCCTGCGCTCCGCTTGCCGCGCTCCAGGCGGCGGATACGCCGCTCCAGCGCCTCCACCAGCCCCAGCGCGCCGCCCGGGGCGAGCTGAGGGAGGGTCTCCGCCGACGGCAGCAGCAGCGCACTGGACACATTTCCCTGCCGCCGCTGTGTGGACGGGTCAAACAGGCCCATCGCATCCACCTCGTCGCCCCAGAACTCGGCGCGCACCGGGGCGGCCATGGCGGGGGAATAGACATCCAGGATGCCGCCGCGCAGGGCAAACTGCCCCGGTCCCTCCACCTGGTCGCAGCGGGCGTAGCCCATCGCCGTGAGCTGGGCGGTCAGCCGGGGCAGGTCATAGGACTGCCCTGTCTCCAGGGTGAGGACGGCAGAGCGGAGCGTCTCCGGCGGCAGGGTCCGCTGCACCAGTGCCTCCACCGTGGCAATCAGGAAGGGGCACGCGCCATTTAGCAGCCGGTAGAGCACGGCCAGCCGCCGCTGCTCCCACTGATGGCTCACCGTGGCGTCGTGGAAGGTAAACTCCCGTCCCATCAGCACCGGGATTTCCTGCCCGGTGAGGGCGCCGAGGTCCGCGGCCAGCCGCTGCGCCTCATGCTCCGCCGGGCAGAGCAGCAGCACCGGCCGGCCGGTCTGCTCCCCCAGGGCGGCGGCCAGATGAGCCCGGTGGACGGGAGACAGCCCGGCCACCGCCACCGGAGAGCGCCCGGCGTCCAGATGCGCCGTCAGCTCCCGGTACTCCGGCAGACGGAACAGGATTTCATTGAGCAATTTCATACAGGTGCACCGTCCTCCGCGCCCGCTGCGCCGGAACGGCGGCAGGGGTTCTATCCTCCATTATATCGGTTCATCGCCTGATCCATGCCGTGGACGAGCACGCACTCCGCGGCCTCCGCCGCGCTCTGCGCCGCCTGGGCGATCACCTTTTGCTCCTGCGGGGTGAATTTGCCCAGCACCCAGGCCGCCAGGTCGTAGTCGGGGTGTGGCTTCTGCCCCACCCCGATCTTCAGACGGGGGAACTCCGATGTGCCGAGCATATTGATGATGGATTTTAAGCCGTTGTGCCCGCCGGCAGAACCGCTGCGGCGCAGGCGCAGCCTGCCCAGGTCAAGCGTCACGTCGTCGGCCACCACCAGGCAACGCTCCGGCGGCACCTTGTAAAACGCGGCGGCCTCCGCCAGGGCGGTGCCGGAGAGGTTCATAAAAGTATTCGGCTTCATCAGCAGCGTCTTGTGGCCGCCGAGGGCGGTCACTGCGGTGAGCGCCTTGAAGCGGATGCGGCGAATGGGCGTCCCCGTGCGCTTTTCCAGCGCGTCCGCCGTGAGAAAGCCGACATTGTGGCGGGTGTTGTCATATTCGCGCCCGGGGTTGCCCAAGCAGCAGATAATCCACTCCACGCCGCTCTGTTCCGGTCTCTGAAACAACATGATTTACTCCTTCTCGATGCCGGCGGCACGGCTAACAGGGGATGCCGGACCGGCATCCCCTGCTGCGCGCCTGCGCGCGGCGATTTCATTTTCTATGGCGGACCGGGGCGGACCGGCATGAGACTGCCGGGCGGCTGTCACGCATAGATGGTGGAGATGGATACCTCCTGATAGATGCGGCTGATGGCGTCGGCGAACATATTGGCCACCGAGAGGTACTTGATCTTCTTGCTGTTCTCCGCGCCGCGGGGCACCGGGATGGTGTCCAGGAAGAGCAGCTCGTCGAGCACGGAGTGCTCAATCCGCTCGAGCGCCGGGCCGGAGAGCACGCCGTGCGTGGCGCAGGCGGAGACGCTCTTGGCCCCGCCGTCCTCGATCAGGGCGCGCGCCGCCCCGCACAGGGAGCCGGCGGTGTCCACCATGTCGTCGAGCAGGATGACGTTCTTGCCGCGCACGTCACCGATGATGTTTTTCACCTCGGAGGAGTTGGCCTTCTGGCGGCGCTTGTCCACGATCGCCAGCGGCAGGTTCATCTTCTGGGCAAAGGCGCGCGCCCGGGCGACCGAGCCGACATCGGGCGAGACGACCATGGTCTCGTCCTCCCGGCCGGCAAACTTCTCCTTGAAGTACTGCACAAACAGCGGCGCGCCGGGGATATTGTCCATCGGGATGTCAAAGAAACCCTGGATCTGGGCGCAGTGGATATCCATCGTCAGCACATGGTTCACGCCCGCGCTCACCAGGAGGTTTGCCGTCAGTTTCGCGGAGATGGGATCGCGGGGCTTGGTCTTGCGGTCCTGGCGGGCATAGCCGTAATAGGGAATCACTGCGGTGATGCGCCCGGCGGAGGCCCGCTTGCACGCGTCAATCATCACGCACAGCTCCATCAGGTTGTCGTTGACCGAGCGGTAGGTCCCGGCCGAACGGCTGCCGGTGGCGCAGGTGGACTGGACCAGAAACACGTCGCTGCCGCGGACCGTCTCATAAAAGGAGACATAGCTCTCCCCATCGGAGAACTGGCCGCACTCGGCGTTGCCCAGGGGGACGCCCAGCGCGTCGCAAATCCTCCGGGCCAATTGGATATTGGAGTTGCCGGCGAAAATCTTAATGTCTTTACCGTGAGAGATCATAATTCAATCGCTCCTCTGCTAGTCATCTGTATCTGTGCCGGGAATCGCGTTGCAGTCCTTGAAAACAGGAAAAAAGCGTACTCCATACTGTTTTCACTTCCATTATAACAAACCCCGCAGGAAAATTCACTGCCTTTTCCAATTATTTTTTCTCCGGTATCGTTATTTCCCTGTTGCACAAATTGAAATCCGTCCTTTTCCGGCAAAGTAGGCAATTCGACAGCCTTTTCCCGCATTCCGGCGCAGTTTGTGGAAAATTTTTTGGAAAATCTCCCGTTCTTCGTTGACAATGTTCTCCCGGGCTGTTAAAATGGTACAGCCGCTTTGAACGGGTTATAAGGGACAGGTCTGTCCACCCGCGAGAGCGAGCCCGTGATGAAGGAAAGAGGTGCAAGCAACATGACCGCTATTATCGTGACCGGCGGCAAGCAGTACAAGGTCTCCGAGGGCGACACCCTCTTTATCGAGAAGCTGCCTGTCGAGGCCGGGGACAACGTCACGTTTGACCAGGTGCTGGCCATCGTCGACGGTGAGAAGGCCACTTTCGGCACTCCCGTGGTGGAAGGCGCCAAGGTCGAGGCCTCCGTGGTGAAAAACGGCAAGGGCAAGAAGATTCGCGTGCTCAAGTACAAGCCCAAGCGCGGCTACAAGCGTACGCAGGGCCACCGCCAGCCCTACACCAAGGTCACCGTCAGCAAGATCATCGCCGGCTGATGACCACGGTAGCCTTTCATCTGGAGGGCGCCCGGATTGTCTCGGTAGACGTCCGGGGACACAGCGGCTACGCCGAGGAGGGGGCTGACCTCATCTGCAACACGGTGGTCAGCGCCTTACAGCTGCTCGAGTGCACCGTCAACGATGTGCTCGGCCTGGCGGCCGCAGTGAAGGTGGAGCCGGAAGAGCCCCATCTCTCCCTCCATCTGCCTGGCGGCTTGTCCGAGCTGGACGAGTATACCTGCCAGAACCTGCTGACCGGGATGATGGTCTATCTGACCGCGCTCCGGCAGCAATACCCCGATTATCTCACTGTTATGGAGGTGTGACACCTATGCTGAACATTTCGCTCCAGTTCTTCGCCCACAAGAAGGGCGGCGGCTCCACCAAGAACGGCCGTGACTCCGAGGCCAAGCGCCTGGGCGTGAAGCGCGCCGACGGTCAGTTTGTGCTCGCCGGCAATATCCTGGTTCGTCAGCGCGGCACCCACATCCACCCCGGCACCAACGTGGGCAAGGGCAGCGACGACACCCTGTTCGCCCTGAAGGACGGCACCGTGAAGTTAGAGCGCATGGGCAAGGACCGCAAGAAGGTCGCCATCGTCGAGACCGCACAATAAG
>CAYWUA010000059.1:0-9747 GCA_964461385.1 uncultured Oscillospiraceae bacterium
TCCATGATACGAAGTCAGGTATTCTGGCCGCGAGAGATGCTTTCGAGAAATATCCATCCATGCAACGCTTCTGTGCCGATGCCGGATACCGTAAAACTTTTGAGCTGGATGTTTTCCGCGAACTTGGCCTTGGCGTTGATATCTCTGTACGCATCAAACCGGAATGGGAGATTCTGCCTAAGCGATGGGTCGTGGAGCGTTCCCTGGCCTGGCTCAACAGTTCCCGCCGTCTTGCCAAGGATTTTGAGATTTCCGCTCGTGCCGCTTGCCTGATTGCCGCTTTTCACACTTTACTTAAGAGGTTTTAGCCTATTGGTACAGTTTCTAAAAAAATTACCGAGCTGGACAGCAGAGCAAAACGGAGCAAATGATCATGGACAGGCCAAGCAGCAAATTTGAGGTCATACACGAAATTGTTCAACAGGAAGACAATCTTGCCCGGATTGCTGTAAAACGAAGGGGACATAAATTTTTCGCAAAATGGAGATTCGCTCTTGCCTTTTTCACCCGGATGTGCTATGATATTTAAGTCGCCTGAGAGGGCGGGAATTTCCGGGTGTGGCGAAGTTTGGTATCGCGCTTGAATGGGGTTCAAGAGGCCGCTGGTTCGAATCCAGTCACTCGGATGATGGAAACGTTCCGTGAATGAGCTGTTTGGCAAATTCACGGAACGTTTTTGTCTTTTGTGCCCTCAGCGGTCCTCCCGCATCGCCTCCACGAAGCAGCGGAAGATTGCCCGGCTGTTTGCATCCGTCCGGAAGGCGAACTCCGGATGCCACTGGACGGCCCAGACCCAGCGGCGTTCCGGCGCCCAGACCGCCTCCACCAAGCCGTCGGGGGACCAGGCCATTGGGCGCAGGGCGGGTGAGAGCGTCTGTATGGCCTGATGGTGGTAGCTGTTGACCGCGATTGTCTCCTGGCCAAGCAGTGCATCGAGCGGGCTGTGCGGTGCGAGCGTGACGGTGTGGACCGGCCGGCCATAGGGTGGCTGCTGGTGATGCTCCACTGCAGACGGATGCTGCGAGGGCAGGTCTTGGTAGAGTGTGCCGCCGAGGGCCACGTTGAGGAACTGGATGCCCCGGCAGATGCCCAGAATCGGCTTGCCCTGTGCCCAGAGGAGGGGGAACAGGCGGCGCTCCATCTCGTCGCGGGCGGGACAGCAGGTTCCACAGGCGGGGAGGGGCGATTGCCCATAAAGGGCGGGGGAGACGTCGTGCCCGCCGGTGAGGAGCACACCGTCCACCGTATCGGCCAGCTGCTCCAGCAACTCCGGCTTCGCCGTCAGAGGAAGCATAACTGGCAGGCCACCCGCCTCCATCACGCCCTCCAGATAGCCGGGCAGCATCCAATTGCTCTCCCGAGCCTCGTCATAGAGCGGGGTAACCCCAACCAATGGCCTGTCCATCCTCTCGTCCTCCCATCTCTGAACTTTATAGCAAAAAGCGGCGGCCCTCCATGCGGAACGCCGTCGCTCTGCTGTCTATTATAGTGGGGAGAGTAGCTGGTGTCAATGCGGCAATAAGAGAAAGCTGGCAACGCACTCCGTCCTGGCACCGCCGGAAAAGGGAATGGGCCCCGCCAGAGGCGGGGCCCATGTGTGTCTAACAAGAGATCTTGTTGCAGGGAATCAGAACTTCCGGCAGACGGGAGCGTTCTTGCTGGCGGAATCAGGGTCGTACCACACCAGGTTGTTGCCGGTCTGCTTGTCAAACAGCTGCAGCAGGTCGGCGGGGAAGGTGAAGTGAACCGTCTTGGTGGTGCCGTCCATCAGGCCCTGATCCAGACCAACGGTGGAGACGACCAGGACAACCTCGTCGCCACCGCAGTTAGTGTGCAGGTGGAGGGAGGAACCCATCATCTCACACACCTCAACGCCGGCGCTCAGGCCACCCGCGCCCAGGGTAACGTGTTCCGGACGGATGCCAGCCACGATATCACAGGGCTGCTGGTTCTGGCTCTTGAGGGCCTTCTGGTGCAGGTCGGAGAGCTCGAAGTCAATGCCCTTGATGTTGGCGTAGTACTTGCCCTGCTTGACGATCAGCTTGGCATCATTGAAGAAGTTCATCTGCGGGGTGCCGATAAAACCAGCCACGAACAGGTTCACCGGGCAGTTGAACAGCTCCTGCGGCGTACCGATTTGGTTGACGAAACCGTCCTTCATGATGACGATTCGGTCGCCCAGCGTCATTGCCTCAGTCTGGTCATGGGTGACGTACATAAAGGTGGTGTCGATCCGCTTACGCAGCTTGATGATCTCCGCGCGCATCTGGTTACGCAGCTTGGCGTCCAGGTTCGACAGCGGCTCGTCCATCAGGAAGACCTTCGGCTCACGGACGATGGCGCGGCCAATGGCAACACGCTGCCGCTGACCGCCGGAGAGGGCCTTCGGCTTACGGTCCAGATACTGGGTGATGCCCAGGATCTCAGCAGCCTCGTTGACCTTCTTCTCAATCTCAGCTTTGGGAACCTTCTTCAGCTTCAGAGCGAAAGCCATGTTGTCGCGCACGCTCATGTGCGGGTACAACGCGTAGTTTTGGAAGACCATCGCGATGTCGCGATCCTTCGGGGCCACGTCGTTGACCAGACGGTCGCCGATGTACAGCTCGCCCTCGGTGATTTCCTCCAGGCCGGCGACCATGCGCAGGGTGGTGGACTTACCGCAGCCAGACGGGCCGACCAGAACGATGAATTCCTTGTCGGCAATCTCCAAGTTGACGTCGTGAACGGCGGTCACCTTGTTGTCGTAAACCTTCTTCAGACCTTTCAGCGTAACAGTTGCCATTGTGCTTGACTCTGACAGAACAGCCTCCGCAAATTCTGCCTCGCCGCCGCGTGCTTTCTCGCGGAAGCATTGCGACAGGTCTCCACACTGCCGCACCGTGAGTCCAACGGAAATGATTGACCTCCTTTTGGATGTACGCCGCCCATGTCGTGGAGTGGGACGACGCCATGAAAATAATATATTTTGGAGCCGGAGCCCCAGAATACCACGATCAGGCGGCGCCGGACAAGCCCGCGCGCCGCATACTGGATTTTTATTTATCATACCGGAAATCCTCAGTGCCGTCAAGACGGAATTGGGGAAAAATGAAAAATCCTTCCCGCAGGACCGGCCGCTTTCCCGCCGGCGATTGCGCTTTTCCGCCGGATATGCTATCCTGCGGCCAGGAGGTGGAAATCCATGCGGCAGAGACAGGAGAAAACCAATGCGATGCGCCTGCTCGACCGGGCAGGGATTGCCTACGAGGTGCAGAACTATCCCCACGAGGGGGAGGCCGTGGACGGCGTCGAGGTGGCCCGGCTGCTCGGGCAGGATCCGGCGTCGGTGTTCAAGACGCTGGTAGCCCGCGGCGCGGGACGCAACTACTACGTCTTTGACATCCCGGTGGCCCAAGAGCTGGATCTGAAGAAGGCCGCCCGCGCGGTGGGAGAGAAAGCGGTGGCCCTCATCCACGTCAAGGAGCTGTTCCCGCTCACCGGCTACGTGCGCGGCGGCTGTAGCCCGGTGGGGATGAAGAAACGCTTTCCTACTGTGATAGACGCCTCGGCGGCCCACTGCCCGCGCATCGCCGTCTCCGGCGGCAAGATCGGCTGCCAGCTTCTGCTGGCCCCGGACGACCTGCTGCGCGTGACGGACGGCGGATACGCCGATCTGACGCGGTGACGAAGAGCAAAAGAATTCCCCGCGGGGTGCCGCCAAACGGGGGACATCCCGCAGGGAATGTTGCGGAGGCTATGGCCTGTTTCCGGCAACCGGCTTACCAGTTGCCGAAATAGTCATAGGGGTTGATCTGCTGCTCGTCCTGGAAGCTGTCGTCGGTGGATTCGTCGGCAGCCGCGCTCTCAGGCACCTCTTCGTCCAGTGTGACGACAATGGTAAGATAGGTGCTTTCGCGGAAGACGGTCAGTATCATCTGGTCTCCGGCGCGCAGGGCGTTCTTAGCGTCGACCAATTCCTCATAGGTGGTGATGGCCTGATCGCCCACTGCAGTGATGATGTCGCCCACCTGCAGCCCGGCGGTCTCCGCGCACGAGCCGGTCTCAACGGAGCGGACATAGGCGCCCACTACCATGTTGGAATACAGCTGTGCGGTCACGCTGCTGACGGTAGAAACCGAGATGCCCAGATAGGGCTTGCCGGTGATATAACCGTAGGTGATGAGGTCGTCGAGAATGTCCATCGCATCGTTGATCGGGATCGCAAAGCCGATGCCCTCGATCGTCGCGGTAGTGCTGGAGCCGCTACTGGAATACTTGGCGTTTACGATGCCGATCACCTCGCCGTAGGCGTTGAACAGCGGGCCGCCGGAGTTACCGGAGTTGACGGTGCAGTCGGTCTGCAGCACGTTGAGCACGGAGCCGTCGCTCATGGTGAGCGCGCGGTCCAGCCCGGATATGGTGCCAGTCGTGGTGGTGTTGGCGAAGGTGCCCAGCGCGTTGCCGATGGCGACCACGTCATCGCCCACCTGCAGCTGGCTCGAGTCACCGATCACACAGGGGGTCAGCTCGGATTCCGGCTCGATTTTGAGCACGGCGAGGTCGGCGTCCTGGTCGCCGCCGATATAAGTGGCCTCATAGCTGGTGGAATCGATGAAGATGCAGGAGATGGCCTGGTAGTCCTCCACCACATGGTAGCAGGTGAGGATGTAGCCGTCAGCCGAAATGACGAAGCCGGTGCCGGCGCCGATGCCGTCCGGGGTCTGCACCTCGATGCTGACGACGGAGTTGGAGTAGGCGTTGTAGATTTCGGTTGCGCTCATCGTCCCGTCAGCAGAGGCGAGTGTGCTGCCACTGGAAGACGTGTCCCGGTCACTCACCTGAATATCGACGGAGGAGCTGTCCGTCTCCGTTTCAGAAGAGACGCTGTCCTCCGCTTCGCTGTCCTGCTCCGATGTGTCGGAAGACGAGCCGATCAGCGAGGTGTACACCCAATAGGCCCCGCCTGCGCCTGCGCCGCCGCCCACCAGCAGGCAGACCAGCACGATGGCGACCACCTTGGCCCAGCCGGGAAAGCCGCTGCGGCGCCGCGGCGCCTTGTTGTGGTGCGGGGGCGTGGGCGGTGTGGACGGACCGGAAGGCTCCGGCGGGACTGGAGGCGTGGGCGGTGTGTACGACGTGCCGGACGTGCGGCCTGACAGGTCGTTTGTCTCCGCCGCGCGGAACCCGTAGCTGTAGCGGTACGGGCCGTTTACCGGCGTGTGCTCTGAGGGATAGGACGCGCTGCCGGAATCGGCGGCGGGAGAAGCGGACGGACCGGAAGAGGTCGGCGTGCCGGCGCCATTGGCGGTAGAATTAGCGTTGCCATCATAGACATTGTAATCCATTTTTTGACACTCCTTTAAATGCGAAGGATTTGATATCTGACGCATTTTTGTTTTCTGGCATTACAATAATCCAATTATATGTCTAAAATGTGAATGAAATTCCAACGATCTATAAATCCTGACCTAAAAAATTTTAAGGTTCGAAGTTTTGCGTGCGCGCCACTATTTAGACGGCCAATTGCCGGTCGCTTCACAGGTAAGATAGGCGTTGATGAATCCGTCCAGATCGCCATCCATAACGGCGTTGACGTTGCTGGTCTCATAGGCGGTGCGGGTGTCTTTGACCAGGGTGTAGGGCATAAAGACGTAGGAGCGAATCTGGCTGCCCCACTCGATCTTCATCTGGACGCCCTTGAGGTCGGAAACCTTCTCCGCGTGCTGCTGCATCTTCATCTCCACCAGCTTGGCGCGCAGCATGCGCATGCAGTTTTCACGGTTTTGCAGCTGGCTGCGCTCGGTCTGGCAGGAGACCACCACGCCTGTGGGCTTGTGTGTCAGGCGGACGGCGGAGGAGGTCTTGTTGATGTGCTGCCCGCCCGCGCCGGAGGAGCGGAAGACCTGCATCTCAATGTCTTCCGGACGGATCTCCACGTCAGTGTCGTCCGGGAGCTCTGGCATCACCTCGATGGCGGCAAAAGAGGTCTGCCGCCGGGCGTTCGCGTCAAAGGGGGAAACACGCACCAACCGATGCACCCCGTGCTCGCTGCGCAGATAGCCGTAGGCGTTCTCGCCCTCGATGGACAGACACGCGGATTTGATCCCTGCCTCGTCCCCTTCCTGATAATCCATCGTCTTGACGGCAAAGCCGTGGCGCTCGGCCCAGCGGCTGTACATGCGATAGAGCATCTGCGCCCAGTCCTGCGCTTCTGTGCCGCCTGCACCGGCGTGGAAGCTGATGATGGCGTTGTTCGCGTCATACTCGCCGGTGAAGAGGGTCTGCATCCGCGCGTCTTCCAAGTTGCGTTCCAGCCGGGCAAAGCCGTCTTCCAGCTCCCCGAGCAGGGAATCGTCATCCTCCTCCTGCCCCATCTCGCACAGGACGAGCAGATCTTCCAGGCTGGACTCCCGCTTGGCGTGAGCCTCCAGCTTGTCCTGCAAGACCTTGATGCGTTGGGTGACCTTCTGCGCCTTGGTCATGTCATTCCAAAAGCCGTCGGCGGTGGCCTGCGCCTGGAGCATATCCAGCTCGCGCCGGGCCGCGTCCAGGTTCAGGCTCTTGCTCAGCTCATCCAGCACAGGCTGGAGATTGTGGAGCTTGCCCTTATATTCGTCAAATTTAATGGATGCCATGCCTGTTCCACTCGCTTTCCATAAAACCTCAGTCTCTCATTATATCGGACAATCCTCCGGATGTAAAGAGCACAGAGAAAATCCGCCCGGGAGTTGGCCCGGATCTGACGTGGGAAATTGCCATTTCGGACGATCTATGCTATACTGATGCCAACATAAGCGCGCAGATTGCCCTATGGGAGGCAGCCTGCCGGAGGGGAGGGAGCGCTATGCGCGCGGATCGCGCCATGCTCAAGGCAAATGCAAAATACTGGATGTCGGTCAGCCGGCCCTATGTCTGGCTGGTGACGCTGGTTTTCCTGCTGGCCACCACCGGCCTGTCAGAGCTGGCCGGATGGGCCTTTCCCAACCCGCTGGACCAGTTTGAGGTGTTGGTCAACGAGGAACTGCAATCGGGCGATGCCCTCGCCGTCCATGCGGTGGCCAATACCGTGCTGGATCTCTTGCAGACGATGCGCGGGCGGATCGGGCTGTTCTTTGGCGTGCTGTTGGGGCTCTACGACATCGTGATGCACTACGGCTATCTGAGCTACTGCCTGGAGACGCTGCGTGCCCGCCAGCCTGGTTACGGGGAGATGTTCTCCCGCTTTTATATGGCGGGGAAGATCATCCTGGCCGAGCTGCTGTGCAGCCTGTTCATCTTCCTGTGGAGCCTGCTGTTTGTCATCCCCGGCATTATCGCCTCGTACCGCTATCAGATGGTGCCCTATCTGCTGCTCGACGACCCGGATCTGCCGGTACTCGAGGCGATCCGGCAGAGCAAAGAGATGATGTACGGGCGCAAGTGGGAGCTGTTTGTGCTGCAGATGTCCTTCCTGCCCTGGATTCTGGGGATCTCTGTCGCGGCGGGGGCACTCAGCGTGCTTGTGCTGGCCGTGACGGGCAGCGGCGAGGCGTACTACCTGGTCGCCCTTTTGCTCACCAGCGCGGGCAGCCTGTTTTTGACACCCTATCAGTACCTCACCATCTCTGGCTGGTATCTGTTGCTGCTCGGTGAGAGGATACAGGGGCGCGTGTTTGAGAATCCTTGACTTTTACGGATAAACGCGCTAAAGTAACAGAGAGATCGGCCGGGAGGTGGATAAAAATGGACCGGGAAAAGAGGATCGCGGTGGTGGGCCTGGGCCTGATCGGCGGCTCGATGGCGGCAGCGCTGCGCGGGTTTGAAGACTATACCATCACCGGCGTCGTCCGGCGGCAGGAGACGGCGGACTATGCCCTCAGCCACGACGTCTGCGACCGGGTGACACTGGACCCGATGGAGGTCCTGCCGGAGGCGGACCTGGTCTATCTGTGTATGGACCCGCGCGGGATTGTGGACTATATGGCGCGCTACCGCGATATCTTCAAGCCCGGCAGTCTGGTCACCGATGTGGGCGGCATCAAGACCGCCATTATGGAGGGGGCGAAGGTGCTGCCGGAGACGGTGGACTTCATCGGCTGCCACCCGATGGCGGGCACGGAGTTCTCCGGGATTGAGCACTCGTTTCCCACCATGTTTCAACGCGCGCACTTTATCCTCACGCCGGGCGAGCGCAGCACGCCGGAGCACCTGGACCTGATGAAGCGGATCTCCGCCTATATCGGCTGTTCCGACGTAGTGGTGACGACGCCGGAGCGGCACGATGCCATCATTGCCTATACGAGCCAGGTGATGCATATCATCGCCCTGTCCGTCTGTGATGATGAGGACCTGTTCCGCTGCCGCGGATTTGAGGGCGGATCTTTCCGCGACTGTACGCGGGTGGCTGCGCTGGACGTGGGGCTGTGGACGCAGCTGTTTTCCATGAATGCTCCGGCGCTGACCAAGGTGATCCGCCGTCTGGAGGAGAACCTGCGCGCCTATCGGGAGACGCTCGAGTTGGGCGACCTGGAGGCGTTGTCGAAAAAGCTGACGTGGTCGGCGGACCGCAAGCGGCAGATGAACCTCCCCGGGCCGGGGCAGGTCATGCTCTGAGAGAACGCGAAATAGAAAAGCGGCCGGGCAATGCGGAGAAAACGCCGCTGCCCGGCCGCTTATACGTCTGTGAGGTGATTGGTCAGCCCCGATTGGGCCGGTGGATGTCGCTCAGACGATAGGGCGTTGTCTGATAGACGTAATAGTTCAGCCAGTTGGTGTAAAGCAGCTGCCCTGCGCTGCGCCAGTTAACAACAGGACTCTGCGACGGGTCGTCATTGGGGAAGTAGTGGCGCGGCACCTGAATCTTCAGCCCGCGGCCGAGGTCCCGCTGATACTCCAGCGCGAGCGTATTGGCGTCGTACTCCGGATGGCCGAGGATGAAAAGGCGGCTGTTATCCTCCGACTTCATCGCAAAGATACCCGCCTCCGGCGAGTCAGCGTAGACAGTGAGGTCGGAGATCTGCGCTACCTCCTCGGGATAGATCGTGGTGTGGCGCGAGTGCGGCGCGTAAAAACAGTCGTCAAACCCGCGAAACCAGGGAGAATTCTTTTTCAGGACTCGGTGCGGGAAGACGCCGAAGAGCTTCTCTGGCAACGTGTGCTTTTGCAAGCCGTAGTGATAGTAAAGTGCTGCCTGCGCGCCCCAGCAGATATGCAGGGTGGAATGGACGTTCGTCCGGCTCCACTCCATGATCTGGCACAGCTCATCCCAGTAGCTGACCTGGGAGAAGTCCAGGTTTTCCACCGGCGCGCCGGTGATAATCATGCCGTCGTAGGTGCGCTCGCGCACCTGGTCAAAGGTGCGGTAAAAGGATTCCAAGTGATTAGTATCCACGTGCTGCGGGATGTAGCTCGCCGTCTGCAGCAGCTCCACCTCGATCTGGAGCGGGGTGTTGGCCAGCTTGCGCATGATCTGGATCTCGGTGACGATTTTGGTGGGCATCAGATTCAGAATCAGGACATTGAGCGGGCGGATGTCCTGATGGATTGCCCGGTGTTCCGTCATGACAAAGATATTCTCCCGGTTCAGGGCCTCTACCGCAGGCAGCGCGTCTGGAATTTTAATCGGCATGGAATTTCCTCCAGTCAAATGGGCGGAACGCTGCGATGTGCGCCCAAGAAAGACATTATTCATATAATACGCCAATCTGCGTGGAAAAGCAAGGGAGAATCCCGAGTGTAGGTGTTACAATGATGTGTGACAATAGGGAAAAAGGATAGCGAATAGGAGTG
>CAYWUA010000060.1:0-9547 GCA_964461385.1 uncultured Oscillospiraceae bacterium
TTGTGAGCGATTTGATACTATCGTTACAACAATTTTACTACAAATGAAAATCCTTTGAGGAAAAGTCACAGGACCGCCGGTACGCCGGCGGTCCTGTTTTGCTGCGGAAAGAGTCCTTGAGGACTCCCGATTAAAATGCGTGAGACTTCATTTCTTTCGCCCATGAGAAAAAAACGCTTGACAGCTAGCCGGCTATGAGATATTATAATGATATCATTATAATATGATTGTGAGGGATTCTCATGAACAACAAGACAGTCCAATACAAGGAACGCATCCTCCGCGCGGCCAACGGCATGGAGGTGCTACTGCTGGATCTGCTGCTCACTGCGGCGGCGATCGCTCTGATCGTCTGCGGTGCGCTCTGGCGGGGTGCCGACTGGGTAAGGATTGTGATGCTGACGGTCGGCATTGTCTACCTGTGTGTCCCCTGCTGGCTGCTGCTGTGCGGTATCAAGGTCCTCCAGCCGAACGAGGCGCTGGTGCTCACGCTCTTCGGCCGGTACATTGGCACGATCAAGGGAGAGGGCATCTACTTCGTCAACCCCTTTTGTGTGGCGGTCAATCCCGCGGCGCACGACGCGGCCGCCGAGGTATCCAAAGTCGCCCAGACAGCGGTCGCTGCGAGCCAGGGGAAAGAACTGAGCACGGGCACCGTCACCGGCGGCAGCTCGCGCGGCAAGCGCCTGTCGCTCAAAACGATGACGCTCAACAACGACAAGCAGAAGATCAACGACCTGCTCGGCAACCCCATCATCATCGGGGTGGCGGTGATCTGGCATATAGAGGACACGGTGAAGGCGGTCTTTGCGGTGGATAACTACAAGGAGTTCCTCTCCATCCAGACGGACGCGGCCCTGCGCAATACGGTGCGCCTGTACCCCTACGATGTGGCGGACGGCGGAGATGAGAAGAGCCTGCGTGGCTCGTCCCAGGAGATTGCCGCCGTACTGGCCGAGGAGATTCAGTCGCGCGTGACCTGCGCCGGCCTGCGGATCGAGGAGGCGCGCATTACCACCTTGGCCTACGCTCCCGAGATCGCTGCGGCGATGCTCCAGCGTCAGCAGGCCAGCGCCGTCGTGGACGCGCGCAAGCTGATCGTGGAGGGCGCGGTCGGCATGGTAGAGATGGCGCTCGACGAGCTGAGCCGCAAGCAGGTGGTCGAGCTGGACGACGAGCGCCGCGCACAGATGGTGTCCAACCTGATGGTCGTCCTCTGCGCCGGGCGGGACGCCCAACCGGTGGTCAACAGCGGCTCCATCTATTGAGACGGTGGACAATTCGGCAAAAATTGCGTACAATAGAGCTATTCCAAACGGGGAGGGACGGCTATGGCTGAGCGGGAAAAGGCAAAGAAACAGGTTCCGCTGCGGCTGTCCGCCTCGCTCTACGCAGAGATTGCCGCCTGGGCGGAGGAGGATTTCCGCTCTGTCAATGGGCAGATCGAGTTTCTGCTCACCGAGGCGGTCCGCCGGCGGAAAAAGGGCCGCAAGGGAGCGGAACCGGCAGAAGATTGAATGGCCCGGAGGCACATCGTGCCTCCGGGCCATTGTCTCTGTTATTTTCCAATGGGGACACCGGCTCTATCTTCGTCACCCGCCGCGGCGGGTGAGCGCCCCTTTGGCCTGCTGTCTGGGGGACGGCGCACCGCCGCCCTCCAGCTCCCCGCGCAGTTCAGTCATATGCTTCCAATAGCGCTTGGGGACGTTGGACATGCGCAGCCTGGGGTTATAGCGGTCCTCAATGGCCACTGTGTGGTAAAAGCGCTGCCAGAGTTGCTGCCAGCCCGCCTCCTGTTCGCTCGCCGGCGGCAGGTCGAGATGTGCGAGCGGGCGGATAGCCCCCTGGCCTCTGTGGTGGAGCTGCACCTCGTAGTGCGTACTGTCATAGAGCAGGAAGGTCTCCCCGTGGAACCGGTCGCAGAAGTGCCGCCGCAGCAGAGGGAGCACGCGGTTTTTTGGCGCAATCTCGCCGGCCAGCACGCCCTCGGTGTCGGAGAAACGGGCAAAGCCCTTGAGCAGATGGGCCTCGCTGTACAGGTGGCGCACCGCCTCCATCAGCGGGGCGACCCGTTGGTCTGTCAGCCAGTAGGTCACGCCGGGACCAATGTCATATCCCATCTCGATGAAGCGCCAGATGGCGCACTCCCGCTCCGGCAGGCAGGTGAGGAAGGCGTGGCTCGCCAGCCGCTGCGCCTCGGGGGAAATCTTTTCCTTGAGGGAGCGAAAGACCCGCCGGGCATGGCCCGCATCCGTCTCTACCGGCCGCTCCGGATAGAGGGAGACGCGGTCCTCCTCCGGGCAGGAGAAGGCGGCCGGCGCCTCGCGGTAGCGGTAGCTGTCGAATACGCAGGAGAGAAAGCCGGCAAAGCTCCCGTCGTAGCGGTAGGCCACCTCCGTCCAGCCCGGCCTCATGACAGGCCCTCCTGTGCGTCAAAGAGGGAGAGCTGATCCAGCCAGCCGCCCGGCAGGCGCGGACGCTCCAGGGCGAACAGCTGATGCAGCACGCCTTCCGGACGCATCCGCAGCCCTTCCGTCATCCGCCCGGAGCAGGTGATAAAATACCGCGCCCGCTTCAGCACGACGCCCAGTTTTTTCAGCCCCTGCTCGTCCAAGGCCCCCGTCCGCCGGGCGGTGAGAATGCGCCGGGCGGACTTCACCCCGATGCCGGGCACGCGCAGCAGGCACTCATAGTCCGCGCGGTTGACCTCCACCGGGAAAAACTCCGGGTGGCGCAGCGCCCAGCAGCACTTGGGGTCCAGCCGGGGGTCGAAGTTGGGATTCTGCTCGTCCAGCAGCTCCTCCGCGCGGAAGTGGTAAAAGCGCAGCAGCCAGTCTGCCTGATAGAGCCGGTGCTCGCGCAGCAGGGGCGGCCGGAAGGTGGCCGGCGCGGGCAGCAGGCTGGAGTCGGACACCGGCAAATAGGCCGAGTAGAACACCCGCTTGAGATGGTATTTGCGGTACAGGCCCTGTGTGAGGGTGAGGATATGCCGGTCGTCCTCCGGTGTCGCGCCGATGATCATCTGAGTGGACTGCCCCGCCGGGGCGAAGCGCAGCGCCCGACGGGCGGGGAGGGCGCGCAGCGACCGGCGGCTCTCCGCGCTGCCGTCGCGAATCTGTGCCATCGGGGCGAGAATCGCCTCCTTTTTCTTCTCCGGGGCGAGCAGGCGCAGGCTGGCGGCGGAGGGCAGCTCGATATTCACGCTCAGCCGGTCGGCCAGCAGCCCGAGCTGCCAGGTGAGGGCCGGGTCTGCCCCGGGAATTGCCTTGGCATGGATATATCCCGCAAAGCCGTACTCCTCCCGCAGCAGGCGCAATGCGCGGATCATCAGCTCGGTGGTGTAGTCCGGATTTTTCAGCACCGCAGAGCTGAGGAACAGTCCCTCGATATAGTTGCGCCGGTAGAACTGGATGGTCAGCTCCGCCAGCTCCCGCGGGGTGAAGACGGCGCGCCGTGTGTCGTGGCTGCGGCGGTTGACGCAGTACTGGCAGTCATAGGCGCAGGCGTTGCCGAGCAGCACCTTGAGCAGCGTCACGCACCGCCCGTCGGCGGAGAAGGTATGGCAGCAGCCCGGGGCCATCGTCGAGCCGATCCGCCCGCCCCGGCGTCCCTTGCGGTCCAGGCCGCTGGAGGTACAGGCGGCGTCGTACTTGGCCGCATCGGTCAGGATCTCCAGCTTGTCCAGCAGCTCCACTGCGCGGCACCCCCTTGAAATAGAACATTTGTTTGATAGAACCGATGTTCTTATTATGCCAGCCCTGCCCGTGCCTGTCAAGTCCCGCGCGGGAGAGAGAACGATAAAACGGACCGGAAGATGTTGGAGGGCACAGAGTGCAAGCTGTGTCCTCCCTCCTGCGGCTTATACCGCACGTCTTGTCTCCCAGTCCGGCTGGACCCGGACCGCTTTCTGCGCGTCAGCCAGAGTACCGTCGTCAACCGGCCCGCAGTGCGGGAGATCACCCCGACGCTGTTTATGCACTTTATCCTTACGCTCTCCGATGGCCGGCGAGTGGACGTCACGCGCACGTATTACTATCTCTTCAAAGAGAGTTTTGGCATCTGAGCGAGGAGGGGACGCCATGAGCTCTCCGCTGTTTTTGGTGCTGTTGTTGTCGGTGGCCACCGTTGCCGCCTGGTTTGCCGGGTACCAGACCACCTACCGGCGGCTGGAGGACGCCGGGCGCCAGGAGACCTTTTACGCTGAGATCACCCGCATTACCGGAACACCGGAGGAGGGCAACGCCGTCACGGTACAGGGGCTTGCGGTGAACGACAGGAATTACCGCGGCACCTTTTCCTTTGCCGTCTATGGGGAGACGTCCATCGAGTGGCACGGGACGCCGCTGGACTTTGAGGCGCTGGAGGTGGGAGACCGTATCTCCATCACCTTTACCGGTCCGGTGACGGAGAGCAGCCCGGCTGCTCTTGCACACGTGGAGCGGATTCAGCTGCTGGACGATGCGCTGTAGACAATAGCAAAACGGGCGTGCTGCCATACCAGCAGCACGCCCGTCAGTTATTTGGGTGATAGAACTTGTGAATTACAGATACCGCCTCGTCTTGCTCTCGGGGACGCGGCGGATCTCCTCCGGTGTGCCGGCGGCGACGACGCGGCCGCCCTCCACGCCGCCGCCCGGGCCCATGTCGATGAGATAGTCGGCGTTCCGAATCACGTCCAGGTCGTGCTCGATCACGATCACCGTCGCGCCGTGGTCGATGAGAGTCTGAAAGACGCCGAGCAGCGTCCGCACGTCCAGCGGATGCAGACCGATGGTGGGCTCGTCAAAGACGAAGACGGCGTCCGACTGCGTCTTGCCCATCTCGCTGGCGAGCTTGAGGCGCTGCGCCTCGCCGCCGGAGAGGCTGGGCGTCTGCTCCCCCAGCGTCAGATACCCCAGGCCGAGATCCTCGAGCACCTGCAGGCGCTGGCGCACCACCTTCAGGTCGCAGCAGGCCTCCAGCGCCGTGTGGACATCCATCGCCATCAGCTCCGGGAGGGTGTAGGATGTCCCGCGCTTGGTTCCGTAGCGGACCCGCCCGGCATCCTTCCCGTAGCGCGCGCCGCGGCAGTCGGGGCAGGGGATGTCCACGTCGGGCAAGAACTGAACGTCCAGGCTGATGGAGCCCGTCCCGTCGCAGACGGGGCATCGGAGCTTCCCCGTGTTGTAGGAGAAGTCTCCCGCCTTGTAGCCGAGCGCCTTCGCCTCCGGTGTCCGGGCAAAGATCTTGCGCAGCTCGTCGTGGACATTGGCGTAGGTGGCGACGGTGGAGCGCACGTTGATCCCGATGGGCGTCGCGTCGATCAGCTTGACCTGGCCGATTCCCTCCGCCTCCACCGCGCGCACGTGTGCGGGGAGCTTCTCCCCGGCGACGGCGGCCCGCAGGGCGGGGACCAGGCTCTCCAGGATGAGCGTCGTCTTGCCCGATCCGGAGACGCCGGTGACCACCGTCAGCCGTCCCCGGGGAATCTCCACCTCCAGCGGGCGGACCGTGTGGATGGCCCCGGTGGCGAGGCGGATGCGGCCGAGGGCAAACAGCGCCTCCCGCGCGGCCCGCTCCCGGATGGGCGCGGCGGCCGCGCCGGAGAGAAAGGGGCCGATCTGGGAGCGCGGGTCCCGCGCGAGGGCGGAGACGGTCCCCTGGGCGATCACCTGCCCGCCGTCCGCGCCGGCGCCCGGCCCCATCTCGATGAGATAGTCCGACGCGGCGAGGATCTGCGTGTCGTGGTCCACCAGGACGATGGAGTTGCCGTCCGCAATCAGGTCATGCATCACCCCGGTCAGGCCGGCGAGATTGGACGGGTGCAGGCCGATGGACGGCTCGTCGAGCACGTAGAGCACGCCGGTCGTCCGGTTGCGCACCGCCCGCGCGAGCTGCATCCGCTGCCGCTCGCCGGTGGAGAGGGTGGAGGCGGCGCGGTCGAGCGCCAGATAGCCCAGCCCGAGGTCCATCAGCCGCCGCGCCACCGTCTGGAAAGACTCGCAGATGCTCTGCGCCATCGGCCGCATCTCCTCCGGAAGGCTCTCCGGCACCCCGGCGACCCACCCGACGAGGTCGGAGAGCGTCATCCGGCAGGCCTCGTCCAGCGAGATGCCGCGCAGCTTGGGGGCGCGGGCCGCCTCGGACAGGCGGGAGCCGCCGCAGTCAGGGCAGACGTCCTGTTTGAGGAATTTCTCCACCCGCTTCATGCCCTTCTCGTCCTTGACCTTGGACAGGGCGTTCTCCACCGTGTAGACCGCGTTGAAATAGGTGAAGTCCAGCTCGGCCAGCTCGTTGGTGTGCTTGGAGTGGTAGAGGATATGCTTTTTCTCCGCCGGGCCGTGGTAGACGATCTCCTTTTCCCGGTCGGTCAAATCGCGAAACGGCACGTCAGTGCGCACACCCATCGCGCGGCAGACGTCGGTCATGAGCGACCACATCAGCGAGTTCCACGGGGCGACCGCCCCCGCGTCGATGGTGAGCGAGTCGTCCGGCACGAGGGTCGACTCGTCCACCGCGCGCACCACGCCGGTGCCGCCGCAGGTGCGGCAGGCTCCCTGGCTGTTGAAGGCCAGCTCCTCCGCCCCCGGGGCGTAAAAGGACGCCCCACATTCCGGGCAGACCAGCATCTGACCGGCGGCGACGCCGAGCGACGGGGGCAGGTAGTGGCCGTTCGGGCAGCGGTGGCTCCCGAGGCGGGAGTACATCAGCCGCAGGCTGTTGAGCAGCTCCGTCCCGGTGCCGAAGGTGCTGCGGATGCCCGGCACGCCGGGGCGCTGGTGCAGCGCGAGGGCGGCGGGGACGTAGCGCACCTCGTCCACCTGGGCGCGGGCGGCCTGCGTCATCCGCCGCCGCGTGTAGGTGGACAGCGCCTCCAGGTAGCGCCGCGACCCCTCGGCGTAGAGCACGCCCAGGGCGAGCGAGCTCTTCCCCGAACCGGAGACTCCGGCAATGCCAACGATACGGCCGAGCGGCACATCCACGTCAACGTTCTTTAAATTGTGGACCTTTGCACCGCGGATTTCAATGGCGTCAATCATATCCTTCCCCTCTCTCCGGTTGTCCTATCCAGTATAATGCCTCTCCCGGCCGGGGTCAATCACCACGGCTGGACAGAAGCGCCGGGCGTGCCCATTCCAGATCGGAGAGCATGCCCGGCGTGCAGGACGATTTATTTTTTGCGGCCTTTGAGTGCCTTCATGCGCTGCTCATGGTTCAAGATGCGCTTGCGCAGGCGCAGGCTGTGGGGGGTGACCTCCAACAGCTCGTCGTCGGCCAGAAATTCCAGGCACTGCTCCAGGCTCATCTGGCGCGGCGGGATGAGGCGCAGCGCCTCGTCCGAGCCGGCGGCGCGCATGTTGGTGAGCTGCTTTTTCTTGCAGACGTTGACGGTGATGTCCTCCTGCTTGGGGGAGACGCCGACCACCATGCCCTCGTAGACCGGCGTGCCCGGCCCGATAAAGAGCGCGCCGCGCTCCTGGGCGTTGAACAGGCCGTAGGCGACCGCCTCGCCCGTCTCGTGGGCGACGAGAGAGCCGGTGTTGCGCCGCTGCAGCTCGCCGCGGTAGGGGGCGTAGGAGTCAAAGACGGAGGTCATGATGCCCTCCCCCTTGGTGTCGGTCAAAAACTCGTTCCGGTATCCGAACAGACCGCGCGAGGGGATGAGAAATTCAATCTTCATCCGCGCCCCCACCGGGGTCATGTCCACCAGATCGCCCTTGCGGGTGCCCAGGGCCTCAATCACCGCGCCGACGTAGTCCGAGGGCACATCGAGCACCAGACGCTCCATCGGCTCGCACTTCTCGCCGTCGATCTCACGGTAGAGCACGCGCGGAGGGGAGACCTGGAACTCATAGCCCTCGCGGCGCATTGTTTCAATCAGGATGGATAGATGCATCTCGCCGCGGCCGGCGACGTTGAAGGAGTCGGTGGCGTTCTCCACCTCACTCACACGCAGGGAGACGTCCTTGAGCGTCTCGCGGAAGAGGCGGTCGCGCAGGTTGCGGCTGGTGACGTATTTGCCGTCCTTTCCGGCGAAGGGGGAGTCGTTGACGGAGAAGGTCATCTCCATTGTCGGGGCGGAGATCTTGACAAAGCTCAGCGGCTCCACCGCCTCGGGCGCGCAGATGGTGTCGCCGATCGTGATGCCGGCGATGCCGGACAGGGCGATGATGTTGCCCGCCTCCGCCGACTCGGCCGGGACACGGTTCAGACCGTCAAACTCGAACAGGGCGGTTGCCTTCATCTTTTTGGAGACCTTGTCCGGCTCGTGGTAATTACATACGACGATCTCCTGGTTCTGGTGGATGATGCCGCGCTCAATCCGGCCGATCGCGATGCGGCCGACGAACTCGTTGTAGTCGATGGAGGAGACCAGCATCTGGAACGGGGCGTCCAAGTCAACCTCCGGGGCGGGGATATACTCCAGGATCGTATCGAAGAGAGGCTTGAGGTCGGTCCCCGCCACCTCGGGGGAGTAAGAGGCGGTGCCGGCACGGGCCGAGCAGAAGAGCATCGGGGAGTCGAGCTGCTCATCGGTGGCATCCAGGTCCATCAGCAGCTCGAGCACTTCATCAATCACCTCATGAACGCGCTGGTCCGGGCGGTCGATCTTGTTGACCACGACGATGACGCGGTGCCCCAGCTCCAGCGCGCGGGAGAGCACGAAGCGGGTCTGAGGCATAGGGCCCTCCGCGGCGTCCACCAGCAGGATGACGCCATTGACCATCTTGAGCACCCGCTCCACCTCGCCGCCAAAGTCGGCGTGGCCCGGAGTGTCGACGATGTTGATCTTGGCATCGCCGTAGGTGACGGCGGTGTTCTTGGCGAGAATGGTGATGCCCCGCTCACGCTCGAGGTCACCGGAGTCCATGACCCGCTCCACGACCTCCTGATTTTCCCGGTAGACGCCGCTCTGTTGCAGCATCGCGTCCACCAGCGTGGTCTTTCCGTGGTCGACGTGGGCTATAATGGCCACATTTCTCAGGTTGTTCTGACGCATGTGGATAATTCCTCCTTCTCAACGCTCCTGACAGCGGGAAACTCCCGCTCCGGCAGAAAACAGGCGCGGGAGCGCGATCTACCGCACCTGCGCCAATACGCAGCCGGACGCGGCGCCGGCCCGGCTGCGGCAATATCCGATCTATTATTATAACCCGGACGGGGCAAATAGCAATCGATTTTGCTGCGCCACGTCAAAAATCGGCAGTTTTGGGCAAATGATAGGGGAGAGAGGATGTTTTTTTGCCATTTTGGACATGGCGGGGCATATTTTCTCCCGGTGACGGTGCTGCGCGGTTGCATTTGTGCGGCCTGGGTGGTATAATGGGGCGACCGGACAGGGAATGACGCACCGCCCGCGCGTAAGGTCGCAGTTGCAACAACTAACTTGCCACGAAAGGGATACGTCAGAGACTCAATGTTTTAGAGATGTCTCTGTAGCTCAGCCGGATAGAGCATCCGTCTCCTAAGCGGCAGTTCATTCGAATCCTTTTGAGCGGCATAATTGAATATTTTTTGTATACGTCCCAGTAGCTCAGCTGGATAGAGCACACGCCTCCTAAGCGGC
>CAYWUA010000061.1:0-9130 GCA_964461385.1 uncultured Oscillospiraceae bacterium
TGTTCTCGCTCTGGAGCTTGGGGTCGGAGTAGGAGTGGCCGTTGACGGTGTTGATCCCCTCCACGTTCTCCGCGACCACATGGCCATAGGGGTTCATGCAGAAGGTGCGCACCTGGTCGCCGTACTGCTTGGTCCGGTAGACCAGCTTGGACTCATAGACCACGTCTGTAATGTGCTGGAAGATTTTGGCCGGCAGCTCCACGCGCACGCCAATGTCCACCTGATTGTTGATCAGCTCGATGCCCAGGCGCTTGCACTGGTCGGCAAACCACTCCGCGCCGGAGCGGCCGGGCGCGGCGACGAGGTAATCGCAGTCCCAGTCCTCCCCCTTTTTGGTGCTCAGGCGGAAGCCGCCCTCCGGCAGCTGGGCGATGTGCTCCACGGCGGTATGGAAATGGAAATCTACCTTGTCCTTTAAAAATTCGTAGATGTTGGCCAGGATGCGCAGGTTGTTCTCCGTACCCAGATGTTTGCATTTGGCCTGCAGCAGGTGCAGGTCGTACTTGAGCGCCTCGAGCTCCAGGGCGAGGGCCTCGGGCGTGGAGGTGGAGTAGACCTTCTCCGTAGCGCCGAAATGGACGTTCACCGAGTCGACATAGTGGATGAGGTCCATCACCTCCCGATCCGGCATATAGTCCGTCAGCCAGCCGCCGAAGGCGGTGGTGAAGTTGAACTTGCCGTCGGAAAAGGCGCCCGCCCCGCCAAAGCCGCACATGGTGCCGCAGGTGGTGCACTGGATGCAGCGGTCCACCTTGCCCTGCACGATGGGGCAGGTGCGCGAATAGATGTCCGCCCCCTGCTCCAGGACGGTCACCTTCAGGTTGGGACGGCGGCGCACCAGCTCATAGCTGGCAAACACGCCTGCCTCGCCGCAGCCAATGATGACCACGTCTGCTCTTGTACTCATATGTTTTCTTCCCCCTCGGAGCGTTTTTCTGCCTTTATTATACCGTCTTGCACCGGCGGCCGCAACAGATATTTCCCGAAAAGGCGGGGAGAAAAATGCGCCTGCCGGCGGGAAAAGATGGGACCGGCGGTATTCTTTTCGGGCGGTTTATGATACAATGGAGGAGCCGGGTCCGGAAAGGCCGGATCTGGAACTATTTTTGACATGCGGAGGAGGGAACCTCATGTTTCCTGCCACAACACAGGATCTCCGCCGGTGCTATGGGCGCATCGGCCTGTTCCTGATCGTCTATACCGCGCTGAGCCAGGTCGCCGTGATGCTCTGTTACCTGCCCTATCATCTGGGGTGGTACAAGCTGTTTTTCAGCGACTGGTACTACTACGGGCTCAGCGCCATGGCCTACTACCCGGCCGGCGTGCTCGCCGCCGTGCTGACGCTGCGCGGCCTGCCGCAGCCGAAGGTGCTGCGCGCCCCGGCGCCCACGGCGGGACAGATCTGCTCCGCCTTGGCCATCGGCATCGGGCTGCTCTACCTGGGCAGCATGACCGCGCAGGTCCTGCTGTCCGATACCGAGACGGTGGACTATGCCGGCACGGCGGTGGAGTCCCAGCCGGTGGCGTGTACACTGGTCTATGTCGTGCTGCTCGCGCCGGTGATGGAGGAGCTGATCTTCCGTTACCTGCTGCTCGACCGGATGCTCTTTCTGGGCGACTGGACGGCGGTGGGACTCTCGGCGCTGATGTTTGGCCTGTTTCACACCAATCTGTACCAGTTCTTCTACGCCGTGCTGGTCGGCTTGCTGCTGGGCTATCTGCGCATTATGACCGGCACGCTGACCTGGAGCATTCTGCTGCACATGTTCATCAACTTCTTTGGCGGGCTGCTCACCCCCAACCTGCCTGACAGCGACGTGGTGTGGAGTACGCTTGGCCTTGCGGTGATGCTGGCAATCGGCTACACCGTCTATTACCTCATCCGCTGCCGCCCCTGGGAAAACTTCTACCCCGGTCCCACCGCTTTCACCGCGGCGGAGAAGCGGCGCGCCTGCCTGACCTCCCCGCTCATGTGGGCCTGCGTGCTGCTGCACCTGGGTCTCTCGCTATACTACATCAGCTATTAACAGCCTTTCGCGCAAATCAAGCATTTGCGCGAGTTTGCAGTCCCGCTGCGCGTACCCAAAGGGCATTTCCGCGCCGCCTTTGGCGGCTTGGTCACACTCCCTTCGGTCGCACACTTGCGAGACTATCAGTATTTTTGGCCCGGTCAAGGTGAATCGCCCCGCAGGGGCGAGAGAAGGCCCCCCTGGGGGGTACACGCCCGTGCCAAAAATGAATTGGACTCTGTTTGGCGCGAAGCGCCAAACTCGGTGAGACCTTTTTCGACAGTCTAAAAACCCGCCCGGCAGGGTCTTCCCTGCCGGGCGGGTTTCTCTTTTGCATGTGTTACGCCTGCTGCGCGCGGCGGTGCTTGGCCGCGCTGATGAAGTCGCGGAAGAGCGGATGGGCGCGGTTCGGGCGGCTCTTGAACTCGGGGTGGAACTGCACGCCGACAAACCACGGGTGGTCCGGCACCTCGACAATCTCAACCAGCCGGTTGTCCGGGGACAGACCGGCGAGCACCAGCCCGCACTCCGTGAGCCGGTCGCGGTAGGCGTTGTTGAACTCATAGCGGTGGCGGTGGCGCTCATAGATCACCGGCTCACCGTAGGCGGCAAAGGTGTGGCTCTCCTGCCCGGTGATGCGGCAGGGATAGGCGCCCAGACGCATCGTGCCGCCCTTGGCGGAGATGTCCCGCTGCTCCGGCATCAGGTCGATCACCGGGTGCGGCGTCTCCGGGCACAGCTCGCTCGAGTGCGCCTCCTCCAGGCCGGCGACGTGGCGGGCAAACTCCACCACCGCCATCTGCATCCCCAGGCAGATGCCGAACATGGGCACGCGGTTCTCCCGCGCCCAGCGGATGGCGGAGATCTTCCCCTCGATGCCGCGGTCGCCAAAGCCGCCCGGGATGAGCACGCCGTCCACTCCGTGCAAAATCTCCTCGGCGTTGCCGTCGTCCACCAGCTCGGAGTCCACCCAGCGCATCTTGATCTTCACGTCGTTCTCGATGCCGCCGTGAGTGAGCGCCTCGACGACGGAGAGATAGGCGTCGTGCAGGGCGACGTATTTGCCCACCAGGGCGATCTCCACCGTCTCGGTGGCCGCCTTTGCGCGCACGACCATGTTGCGCCACTCGGTGAGGTCGGGCTCGGGCAGATTGAGGTTCAGCCGCTTGCAGACCACGCGGGCCAGCCCCTCTTCCTCCAGCATGAGCGGCACCTCATAGAGGATGGGCGCGGTGAGATTGGAGATGGCGTTCTCCGGGGCGATGTTGCAAAACAGGGCGATCTTTTTGCGGATGTCGTCGGTGAGCGGCTGGTCGGCGCGGCAGATGATGACGTCCGGCTGGATGCCGACGCTCAGCAGCTCCTTGCACGAGTGCTGCGTCGGCTTGCTCTTGAGCTCTCCGGTGCCCGGGATGGAGACGACGAGGGAGACGTGGATGAACATGCAGTCCTCCCGCGGCAGCTCCCGGCTGACCTGGCGGATGGCCTCCAGGAAGGCCTGGGACTCCATATCGCCGACGGTGCCGCCGATCTCAGTGATGATGACGTCCTTCGGCTCGTCCTTTTCCATGCGGTAGATGCGGTCTTTCAGCTCGTTGGTGATGTGCGGGATGATCTGCACCGTCGCGCCCAGAAAGTCGCCGTTGCGCTCCTTGTTGAGCACCGACCAGTACACCTTGCCCGAGGTGACGGAGGAGTTCACCGTCAGGTTCTCATCGACAAAGCGCTCGTAGTGGCCGAGGTCCAGGTCGGTCTCCGCCCCGTCGTCGGTGACGAACACCTCGCCGTGCTGGTACGGACTCATCGTGCCCGGGTCCACGTTCAGATAGGGGTCAAGCTTCTGCAGGGCGACCCGCAGGCCCCGCTGCTTGAGCAGGCGGCCCAGCGAGGCCCCCGTGATCCCCTTGCCCAATCCGGAGACCACGCCGCCGGTGATAAAAATGTGCTTCACTGCCATCGGTATATCCTCCCCTGTCTCTTCCGCCCGGCAGAGGCCGGCGGCGATAAAAGAAACGGAACGGGTGCGGATGTCTCTCCCGTTCCTCTCTGACCCAAAGGTTCCCACTGGTTTCTGTCTGATGGTATTGTATCCGTTTTCCCGCGGCGCGTCAAGGCTTGCGTGCGCTTCCGGTCGAATCAGGCCACAAAATACCGATTGACAAGTGCACACGTCCTGTGTACAATAGGGCCAGTACTCTGTAACAAGAGAGGCTTAGGAAGACATGAATTCCGACGACAGCGACGCCGACCGAGAGAAGGCGCAGCCGAGCTCCATAGCAGACATAGACGGCATGGCCTGCGTTCCCGCTGGGAACCGCGGGTGGTGCCGTTTGCCGTTTTCGGCGCAGCGGACGGGGGGAAAGACCGTGAACGGCTAAGCGTACCGCCGCGCGGCGGCGCTCCTCCCGGCGGGCGAGCGGAGAAAAGATATTTTTGAGGCATCTGCAGCGGCGGCGCCGGCCGCAGCGCAGCAAGGCTTGAAAGTGAGGTTATATTACATTTTGGAAGACTCAATCTGGACAATGATACTGCTGCAGGTCATTCTGATCGCGCTCAACGCCGTCTTTGCCTGCGCGGAGATCGCGGTGCTGTCGGTCAACGAGACCAAGATTTCCCACATGGCGGAGGAGGGGGACAAGCGCGCGGCCCGGCTGGTCCGCCTGATCGGCCAGCCCTCGCGGTTCCTCTCCACTATTCAGGTGGCGATCACCCTCTCCGGCTTTCTGGGCAGCGCCTTCGCCGCGGACAATTTCTCCGACCCGCTGGTGGATTTTCTCCTCTCGCTCGGCGTGCCCATTCCGCGCGCGGTGCTCAACAGCATATCTGTCGTGCTCATCACCGTGATCCTCTCCTATTTTACCTTGGTCTTCGGAGAACTGGTGCCCAAGCGGATCGCCATGCGCAAGACGGAGGCGGTCGCCCTCGGCATCTCAGGCCTGATCGACTTGATCAGCAAGGTCTGCAAGCCGGTTGTCTGGCTGCTCACCGCCTCAGTCAACGGGGTGCTCCGTCTGATTGGCATCGACCCCAACGCCGAGGAGGAGGCCGTGGGCGAGGAGGATATCCGCCTGATGGTGGACGCGAGCAGTGAGCGGGGCAACATCGACCACGAGGAGAAGGAGTTTATCCAGAACGTGTTCGAGTTTGACGACCTGACCGCCGGAGAGATTGCCACCCACCGCACTGAGGTCGACTTTCTCTGGCTGGAGGAGACGATGGACGAGTGGGACCGGATCATACACGACAGCCGCCACACCCTCTACCCCGTCTGCGACGACTCTCCGGATAATATCATCGGCATTCTCAACGCCAAGGACTATTTCCGCCTGGATGAGAAGGACCGCCAGACTGTGATGCGCGAGGCGGTGAGCCCGGCTTACTTTGTCCCCGAGACGGTGAAGGCGGACGTGCTCTTTCGCAATATGAAGCGCACGCGCAACAAGATGGCGATTGTGCTCGACGAGTACGGCGGCATGAGCGGCCTGGTGACCATCAACGACCTGGTCGAACAGCTGGTCGGCGACCTGGAGGACGACGACCCGGGCGAGGACGACGATGTGGAGTCCGTTGAGCTGATCGGCGACAACGTCTGGCGCGTGCACGGCAACGTGGAGCTGGATGACCTGGAAGAGGCCACCGGCCTGGAGATTGAGGACCTGGAATACGACACGATTACCGGGCTGGTTTTTGACCGGCTCGGGCAGGTGCCGCAAGATGGCAGTCAGCTCTCGCTGGAGACGGCCGGACTGCACATCGACGTGATCAAGATAGAGGACCATCAGGTCAAGCAGGCGGTTGTCCGCCTGCTCCCGCCCGAGCCGAAACCGGAGGAGGAGACGGAGTAAGGACCGGGACAGGGATAAAAAGGAGAAAAACTGACCGTTGAGGTGATATCTTGCTTCGATTTTTGAAAAGACTCTCCGCCGCGCGGATTATCGCTCTCGGCTTTGCCGCGGTGATTCTGATCGGCTCGCTGCTGCTGATGCTGCCGTGCAGCATCCAGGAGGGCGTGGAGGTGGAGTACATCGACGCGCTCTATACCTCCACCAGCGCGGTGTGCGTCACCGGCCTGATCGCCATTGACGCGGGAGATACCTTTACCCCACTGGGGCAGTTTTTCCTGGCTATGCTCATCCAGGTGGGCGGCCTGGGCGTGACCGCCGTCGGCGCCGGCATCATCCTCGCCGTGGGCCGAAAGGTGAATCTGAAGGGACAGAACCTCGTGCGCGAGGCGATGAACCTGGACTCCGGGCGCGGCGTGGTCGGCTTTGTCAAGAGCATCTTTGTGACCACGCTGATCTTTGAGCTGACCGGCGCGGCGCTGAGCTTTCTGGTCTTTGTGCAGGACTATCCGCCGCTGCGCGCGCTCGGCATCAGCCTGTTTCACTCGGTGGCGGCGTTTAACAACTCCGGCTTTGACATCCTGGGCAATTTCCAGAACCTGATCCCCTACCGGGACGACGTGCTGCTCAACCTGGTCACCTGCGGGCTGATCTTTTTCGGGGGCATCGGCTTTCTGGTCATCCGGGAGCTGTGGCAAAAGCGCTGCCGCTGGCGCAAGCTGAGCATGCACACCAAAGTGGTGCTCACGGTGAGTGTCGCGCTGATCGTGGTGGGCGGCGTGCTCATCAAGCTCACGGAGGACGTGACGTGGATGGGCGCGTTTTTCCACAGCGTGTCCGCCCGTACCGCCGGGTTTTCCACCTATCCGCTGGGCGGGTTCTCCAACGCGGGATTGCTGGTGATCTCCGTGCTGATGTTCATCGGCGCCTCCCCCGGCTCCACCGGCGGCGGCATCAAGACCAGCACCTTCTTTGTGCTGCTCCAGGGCATCAAGGCGGCGGCGACCAACCGCTCGGAAAAAGCCTTCCGCTATGCCATCCCGCGCGAGGCGTTCCGCAAGGCGGCGGTGGTCACACTGCTGGCCGCCGGCGTGGTGGTGAGCGGCACTTACCTGATGGCAGTATTCGAGCCGGAGCTGTCGATGATACAGATTTTCTTTGAGATCACCAGCGCGTTTGGCACGGTGGGCCTGTCCACCGGTATCACGTCGGACCTCACCGTGGGCAGCAAGCTGCTGAGCGTTGTTATCATGTACATCGGCCGCCTCGGTCCGCTGACGGTGGCCTCCCTGTGGTATTTCCACCGTACGGAGCGCACGGGCTACCCCGAGGGGAACATTGCGATCGGTTAGCAAAAGCCGAATGCAGACAAGGAGAAAATGACCTATGTTTGGAAAACGCAAGAGTGAAAAGATGTCCTACGGCATTGTCGGCCTGGGACGGTTCGGCTTTGCGCTGGCGGAGGAGCTGGCCCGGGCGGACGTGGAGCTGCTGGTGATCGACCACGACGAGGAGAAGATCCAGGAGGCCCGCGATACCATCGAGAACGCCGTCCTCGTCCGCTCGCTGGACAAGAAGACGCTTCTGGACACCGGCATCCAGAACTGCGATGTGGCCATCGTCTGCATCGGCGAGCAGATGGACACCTCCATCCTCACCACCCTCAACCTGGTCAGCTTCGGCATCGGCAAGGTGATCGCCAAGGCCAACAGCGCCGAGCACGGCGAGATCCTGGAGAAACTGGGCGCCGAGGTGGTCTACCCTGAGCGGGACATGGCCATCCGCCTGGCCAACCGCCTGGAGACCTCGAGCGTGCTGGATTTTATCCAGCTCAGCGAGCAGATCAATATCTCCAAGCTGCGCATCCCCGCCCAGGCGGTGGGAAAGACGGTGCTCCAGCTCAACCTGCGTTCCCGCTTTGGTCTGAATATCATCGCCATCGAAAACAGCGGAACGGTGATGGAGACAGTGAAGCCGGAGTATGTCTTCCGCGCCAACGACGTCCTCGTCCTCTCCGGCAGCCGGGATGGGTTGATGCGCCTGAACGAGTGGGCGGAGCGGCACTGACCGGTTCGGAGGATGTGCGCTGCGTTTTTTCTCTCCATCACACTTGCTTTCCCGCGAGATCGAGATTATACTGAGTTTATACTGTTGATAGAAAGATACATACGCTGCGGCGCTGCCGGAGAGAGATGACTTTTCCGAGGTGCAGCGTCAAGCATTCCCCTATGTGACAGGAGAGGCAATGAAAGCGAGGAAGAACTCTGACAGCGGACATTCGTTTGAAGATTATTTTAAACGCACCGTCAATCCAATGATTATTCTCTCCTTTCTACAGGACCGTCCGAAATATGCCTACGAGATGGCGCTGGAGATGAAGGAGCGCAGCGGCGGGGCATATACTATGCCGCTGTTGTATCCGGTGCTCTACCGTCTGCAGAACCAAGGGTATGTGGAAGTGGTCGAACAGATGGTCTCCCAGTCCAACCGGATGCGCATCTATTACCAGATCACTCCGGCGGGCCGGGCCTATCTCCGTGAGATCAAGGCGGAGTATCTGCGCCTGTGCGGCCTGGTGAAGAGGATGGTGGATTTTTCCGCCGCTGGCGAATGTCCGGGCAGGGAGAAAGAGGTTGACAAAAAAGGAAAGTAGAATGGCAAGCCGCCCCCAAAGGATTTTGGGGGCGGTTTGTACGTCATAGGCGGACGGGAAAAGTTTGGGACACGAAACGGAATTTTTCACAGGGAACACATTGACTTTTGGCAAACAAAGGAATATAATCGGTTTTGATTCGGGTTTTCATTCCCTGAGAAAGGAGAGATTGTTCTTGAACGCGATGGTACCTATCTATGCCCTGTGCTTTTTGGCAGTGGTAATCGCCTTTGCCTTTGCCGTGTATCTGTATCTGTGGGTCAAGCGGCAGAGGACGGAAAACAAGCGCATTATGGAGGTCTCACAGCTCATCCATGAGGGCGCCAATACCTTTATGCGAAAGGAGTACCGCATCCTGGCGATGTTTGCCGGCGTGGCCGCAGTGGTCATTTTCCTGCTGCTGCCCTCCCCCATCTGGAACGGCAACGTCTTGGAAAACCTCCTGATGGCGCTGGCCTACATCGCCGGCACCGTCCTGTCCGCCCTGGCCGGGAAGATCGGCATCCTGGTGGCGACTTCTGCCAACTCCCGCGCGGCGGAGTCGGCGTCCCGCAGTTTGAAGGAGGCCTTTCTGGTCGGCTTCCGCGGCGGGGCTGTCATGGGCCTGGCCGTGGTCGGCTTCTGCC
>CAYWUA010000062.1:0-9116 GCA_964461385.1 uncultured Oscillospiraceae bacterium
CTGGTCGGCTTCCGCGGCGGGGCTGTCATGGGCCTGGCCGTGGTCGGCTTCTGCCTGCTCGGCGTGATGGCCGTGCTGCTGGTCACGGGTGACGCGACGATCCTGCTCGGCTTCTCCTTCGGCGCGAGCTCCCTGGCCCTCTTTGCAAAGGCCGGCGGCGGCATCTTCACCAAGACTGCCGACGTGGCTGCCGACCTGACCGGCAAGGTCGAGCTGGGCATCCCGGAGGATGACCCCCGCAACCCCGCCGTCATCGCCGACAACGTGGGCGACAACGTGGGCGACGTGGCCGGCATGGGCGCGGACCTCTTTGACTCCAACGTGGCGGCGATGGCCTCTGCCCTCGTCATGGCCCAGGCGCTCGATGGCGGCACCGGCGTGAATGCCGCGATGGTCTTCTGCTATGCGGCCCTCGGCCTGATCGCCTCCATTATCGGCATTGCCTTTGCCAAGGTGGGCAAGGACGGAAACCCCACCGGTGCGCTCAATTTCTCCACCTACAGCACCACGGCGATTTTCCTGGTGCTCACCGCCGTTGCTACTGCCCTGATTGACGGTTTTGAGTGGCGGATCTGGGGCGCCTCGGCGATTGGCCTGATTGTGGGCGTTGTCATCGGCATCACCACCGACTACTTCACAGATGACACCCGGCCCATCGTCCGCCGCGTGGCCAACGCTTCCCGCTCCGGCTCGGCGTTCACCGTGCTCTCCGGCGTGTCCTACGGCTTTATTTCCTGCATGCCCGCCATGGTGGGGATTGCCGTCTCTGCCCTGGTGGCCTATCAGCTCTGCGCCCCGCTGGGCAGTGGCTACGCCCTGTTCGGAATCGCGATGGCTGCCGTCGGCATGCTCTCCATCGTCGGCATGATCATCAGCAACGACGCCTACGGTCCTATCGTGGACAACGCGCGCGGCCTGGCGGAGATGGGCGGCCTCGGCGAGGAGACCATCCGCATCGCCGACGAGCTGGACAGCGCCGGCAACACCGTCAAGGCGGTGACCAAGGGCTTCTCCATCGGCGCGGCCGGTCTGACCGTCATCTCGCTGCTGGGCGCCTACCTCTCTGAGGTGAACGAGACCCTCGCCGGCCTGGGCCGCGAATTGCTCACCGGCTTTGACATTATGAATCCGCTGGTCTTCTTCGGCGTGCTGATCGGCGCGGCTATCCCCGCCGTGTTCTCTGCCATGCTGATGCTGGGCGTGGATAAGAACGCGCAGCGCATGGTCCGCGAGATCCGCCGCCAGTTCCGCCGCATCCCCGGCCTGCGCCAGGGAGAGCCCGGCGTCAAGCCTGACTATGACACCTGCATCGACATCGCCACCGAGGGCGCGCTGAAAGAGCTCATCCCCGCCGGCGGCATGACCATCCTCGCGACTTTGGTCGTTGGCTTTATCGGCGGCCCTGAGGCGATCGGCGGCTTCCTGCTGGGCAACATCGTCAGCGGCCTGCTGCTGGCCCTGTTCATGTCCAACGCCGGCGGCTTGTGGGATAACTCCAAGAAGTACATCGAGGCCGGCCACTGCGGCGGCAAGGGCTCCAAGGCCCACAAGGCGGCCGTCACCGGCGACACCGTCGGCGACCCGTTCAAGGATACCGCCGGCCCGTCCATCAATACCCAGATCACCGTGGTGAGCCTGGTGGCCTCGCTGATGAGCTCCCTGTTCGTCGCCTTCTCCCTGTTCGGATAAGCGGCCAGACGGCGCTCCAGCTACATTATAATCGTATACGGGCGCGCCCCGGAGCAAAACCGCTCCGGGGCGCGCTTTGTCTGTGCGGCCGCAGGACCGGAAGAGAAATTGCCCAATCTGTTGAAATTTGCGGACGATTTCCCGTCTGACGCTCCATTTCCCGACCACTTTCTTTTCCCGGACAGACTATAATCCGGATAAGAACAACAGGCGAGGGGGACGTACCAATGAGAACGATGGAACAGATGGAAGGGCTGCTTCGCCGGCTGTGGCGCACCGCGCGGGAGCAGACGGCGCTCATCCTGTGCCGTCCTGAGGCGGAGACGGTGATGGAGTGCGCGCTGCGCTTTGCGGTGGCTGCAGCGCTGCCGTCGGCGGTGCTGGGAGAGAACTGCGCCCCTTTCGCGCTGGGATTTGTGGCCGCCTCCGGCGCGGGGCCGGCCGGATTCTGTGCGCTGGTGGGTGCGGCGGTGGGATATCTGACCGGCGTGGGGATTGTCAGCGGCCTGCGCTATCTCTCGGCGGCCATTTTGACCTATGCCGCAGCGTTTGCCTGCTGTGACTTGGCGGTGTACCGCAGCAGATGGTTTCTGCCCGCCTGCGGCGCGGTGACGAGCGCCGTCACCGGGGTGCTGTACTTATCCGAGGGAGGTTGGCAGAGCGCGGATACCGTCCGCCTGTTGGCGGAGGCGGGCGCGATTGCCCTGTCCGCCCGGCTCTACCGGCTGGCGCTCGCTCCCTGGCTGGAGTCGGGGCGGCGGGGAAAGGTTTCCGGCCCCGGGCTGCTCTTCCTCGGCGCGACGCTGGCGGCGGCGCTGGCACGGGTCGCGCTGCCTGGTCCGCTGAAGCTGGGCACGGTGCTGTCCGGGGTTGCCGTGCTGGTGCTGGCCACGCGCGGACAGACGGAGACGGTGACCGCCGGGGCGGTCCTCGGGCTGGCGCTTGACCTTGGGGCTGGCGTGCCAGGCCTCCATACGGCGGCGCTCACGCTGGGTGCGGTGCTCGCGCGGCTGGGGCAGGGACACGGGCGGCTGATTGCGGGGCTTGGCCTGGCCGGCGGCGGCGCTCTGGCAGCGCTCTGGGCGGCCATGCTGGGGACGGAGTTTGTGCCGGTGGCGGCAGCGCTCACGCTGGCGGCGGAGACGACGGCGGCGGCGCTGGTTTTCCTCGCCCTGCCGCCCGGGCTGCTGTGGGGAAAAGCGCGCGGCCGGCCCGCCGTGCGGGAGGCGGCGCCGCTCCCTTTTCCGGACAGTCCTCTGCTCACCAAACGGCAGATGCAGGAGCGGCTGAACGGCCAGGCGGAGGCCTTCCAGACCCTCTACGAGGACATGCGCAGGGGCCTCCACTCCCCTCCGGTGAGCGAGGAGCGGATGGAACTGGTCTTCGACCGGGCGGCGGAGCAGGTCTGTCAGGACTGCGCGCGCTGCGCCATCTGCTGGAAGCAGGACTATCACGAGACCTACGCCGCCTTTCACCAGATGCTCACGGCCACACAGCGGCGCGGCTACGGGCGCACGGAGGACGCGCCGGCCGCCTTTCTGGCCCGGTGCGGGCGGGTGCCCGAGCTGGTGTCGGCGGCGAATGTGGAATACGCCTCGCTGATGCACCGTCGCCAGCTGGATGCGCGGCTGCGCACAAGCCGCCGGGCGGTCTGGCGGCAGTATGCCCAGCTTTCGCAGCTGCTTCGCCGTGCCGCGCAGGAGCTGGAGAGCGACCTGATGCCCGACCCGGAGCAGAGCACGCCGGTCATCCGTTTTCTGCGGCGGCATGGGCTGGAGGCGGCGGTCCGCCTCGGCCGGGACGGGCGCGGACGGCTGGTCCTCCAGCTCGCGGGCGGCGACCTGAGCGGTGTCCGAGAGGGCCGCCTGCTCGACGACCTCTGCCGGAACATGGGCGTCCGTCTGACCGCCGGTCCGCTGGAGCGCGACCGCTCCGGGCAGCGCCTCACCCTGGTGGAGGAGGACCGCTACCGGGCGGTGGCCGGCGTGGCGGCCCTGTCCCGGGACGGACAGCCGGTCTCGGGCGACGGAGGAAGCTGGTTTCGCGACCGGGAGGGGATGCTCTGGGTGGTGCTGTGCGACGGAATGGGCAGCGGCCCCGGCGCGGCGCGGCAGAGCCGGCTGGCTCTGCGGCTGCTGGAGGATTTCCTGAAGGCCGGCATCGGGCCGGAGCTCTCCCTCGGCACCCTCGCCGGCGCGCTGGCGCTGCGTGGGGAGAGCGAGCTGGGCTTTACCACCATCGACCTGTTGGGATTCGACCTCTTCTCCGGGCAGGGGAAGAGTTATAAATTGGGGGCCGCGCCCACCTATCTGCGGCAGAGGGGACGGGTCAAAAAGCTCTCCGGCAGCGCGCTGCCGGCGGGGCTGGACTTCGGGCAGGAGAACGGGCCGGACGTCCGGTCGTTCCAGCTCGGCCGGGAGGATCTCGCCGTGATGGTCAGCGACGGTGTTTCCGACGGCGAGGAGGACGACTGGCTCTGGCAGACCATCCGGGATTTCCGGGGCAAAAGCCCGAAGGAACTGGCCGCGCAGGTGCTCGAGCGCAGCAGCGGCGGGCGGGACGACCGGACCGTCATCGTCTTACAGCTCAAAACAAGGGATAAACCGGACGGAAACGGGCCATACTGAGGCCAGAAACTGGAAAGGTGTGGCAATTATGGTAAAAGGCATTTCCCGCCGGGTCATCGTGGTCCGCTCGCCCGACCCGCAATACTTCGAACAGGCGATCTTTCTGCTGCGGGAGGACGCGCCGGACGGGGGCGTATCCGCCCAGCAGGTGCTCCGGCAGGCAAAGGAGGTGGCAGACCGGTATCTCAAGCGCAACGCCCCGGCCAGGAGCCGCTTTGCGTGGCTGCGCCGGCGGGAGAGCTGGCTCTCCTTCCTGGCTGGGGCCGGGGTGACGGGATTGGTGTGGATGCTCGCGCGGCTGCTGATGTGAGCGCCGCCCCGGATGGGACAGGAACAGGCAGAGGAGACAGGACAGGCCGGATCCCGGCGGGGGAGGGTGACGGGCTGTCCTGTCTCTCATTTTTTGCGGCCTGTCACATTCTTCCAGATGCGGCGCGGACGCGTGTTCTCCTTCCCGGCCGGGCATACTACCCGGAGCAAGAAAACGGAGGAGGAGCGGTATGCGGATCTTTGGACGGGACTGGGGCCATGTCCCCCACCACGCCCCGCGTGTGCACTGCGGGGGGCCGCTGACGTGGGAGAATCTGTGCGCCGTCTTTGACGGCTGCGCGGACTTTGCGCGGCGGGAGCTGGAGCTCAGGGACGGGAGCATGGTGCGCCTGTGCTGGCTGGACGGCATGGTCCGCCAGGAGCGGCTGAACGACTATATCCTCCGCCCGCTGGCGGCCTGGCCGCTGCCGGAGGGGCAGAGCGTCACGCGCGCCGTACTCGACGGCGGCGTGTGGAACCAGAACGCCCAGCGGCAGGAGGAGCTGAACCGGGTGGTCTATCTGTTGCTGGAGGGGCACTGCGCCCTCTTCCTGCCCGACGGGGTGGTCACCTGCTGGGTGGCGACGGAGGAAAAGCGGGCCATCACCGCGCCGGAGAACGAGAGCGAGGTCAAGGGGGCCAAGGAGTCCTTCGTCGAGTCGGTGCGCACCAACACCTCGCTGCTGCGCCGCCGGATGCGCTCGCCCGATTTCAAGGTGGAGCGCTGCCGGATTGGCCGGCGCACGCGCACGCCGGTGGAGATGGTCTGGCTGGAGGGGATTGCCAATGAGGAGCTCCCGCGCGCGGTCCGCCGCCGCCTGGAGCAAATCGACGAGGATGCGCTGCTCACTACTGCGGAGCTGGAGGAGTACCTCACCGACCCGCGCACGAGCGCGTTCCCCCGCGTCCTGTTCACCGAGCGGCCGGACCGCTTCTGCCAGGGGCTGCTGGAGGGGCGCGTCGGGCTGCTGGTGGACGGGATTCCCCTCGGCTGCCTGCTGCCGGGGAATATCGGCCTTTTCCTCACCGCGACGCAGGACTGGAGCTTTCACTGGGCGGTCAGCTCCCTGCTCGTGGCGCTGCGGTATCTGTGCATGATGATCACGCTGGTGACGCCGGGATTTTATATCGCCGTGGCGCAGTACCATTTTGAGCTGATCCCCACCCGCCTGGCGATGTCCATTATCGCCAGCAAACAGGATGTGCCCTTCTCCACCGCCTTTGAGGTGCTCGGGTTGCTGGTGGCCTTTGAAATTTTGCAGGAGGCGGGCATTCGGCTGCCCCGGACGATCGGGCAGACGGTCTCTATCATCGGCGGCCTCGTTGTGGGGCAGGCGGCGGTGGACGCGAAGATCGTCTCCCCGGTGGTGGTGATCGTCGTCGCCGTCTCCGGCATCGCCGGTTTTACCATGCCCAACCAGGATTTTGCCAACGCGCTGCGCCTCTGGCGGCTGATCCTGGCCGTCCTGGGGGCGGTGGCCGGCATCTTTGGGCTGACGGTGGGCGCGGCCTTTCTGATCGCGCATCTAGCCAGCCTGGAAGACTTTGGCGTGGCCTATCTCGCCCCCTTTGCCATGCGGGACGGGGCGGACCTCAAGGGGGGCGCGCTCTGGCGCGAGCCGGTGCCGGAGGACAAGCTGCGCCCGCTGGAGCTGCGCCCAAAGGACCGGAGGCGCAGGTGGTGAGGCGGCGCGCGGCCATGCTGGCGCTCGCCGTCCTGTCTCTGCTCTCTCTGACCGGCTGCCGCAGCAATTTTCTGCCCCGGGCGCGCGACATCACACAGGTCCAGCTGATGCGCACCCTGGCCCTCGATCTGGGGGAGGAGGCGGACTCCGTCCGTGTGACCGTCTCCGGGACGACCCGGCGCGCCGGGGAGCAGGGACAGAGCCAGCCGCCGCTCATCCTGACGCGGGAGGGATACACCGTCTTCGGCGCCTGCTTCAGCCTGCAAAAGGGCAGCGACGGCTCTACCGTGGACTACGGCCATGTGACGGAATTTGTCCTGGGTGAGGAGATCGCGCGCGAGCGGCTGGAGGGGCTGATCGACTATCTGGAGCGCGATTTTGAGATGCGGCTGGATACACAGGTCTATCTGGTTGCCGGCGCGACGGCAGAGGAGGCGGTGACCGGTTCGGCCTGCCGGAACAGCGCGCTCACCGACCGGCTGAGCGCCATCAGCCGGGACCAGAGCCTCGGCGGCCGCCAATGGCCCTATACCCTGCGCTACCTGCTCAGCCAGCTGGAGGACAACGGCTGTGCGCTGCTGCCGGTGCTGACTCTGGAGGAAAATCCTGATTACGACCCCGAGCAGCCGGGCGAAGAGCCGGAACAGAACGTCACGCTCTCCGGCCTGGCCTACTTTGGGGACCGGCGCCTGGCGGGGCTGCTGAGCCGGGAGGAGTCGCGCGGAGCGGCGCTGCTGACCGATCTGTGTCAGAGCGACAGCGTGGAGCTTACCCTCCCCGGCGGAGCAGCGGCCGGAATCACCCTGGTAAACGCCAGCTGTAACTGGGAGCCGTACTTTGACGGGGACGGGCGCCTGACCCGGCTGGTGGCGCGCATCCGGGTGCAGGGCGAGCTGTCCGAGCTGCGCGGGGCGGTCGACCCATTTGACGCCGGGCAGATGGACGAGCTGGAACAATCGTTTTCCGACGCGCTGGAGCGCCCGGCCCAGGCCGCGCTCGACCGCAGCCAGTCCACAGGGGTGGACTTTCTCCATCTCCGGCGGGAGATGATCTTCCAGTGCCCGCTGCACACCGGCGAGCTGTCGGAGCACTGGGAGGAGTGGTTTCCCGCCCTGGAACTGGAGGCCGTGGTGGAGGGCAGGATTGTCCGCAGCTATGACGTCAACCGCCCGGCGGAAGGGGAGGAATCGTTGTGAGAGAAGAACAGAAGAGGCGCGTCTCCCTCAAACAGCTGGTGGTGCTCACCTTCTGCGGTCTGCTCTCGCCGCTGACCCGCGTGATCCCCGGCCAGACAGGGGATTTGGCGGGCGCGGGCGGCTGGCTGGGGCCGCTGATCGCCCTGCCGGCCTTTTTGCTGGCGCTGTGGCTGATGGATGGCAGCATGCGCCGCCTGCCGCGCGGGGCTGGGCTGGGCGGCCTGTACCGGACCGGCTTCGGCCCGGTGGCTGGCCGCGTGGCGAGCCTGGTTACCTTTCTCTGGCTGCTGGTGACTGCGGCGGTCAACTTGCGCTTTTGCGCGGAGGGATTTGTCTCCTCCATCTATTCCGGGACGGGGATCTGGCTGTTCCTGCTCGCTCTGATCGCGGTGGTCTGGTGGGTGAGCGCGCGCGGCGCGGCCGCTGTCTGCCGGATGGGACAGGTATTCTTCTATATCCTCTGTATTACGGTGGGCGTGGTACTGGTATTCGCGCTGTCCGGGGTGCGGCTCTATCACATCTGGCCGGTTTGGCTGGAGGGCTGGGACGGCGTGCTCCTCTCTGCTCTGCCGGTGCTGTCCATCCTGGGCTACAGCGTGCCCGTGCTGTTCTACCGGGGGACCCTGGGCGAGAGCCGGGGCGGATTCGCGATGGCCGCGGCATGGTTTACCGCTCTGTGCGCGGTGATCTCCCTGATGGGGCTGGTCATCATCGGCACGTTTGGCTGGCAAATGGCGGTGCGGTTTCAGCTCCCCTTCTTTTCCCTGGCCAAAGAGGTGACATTGCTGAGCATTGTCGAGCGGCTGGAGTCGGTGGTCACAGCCCTCTGGGTTTTCTCTGATATTGCCCTGCTCGGCGCGTTCTTGCTCGCGGCCACGGAGCAGGCACAGGCGATCACCGGCTCGCTCGGCCGGCGGGGGGTGATCGCCATGGGATGCGTGCTGATTGTCCTGCTGGCCGCCTTTTTGGGCTCGGGTACGCTCCAGCTGCACGCGTTCTGGAAGAAATGGCTGCTCCTCTCCGACGGCGCCGTCTGCTATCTCCTGCCGCTGGCCGGTTGCCTGGCGGTTTGGCTGCGCAGAAGAGTGTAAATGGTACACTATATTTAGTATATGAAATATAGGTTCAGCCACAGGATATAGAAGGGGAGAAAAAAGGAAAAAAGTGAAGAAAAAAAGGAGAAAAATGCTTGACAAGGGAAAAAGTGTCTAGTATACTAAGCAAGTCTTCCAGCAAACCGTTTCGGCGCGCCGGAAGGCGGATTGGTTTTAACGGACAATACCAAAAAGTTTGCAGGCACTGCGAAAAAGTGCTTGACATGGCGGTAGAGATCTGCTATACTAATCGAGCTGTCGCCGAGGGGCGGCGGCGGGTGTACCTTGTAAATTAAACAACGTGAAGCAAACGAAGCACCAGAGTAAGGATTTTAGCGGAGATTCCGGGGTTGAAAAGTTCCGGAATTGAGGCGAGAAAAATTGCGAGCTGTCGGAAGACGGCGCGCGAAACTCTGATTTAGGCGCTGTCACGAGAGTGAAGGCGTTTAGATACCAAAATTTTGAGAGTTTGATCCTGGCTCAGGATGAACGCTGGCGGCGTGCTTAACACATGCA
>CAYWUA010000063.1:0-8953 GCA_964461385.1 uncultured Oscillospiraceae bacterium
TGCCGCCGCTCATGGCCGGTCACCGCCTTCCTGCGCGGCGCGCCGGATGTTCTCCAGGTACTGCCGGGCGGCCCGGTCCGCCGCCTCGAACACCCCGTTGAGCTGCAGGGCGGCCTCCGCCATGGTTCCGGCTCTCTCCATGATGATTTTCCGGTCCGACAGAGCTGCTTCAGCGGCCTGGAGGCGTTTTTTCAATTGTTCATTTTCCTCCGTCTGGGCCAGGAGCAGCTCCAGCAGCTCCGCCCGGCTCAGCCGTCTGAGTTCTCTCTCCGTCAATTCCGGTCCCTCCGAGCGGTTTTTTGCTCCTCTTAATCTAAAAATGGATCGCGCGGCCCGTCCGCGCGCAGCGTCCGGCAACCCGGCCGGGCCGCCGTCGGAGACGGTGACCCATCTTCACTGTTTGCGCTTAGTGTAGCATCTTTTTTCCCGGATTGCAAGTAACACATGATAATTTCCCCGAGTTTTTTTATTTTTGATCCGCGCAAACGCGCAAAGAAATGTGCCCACATTGTCTTTTTCACGTGAAAAATTTGAAAACGAAGGAGGAGTCCGGCGTCCTCGCAATCTGTCCTATTTTTTTAGAACGTGAAATACGCGCGCATCCTGACCGGCGGGCTGAGCGTCTGCCCGCCGCCGCCCGGAGGGGCAAACGTTTTTCAATTGACATAGAACAGACGTTCTGTTATCATGTAGTCTGTATCCCTATCCGCCGCAGTTTGGAAGGAGGCCGGCCGTCGTGGGGCAGTTTCATGTGGTGAGCGAATATCAGCCCAGCGGCGACCAGCCGCAGGCGATTGAGGCCCTCGCGCGCGGGGTGCAGCTCGGCCTGGACGAGCAGACCCTGCTCGGCGTGACCGGCTCGGGCAAGACGTACACCATGGCCAAGGTGATCGAGGCGGTCCAGCGGCCGACGCTGGTGCTGGCGCACAACAAGACCCTGGCCGCCCAGCTGTGCAGCGAGTTCAAGGAGTTCTTCCCGGACAACGCGGTGGAGTATTTCGTCAGCTATTACGACTATTATCAGCCGGAGGCCTATATCCCCCACACCGACACCTTTATTGAGAAAGACGCCTCCATCAACGAGGAGATCGAGCGGCTGCGCCACAGCGCCACCGCCGCCCTCTTTGAGCGGCGGGACGTGATTGTGGTGGCCTCTGTCTCCTGCATTTACGGCCTGGGCGACCCGATTGACTACAAGAACATGGTGATCTCCCTGCGCACCGGGATGGAGAAGCCGCGCGAGGAGCTGCTGCGCAAGCTGGTGGAAATCCGCTATGAGCGCAACGACGTCGCCTTTGACCGCAACACCTTCCGCGTGCGCGGCGACACGGTGGATATCTACCCCGTCTACGCCAAGGGCCATGCGATCCGCGTGGAGTTCTGGGGGGACGAGGTGGAGCGTATCTGTGAGATCAACGTGGTCACCGGCAGCCCGACGCGGATTTTGAACCACGTGGCTATCTACCCCGCCAGCCACTATGTCACCACGAAGGAGAAGCTGGACCGCGCCCTGACCGAGATCGAGCGCGAGATGTGGGAGCGGGTGGATTTCTTCCAGTCCCAGGAGAAGGCGGTGGAGGCTCAGCGCATCCAACAGCGCACGGAGTACGACATGGAGATGCTGCGCGAGCTGGGCTACTGCACCGGCGTGGAGAACTACTCCCGCGTCATCTCCGGCCGGCCGGTGGGCTCGCCGCCGATGACGCTGCTGGACTACTTTCCGAAGGATTTTCTGATGTTCATCGACGAGAGCCACGTCACCCTGCCGCAGGTGCGGGCGATGTACAACGGCGACCGGGCGCGCAAGACCAGCCTGGTGGACTACGGCTTCCGCCTGCCCTGCGCGTTTGACAACCGGCCGCTCAAGTTCGACGAGTTTGAGGAGCGGGTGAACCAGGTGATTTACGTCTCCGCCACCCCGGGAGAGTACGAGCGCAGCCGCTCCGGCCAGATCGCGGAGCAGGTCATCCGCCCCACCGGCCTGCTCGACCCCGAGGTGGAGGTCCGCCCGGTGGAGGGGCAGATCGACGACCTCACCGGCGAGATTCACCTGCGCATCGAGCGCGGCGAGCGCGTGCTGGTAACCACGCTGACCATCAAGATGGCGGAGGACCTGACCGCCTATCTGCAAAAATCCGGCATCAAGACGAAATACATGCACCACAGCGTGCAGACCATCGAGCGCACCGAGATCATCCGCGACCTGCGCCTGGGCGAGATCGACGTGCTGGTGGGCGTCAACCTGCTGCGTGAGGGGCTGGATATGCCGGAGGTCTCCCTCGTGGCCATTCTGGACGCGGACAAAGAGGGCTTCCTGCGCAGCGAGACCTCCCTTGTCCAGACCATCGGCCGGGCCGCGCGCAACGCACACGGCCGGGTCATCCTCTATGCCGACAGCATCACCCCCTCTATGGACCGCGCCATCACCGAGACCAAGCGCCGCCGCGACATCCAGGACGCCTACAACAAGGCCCACGGCATCGTGCCCAAGACGGTAGTCAAGTCGGTGCGCGAGCTGCTGGAGCTCTCCCGCGCGGTGGAGGAGGGCGAGGAGATCAGCCGTGGCAGCAAGGCCCTCACCCCCGCCGAGCGCGAGCAGCGTGCCGCCGAGCTGGAGCAGAAGATGAAGGAGGCCGCCGGACGGCTGGAGTTCGAGCTGGCGGCCGCGCTGCGCGACCAGCTCATCGAGCTGCGCGGCGGCGGCTCCCCCAAGCCGGCCGCGCCCAGGGCGCCCCGGCGCGGCCGGCGGTCGTGGCGGTGAGCGCCGGGGAGCAGAGATGGAAAGCCGATCACTGCTATACGCCGGCCAGCCCGGGCCGGGCCGGAAGAACAGGAAGATAAGGAGTTTTGCCGATGCAGGACCATATTTACGTCAAAGGCGCGCGGGTGAACAACCTGAAGAACATCGACCTGGCCATCCCCCGGGACAAGCTGGTGGTGTTCACCGGACTCTCCGGCTCAGGCAAGAGCTCGCTCGCCTTTGACACCATTTACGCCGAGGGACAGCGGCGGTACGTCGAGAGCCTCTCGAGCTACGCGCGGATGTTCCTCGGCCAGATGGAGAAGCCGGACGTGGACTATATCGACGGCCTCTCCCCCGCCATCTCCATCGATCAGAAGACCACCTCCAAGAACCCCCGCTCCACCGTGGGCACCGTGACCGAGATCTACGACTATCTCCGCCTGCTCTGGGCGCGGGTGGGCACCCCTCACTGCCCCAAGTGCGGCAAGGAGATCCGCCAGCAGACGGTGGACCAGATTGTGGACCAGGTGCTCGCCCTGCCGGAGGCGACGCGGATCCAGATCCTCGCCCCGGTGGTGCGCGGGCGCAAGGGCCAGCACCAGAAGGTGCTTGAGGACGCGCGCCGCTCCGGCTATGTCCGCGTGCGGGTGGACGGCTCGCTCTACGACCTGACCGAGCCGATCGAGCTGGACAAGAACAAGAAACATCACATTGATGTGGTGATCGACCGTCTCGTCGTCCGGCCGGACATCACCCAGCGGCTGACCGACTCCATCGAGATCGCCTCCTCCCTCTCCGGGGGGCTGGTGCTGGTCAACCTCGCCGGGGAGGACCGCGACCTCTCCTTTTCCCAGAACTACGCCTGCGAGGACTGCGGCATCTCCATTGAGGAGCTGACGCCGCGGATGTTCTCCTTCAACAACCCCTACGGGGCCTGCCCCACCTGCTCGGGCCTGGGCAGCCAGCTCAAGGTGGACCCCGGCCTCATTATCCCGAACGCAAAGCTCTCCCTGCTCGACGGGGCGATCTGTGCCTCGGGGTGGAACAATATCAAGTCCGACGGCATCAGCCGGATGTATTTTGACGCCCTCTCCGCACGCTACCACTTCTCCCTCACTGAACCGTTCGAGTCCCTCTCGGAGGAGGCCAGGCGGGTCATCCTCTACGGCACGGACGGGGAGAAGCTGACGCTGCACTATGACCAGCCGCGCGGCAAGGGCACGCTCTACCAGCCCTTTGAGGGCATCGTGAACAACCTCGAGCGCCGCTACCGCGAGACCCAGTCGGACGGGGTGAAGCGCGAGCTGGAGGAGTGCATGGCCGAGTGCCCCTGCCCGGACTGCCAGGGCAGGCGGCTGCGGCGCGAGGCGCTCGCGGTCACCGTGGGCGGCAAGTCCATCGACCAGATCTGCGACCTGCCGGTGGAGGACGCGCTCGCCTTCTTTGAGCACCTGGAGCTGACGGACCAGCAGATGCTGATCGCCCGGAGAATCCTCAAGGAGATCCGCACCCGGCTGGGCTTCCTGCGCAGCGTGGGATTGCAGTACCTCACCCTGAGCCGCAAGGCCACCTCCCTCTCCGGCGGCGAGAGCCAGCGCATCCGCCTGGCCACGCAGATCGGCTCGTCGCTGATGGGCGTGCTCTATATTTTGGACGAGCCCTCCATCGGCCTGCACCAGCGGGACAACAATATGCTCTTAGACACCCTCAAGCACCTGCGCGATCTGGGCAACACCCTCATCGTGGTGGAGCACGACGAGGACACGATGCGCGCGGCGGACTACCTGGTGGATGTCGGCCCGGGCGCGGGGGTGCATGGCGGCGAGATCGTCGCGGCGGGGACGGTGGAGGACGTGATGAACACCCCCGGCTCCATTACCGGCGACTACCTCGCCGGGCGGCGGCGCATTCCGGTGCCCACGCAGCGGCGCGGCGGCAACGGCCACTTCCTCACCGTGCGCGGCGCGCGGGAGAACAACCTGCGCGGCATCGACGTCTCCATCCCCCTGGGCACCCTCACGGTGGTCACCGGGGTCTCCGGCTCGGGCAAGAGCTCGCTGGTCAACGAGATCATCTACAAGCGCCTGGCCGCCGACCTCAACCGCGCCAAGACCCGCGCCGGCGCGCACGACGCGCTGGAGGGGGAGGAGTTCCTCGACAAGGTGATCTGCATCGACCAGTCCCCGATCGGCCGGACCCCGCGCTCCAACCCGGCGACGTACACCGGGCTGTTCAACGACATCCGCGACCTCTTCGCCTCCACTCAGGACGCCAAGGCCCGCGGCTACGGGCCGGGGCGCTTCTCTTTCAACGTGCGCGGCGGCCGGTGCGAGGCGTGCAGCGGCGACGGGCTGGTGAAGATCGAGATGCACTTTCTCCCCGACGTCTACGTCCCCTGCGAGGTCTGCCACGGCAAGCGCTACAACCGCGAGACGCTGGAGGTGCGCTACAAGGGCAAGAACATCTGGGAGGTGCTGGACATGACGGTGGAGGACGCCCTCGACTTCTTCCAGCCGCTCCCGCGCATCTACAACCGGCTCAAGACGCTCGCGGACGTCGGCCTGGGCTATATCCGCCTCGGCCAGTCCTCCACCACCCTCTCCGGCGGCGAGGCGCAGCGGGTGAAGCTCGCGACCGAGCTCTCCAAGGTCTCCACCGGCTCCACCTGCTATATCCTCGACGAGCCCACGACCGGCCTGCATGCGGCGGATGTACAGCGGCTGGTGGACGTACTCCAGCGCCTGACGGACGCGGGGAACACGGTGCTCATCATCGAGCATAATCTGGATGTGATCAAAACGGCGGACTGGCTGATCGACCTCGGCCCCGAGGGGGGCGCGGGCGGCGGCACGCTGGTCTGCGCCGGCACGCCGGAGACGGTGGCCGCCTGCCCGGCGTCCTATACCGGGCAGTTCCTCCAGCCGCTGCTCGCGCGCGGCTGAGAGAAAGGAACACATTTCCGTCCCCGCCCCATAGACTGGAATGAGGTGATGGATATGGACCCGTTGACCGCTGCGCTGGCCTTTCTGGCCGCTTTGGGACTGGGCGCGCTGCTCTGGCTCGCACTCGGCTGGCTGCTGCTGCCAGTGGGCGCCGGGCGCCGCGTACATGTGGAGCTGGAGGCCGGGCCGTCGCTGGAGCAGGATCTGCGCGGTCTGCGGTGGCTCGCCGCCAGCGGCCTGCTCTGCTCGGAGATCACCGTGCTCGGCGCCGGCCTGCTGCCCGCCGAGCGCGCAGAGACGCTGCGCCTGCTGGCCGCGTGGCCGGAGGTGTCGCTGCGGGAAAAACCGCCTGAGGAGCGCGCGGAGTAGTCCCGGCCGGCAGAGAGAGGAAGAGGGATCGGATGAACGAGAGAGAGGCGGCCGTCCGCCTGTGGTTTCAGATGTGGCTGACCGGCGAGGGGGACGGCATTTTGGACCTGTTTACCCCGGATGCCGTCTATATTGAGAGCTGGGGGCCGGAGTACCACGGCACGGCGCGCATCCGGCACTGGTTTTGCGAGTGGAACACGCGCGGCCGGGTGCTGCGCTGGGAGATCCGCCGCTTTTGGCACCAGGGGGACCGGACCGCCGCCGAGTGGTTTTTCGACGCCGCGATGGCGGACGGGACCCGGACGGCATTCGAGGGCGTTTCCCTGATCGACTGGGACGGCGCACGCATCGCGCGCCTGCAGGAGTTTGGCTGCAATACCGACCGCTATGACCCCTACGAAGCGGGGCCGGTCCCGCAGTTCCGGGACGAGGCGGCGCGCTGGTTTTAATCCACATCGAGAGGAGGGTCCGGCATGACAGAGCGCCAGGCGCAAGCGCCCGAGGTGCTGGAGGGGACGGTGGAGGCCGTCGTCTTTCAGAACCGGGACAACGGCTATACTGTCCTGCGCGTCTCCGGCGGCGGAGACCACTTCACCGCCGTCGGCACCATGCCGGAGATCGGGCCGGGCGAGCTGGTCACCCTGACCGGCCGCTGGACGACCCACCCCTCCTTCGGAGAACAGTTCAAGGCGGATGCGGTGCAGGTGCGCCTGCCCAGCGGGTCCCAGGCGGTCTACCGCTACCTCGCCTCCGGGGTGATCCGCGGCATCGGAGAGAAGATGGCCCGCTGCCTGGTGGACCGCTTTGGAGAGGAGACCTTCCAGGTCCTCGAGTCCGACCCCGACCGGCTGGCCACGATGAAGGGGATCACCCCGAAAAAGGCGCGCGCCATCCAGGCAGACTTTTTGGAAAAGGCGGGGATGCGCAGCCTGCTGGAATTTCTGTCCTCCAACGCCCTGCCGGTGGAGCTGGGGCCGCGGCTCTGGCGGGTCTACGGCCAGGGCGCGCTGGAGGTGCTGCGCAGCAATCCCTATGTCCTCCTCGGCGGAGAGCTGGAGGTGGACTTTGCCACCGCCGACCGCGTCGCCTCCGCCGCCGGCCTGCGCGCGGACGACCCCCTCCGCCTGGAGGCGGGCGTGCTCTACACCCTGAGCCACAATCTGGACAACGGACACGTCTTTCTCCCGCGCGACAAGCTGCTCGCCGCCGCCGGGCGGCTGCTCGGCCCCGGTACAGAGGAGCGGCGCATCTCCCCGGAGGACCTGGAGGAGGCGCTCGAGCGGCTGGAGCTGCGCGCGCAGGTGGTCTCCCAGCGGGTGCTCGGGCTGGAGGCGGTCTACCGCGCCGACCTCTACGAGGCGGAGGCGGCGGTGGCGGAGCGGCTGCGCGAGATGGCGGGGCGCGAACTGCGGCCGCCGGAGGACCTGGACGGGCTGATCGACCGCGCCGCGTGCGCCCAGGGCATCGCGTACGCCGCCCAGCAGCGTGAGGCGGTGGCCCTGGCCGCCCGGTCGCAGGTGATGCTGCTCACCGGCGGGCCGGGTACCGGCAAGACCACCACCCTGCGCGGCATCCTCTCCTGTTTTGAGGCGATGGGGCTGGAGGTCGCCCTCGCCGCCCCCACCGGCCGGGCCGCCAAGCGCCTGGGCGAGCTGTGCGGCACGGAGGCGTACACCATCCACCGCCTGCTCGAGGCGGGCTATGACCGCGCCAGCGGGCGGCTGGTCTTCTCGCGCGACGAGGACGACCCGCTGCGCGCCGGCGCAGTGATTGTGGACGAGATGTCCATGGTGGATCTCCCCCTGATGGACGCGCTGCTGCGCGCGGTGGCGGGCGACTGCCGCCTGGTGCTGGTGGGAGACCCCGACCAGCTCCCCAGCGTCGGCCCGGGCCAGCTGTTTGACCACCTGATCCGCAGCGGCGTGATTCCCACCGTCCGCCTGACGGAGATCTTCCGCCAGGCGCAGCAGTCCGCCATCGTGATGGGCGCGCATCTGGTGAATCACGGCGTCCTGCCGCCGCTGGAAAACCACGGGACGGGCGACCTCTTCTTCCTGCGCCGCACGCAGGGGGAGGCGGCGGTGGAGACCATTGTGGAGCTCTGCCAGACCCGTCTGCCCCAGTCGATGGGCATCCCGCCCGGACAGATTCAGGTCCTCTCCCCCACCCGGCGGTATGTCACCGGCACGGCCAATCTCAACCGCGCCCTGCAGGAGGCCCTCAATCCCCCGCGCGACGGGGCGGCCGAGCTGAAATACGGCTCGGTCGTCTTCCGCGTGGGCGACCGGGTGATGCAGGTGCGCAACAATTACGATCTGCTCTGGAGCGAGGCGGACGGGATGCGCGGGGGCCTCGGCGTCTTCAACGGGGACATCGGCACCGTCGCCGCCATCAATGTGCGGGAGCGCACGCTGACGGTGAACTTTGACGGCAGAGTAGTGACCTACACCTCCGACCTCTTTAACGAGCTGGAGCTGGCTTACGCGATGACGGTACACAAAAGCCAGGGCAGCGAGTACCAGGCGGTCATCCTCGCCGCCGTGAGCGGCGCGCCCATGCTGCTCACCCGCGGCGTGCTCTATACCGCCATCACCCGCGCGCGCAGCCTGCTCGTCATCGTCGGAGACCGGCAGGCGCTTGAGAAAATGGTCGCCAACGACCGCCAAGCGCGCCGCTACAGCGGCCTGCGCGTCCGCCTCACCGGCGAGCTGCGCCCGCTGGAGGAGGAAAATCCATAAAACCATAAAAACGGCAGGAGACCGGTTTTTTCAGTCTCCTGCCGTCAGCGTATTAAAAAGTCTCACTGAGTTTGGCCCGCAGGGCCAAATAGCATCGAATCTATTTTTGGCACGGGCACCCCCAGGGGCCTTCTCTTGCCCCTGCGGGGCAATAGAAGGCC
>CAYWUA010000064.1:0-8422 GCA_964461385.1 uncultured Oscillospiraceae bacterium
CCCACTGCGCGCACTCCCTTCGGTCGCACACTTGTGGGACTATCAGTATTTTTGGCCCGGTACATGCCCGTGCCAAAAATGAATTTTATTACTCGGTGAGACCTTTTAAAGGCTCTGAGCCGCCCGACCGGATCGATGAGTGCGTCCGACCGGGCGGTCCTTCTTAGGGGATCAGTTTTTTCGGCTTGATATACCGCTCCTCCTCGGAGAAGATACAGCCGCAGTACTTTTGCATATACATTCCCAGCTCCCGCGCGCGCTCCTGCCCCGCGCGAAAGAGCGGGCGAAAGTCGCGGTAGAGGAAGGCCACGCCGTACGTCTCCGCCGCGCGCTCGGCCACCTCGCGCATCAGCTCGTGCTTCTGATAGGGGCTGATGAAGAGGCTGGAGGTGAAGCTGTCAAAGCCGTGTGCCGCCGCGTACTCCGCCGCGCGGCAGAGCCGCATCTCATAGCAGTGGACGCAGCGGCCCGCGATATCCCCGGCCACCGCGCGGATGAAGGGGCGCAGGGCGTACTCGTTGACCATCACCAGCGGCATCCCGACCCGCTTGGCGTACTCCTCCAGGGTGTTGCGCCGGGCGCGGTACTCGGTGACAGGGTGGATATTGGGGTTATACCAGAAGCCGGTGACCTCCAGCCCTTCGCCGCGCAGGGCGTCGATGCACTGGTTTGCGCAGGGGGCGCAGCAGCAGTGAAGCAGGGTTTTCATGGCCGATTCCTCCCGAAACGCGGCGTCCCCGCCGCCGGGCGGGGACGCGCAGATCGCTGGGGCATAAAGCGCCTCAGTCCTGATAGAGCGGATGCTTCTCCGTGAGGGCGACGACGGCGTCACGGATCTCGCCGGCCTTGGTGTCAAAGTGGTGGGCGGTCTCGCAGATCAGGCTGCCGACCAGGGCGCAGTCCGCCTCGTCAAAGCCGCGGGTGGTGACGGCGGGAGTGCCCAGGCGCAGGCCGGAGGTGACGAAGGGCTTCTCCGGGTCGTTGGGGATGGCGTTCTTGTTGGCGGTGATATACACCTCGTCCAGGTGCTGCTCCATCACCTTGCCGGTCAGGTGGGCCGGGCGCAGGTCGACGAGCATCAGGTGGTTGTCCGTGCCGCCGGAGACCAGGTCCAGGCCGCCCTGGAGGATGGCGTCCGCCATCGCCTTGGCGTTCTTGACCACCTGGGCGGCGTAGTCGCGGAACTCCGGCTTGAGCGCCTCGCCTAGGGCAACCGCCTTGGCGGCGATGATGTGCATCAGCGGGCCGCCCTGGCTGCCCGGGAAGATGGCGGAGTTGATCTTCTTGGCCAGCGCCTCGTCGTTGGTGAGGATCAGGCCGCCGCGGGTGCCGCGCAGGGTCTTATGGGTGGTGGTGGTCACCACGTCGGCATAGGGCACGGGGGACACGTGTTGTCCGCCGGCGACCAGGCCGGCGATGTGGGCCATGTCCACCATCAGATAGGCGCCCACCTCGTGGGCGATGTCGGCAAAGATCTTGAAGTCGATCGCGCGCGGATAGGCGGACGCGCCGGCGATAATGACCTTGGGCTGATACTTATGGGCCAGGTCGCGCACCTGGTCGTAGTCGATGCGGCCGGTCTCCACGTTCAGGCCGTAGGAGACCATCTTGTAGTCCTTGCCGGAGAAGTTGACCGGGGAGCCGTGGGTCAGGTGGCCGCCCTGGTCCAGGCGCATGCCCATCACGGTGTCCCCCACGCTGCACAGCGCGCGGTAGGCGGCAAAGTTGGCCTGCGCGCCGGAGTGGGCCTGCACATTGGCAAACTTGGCGCCGAAGAGCTGCTTGGCCCGCTCGCGGGCAAGGTCCTCCACCACGTCCACGCACTGGCAGCCGCCGTAATAGCGGTGGCCGGGATAGCCCTCGGCGTACTTATTGGTGAGGACGGAACCGGCCGCCACCATCACCGCCTCCGAGACGATGTTCTCCGAGGCGATCAGCTCGATGTTGCGGCGCTGGCGCCCCAGCTCCTGCTCGACGGCCGCGCCCACCTCGGGGTCAGCCAGCTTCAAAAAGGCAACCATTTCCTGAACCATAGCACTTTCTCCTTTGCATCGGCTGTCGTATTCACAGCAGAAATGTCGATATCCGATTTACCATTATACCAGAGCCGCCCCAAAAGACAACAAAAATTTTCAAAACCGTGTCTCGCTTCCCGGCCGGCATTGTGCTATACTCATGGCAGAGGGCAAAATACGGCGGAGTTCAGATTGGATGACCTTTGGCGCGCAGCACTTTACAACGGTCGCCGAAAACGAATTCTTTTCTCGACGACCGCATGATTTCCGAGATACCGTCAACCTCTTTGCCAAATTTCTGTGGGCTTTTCTTCACATCGGTATGATTTTATTGGGGAGGCGTCTCGTTTGCACAACCAGGATTTTGTCTGGCCGATCATCAACGCGCTGAAGGCGCGGTACCCCGACGCGCTGTGCTCGCTGCAATACGGGAAGGATTACGAGCTGCTGTTTGCCGTGCGCCTGTCCGCACAGTGTACCGATGAGCGGGTGAACAAGGTGACGCCCGCCCTCTTCGCGCGCTTCCCCACCCTGGAGTCCTTTGCCGAGGCGGACCCGGAGGAGGTGGGCGAATACATCCACTCCTGCGGCTTTTTCCGCGGCAAGAGCCGCGACCTGGTGCGCTGCGCGCAGATGCTGCTGTCGGACTACGGCGGGAAGGTGCCCGCCGGGATGGACGATCTGCTGCGCCTGCCCGGCGTGGGGCGCAAGACGGCCAATCTGATCCAGGGGGATGTGCACCACGTCCCCGGCGTCGTGGTGGCGGACACGCACTGCATCCGCATCTCCGGCCGCCTCGGCCTGACCGACGGGACGAAGGACCCGAAGAAGGTGGAGTCGCAGCTGCGGGAGATCCTCCCCCCGGAGGAGAGCAACAACTTCTGCCACCGGCTGGTCCTCTTCGGGCGGGAGGTGTGCACCGCCCGCCGGGCGATGTGCGAGGTCTGCCCGCTCACCGCCTGGTGCCGGCACTATCAGACAAGCGGGCAGGAGCAGGCGAAAAATTAGCACTCCCCTGCCCTGCATCAAATGAAACGGCTGCGGCCGGAAACCGGGTGATTTGCCCGATTTCCGGCCGTTTTCTCTTGTGTTCTCTCAGCGGTCCTCAATGTTGACGTACTGGCGCGGGACCATGATGCTCTTGTAGGCGGGGCGGATGATCTTGTCGGCGTTGATGAGCTCCTCCATCCGGTGAGCGCTCCAGCCGACGATGCGGGCGATGGCAAAAATGGGGGTGTAGAGCTCCAGCGGGATATCGAGCATGTTGTAGACAAAGCCGCTGTAGAAGTCGACGTTTGTGCTCACGCCCTTGTAGATATGCCGGTGCTCGCGGATCACCTCGGGCGCCAGACGGTCAATCATGCTGTAGAAGGCGAAGTCCTTCTGCCGTCCCTTTGCATCCGCCAGACGGTGCACAAAGCTCTTGAACACCTCTGCGCGCGGGTCAGAGAGGGAGTAGACCGCGTGGCCCATGCCGTAGATCAGACCCTTGTGGTCAAACGCCTCTTTGTCCAGAATCTTTATCAGATAGGCGCGCACCTCGTCCTCGTCCGTCTCGTCCGAGACAGCGGAGCGGATGTGGTTGATCATCTCGACCACCTTGATGTTCGCGCCGCCGTGCTTGGGGCCCTTGAGGGAGCAGAGCGCCGCGGCCATGACGGAATAGGTGTCCGAGCCGGAAGAGGTGACGACGCGGGTGGTAAAGGTGGAGTTGTTGCCGCCGCCATGCTCCATATGCAGCAGCAGGGCGATGTCCAGCACCGCGGCCTCCAGGAGGGTATAGCTCCTGTCCGGGCGGAGCATCTGCAGCAGGTTCTCCGCCGTGGAGAGAGCGGGGTCGGGGCGGTGGATGTACATGCTCTCCGCCTGACGGGAGTAGTTATAGGCGTGATAGCCGTATACCGCCAGCATGGGGAAGACGCTGATGAGCTTGATGCACTGCTCAAACTGGGTCTGCAGGCTCTGATCTCCGATAGAGTCGTCATAGGACGCGAGGGTGAGCACGCTGCGGGTGATGGAGTTCATCAGATCCTTGCTCGGCGCCTTCATGATGACGTCGCGGGTGAAGTTGGCGGGCAGGTCCCGGCACTTGTTGAGCACCTCGCTGAACTCGTCGAGCTGCCGCTGCGTGGGGAGATCCCCCACCAGGAGCAGGTAGGCCGCCTCCTCAAAAGCCATCCGCTTGCCCTTCAGCCCGCGAATCAGGTCATAGACGTCGTAGCCGCGATACCACAGACGCCCCTCACAGGGGACCTTGACGCCGTCGACCGTCCGAAAGGCCTCAATCTGTGAGATGTTGGTGATGCCGCACATGACGCCTTTGCCGTTCTTGTCGCGCAGGCCGCGCTTGACGTCATAGCGGTCGAAGAGTGCCGGGTCAATCCGGTCATTTTCGGTGCAGCGGGCCAGATATTGGGCCGCCTCCCGTTCAATTTCCGCATAACCAGCCATAGGGTACCTCCTTTTTCCGATGTGGAGTGGGTAGGGTCCGGGGCAGAGCCCCACGTCTGTCGGGCGCACACTTGCCACATCGGCCCGGAGGGGCAGGCATACCTTCCGTCTGTTCGCGCGTCTGGCAGTCTGTCCGAAAGACTGTTTCTATCATACCGCAAAATAACTGCCGCGTCAAATTCAAGGCCGCGAATTTTCAGATTCTTTCCATTTTCTGTCATCTATTCGTATGAATTTTGTAAAATTTTGTTACTTTTTCAGGACAAAGCAGCAGAGAAAGCGCCCGCCGGCAGAGGGAAATTTCCTTCCGGCGGGCGAAGCTTGCAGGCTATCTTGTCACTTGATCCGGCGCACACGGCCCTCTTTGAGCACCACGGCGGTCCGGGCCGGGAGATACAGCTCGATGAAGCACTGGCCGTCGAACACCTTGACCGGATAGGTGATGTGCTCAACCCTGTCCTGTCCGCCGTATTTCGCATCGTCCGTGCACAGGGCGACGGTGTAGTCCGCGTTCGCGGGCACCGGTACCAGTACGTTGGTATACGACTCGGCGGGGTTAAAGTTAAAGGCAAACAGCAGGCCCTTGCGGTAGAAGGCGATGAGCTTATCGTTCTCCCGCAGCAGCTCGAGGTCTGCCATCCACTGCTGGAAGATGTCGCGGCGCTTGGCCAGGAGGATCATGTCCCGGTCAAAGTCACCCAGCCACTGGTACTTCAGGTAGCCGTTGTCGCGCAGGCTCCACTGACGGCGGCAGTAGTGGAAGCTCCAGCCGTTGCCCTCGCGCGGGAAGTCAATCCACTCCGGGTGGCCGAACTCGTTGCCCATGAAGTTGAGATAGGCCTCGCCGCCCCCGCCGAGCGTGAAGAGGCGAATCATCTTGTGCAGGGCAATTGCCCGGTCAATAATGGGGTTATGGATCGCCTTATCCATATCGGTGTACATATTCGCATCCGCCAGACGGAAGATGATGGTCTTATCGCCCACCAGCGCCTGGTCATGGCTCTCGACATAGGCGACCGTCTTTTCGCCCGGGCGGCGCAGGCACATGCTGCCCCACATCCCCTGCAGGTCCCAGAACTCGTCCTGCTTCTCCTTGACAGTGCGAATCCACATATCGGGCAGACCCATACCCAGGCGGTAGTCAAAGCCGATACCGCCATCCTGGATGGGCAGACACATGCCGGGCATGCCAGACATATCCTCGGCAACCGTGATCGCGTTGGGCTTAACCTGGCGGATCAGCTCATTGGCGAGCTGGAGATAGGTGATTGCCTCCACGTGGGTGTTCATGGAGAAGTATTTGTGGTTGTCGTCAAAGTCGGAGCCAAGGCCGTGGTCGTGGTAGAGCATGGAGGTCACGCCGTCAAACCGGAACCCGTCAAAATGGTACTCCGTCATCCAAAACTTCAGGTTGGACAGCAGGAAGTGCAGCACCTCGTCCTTGCCGTAATTGAAACACTTGGTGTCCCAGGCGGGATGGTCCCCCTTCGGCCCGTCGTGGAAGAACTGCCAAGTGGTGCCGTCGAACATATTGATGCCCTCGGCAGTGTTCTTGACCGCGTGGGAGTGGACCACGTCCAGCAGCACGCGCAGTCCCAGCTTGTGGGCCTGGTTAATCAGATATTTCAGGTCCTCCGGCTTGCCGAACCAGCTGGAGGCGGCGTAAAAGCTGGAGACCTGATAGCCAAAGCTGCCGTAATAGGGATGCTCCATGATCGCCATGAGCTGCACAGCGTTGTAGCCCGCCTTTTTGATGCGCGGCAGGATATTCTTGGCAAACTCGCGGTAGGTGCCGACCTTGCCCTCCTCCTGCGCCATGCCGACATGCGCCTCATAGATGAACAGGGAGTCGCCGCGGTCGAAGGTGAAATCCTGGTCGGTCCAGTCAAAGCTCTTGCGGTCGTCCACCACCTCGGCGCACCACTGCACCGTCTTCTTGTCCTGGACAACGCGGCGGGCGTAGAGCGGGACGTGTTCCGTGCGCTGCATATTCGCGTCCACAATGGTCTTGACCTTGCAGCCGTCCCAGAGGGCGTCCTCCCCCTCCAGGAAGAGTTCCCAGTCGCCGTTTTGCAGCCGGTGCATCGGATGGCTGGTCCAGTCCCAGTTGTTGAAGTCACCGGTCAGATAGAGCTGATAGGCGTTCGGCGCCCACTCACGGTAGACCCAGCCGCCGTCTACAGGGTGGATGCCGTAATAATTGTAGGCATTGGCAAAGTCGTTGAGCGTGCCGCCGTTGGAAAGCAGCCGCCCCTTCGTCTCGTAATAGTTTGCCATGCGCAGATCAATGTCGCCTGCAAACGGCTGTAGCTGCGGGTTGAACTCCAGAATGCGATACACGGTACTGTTTCCTCCTTTGTATCCGGTTCAGTCCCGGCCAGCGGCCGGGACGCCTTGCGCTGGCGGCAATTGCGGGCCGCCCTGTTCGCTTCTTTTCAATTATACACTAGAATGACGTCCGCGCCAATAGTAAAAAACAGCGAATTGCGTTGTCGCTTTTTGCCGGTCTCTGCGCTGGCGCCCCATGACCGGTACCGGCAAATGGGATAACACAAGATTTTTGAAACGCGCGCCGGCGGGTGGCGCGCCGGAAAACCGCCCGCTCCACCGCCTCGAGAAAAAATAAAAAAACTGTTGACAAACGCGGACCAGAAAGGTATAATACGTTTTGTCGTCAGGCGGCTGGCTGGTCTGACGGCGAACATTTGGGGAAATAGTTCAGCTTGGAGTTCGCTTGATACGGTTCCCTGTTTTCTCGTTTTGAGGGCAAAAAAACTTCATAATCACTTTCTTTTATCTGGGGGTATAGCTCAGCTGGGAGCCCGATACAGTCGTGTACCCACCCCCGCGTGAAAATTGAATAAGAAATACTCAGCGCATCCTCCTATATGGGGGTATAGCTCAGCTGGGAGAGCGCTTGAATGGCATTCAAGAGGTCAGCGGTTCGATCCCGCTTATCTCCACCATAGGATGCGCTGGGTATTCTTAGATAACTTGTCTTGCTTTAAGGCAAGTTTTTCTTTTGCCTATCTTCTGTTGGAGATAGGCTTTGCTTTTATGCGACAAAGGTCACGATGTCCAGACCACCGTTGAACTGCTCAAAGTCAATATTGAAGTCAACGTGCAGTTTATAGTCCCGGTAGACCTCCACCCGCTTGATCAGGCAGTTGACGATCATTTTCTTTGCTTCCATACTGGCGCTGTCGTACATATCCGCCCAAGAGATGATGTCATCGTATTGGGCTTCCAGGGAGCGCAGGACGGTTTGCCCTTCCTCATAGGCGGCCTGGGCCGCTTCAAACTGCTTTTGGAGCTCGGTACACTTGGCCTCGGCTTCGGACACCATAGAGCCCAGCAGGTCTTTGGAAAATGCGCTTTCCCCGCGCAGGGCCTTGATGACCTCTGCTTTCAGCATATCTAATTCAGCGGCAGCTTTGGCGTGTTCCGCCTGGACACCTTGGAACAGCCGTTTCCGCTCCTCCATTTTTTCACGGTAACGAACATTGACGATCTCGCTTTTAGGGATCGCTTTCATGCGCTCAAAAATCCGGCGTACCAGCTTATCAATGATCCCATCCAGAATATGGGCCGTGTAGCCCGTCTGCCCATCACAGTCCGTTTGTTTGCGGGTTTTACCATAGCAGATATACCGCACCCGCTTAATGACCCGGTGGGGGTCGTCCTTGCAGGGATAAGCCTTGCCGTTGGTAGTGAGAGTGAGCCGTGCTCCACAATGACCGCAAAAGACATTTCCCGACAAGAGGGACTGCCCGCCAATATTGCGGGGAACGGTGCGCTCCTTTTCGGCGGCGTTGGCCCGATTGGTGCGAATGCGTTGGGCGGTCTCAAACAGCTCCGGGGGAATAATTTGCAAATGCGGGAGCACCGGGGAACGGCTCTCACCGCTACGGAGTATGCCCGTATAGGTCAGGTTGCAGATGATACCCCGGATGGTG
>CAYWUA010000065.1:0-8184 GCA_964461385.1 uncultured Oscillospiraceae bacterium
AAAAATTCGCATTCTTGTTTATTGTAGACCTGTTCGGAGGAAAATGCAAGTGCCGGGAAAAAACAAAATCTGTGACCGTGCAGGTTTGTCAATGATGTGTGACAGGAAGCGGGAAGCAAAGGCGTGAAAGGCCGAAACGAGGGGCGCACCGGGCCGCAACTTTGAGATGCGTCATTTGCAACCCGCAGTTGCAAAATTTCCATTTCCAATAAGTTGACGGCTATCCACGAGAAAGCATACAATTACAGCAGTCAGAGCGGAATTGGTAGATGCAAAGAGGGCAGCGCCGCTCGACAGCGACGGAAACAGGATGACATCCATCCGGTACTACGGCTACCAGGAAAGTAAGGAGGGTATCTACTATGACACTTGGCAATAAAATTCTGAAACTTCGTAAGGAAAAGGGCCTTTCTCAGGACGCATTGGCGGAATTACTGTGCGTATCTCGTCAGGCAATCTCCAAGTGGGAGTTGGGTGAGGCGATGCCCGACCTCAGCAACGCCATACAATTGAGCAAATTCTTTCATGTCTCTTTGGACTTTTTGATGAACGACGAATACACGAGCGATGCAGACATTCCAGCTGTAAAGGAGACCGAGCAGACTGAGAAAAGCAGGCGCAGCAAACGAGTGCATATCCTGACGTATGTTCTGCTCATCACAGGCGCTGTGGGGCTGCTGTCTATCTTTATCCTTTCCAGCCTCGTACCTGTCACTGTGATGCAGCCCATTCTGGAAACACAGTCCGACGTTCCTATCGCCGAGCAGATGGAAGAGCCAGTGGAAGCGGCGGCAGAAGTGTACTATGTCCAGAAAGAAGTGATTGGGCTCGCCCCGTTTCTCTCCTATTATCACTTAGAAGTCGTCTTCGGCCTCTTGTGTATTATGGTGATATCAGGCGCAGCGATGTGGTTGAATCACAGACGCAGATGTCAGGCAAAGGAACAGGATGAGCACAGCGGCACTTGAACAGCTGATTGCAGGGAAAACAAAATCTGTGTCCAGAGCGCACAAACCGGCCGGAGGAACCATCCCCCGGCCGGTTTGTCGAGTTTTGCAATCAGTCCGGCTGTTTACCCATGAGCAGGACCATGACCGCCTTCTGCGCGTGCAGGCGGTTCTCCGCCTCTTCGAAGATCTCGCCGGCGTGCGCCTCGAAGACCTCGGCAGTGATCTCCTCGCCGCGGTGGGCGGGCAGACAGTGCTGCACCAGGCAGCCGGGCTTGGCCACCGCCATCAGCGCCGCGTTCACCTGGAAGCCCTGGAAGTCGCGGATGCGCCGCGCGCGCTCCTCCTCCTGGCCCATGGAGGCCCAGACGTCGGTGAAGATGACGTCCGCCCCCTTCGCCGCTTCAAAGACGTCCGTCGTGAGGGTGAAGCGGCTGCCGCCGTCCACCGAGGCGGCAAAGTCGAGCACCTGCTGGTCCGGCTCGTAGCCCTTCGGGCAGGCCACCGCCACCTCCATGCCGACCTTGAGGCCGCCGACGATGAGGGAGTTTGCCATATTGTTGCCGTCGCCGATGAAGCAGAGCTTCAGCCCGTCCAGGTGGGCCAGGTGCTCACGCACCGTCATCAGGTCGGCCAGCACCTGGCAGGGGTGGGCAAAGTCGGTCAGGCCGTTGATGACCGGGATACTGGCATACTGGGCCAGCTTCTCCACCTCTTCCTGGCCAAAGGTGCGGATCATGATGCCGTCGCAGTAGCGGCTCAGAACGCGGGCGGTGTCCTCGATCGGCTCGCCGCGGCCGATCTGGCTCTCCTTGCCGGACAGGAAGAGGGCGTGGCCGCCGAGCTGGAACATGCCGGTCTCAAAGGAGACGCGGGTGCGGGTGGAGTTCTTCTCAAAGATCATCGCCAGCGTCTTGCCCTGTAAATAGGTGTGGGGGATGCCGTGGCGCTGATTGTATTTGAGCTGGTCGGCCAGGTCGAGGATCTCCAGGATCTCCTCCCCGGTGAGGTCGAGCATCTTGAGCAGGTCTTTTTTCATCGGTCTTTTCACTCCTTTATCGTCTCAGCCGCAGAGGACTTCCCTCATGATGGCCAGGCCCTTGTCCATTTCTTCGTAGGTGATGGTCAGCGGCGGCAGCAGCCGGATGGTATCCGTACCGGCGGTGAGCACCAGCAGACCGCGGGAGATCATCTCGGCGGCCAGCTCCTTGTGGCTCTTCCCGTGGACGCCGATGCCGATCATCAGGCCCATCCCCCGCGTGCCGTCCACCAGCGGGGCGTTCCAGTGCTCGATCTGCCCGCGCAGGTAGGCCCCCTTGGCTTTGATCTTCTCCATCTGCGCGTCGTCCAGGATGTCGAGCACAGCGAGGGCCGCGGCGGCGGAGACGGGATTGCCGCCGAAGGTGGTTGCATGTGTCCCCGGGCCGAGGACGCTGCGGCACTTCTCCGAGGCGAGCACGCCGCTCATCGGCAGGCCCCCGGCGATGCCCTTGGCGAAGGTGAGCGCGTCCGGCATAATGCCGTACTGCTGGAAGCAGAAGAGCGAGCCGGTCCGGCCGATGCCGGTCTGCACCTCATCGATCAGCAGCAGCCAGTCGCGCTGGCGGCAGTGCTGGGCGAGCGCCTGGATATAATCGCGGTCCATCGGGTAGACCCCGCCCTCGCCCTGGATCAGCTCGAGCAGGACGGCGCACACGTCCTCCCCCTGGCCGCGCAGGGCGTCCAGGTCCCCGGCGGGCAGATAGCGGAAGCCCTCGGTGAACGGGAAGAAATAGTTGTGGAACACGTCCTGGCCGGTGGCGGCCAGGGTGGTGATGGTCCGGCCGTGGAAGGAGTTGCGCAGGGTCAGCACGGTGCTGCGGCCGGGGCCGTACTTGTCAAAGCTGTACTTGCGCGCCAGCTTCAAAATGCCCTCATTGGCCTCCGCGCCGGAATTGGAAAAGAAGGCGCAGGCCATCCCGCTGCGGCGGCAGAGCCGCTCGGCCAGCTCGGCATAGGGCTGGGAATAGTAGAGATTGGAGGTGTGGGCCAGCTTCTTGGCCTGCGTGGTCACCGCCTCCACCCAGTGCGGGTTGCCGTAGCCGACGGAGTTGACGCCGATGCCGCTGGCAAAGTCGATATACTCCTCCCCGTCCAGGCCGTAGAGGGTGGCGCCCTCGCCGTGGTCCAGTCCCACGTCGAAGCGGCCGTAGGTCTGCATGGTATAGCTCTGATCCAGAGCCTTCAGTTGGGCAAAGGTCATACAAGATCACTCCTGTTCCATATAGTCCGCCCGGACGGCCGCGTAGAGCTCCATGTCGAGCACGCGGCCGGCCTTGACCGCGTTGGCGCGCATGGTGCCCTCGTGGCGGTATCCCGCCTTCTCCAGCACGCGGCGGGAGGCGCAGTTGCCGGAAAAGGGCTCGGCGTAGACGCGCAGCAGGTCGGTGTGCGCAAACACCCACGCCGTCATCTGCCGCACCGCCTCCGTGGCGATGCCCCTGTGCCAGTACGGCTCGGCGAGGTAGTAGCCCAGCTCGCCAGTGCGGCGGTGGATATTCCCCCCGCGCGTGACGGCGATGCTGCCCACCGCGCGGCCGTCCGCGTCGATGGCGAAGGCGTAGTGCTCCGGATGGGCGGCATAGGCGATATAGTCCAACGCGTCCGCCTCGGTATAGGGCAGCGGCAGCCCGTCGCGGAGATTGGCCTGTACCCTGGGGTTCCCGATCGCCGCGGCCAGATCCGTCGCGTCATCGGTGCGCCAGGGACGCAGGGTGATGGTCATCTTCCCCGCCTCCTCACAGCAGCATGGTGCCGATGCCGCGGTCGGAGAGCATCTCGATGAGAATCGAATGCGGGATGCGCCCGTCGAGGATGTGGCTGCGCCTGACGCCGGAGCGGACCGCCTCCACGCAGCACTCCACCTTGGGGATCATGCCGCCCTGGATGACGCCCGACTTCTTGAGCATAGGCACATCGGACATGTGGACGACGTGGATGAGCGTATTCTCGTCCTTCGGGTCGCGCAGCAGGCCGCGCACATCGGTGAGGAGAATCAGCTTCTCCGCCTTGAGCGCGATGGCCAGCTTAGCCGCGGCGGTGTCGGCGTTGATGTTATAGGCGGTGACGGCGTCGCGGCCCTGCGCGACGGTGGAGATGACGGGGATATAGCCGTTATCCAGCACATCCTCCACCACCTCGGGGTTGACCTGGACGATCTCCCCCACCAGGCCGTACTTCCGGTCCTTCACCTGGGCCTCAAAGAGGGCGGCGTCCATGCCGCCCAGGCCGATCGCCCGGCCCCCCATCCGGTTGAGGGTGGCCACCAGGTTCTTGTTCACCCGGCCGCAGAGCACCTGCTGGACGATGTCCACCGTCTCCGCGTCGGTGTAGCGCAGGCCGTCGACAAATTGGGACTGCTTGCCGATCTTGGTGAGCATCTCGTTGATCTCCGGCCCGCCGCCGTGGACCACCACGACGCGGATGCCGACCAGGCTGAGCAGGATGATATCGCTCATCACGGCGTGGCGCAGATCGTCGGAGATCATGGCGTTGCCGCCGTACTTGACCACGACCGTCTTTCCGCTGTACTTTTGAATATAGGGCAGGGCCTCGACCAGAATCTGGGCCCGCTCCACATGGCTGTAAGGCATGGCGCCTCTCTCCTCTCGCGGCGGCTCAGCTGCGGTAGTCGCCGTTGATCTTTACATAGTCATATGTCAGGTCGCAGCCCCAGCAGGTCGCCTCCCCGGCGCCCTCGCGCAGGGCGATGTCGATGACGACCTCCTCCTGGCTGAGGACGGCCTTGGCCAGCGCCTCGTCAAAGGGGAGGGCACTGCCACTCCGGCAGACCTCCACCGCGCCGGCGGAGGAGCGGAAGGTGACGTCCACCCGCTCGGGGTCAAAGGGCGCTCCGGAATAGCCCATCGCGCACAGCACGCGGCCCCAGTTGGCGTCCGCACCGAACATAGCCGCCTTGACCAGAGAGGAGCCGACGACCGCGCGCGCCAGGCGCTCGGCCTTCGCCTCGTCCGAGGCGCCGCGGACGGTGCAGGTGACCAGGCGGGTCGCCCCCTCGCCGTCGCCCGCCATCTTGCGCGCCAGGTCGGTGCACACCGCCATGAGCGCCGAGCGCAGGCAGCGGTAGTCCTCCCCCGCCCAGTCGATCAGCGCGTTGTCCGCCATGCCGTTGGCCAGGACGAGGAAGGTGTCGTTCGTGGAGGTGTCCCCGTCCACGGTGACGCGGTTAAAGGTGCGCGGCACGACCTCATGCACCATCTGGCTGAGCATGTGCGGCGTGATGGCCGCGTCGGTGGTGACAAAGGAGAGCATCGTGCCCATATTCGGGTGAATCATGCCCGAGCCCTTGGCGATGCCGCCCACGCGGACCGTCTTGCCGCCGATCTCCACCTCATAGGCGACCGTCTTCTCGCGGGTATCGGTGGTCATGATGGCGTGCGCCGCGTCATCCGAGGCGTGGGGCTCCCCGCTCAGGCGGGAGACCAGCTCGGGCATCGCCTGCAAAATGGCGGCGATATTCAGCTCCTGGCCGATCACGCCGGTGGAGGCCACGGCGAAGTCCTCCGGGATCAGGCCGGTCTCCTCCGCGGCGGCGGCGCACATCTCCACGGCGTGGAGGCGGCTGTTGGGCGCGCAGGCGTTGGCGTTGCCGGAGTTGGCGATAATGCCGCGGCAGATGCCGCCGGCAATGTGGCCCATCGTGACATAGATGGGCGCGGCCTTGACCTGGTTGGTGGTAAACATGCCGGCCACGGCGCAGGGCACGTCGGAGAGGATCATCGCCAGATCCTTCTTCCCCCCCTGCGCGCCCGTGCCTAGGGGCAGCTCCGTAGCTTTGACGCCGGCGCGGATGCCGGCGGCCCGGAATCCCTTGGCGGCGACCACGCCGCCGGAAATCTCTCTCATTTGCTTCGCTTCCTTCCTGATGGCTCAGCGGTCCCACCTGATCTCGACGGAGGCGGCCCGGAGCGTGAAATAGAAGTACTCCCCCTGCCCGCGCTTGAGCAGGGCGTGGCACTCAAAGCCGCTGCCCGGCACGGGGTAGAGCTCCTCGGCGAGCCACTGGGCCCCGACAAGCTCCCCCTCCTGCTCAAGCACCTTGGCGGAGCGGTAGAGGACGGCGCAGGCCTCCGCGCCCTCGTAATTCCCCTCGCGCAGCCGAAGCTCCAGGTCCGCACCCGACCACGCCAGGCCGGTCACCGACCAGTCGGAAAACCCGTACTCCTCCAGCAGCTCGGGCGGGTAGCGTCTCTCCTTCCGGTCGAGGTACTCGTTATAGTCGCGGTTGGCCTGCTCCACCTTTGCCTCATTCTGGCGGCAGAAGCGGGCGATGGCGCGTTTGACCTCGCGCGTGCTCTCCCCCAGGGCGAGCACACGGATGTCCGCCACCTGGTCCAAAATCTCCTGCGGGAGGACGGCGGAGAGCTCCGCCTGCTTCTCCTCCCACTCGTCGCGGAAGGACGCCTCGATCTCCTCCGGGGTACGCTCCCGCCGCAGCGCGGCGAGCAGGGCGCGCTTTTTCGCCTCGCGGCGTTCCTCCAGGCGGCGGTACTCCTCCTCCCCCATCTCCGAGGAGACGGGGTGGAGGTTCCCCTCCTCGTCCATTGTCTCCAGCGGGCCGTCAAAGGCGCCGCCGAGCAGCTCCTCGTCCGACATGGCCAGGCGCTCACTCTGGCTGTGCAGGCGCTCGGAGAGCTTCTCCTGGTAGAGCTTGCGGAAATAGTCCTCGCTGCGCCGCTTGGCGGAGGGGGACGGCGTCAGATCGTAGTGGTAGCCGCAGCGCTCACAGAGGACGGCCCACTCTTTCGTGAAATACTTCATGCCCGCCGCCGCCCTCCTCAGAGCAGCCCGGCCGTCTCATCAAAGCCGAGCATCAGGTTCATATTCTGCACCGCTGCGCCGGAGGCGCCCTTGCCCAGATTGTCAAACAGGGCAGTGACGGTGGTCTGTGTCTCGTGGCCGCAGACGATCAGGTCGAGGAAGTTGGTCCCCGCCCGCTCGTTGGCGTAGATCACCGGCTCCGAGCCGCCGAAGGGGGCGACGTGGACAAAGGTCTCCCCCGCGTAGTAGTCCGCGAGGCGCCGGTGAATCTCCCGGGCGTCCGGCCTGCCGGTCAGCAGATCGTTGTGCAGCAGGATGGTGGTCGCCATCCCCTGCGGGTAGTCCCCCACCACCGGGGAGAAGACGGGCGGGCGCGTCAGGCCGCAGACCGCCGCCATCTCCGGCAGGTGCTTGTGGCGCAGGGCGGTGCCGTAGATGCGGCAGGAGTCCAGACGACCGTCACGCGCCGGGTCCTCGTACTCGGCGATCATGCTCTTTCCCCCGCCGGTGTAGCCGGTGAGGGAGTAACAGGCGAGCGGATAGTCCGGCGGCAGGATGCCGAGTTGGACGAGCGGATAGACCGAGGCGATCAGGCCGGAGGCGTGGCAGCCGGGGTTGGCCACCCGGCGGGAGGCGGCGATCGCCGCGCGCCGCTCCGGCGAAAGCTCGGGAAAGCCGTAGTCCCAGCCGGGGGCGGTGCGGTGGGCGGTGGAGGCGTCGATGATGCGGGTGGCCGGGTTCTCCACCAGGCCGGCCGCCTCGCGCGCGGCCGCATCCGGGAGGCAGAGGAAGGCGAGGTCCGCCGCGTTGAGCAGGTGGCGGCGCTCCTCCCGGTCCTTGCGCTTTTCCGGATCAATGACCAGCAGCTCGATATCCGCCCGCCCGGCCAGGCGCTCGTGAATCTGCAGGCCGGTGGTGCCGGCCTGGCCGTCGATATAGACCTTTGGCTTATGCATCCTTCCCGCGCTCCTCCACAAAGGCGGCGATCCGGTCGATCTGCCGCGCGACCTCCTCCTGGGCGGGGCCGCCCACCGTCTTGCGCTGGCTCACGCAGGTGTGCAGGGAGATGGCGTCGTACACGTCCTCGTCAAAGACGGGGCTCATCCCGCGCAGCTCGTCCAGGGAGAGCTCGTCCAGGGCGCGGCCCCGGGCGATGCAGTGGTTGACCAGGCGGCCGGTGATGGTGTACGCGTCGCGGAAGGGCACACCCTTCTTGGCAAGGTAGTCGGCGCAGTCGGTGGCGTTGATAAAGCCGCCGGAGGCCGCGCGGGCCATGTTCTCCGCCCGGACGGTCATGGTGTCGATCATCGCCGTGAAGACGGGCAGGCACATCTTCACCGTGTCAATCGCGTCGAAGGCACCCTCCTTGTCCTCCTGCATGTCCTTGTTGTAGGCCAGGGGCAGCCCCTTCATCACC
>CAYWUA010000066.1:0-7601 GCA_964461385.1 uncultured Oscillospiraceae bacterium
GTCGGTGCCCGCGCCGATGGCGATGCCCACGTCCGCCCGGGCGAGGGCGGGGGCATCGTTGATGCCGTCGCCCACCATGGCGACCGTCTTGCCCTCGGCCTGCAGGCGGGCGATCTGCCGCTCCTTGTCCTGCGGGAGCACCTCGGCGACCACCTGGCGGATGCCGAGCGGGGCGGCGACGGCGCGGGCGGTGCGGGCGTTGTCTCCGGTGAGCATGACCACCTCGATCCCCTCGCTCTGCAGGGCGTGGATGGCGCGCGCGCTCGTCTCCTTCGGGAGGTCTGCCACGGCGATGGTGCCGAGATAGCGCCCGTCCTCACTGAAGTAGAGCGGGGTCTTGCCGCTGTCGGCGAGGGCCTCCGCCTGGGCCGCGTCGATCTGCACGCCCAGCTCCGCCATCAGGCGGCGGTTGCCGGCGGCATAGGCGTGCCGCCCGATGCGGGCGGTGAGGCCGAGGCCGGGCTTGGCCTGGAAGTCCCGCACCGGCTGTGTCTTGGTTCCGCGCGCCTGGGCGAGGGTGACGATCGCCTCCGCCAGCGGGTGCTCCGAGGCGGCCTCCAGCGAGGCGGCCAGGCCGAGCAGCTCCTCCTCGCCCCGCCCGGCGGCGGGCAGCAGGTCGGTCACCTGGGGCTTGCCGCGGGTGATGGTGCCTGTCTTGTCCAGCACGATGGTGTTCACCTTGTGCAGCGTCTCCAGGCTCTCGGCGGACTTGAAGAGGATGCCCAGCTCTGCGCCTTTGCCGGTGCCCACCATGATGGCCACCGGCGTGGCCAGTCCGAGCGCGCAGGGACAGGAGATCACCACCACCGACATCGCGGCGGTGAGGGCGGAGGTGACCGAGCCGGTCACCAGCATCCAGACGACGGCGGTCACCAGCGCGATGCCGAGCACGACGGGGACAAAGATGCCCGCCACCCGGTCGGCCAGCTTGGCGATGGGCGCCTTGGAGGCGGAGGCTTCCTCCACCAGGCGGATGATCTGCGCGAGCGTCGTGTCCTCCCCGATGCGGGAGGCGGTGAAGGTGAAGGTGCCGTTGCCGTTGATCGTGCCGCCGGAGACCTTGTCGCCCGGATGCTTTTCCGCCGGGATGGGCTCGCCGGTCAGGGCGGACTCGTCGACGGAGGTGGAGCCCTCCTCCACGACGCCGTCCACCGGGATGGACTGGCCCGGCCGGACGACAATGCGGTCGCCCACCTGCACTTCTTCGATGGGCACCTCCGTCTCCGCGCCGCCGCGCAGGACGCGCGCCGTCTTGGGCTGCAGCCCGATCAGGTGGCGGATGGCGTCCGAGGTCTTGCCCTTGCTGCGCGTCTCCAGATACTTGCCCACGTCGATCAGGGTGAGGATCATGCCGGCGGACTCGATATAGAGGTGGTTCATCTGGTATTCGTGCGCCGTCTCCAGATCGCCCCGCCCGAGGGCGGCGGCGATGACAAAGAGGGCGTAGACGGAGTAGATCATGCCGGCGGCCGCGCCGATGGCGATCAGCGAGTCCATGTTGGGCGCGCGCCGCGCGAGGGAGCGGAAGCCGTTGATGAAGTACTTGTCGTTCAGATAGAGGATGGGGAGGACCAGGATGAGCTGGGCGAGGGCATAGACCATCGCGTTTTCCGCTCCGGTCAGAAAGCCGGGCAGCGGCAGGCCCATCATGTGCCCCATGCCGAGGTAGAACAGGGGGACCAGAAAGACGACGGACCAGATCAGCCGGTGGCGCATCGCGCGGATCTCCTGGTCTGCGAGCGCCTGCGGGTCGGCCTGGGCGGCCTGCTTCCGGGCGCTGCCCCCGGTGGGGGAGGCGCCGTAGCCGGCCTGCTCCACCGCCTGGCAGATCTGCTCGACGGAGAGGACGGACTCGTCAAACTCCGCCGTCATGCTGCCCGCCAGCAGGTTGACGCTGGCGGACCGGATGCCCGGCAGGGCATTGACCGCGCGCTCCACATGGGCGCTGCAGGCGGCGCAGCTCATGCCGGTGATGGCAAAGGACTGTTTCATATGCGGGATCGACCTCCATTTCCTGCGGCAGCCGAAAACTTGGGGGAGAATCACCCCACCCTAGGGGGGTGTCTGCGAGAGTAATATAACACCGCCGGCGGCGTCTGTCAAGACCTCTTTTCCGGCGGTGCGCTCTCTGCCTCCTGGCCGCTGGGCGTTGAAAGCTGGTAGCAAAACTCGGCAGAGTGGCGGAGATAGTCGTCCATGATGGCGGAAGCCTGCTCGCGTTCGTGCTTGCGCAGGGCGAGCAGCAGGAGATCGAAGTAGTACAGCAGCCCATGATAGACGAGATTCCAATTGTCCACGCAGGGATAGCTGCCCAGCTCCCGCAGGAAGTTTTCCGTCAGTTCGGTCAGGATCGGGTTGTAGAATGGGGTGGCAAGGGCGTAGTGAAACTCCATCACCAAGTGGATCAGGCGTTTCCACGCGCCGGACTCCAATGTGTGCAGTTCCTTGACGGTCTGCTCCAGTGCCAGCAGGCTGTCCTCTTCAATCCCGCAGGCGAGGCTGCCGCACAGCGAGGGCCAGACCAGGCGGGCAAATTCCATCAGATGGCGCAGGCGCTCCGGCGACTGTATCGGGACTGTCTCCAGCGCGGACAGATCGGACGAGCGCAGATAGGTCCCCTTGCCGCGCACGCTCTCCACAATGCCAAGCGCGCCGAGCTGCTGCAGGGCGCTGCGCACGCTGGTGCGGCTGACGCCCAGCGTCTGGCAGAGCTGATGTTCCGAGGGAAGCCGGCTGCCCGGCGACCAGGAACCGTCGCGAATATGTTTGCACAGATAGGCAATAATTTGATTGGTTACGTTGGATACCCCGGCCATGCCTGCCCTCCCGGCCCGTGCCGAATCTCCTGCGCAGGCGGGGAGAATCAGCGAAAGACTGCGTTGCTTCTGTACGCAGCGAATGGCGTATAAACTGTGCGTTTCCGGTTGGTTTGCGTAATTTTATTATAATGAACGCCGGCAAAAAAGACAAGCGATTTTTTGCGCTGTTTTTGTACATGGGCGCAGCGTGCGGCAAAAACAGGGCGGCCAGAGCTCCCGCAGAACCCTGGCCGCCGCCCCCTGCCTGGCGCGCGCCGGAGGAACAGGGGCTTAATGCGCAGCTTCCGTGCGCGCGGTGTCCGTGTCGCGAAACAGCAGTGAGATGCACCAAATCGCGCACAGGCCGATCACGGCATAGACGATCCGGCTGATCAGGCTGTCCGAGCCGCCGAACAGGAACGCGACCAGGTCGAAGCGGAACAGGCCGATCAGGCCCCAGTTCAGCCCTCCGATGATGGTCAGGATCAGAGTGATCTTGTCGAGCATAGTAGTTCTCCCTCCTCCGCTGGGAAGCTCATGGCGTCCACAACGTTACTATGGCCGCTGCGGGGGAGAAATATGCGCTGGAAAAATTTTCCGTCCGCGCGCTCAGCCTCCCTCATCTGTCTCAGTGAGAGCGAGAGAGAAGTCCTCTGCGCGCAGGCGACTGAAATCGGGCGCGGGCGGGGCGGGGGGCGTGCGGCGGAAGGGGTCGTAGGAAAAGCTGCGGCAGTGGCTCCCGCCGTCCACCACGCCCTTTTTCGGGCAGAGCACCGACTGATCGTCCAGCGTCTCGCCGTGACAGCAATAGGCGCAGCGCGGCTCGATCTCGTTTCGAAACAGCATAAAAAGTCCCTCCTCTCCGGCCGGGCCGGAAAAACTCTTTGTTATGATTATAACCGCTCTGCCAGTCTTTTTCCAGCACTTTTTGCCAGCAGAACCACCGTGCCGGTGGCCAGCGCGCCGGCGAGGAGCGGGAGGGGGAGCTGCGTCTCCGTCCGGCCGGCGCCTGCGGAGACCGGCGTCCACGCCGGGAACAGCCCCAGTACCAGCCAGACCAGCCCGGCGGAGATCACCCCCTGCAGCGCCTTGGCGCGCAGATAAGGGGCGAGCGGCAGGCCGCTGCCCTCCAGCAGCGCGGCGGTCTGGCAGTGTACGCACAGGCCGCCCCAGCCGAGCAGAAAGGCGGCGATCGCCATGGCGGCTCTCCGATCTTGCAGACCTTCCAGCGAGCAGATGCCGTTGGACAGCTCGCAGATTCCCCGCAGCAGCGCACGCAGCCAGTCTGGCAGGGCGACTCCGGCTGTGGCGGCCTCCGCCAGACCGAGAAAGACGCCGAAGAGCACGATGTACGCGCACACCTGGAGGGTGGACTCCAGCGCCCGGCGCACGCTGTGCGGCAGGAGCGCGCCCTCCCGGCGTGTCCGTGGGGCGGGGGAGGCTGTCCGGGCGGGGGAGGCCGTTCCGCGCGGCCCGCGCAGGAGGAAACCCACCAGCAGCGCGGCCGTCAGATGCGCCGCCAGCAGCAGCGCCCCGGCCGCGAGGCTCCCGAAGACGGAGACCCCCGCCGCCGAGAGGACGAACGCGGGCCCGGCGTTGTTGCAAAAGCGCAGCAGGCGCTCGCTCTCGGCCTGGGAGCAGGCGCCCTCTTCCAGCAGTGTGCGCGCCGTGCCCGCCCCGACCGGATAACCGCCCACCATGCCGAGGGCAAGGGCCGCCCCGCCTGCGCCGCCGACGTGGAAGAATGGCTGCATCACCGGCGCGAGCCTTTTTCCAAGCCACTGGGGCAGCCCAAGTCCGACGGCCAGCTCGGAGAGGACAAAATAGGGAAACAGAGACGGGATAATCACCCGCGCGCACAGCGCCAGCCCCTCCTGTGCCGCCTCCGCTCCGGCCTGTGGAAAGCACAGCAGCGCGGCCGCATAGACGGCGGCAGCCGCCACGGCAAACAGATACATGTCGTCCAACACCCCTTTCCGGCACCGGATAAAGTATGGTATGGCGCGCGGGCGGGGGATAGACCGGAGCGGCCGCCTGTGCTATACTAAAAAATACCGTATCCTTGCGGCGGCGAAAGGGGAGAGCGCAAATGGACCAACCGTCCCGATACCATCTCATCGACGGCCTGCGCGGCCTGGCGGTGGTGAATATGGTGGCCTACCACTTTTTGTTTGACGTGTACATTCTCTACGGCCTTCTGCCCGGCTGGCGGGAGATCGGCGCGGTCCGTCTCTGGCAGCAGGGGATCTGCTGGACTTTTATCCTCGTCTCCGGCCTGAGCTGGCATCTCAGCCGGCATCGGGTGCGAAACGGGCTGCTGGTAAATGCCTGCGGGCTGGTCGTGACGGCGGTCACCGTGCTGGTCACGCCGGGGCAGGCGATTTGGTTTGGCGTGCTCAACCTGCTCGGTTGCAGCCTGCTGCTGGCCACGTGGGCCGGGCCGCTGCTGCGGCGGATTCCGCCGGCGGCCGGGCTGATTGCCAGCTTCCTGATCTTCCTGCTCACGCGGGAGGTCTCGCGCGGCGTGATCTCGCTGGGCGGCACAGTGCTGGCTGAGCTGCCGGAAGGGCTCTACTCCTCCGGATGGCTCACCATCTTTGGATTCCCGGCGCCGGGCTTTACCTCCAGTGACTATTTCCCCCTCCTGCCGTGGCTGTTTCTCTATCTGACCGGCTGGTTTGCCGGCCGTCTGCTGCTGCGACGGCCGCCGCGCGTTCTGTCCGTCCGGGTGCCCGTGCTCGGCTGGGTCGGACGGCACAGCCTGGTGATCTACATGATTCATCAGCCGGTGGCGGTGGTGGCCGCTATGGCGGTGTCGCAGCTGATGCGGCAGGGCCTCTGAGCGGGAAAAGCGATACAATTTAGAGACAAAAAATGGCCCGGTTTCTGTCAAAGAGACCGGACCATTTTTCTATGGGATGTGACGAGGGAAGATCAGCGGTTCAAGACATGGGGATGCCCGCCGCCGGGCAGAACTCAGCGGCTACAGCCGCAGCTTCCGCTGCAGCTGTTGCTGCCGCAGCCCTGACGGAGCTGCTCCATCGGGTCCAGCGCCTCGGACGAGGCGGGCGGGAAGAACTCGCCCACCGGGAAGCAGACCTTCTCAAACAGCTGGCAGGGGTCCTCCGGCTGGCAGCCGCAGCTGTTGCTGTCGCAGTCGCACTCCTTGTTGGGCATGCAGTAGTCGTACACCGGGATGAGCAGCTGGGAGTCGCGCTCCATGCGCAGGATAGAGAACTGGCCCAGCGTGACCAGCAGACATTTCTGTCCGCTGTCGGCAAAGACGATGGTGTCGTCAAAGGCCGAGAGGATGGCGGCGGGGATCTCACTGGCCAAGCTCTCCCCGTTGGAGGAGCAGGCGCAGCAGCCGCAGCAATTGCAGCGGTCCACCAGCTTGAGATTCAGCACGAGTGGGTCGACGGCCTCGACAATGGCGCTGGGCAGATTATCCTCAAAGCTGAGGGACTGGTCCAGAGAGCAGGGGCGCTCCGAGGTGAAAATCTTGGCGGTGCCCTGGCTGCCAAAGAGCATGCAGCGCTTGTCAAAGACTGCCAGACCGCTGACCGGCGTGGGGCGCACGCAGCTGCCAGCGGTCACCGCCTCCGCGCAGATGCGGTAGAAGAAGCGCAGATCGACGGTGTAAAAGCCGCGGTTGTAGCCGACCGGGTCCACCTGGATGGAGACATAGAGCAGCTCTGCCCGGCCGCAGCGGACCGACTGCGCGGCGTCGAGCACAGTCTGGCTGGCGGCGGTGGGGTATACGCGCAGATCCTCGATGCAGTCCTTGGACTGGCAGTTGTCGTAAATTTTTTTAGTATGGATACAGGTCGCCTCCCGGATGGGGGCGCACTCCGACACGGGGCCGGGGATGACGGTTTCAGCCATAGCGTTGACCTCCTAAGGATAGTGGAAGGGGCCGCGCGACCCCTCATGCCATTCTATGACCGGTCAGGAAAAGGGTGACGAAAAAGAGCAGACCCACATTTTGTAGCCGTACAGAGCGCAGAAACGGACGTTCTATGCCATTCCCCGGAGAAATTTACCGTCACGCATAGAATGTATTAGGCAGAAGCGGGGCTGCCGATACAATAGAGGACAAGAAAGCCGCCGTTCCGGCGAGATCCAGCCGTACCGAGAGGAGCGCTTGACAGGTTCCGCCGGCCGGTTTCCGTTTTTTGGCGCAACGGCCTGTTTTTCTATCGCCTGCATGCCGGACGCCACTTGACATGGAGTGCGCTCAAAGTGGTAATCTGTTGCTGCTATGGGAGCCGGCAAACATCCGGAATACCGCATACGGAGGGAGATTGCCATGACGATTGCCGAAACGAACCGAAAATACGGCCTGTCGCCAGATACACTGCGCTACTACGAGCGGATCGGTCTGATTTCGCCGGTGCCACGCACTAAGAGCGGCATTCGGGACTACAATGAGGAGTCCTGCAGCTGGATTGAGCTGATGAAATGCATGCGCGCCGCCGGCGTACAGATTGAGGCGCTGGCACAGTATGTCGCACTGGTCCGCCAGGGAGATGAGACCCTGGAAACGCGCCGGGAGCTGTTGGCCCGCCAGCGCGACCAGCTCGCCGCCCGGATGGCGGACATGCAGTGTTCCCTGGATCGCCTGGACGAGAAGATCAGCTATCATGACCGCCGGTAGTGTCAACATTTTTACGCGCTTTGGTCTGCAAACTCTGGCAAGAATACAGTCAGCCAGCACAGGAGGTATCCTCAAGGGCAGCCTCCAGGTGCTTCATGTTCATGTACTTCTTGCTGCCCCACCGGGTGCCGGCCACATGGCGCAGC
>CAYWUA010000067.1:0-7296 GCA_964461385.1 uncultured Oscillospiraceae bacterium
AAATCAAGGGTTTCTGCGTAAGGGGTTACCCGATAGCGACCGCGATTTCGAGTCAAGCTCGTCATGACCACTTCGATACCGCTGCCAATACGCCTCCGGGCGCCGCAGCGCTCGGAACAGGATTATTATGCCACAAGCCGGGCAAAATTGCAACACCCAATCTTTCGCTCCCCGCCGCGCACGGCCTGTGGCAGAAAAACCTGTTCACCTCGGGAATTGTGTGATATACTGTTGACAAAGGGCCGTTCGCACGGCTCCTCGATTCTACAGAGACTGGAGCGATGCGCTATGAACAATCAGAACTGGAACATTGAGACCAAGTGCATTCAGGCCGGCTATACGCCGAAAAACGGTGAGCCACGGATGATCCCCATCATCCAGAGCACCACCTTTAAATACGACTCCTCTGCTGAGATGGGCAAGCTGTTTGACCTGGAGGCCAGCGGCTATTTCTACACCCGTCTGCAAAACCCCACCAACGACTATGTCGCGGCCAAGATCGCCGCGCTCGAGGGCGGCACCGCCGCGATGCTTACCTCTTCCGGCCAGGCGGCGAGCTTTTTCTCCATCTTCAATATCTGCTCTGCGGGGGACCACGTCGTCGCCTCCTCCACCATCTACGGCGGCACCTTTAACCTCTTTCATGTGACGATGAAGAAGATGGGCATCGACTTCACCTTCGTTGACCCCGGCTGCTCGGACGAAGCGCTGGAGGCCGCTTTCCAGCCCAACACCAAGGCTGTCTTTGGCGAGACGATCGCCAATCCCGCCCTGGTCATTCTCGATATCGAGCGCTTTGCCAAGGCGGCCCACGCGCACGGCGTCCCTCTCATCATTGACAACACCTTTGCCACACCGATCAACTGCCGCCCATTTGAGTGGGGCGCAGACATTGTGATCCACTCCACCACCAAGTATATGGACGGCCACGACTGCGGCGTCGGCGGCTGCATCGTCGACTCCGGCCAGTTCGACTGGATGGCCCATGCCGACAAGTTCCCCGGCCTGTGTACCCCGGACGAGAGCTACCACGGCATTACCTACGCCGAGCGTTTCGGCAAGGAAGGGGCCTATATCACCAAGGCGACCGCCCAGCTCATGCGTGATCTCGGCTCTATCCCCGCGCCGATGAACGCTTTCCTGCTCAACCTCGGCCTGGAGAGCCTGCACGTGCGCGTGCCGCGCCACTGTGAGAACGCCCTCAAGGCCGCCCGCTTCCTTGAGGAGCATGAGAAGGTTGCCTGGATCAACTATCCCGGCCTGGAGAGCAGCCCGTACCACGCGCTGGCGCAGAAGTATATGCCCAACGGCACCTGCGGCGTCATTGCCTTCGGCGTCAAGGGCGGCCGCGCTGCGGCAGAGACCTTTATGAGCCATCTGAAGCTGGCTATGATCGCCACCCATGTGGCCGACGCACATACCTGCGTACTCCATCCTGCCTCGTCTACGCACCGGCAGCTCACAGACGAGGAACTGATCGCCGCCGGCGTCAGCCCCGACCTGATCCGCCTGTCCGTCGGCATTGAAAACGGCGATGACATCGTCGCCGACATCGCGCGGGCACTGGAGGCCATCTAACCGGGCCAGACGTCCCCAGGACTGCGCGCACAGCTGGTCGCCGTCTTGCCGACCGGGCGCGGCATTCGCCTGCGGCAGGGAGGTCCGTGTCCAGACACAATGAGATATCCTGACCCGCCACCGGCAGAGACGGCAACCGTCTCTGCCGGGCTTTTTCTTTTGCGTAAGTCAAGTGATAGGATTCCTCTCCGTTGATAGTCGTGCGTTCCCGATGATGCCTGTCTCTGCCATCTGATACGAAATGCCCGGCGGGTCTCCACCCCGTCTTCGCGCTAATACGCGCCGCGCCCTTGCGCGTGCGGGACCGCGCCATCGCCGGACAGCGCACGAAATTCATCATTTCATACAGCTCTTATGCAAATCTATCATGCAAATCATGCAAACTTCCCGTCAAAAATTCACTTCAAATTCACTTTTTTCTATTGCTTCTTGCCATCAAAGCGAGTATACTAAGGATGTCCGTTAAATAAATAACGATTTCAGCCTGATGGAACCTGTGGCACCAAGGAGGAAGCGAATATGTCATTCATTCAGTATGAAGTGCAGGACATGGTGGCCGTCCTGACCATCGACCGGCCCAAGGCCCTCAACGCGCTCAACAGCGCCGTCCTGGAGGAGCTGGATGCCGCCATCTCCGCCATCGACCTGGACGCGGTCCGCTGCCTGATTATCACCGGCGCCGGCCCGAAGAGCTTTGTCGCCGGCGCAGACATCGGCGAGATGAGCGCCCTGACCAAGGCCGAGGGCGAGGCGTTCGGCAAAAAGGGCAACGACGTCTTCCGCAAGATCGAGACTCTGCCCATTCCCGTCATCGCCGCGGTCAACGGCTTCGCCCTGGGCGGTGGCAATGAGCTGGCGATGAGCTGCGACATCCGCATCTGCTCCAACAACGCCATGTTCGGCCAGCCTGAGGTCGGCCTGGGCATCACCCCGGGCTTTGGCGGCACGCAGCGCCTGGCCCGCCTGGTCAGCCCCGGCATGGCCAAGCAGCTGATCTACACCGCCCGCAACATCAAGGCCGACGAGGCTTACCGCATTGGTCTGGTCAACGCGGTCTACCCCGCTGAGGAGCTGATGAGCGCCGCCAAGAAGATGGCCGCCGGCATCGCCAAGAACGCCCCCATCGCCGTCCGCGCCTGCAAGAAGGCGATCAACGAGGGCCTGGAGAAAAACATGGACGAGGCGCTGGTGCTGGAAGAGGGCCTGTTCGGTTCCTGCTTTGAGACCCACGACCAGGTCGAGGGCATGGCCTGCTTCATGAGCCGCCAGAAGCCCAAGCCCAAGGCTGTGTTTACCAATAACTGAGATATCGTTTTCCCCGCCCGTGCCGGGGCACAGACAGCCTTCGGCATGGCTGATCGTACCCATCCAAACACTATCAATATGAAAAACAACGCAGGAGGTACAGTAACATGAAAGTTGGCGTAATCGGCGCCGGCACCATGGGGTCCGGCATTGCGCAGGCGTTCGCGCAGAAGGGCATCGAGGTCGCCCTGTGTGACATCAAGGCGGAGTGGGCCGCCGGCGGCAAGGCCAAGATCGTCAAGGCCCTGTCCAAGCAGGTCGCCAAGGGCAAGATGACGCAGGAGACCGCGGATGAGATTGCCGCGCGTATCACCACCGGCCTGAAAGAGGACATCTGCGGCGACTGCGATCTGATTGTCGAGGCTGCGTTTGAGGACATGGGCGTCAAGAAGGAGACCTTCGCCGTCCTGGACAAGATCTGCAAGGAGGACTGCATCTTCGCCTCCAACACCTCCTCCCTCTCCATCACCGAGATCGCGCAGGGCATCAGCCACCCCGTGATCGGCATGCACTTCTTCAACCCCGCCCCGGTCATGAAGCTGGTCGAGGTCATCGCCGGCTACAACACCCCCGCCGAGGTCGTGGAGAAGATCAAGGCTGTCTCCGAGCAGATCGGCAAGGTGCCCGTAGAGGTCAAAGAGGCCCCCGGCTTTGTCGTCAACCGCATCCTCATCCCGATGATCAACGAGGGCATCGGCATCTATGCCGACGGCGTGGCCTCCATTGAGGGCGTGGACTCCGCGATGAAGCTGGGCGCCAACCACCCGATGGGCCCGCTGGCGCTGGGTGACTTGGTCGGCCTGGACGTCTGCCTGGCCATTATGGACGTGCTGTACAAGGAGTTTGGCGACTCCAAGTATCGCGCCCATCCCCTGCTCAAGAAGATGGTCCGCGCCGGCCAGCTCGGCCGCAAGACCGGCCGCGGCTTCTACGACTATACTGATCCGCGCAACCCGGTGGCTGTGGACAAGCAGTAATCCGGTCAAACATCCCGTTTTCTACCCTGGCAGGTGGCGACATCTGCCAGGGCAGATTCTGACTGACAAGATTGAGGAGGACTTATCCTATGGATTTTAACCTGTCCAGAGAACAGCTGCTGGTGCAGAAGATGTACCGCGAGTTTGCCCAGAACGAAGTCAAGCCGCTGGCCCAAGAGGTGGACGAGCAGGAGCGCTTCCCCGAGGAGACCGTACGCAAGATGGCTAAGCTCGGCATGATGGGCATCTACTTCCCCACCGAATACGGCGGAGCGGGCGCAGACGTGCTCAGCTACGTCATGGCCGTCGAGGAGATGAGCAAGGTCTGCGGCACCACCGGCGTCGTGCTCTCCGCGCACACCTCCCTGTGCGCCGCCCCCATCTTTGAAAACGGCACCCCGGAGCAGAAGGCGAAGTATCTGCCCAAGCTGTGCTCCGGCGAGTGGATCGGCGCCTTCGGCCTGACCGAGCCGGGCGCCGGCACTGACGCCCAGGGCCAGCAGACCTACGCTGTGCTTGACGAGAGCACGAACGAGTGGGTCCTCAACGGCTCCAAGATCTTCATCACCAACGCCGGCTATGCCAACGTCTTTATCGTCATCGCCGTGACCGGCACCGTGCTGGACAAGCGCGGCCGCAAGAGCAAGGAGATCTCCGCCTTCATCGTCGAGCGCACCGACCCCGGCTTCTCCGTCGGCAAGCACGAGAAGAAGATGGGCATCCGCGGCTCGTCCACCTGCGAGCTGATCTTTGAGGACTGCCGCATCCCGAAGGACCGTCTGCTCGGCGTGAAGGGCAAGGGCTTCCAGCTGGCGATGAAGACGCTCGACGGCGGCCGTATCGGCATCGCCGCCCAGGCACTCGGCATCGCCGAGGGCGCACTGGAGGAGACCGTCGCCTACGTAAAGGAGCGCAAGCAGTTCGGCCGTTCCATCGCTCAGTTCCAGAACACCCAGTTCGAGCTGGCCGAGATGAAGGCCCGTGTGGACGCGGCCAAGTTCCTGGTCTATAACGCCGCGCTCAAGAAGCAGGCCATCATGGACGGCATGAAGAGCCGCTACAGCGTGGAGGCCGCCGAGGCCAAGCTGATCGCCTCCCGGACCGCCAGCGATGTGACCCGCCGCTGCCTGCAGCTGTTCGGCGGCTACGGCTACACCCGTGACTATCCCATCGAGCGCATGATGCGCGATGCCAAGATCACCGAGATCTACGAGGGCACCAGCGAAGTGCAGATGATGGTCATCGGCGGCGATCTGCTGAAGTAAGGAGGATATATCTACGATGAAAGCAATTGTTTGTGTCAAGCAGGTACCTGATACCTCCGGCAAAGTCGCCGTCAAGCCCGACGGCACGCTCGACCGCGCCTCCATGGCCACCATCACCAACCCCGACGACCTCTCCGCCGTCGAGGCCGCCCTGCAGCTCAAGGACGCGACCGGCTGCGAGGTGGTCGTGGTCACCATGGGCCCCCCTCCCGCCGAGGGGATGCTGCGCGAGCTGCTGGCCATGGGCGCCGACCGCGCCGTACTGATCTCCGGCCGTGAGTTCGGCGGCTCGGACACCTTTGCCACCAGCCAGATCATCGCCGCCGCCATCAACAAGATCGGTGTGGAAAAAGAAGACGTCATTTTCTGCGGCCGCCAGGCCATCGACGGCGACACCGCCCAGGTCGGCCCTCAGATTGCCGAGAAGCTGCATCTGCCCCAGGTCACCTACGTTGCCGGCATCGAGAAGGACGGCGACAGCCTGATCTGCAAGCGCATGCTCGAGGACGGCTACATGATGGTCAAGGTGCAGACCCCCTGCCTGCTCACCTGCATCAAGGAGCTCAACACCCCGCGTTACATGTCCGTGAACGGCATCTTTACCTGCTATAGCAAGCCCATGGAAGTATTCGACTATCCCGCTCTGAAGGATGATCCCCTGATCGAGGTGGACACCATCGGCCTGAAGGGCTCGCCCACCAACGTCTTCAAATCCTTCACGCCTCCCCAGAAGGGCGCCGGCACGATGCTTACCGGCGACGCGCCTGCCGCCGAGCTGGCCTCCATTCTGGCCAAGAAGCATCTGATCTGAGAAAGGAGCGTATACTCTCATGGCTTATGATTTCAAAGATATCGCCGCTTTCAAGGGCGTATGGGTCTTCTGTGAGCAGCGCGACGGCAAGCTGATGAGCACCGACTTTGAGCTGATCAGCGAGGGCCGCAAGCTGGCCGACGAGCTCGGCTGCGAGCTGTGCGGCCTGCTGCTGGGCGACAACGTCGAGGGCATCGCCAAGGAGCTGGGCGGCTACGGCGCGGACAAGGTCCTCGTCTGCGAGTCCCCCCTGCTGGCACAGTATACCACTGACGCCTATGCCAAGGTCATCTGCGACGTGGTGATGGACAAGAAGCCGGAGGTCTTCCTGATCGGCGCGACCAACATCGGCCGTGACCTCGGCCCCCGCCTGGCCGCCCGGCTGCACACCGGCCTGACCGCCGACGCCACCCATCTGGACATCGACACCGCCAAGTATGTCGAGTTCCTGAAGGAGGCCTCCACCATCGACCTGTCCAAGCAGAAGTTTGACTATGAGGACCGCAATCTGAAGATGACCCGTCCGGCCTTCGGCGGCCACCTGATGGCCACCATCATCTGCCCGCGCTTCCGCCCGCAGATGTCCACCGTCCGGCCCGGCGTCATGAAGAAGGCCCCCTTCGATCAGGCCAAGGCGGACGCCTGTGTGATCGAGAAGCCCGCCTTCTCCCTGACCGCAGATGACATCAAGACCGAGGTTCTCTCCGTGGAGAAGGCCGCCAAGAAGCTGGTGGACCTGATCGGTGCGGACGTCATCGTCTCCGTCGGCCGTGGCATCTCCAAGGATGTCGAGAAGGGTATCGCCCTGGCGGAAGAACTCGCGGGCGTGCTCGGCGGCGTCGTGGGCGCTTCCCGCGCGGTGGTGGACGCCGGCTGGATCAGCTCGGATCACCAGGTCGGCCAGACCGGTAAGACCGTCCATCCCAAGATCTATGTCGCCCTGGGCATCTCGGGCGCCATTCAGCACACCGCCGGTATGCAGGACTCCGAGTGCATCATCGCCGTGAACAAGAACGAGACCGCCCCCATCTTCGGCGTGTCTGACTACGGCATCGTGGGCGACCTGTTTAAGGTCGTGCCGCAGCTCATCAACGAGATCAAGGCGGCCAAGGCGGCGCAGTAATCAGAATTTGAGCAGCAAAGGGGCGGCGCAAAAATGCGCCGCCCCTCTTTGACAGCAACCCCGCTTACGAAGCAGGACTCCGTGAGCGGGGTTGCCCTTTTTTGACAATTTCCTTCCGCCCAGCCGGCAAGCTGTCACAGGTACTGGGACAGATAGCGCCGGGAGAGCCTCAGCGCGCGCAGGACATCCTCGTGCGAGCCCTCGAACGCCTTATCCTCCACCTCCAGCACCGCATAG
>CAYWUA010000068.1:0-7133 GCA_964461385.1 uncultured Oscillospiraceae bacterium
GACTTCATTCTGCCAGAGGGCTGCAATCCATGTCTCTTTTTATTTTTGCGAAACTTATTCTACCTTATCTTGGCAACATCTTTTTATTATGCATAAAAAGAGCTAACTGATTTGGAAGCATCAGTTAGCTCTTTTATTGCAAAAGTTTGCGCAAAGATAATCCCGTCAAATCGTAACCGTCACATCCACCGGCAGCTTGACAGTCAGGCCTCCCAGCTTTGCCGAGGACCTGACCCGATGTCATCTGCTGTACAAATCGGCGGCATAGACTCCGTCTCGCACAAGCTGGGCGAAGGACTCCACCACGGCAGCCTTGTCCTCCCGATAGGTGACACCAAACCACTTATCCTCTGTCTCAAGCAGCTGGACGGTGGCCCTCCCCTCGCGCAGGAGCTTATCCATCACGGTGGGCAGCAGAAACTCATCCTGAAGCGGGTCGATCATGCCAGCGAGGAAGACTCCGAATTCTTTCTCCAGCACCGGCAGAATCTCCGGGGTGAGCCCCCACATATTCATCGACACGCGGCTGTCCGCATCCAGCGGAATCACCAGATCTCCGTCCTGGATACCGGCGCCGTCCGGTGTCTTGACAATAAACTTGGTCTCCCGCACCGTCTGGAGACGGAGGTTTCCGTCCACCTGGCAGATGCCGCGGGTGACGCTGCCATGCTCGCTGAGCGTGTTGCGCAGGATAAAGCCGGCCATACACAGCGACAGCGCCTCGTCCGCGTGAGCCGCGAGCAGATAGGCCCGCAGGAGACGAAATGCCTCTTTCCCGTAATAGTCGTCCGCGTTGATGACCACAAAGGGGCAGTCCAGCTTCCCGCGGCAGGCGAGCACCGCCTGTCCGGTTCCCCAGGGCTTTGAACGCCCCTCTGGCAGGGAAAAGCCGTCTGGCAGGTCGTCCAGTTCCTGAAACGCGTAGTCCACGCAGACGCCGCGGTGCGCACAGACTGCCTTGATCCGCCCACCGATGGCCCGTTCAAAGGCTTGCTCCATGTCCTTTCGGATAATAAATACAATCCGGTCAAAACCGGCCTCCATGGCGTCGTGGATAGAATAATCCATAATCATCTCACCGTTGGGGCCCACTGCCTCCAACTGCTTGATTCCGCCCCCGAAGCGGGAACCCAGTCCGGCGGCCATAATGACCAGAGCCATGGAAACCCCCGCTGCGTCAGTAGAATACATGTTTTCTTTCCCCCCTGATCCTTGGTTACTGGTTCAGGATACCACACCCATCCCAAAAAAACAATCCTTTTCCCTGCTTCCAGACGATCTCCCCGCTCTGCACAGCTGACCAGACATTTTTCGTCCGCCTCTTGTGCTTCCTGCCCTCATTGAGCTATAATAATGTCTACTGAACCGCAGGTTCCAGCCGGACACGACAGGAGGAACAGATATGGTTGTGAGTATCTTTGAAGTGGCTGGCCCCGTCATGGTCGGCCCGTCCAGTTCCCACACAGCCGGGGCAGCCCGGCTGGGCCGTCTGGCCACGCTGCTGCTGCGCCAGCCGTTTACACATGTCTCCTTCGGTCTGCACGGCTCTTTCGCGCGCACCTATCGGGGACACGGGACCGACCTGGCGCTGGTGGGCGGCGTGCTCGGCCTGCATCAGGACGACGAGGAGATGCGCCAGTCCTTCCGGCTCGCCGAGGAGCGGGGGATCACCTACGACTTCTACCCCGCCGACCTGGGAGACTCGCACGAGAACTCCGTCTCCATCCGCTTCACGTTAGAAGACGGCTCTGCCACGGAGGTGATCGGCAGCTCTATCGGCGGCGGGCGGGTGCTCATTACCTGCATTGACGGCATCCGCACCGAGTTGACGCTCGATCTGCCCACCCTGCTAGTGATCTATGAGGACCGGCCGAGCATGCTCAGCCGCATCTCCAGCGAACTGGCTTACTGTAATATCAATATCGCCGTGATGAAGTGCAGCCGCAAAGCCAAGGGCGGCCTGGCCTGTGCGGTGATCGAGACGGACTCCCCCATCCCCGATTTTATTCAGCATAATCTCACGCGGCTCTTCGGCGTGCAGACCGCACTGGTCATCAACCCCGCTGAGGGCTAGGCCTTGTTTGAAAAACAGAGGATATGTCTGGCAGCGAGGATTTTTTGCCAGACCAGGCGATTTGGTGCAGCAATCCGTTGCGGATTACAAGAAAAATCAACGCAGTATGGCGAAAAACGGCCCACTGTTCAGGCGTGTGAACTATTTTCATACAAGCGCACCAGCATACACAAAGTTGGAGGAACGACGATGTATTCCCATTTTGACAGCATGCTCTCCCTCTGCCAGGAGCGGAACTGGCCGCTCTGGAAGGCTGTCTGCGCGGAGGAGACGGAGCTCACCGGCCTGGATGAGGAGGCCATTTTCCAGCGGATGGACCGGCGGTACGAGATCATGGCCGCCGCGGCCGCCAAAGCGCTGGATGCGCCGCTGATGGGTCATACCGGCCGTCCTACGCTGATCTCTGGCGCGGCCAAGACACAGCGAGATTACGCCGCGCGCGGCGAGACGCTCTGCGGCCCCACGCTCAACCGGATGATGGCCCGCGCCCTCTCCTGCAGCGAGGCCAACGCCTCAATGGGGCGGGTGTGCGCTATGCCGACGGCGGGCGCTTGCGGCATTGTCCCCGCCGTCTTGCTCACACTGGAGGAAGAGCGCGGCCTGCCGCGCCGGACCGTCCTGGAGGCGCTCGTCATCGCCAGCGGCGTCGGGGCGGTGATTACCCAAAACGCCACCGTCTCCGGCGCGGAGGGCGGGTGCCAAGCTGAGTGCGGAGCGGCCGCTGCGATGGCGGCCGCTGCGGCGGTCTACCTGATGGGCGGCACACCGGAGCAAAGCCTCACAGCGATGAGCCACGCTCTGATCAATATGATGGGGCTGGTCTGTGATCCGATCGCCGGACTGGTGCAGATCCCCTGCGCGCAGCGCAACGCCTCTCAGGCAGTCAACGCGCTTCTCTCGGCCGACCTGGCTCTGGCAGGAATGAAGTGCCCCATTCCGCCGGATGAGGTGCTCGAGGCGATGTACCGTGTGGGCAAGAGCCTGCCCACCACGCTGCGGGAGACCGCCCTCGGCGGCATCGCCGGGACGCGCGCCGGACAGGCCATCGCGCGGCAGATCCATCAAGGCAGCTGAAACATCGCCGGGGCAGCTGAATCTACCCTCGACTGCCCCGGCAGGATGCCGGAATTTAGAAATGGAAACGTCTGCGCACCCGCTCGCGCAGCTCGGGGTCATAGCGCACAATGAGCAGCAGCAAAATCAGCACCGCCAGAATCGTGGCCGTCACCCCCGACCAGCCGGGCTGATAGGTCCCCGTCAGGTACCGGTCAAGCAGCCACTCGAGCAGGAGCACAAAGGCCCCCACCTCCCCGAGGGCCAGGTTGACGCGCGAGAGGATGGAGCGCCCATGCCGCACGGCCAGCCAGTACAGGCAGGCCAGCACCCCCAGAATGGCCATGATCGGCAGAGCCAGGGCAACGTACCAGTCCCAGCCGCTGTTGAGGGCGGCGATGACCGCCAGATAGGCCGCGACCGCACCGGCATCAGCGAGGATTGCCCCCCAGACTGGCAGGCCGAAGGCGACCTGGGGCAGGACGATCCAGATCCACAGCATTGCGCAGGCCCCGATCACATAGGGCGACCAGAGCGCGTTGCGCAGGAAGAGCAGATTGAGCAGCCCGCAACAGACGGACACGATGCCGAGCACACTCGAGCAGAGCAGGATGCTCTCCCGCGGGCTGAGCGGCGGCACTTCCTGACGCTCGGTAGGAAAGGGCGTGGGCAGGTCCTCCCGCACTGGCTGGCTGGGATTTGCTACCGGCGTGTGGCACAGAGGGCACGCCCGGGCGGTGGGGTCTAACTCCACCCCGCAGTTGACGCAATAAGATATGACGGACACCTCCCATTCTCGCCGGACACGGACGGCCCGGCAGTCAGTTCTCCCGGTTGGAGATCACCTTGACCGGGATCCCCTCTCGCACGAGGTGGCGGAAGAAATCCCGCTCCACCTCGCTCTCGCGGACGGTGCCGGCAAAGGTGATCTCCATCGTGTTGCGGTAGCTGATGGCGGCACAGCTCACCCGCGGCGTGTACGCCTGGCCGAGGATGACCTCCATCCGCTCGATGTGGCGCTCCATCTCCTCCGGCACGGAAAAGGCGCCCGGGTTGGTGAGGGTGGCGGAATAGGGCCGGTCCCCTACCAGCGCGTAGCTGAGCGACATGGCCATGTTCTTCACCCCGATGGGCAGCAGCTGCAGCGGCAGCAGATGCTGCAAGGCGACGTTTCGGGTGATGACCGCCTGCATCTCCTGTCGGGTGAGGTGCAGGCGCATGTTATGGTGCACCTGGCGGACGATCTCCGGAAAGGTATACTCCCCCAACTCCGGGTCGATGAAGGGACGGACCGTCAGAATAAAATTGCGCAGCGTCCGGGAGGGAAAGTACGGCCGGAGATTGATGGGCACCGCCAGCGCCACCTGCCGTTCCCGCCGGTAGTTCTGCCGCCGCTGCCGGGCCATAATGGACTGGATCAGCACGGCCGCCAGATACTCCGTCAGCGACGCGCCATAGTGCTTGGCCGCCTCGCGCAGACGGTCGAGCGGCAGGAGTCCCATGGTGACATTCAGAGTATAATATGGCTCCGGGGTCCCAAGGTTCTGGTAGGCCAGCGGTTCCGACATGCCCCGCTTGACGCGGGAGGTGGCATAGCGGGCGTAGGCGTCCTCCTGCTCCTCCGGGTCCGGCGGCGCGTCCACGTCGAGGACGCCGCCGGCATTGGGAATCTCGTGCCCCAGCTCACGCAGATAGACCGCCAGCAGCGTGCGCAGGAGGGTGAGCGCCCCATAGCCGTCCGCCAGCGCGTGGAACACCTCCATGGAGATGCGGCGCCGGTAATAGAAAAAGCGCACCAGCCAGCCCTCCTGCTCGTCAAACCGGATGGGCTGACAGGGATTCTGGATATCCTCCGCCAGGTAGGGACCGGGCGCGCGCAGCGGCTCAAAATAATACCAGAACAGCCCGCGACGGATGGTCACGCAGAAGCTGGGAAAGCGCGGCATCGTCCGGTCAATCGCCCGTTGGAGCGCCTCCGGGTCCACCTCCTGCGCCATGACGGCGGAGAAGCGGTAGACGGCGGAGTAGTCGTGCCGCTGGATGGCGGAGTAGAGCACGGCCGCGTTATCCAGATTGTACCAATCCCGTTTTGCCCGCTCGGCCATCTGCACACCTCCCGCCTGTCCCGGTCGTCCTGTTCTCTTTACTTTACCACCAGCGGCGGCCCACTGCAAGCAAACCGGAAAAAAAGTTACAAAAATTGGAACGGCGGCCGCCGCGGCTCCTGCCCGGCCGGCCGGAAAGGCAGGTTCCCCATGAAGGAAAACAGAACGCTCTCCAAGCCGAAAAAGCTGCTCTCCGCCGTATCGGGCGCGATGTCAGAGGCCATGTCGGAGGAAAAGCGGACATCTGCGATGATGGACGCCCTGCGGGCGGTCCACTCCGCTGCCTCGCCCGACTCCATGGACGCAAAGGACCTGGAGCGGCAGCGCCGGGGGCACGAGCTGCTCGGCCGGCTCGTCTCCCCGACGCTCGGGCTGAGCTGGGAGCCGTTTGAGCACGAGGGGCTGCCGATGGCCTGGGTCCGCCCGGAGCGCGGGCACGACACCAACTGCGTGGTCCTCTACTGCCACGGGGGCGGTTATACGGCGGGAACGCTGCAGTACTCGCGGATTCTGGCCTCCAAGACGGCGCAGGTGACGGGGTACGCGGTGCTCTGCTTCGCCTACCGTCTCGCGCCGGAACACCCATATCCCGCCGCGGTGGAGGACGCGCTGCACGCCTGGGACTATCTGATGCACCTCGGCTACGGGGCGCGCGACACGGCGGTGCTGGGAGACTCGGCGGGAGGGAATCTCGCCCTGGTGCTCACGCTGCGCCTGCGGGAGGCCGGGCGGAGGCTGCCGCAGCGGCTGGCCCTCTTCTCCCCCTGGACGGACCTGACCTGCACCGGGGAGAGTTATGCCCTCTGCCGCGACCTGGACCCCATGCTCACCGCAAACTATATCCACGCCGTGCGGCACGCCTACGCCGCGGGCCGCAACCTGCGCGACGCGCATCTCTCTCCCCTGTTTGCCGACTTCTCCGGCTTTCCGCCCACCCTGATTCAGGTGGGCAGCCATGAGATTCTGCGCTCCGACGCCACCCGGCTGCGCCGCCGGATGCTGGACGCGGGCGTCCTGTGCCGGCTGGAGGAGTGGGAAAACTTCTGGCATGTCTTCCAGATGTTTCCCATCAAAAAAGCGGAGCAGGCGATGGAGCAGGCGGGGAAATTTCTGTCAGGCGGATTCTGATGGACGGGGTGCGCGCCTTTGCCCAATTCCGGCGTACGGCTTTTCCTCCGCTCTCCGCGCGGGACATCACCGGGCGGCCCGTTTTTTGTCATTTCATATGGCGTTATGGGAGGCGCGCTCTTGTATTTTTTCTGTACCGGAGGTATCCTGTCCTCACATCCAAACACAGAGGCGCTTGTACTGGCAGGCTGAGAAGAAGTCCTTCAACTTCGACCCTTTTCCCTGACGATACGGATAATACCGCCACATGCAGCCGTCATATGATTTTTTGCAGGAGCTGCCGGTTGGGCAACTCCTGTTTTTTGTCGTATCCCTTGGGAAAGGAGTAGAGTTTCCGCTACGCTGCCTCGAACCAGTTCTTTGAGCTGCCCCTTGATTACTTCCTCATTTAGCTGTACAATCTTCTCGGACATGGTTTGCTGTCTCCTTTCAGAATGGTGTGTCGTGACTTCATTCTGCCAGAGGGCTGCAATCCATGTCTCTTTTTATTTTTGCGAAACTGATTCTACCTTATCTGGGCAAAAGAAAAGAGCAGCCATTTTCAGGTTAAAAATTGCTGCTCTCGGTAGATGTATTCAGTTGTTTAGATGACGATTAAGACAGGGGTTCGCATCAATGTTATGGTCATGTGTCCAGTATGCAGCAGTACAAAATGTTGTTGTCTGCATCATACAATCCAACCGTCAAATTGAATGAAGCCCGTTCTAAAATATCCGTCTTATCAGATTGATGGTCAATGAGAAGATAGAAACCATTCTGTATTTCCGGTACTA
>CAYWUA010000069.1:0-6889 GCA_964461385.1 uncultured Oscillospiraceae bacterium
AAGCATTTGCGCGAGTTTGCAGTCCTCCCACGCGCACGGATTTTTGTTCCAAAAAACCGTACACTCGTCGGACTATCAGTATTTTTGGCCCGGTACATGCCCGCGCCCAAAATGAATTAAATTCCATTTGGCTCTTCGAGCCAAACTCGGTGAGACCTTTTCGACAGACTGTGCGTTTTTCAGCTCAGTCGGCCAGATCCGCCTGGTCCATCAGCGTGATGGTGATGGACAGCTCCTCCCACTGGCCGCTCTCCTCGTCCAGACGCTGGACGGTGAGGGTGATCTCATCGCCGATGGCGTGTGACTCCAGAATCGTGCGAACCTGAGAGACCTCGCTCACCGGCTCGCCGTCAACGTGGGTGATGCAGTCGTTCACGAGCAGGCCCCGCGCCCCGGCGTCAGACGCGCTGTCAATAGAGGCGACGATCAGGCCCGCCGGTCCCTCCGTGCCGTCCGAGGTGATACAGGAGATGCCGAGCACCGGGCGGCTGACATAGCCGCGCTCGGCGAGGATGGGCAGAATCTCCTGCACAACCGAGGTGGGTACGGCAAAGCCCAACCCCTCCACCGTCACGTTGGTGGAGTTCATCTTCATATTCGTCACCCCCACCACCTGGCCGTAGATGTTGATCAGCGGCCCGCCGGAGTTGCCAGAGTTGAGCGCGGCGGTGGTCTGAATCAGGGTCATCTGATAGCCGTTCACCGTCACATCGCGGTTGATGGCGGAGATAATGCCGTTGGTGAGCGTCCCGCGCAGGGTGCTGCCCAGCGGGTCGCCGATGGCGAGGGCCTCGTCCCCCACCGTCAGCTCGTCCGACCGGCCAAACTCGGCGGGCGTCAGACCGGAAGCGTCAATTTTGAGCACGGCCAGGTCGGTCTGTGCGTCGCCGCCGACCAGCGTGGCATCATAGACCGCGTCATCCCAGGTGGTTACCTGGCAGGTATAGGTGTCCTCAATCACATGGTTGCAGGTGAGGATGTACCCGTCCTCCGTGAGGACGATCCCGGTCCCGCTGCCCAGCCCTTCGGCGCTCTCGGTGCTGATGGAGACGACGGAGGGCATGCAGCGCTGATAGATCTCCTGGTAGGAGAGCGGCTCGCGCCCCTCGGAGGACTGCAGCTCGAGGGTGAGATCGCCGGGAAGCTCTGCCTGAGGCAGGCTCTGCGCCATCTCATCCGCCGGATCGGCGGACTCCTCCGTCTCGAACATATCGTCCCAAGCGTCATTCCAGCTCTCGTCCGGCTCGGGCAGGACCTCGAACGCATCGTCCTCCCAGGCGGGGACCTCCGCGCTGGAGACGGAGCTGCTCCCGGCGGCGAAATTCGCCACAACGACGGCGAGGACCGCCAGACAGATCACCAGCACGACGAAAAACAGCGTGCGCGACTGGTTAGACTGGCGGCCTACGGCGGAGGCCGGAGCCGCGGCGGACGGGCGCGAATAGACATACCGCGCTCCGCGCGGGTCCGGCCCTGTCTTGGGCCGGGCGGAGGCCGCTGTCCGGGCGCTGTCCGGCTGCGGGCCGGGCCGGTCCCACGCGGTGGGCTGGCCCACCGTCTCCGGGTCGCCGCGCTCGCTGGTGGAAATGCGGCGCAGGTTGGCCTGGTCCGCAGCGCGCTGGGCGCTCAGCCGTGCGCTCTCCGTCTTTTGGCGGCGGTGATGGCGCTCCCGCGCCGCCCGGGAGCGGCGCGCCTGGCGGTCGGAGAACTCGTCCGGTTCCTCCGCGCCGGGGCGGGAGAGCCACTCGCGCAGATGGCTGGTGGGGGAGAGCTCCCAGGGCGGGCGCTCGGTGGGGGCCTGATAGCGGATGTCGTCGCTGTCGTACATATGCCTTTCCTCGCTTCTCTCTCGTCTCGGGGTGCTCAGCAGGAGAGGGTCAGCGTAAAAACAAACTCGGTCACGCCGTCTTTGCTGTGCACGGTGATGGTCTCTTTCAGGTTGTTGAGGATGGTCTTCACCAGATACAGCCCGAGGCCCACCCCTTCCTTGTCCAGGCTGCGCGAGCGGTCGGACTTGTGCAGGCGGTCAAAGATGAGGGGAAGCTCCTCGGCGGGGATGGTCTCGCCGGTGTCGCGCACGGAGACATACGCCTTGCCCGCGCGCGGCGTGATGGCAACGCCGATCACTGTGCCGGGGGTGGAGAACTTGATCGCGTTGTCCAGCAGGTTATAGCACACCTGCGTCACCGCGTCCGGGTCGCCCCAGACCATGGTGGCGCTGTCCGGGATGTGGGCGTCCACGTCCAGGCTGCGGCTGTTGATCTTGCCCTCCAGGCTGATAAGCACCTGCGCCATGATCTCGTTGATGTCAAACTCCGTCTGGCTGAGGACCAACTCGCCGGACTGGAGTTTGGACATATCCAGCATCCGGCGTACCAGCCGGGCCAGGCGCCGTGTCTCGTCCGAGATGGTCTGGAGATATTCCCGCTCTCGCTCCGGGGGGATGGTGCCGTCCAGGATGCCGTCGGCAAAGCCGGAGATCGTGGTCATCGGCGTCTTGAGCTCGTGGGAGATGTTGGCCACAAACTCGCTGCGCCGCTGCTCAGCGCTGGCGATGGATTCTGCCATGGAGTTAAAGGCCCGGGCCAGCTCGCCCACCTCGTCGTTTCGCTTGCAGTCGTCCACACGCAGGTCATACTCGCCCATGCCGAACCGCCGGACGATGTCCGTCATGTCTTTGAGCGGCTTGGTCTGCTGGAGGGAGAAGATGGAGGAGGAGATAAACGCCACGCAGAGCACCACCACCGCAGTAAAGAAGAAGATGGTGGCAAACACGCGCCACATCTCGGTCAGATCCTCCGCCGAGGAGGAGACAAAGGCATAGCCGTAGAGATAGACTGTCTCGCCGATGGTCAGGGAAATGGGCGCGCCGGAGACAAAGCGGCGGCCGGAGTAGATGTTCAGGTCACTCATCCCGGTGTACGAGCCGGCAGAGGACATCTGGTCCAGGACGGAGGAGGGAATGGCCCGGCCTTTCCAGTCCCAGTTCACATTGCCCTCGTCGCAGGCGAACAGGATCACCCCGTCCGCCTGGCACAGGACGATATCCGAGTCGATCAGCTGCGCAGCAGCGGCGACATAGCCCTCAAAATTTTCATTTTCGTTGAGCATATTGCGGTACATCAGCTGCCCGGCCAGCGCGGCGACATAGCTGGCCTTGTCATCCAGGCTCTCGCGCTGCTGGCGGAAGGAGTACTGGTAGCTCAGCGAGACAAACGCGACGGCGAGCAGGGCAAACGACAGGAGGATCATCCCTGCCGTGAGCAGAAAGTGCCGCTTAAAGAGAGTGTCCATGCCAACCTTCCTTTCCGCCGCACGGAAAGCGGCCATCAGGTGCGCAGTTCAAACTTATAGCCGACGCCCCACACCGTCTTGAGGCTCCACTGGTCACTCACGCCCTCCAGCTTCTCGCGCAGGCGCTTGATGTGCACATCCACCGTCCGGCTGTCGCCGAAATAGTCAAAGCCCCACACCTCGTCGAGCAGCTGGTTGCGCGTGAAGACCCGGTTGGGCGAGGAGGCAAGGTGGAAGAGCAGCTCCATCTCTTTGGGCGGCGTGTCCACCCGCTTGCCGTCCACCAGCAGCTCGTAGGACTCCATATTGATCACTAACTTGTCAAAGGTGAGCTTTTTGGGGTTCTCCCCTTCGCTGTGGCCGTAGCGGCGCAGGACCGCGTGGATGCGCGCGAGCACCTCCTTCATCTCAAAGGGCTTGACAATGTAATCGTCCGCGCCCATCTCCAGGCCGGAGACCTTGTCCGTCGTCTCTCCCTTGGCGGTGATCATGATGATGGGCGTCTGGTCGGTCTCGCGAATCTTTTTGCACACGCCCCAGCCGTCAATCACCGGGAGCATGATATCCAGCAGCACCAGGTCGGGATGGTAGCTGCGAAAGAGTTCCACGCCCTTGCCGCCGTCCGGCGCCGTCGCGGTCTCAAAGCCCTCTTTTTCCAGGTAGAGCTGGAGCAGCTGGGCGATATTGTTGTCGTCTTCTACAATCAGTACCTTGGTCATAGCATTCTTCCCCCTTACGCTGCGATGGACGGACGGATCCGCTGTCCGAGGAGTTTCCAGTGACACCATTATACCACAGCATCGGGCGCATTGCACCAAAAACCGTGCACATTCTGATGTGGCCGAAACCATCCAGGTTACCCATATTATACCGCACGGCGCCCCGTTTGGGTGAATATTTTGTGAAGTCAGCGCAAGACGGCGCTCTCGAGCGCCTTGCCCACCGCCTCGGCGAGGGCGCAGTCGCGCCGCTGGGTGGGCGGCAGGGCGAGCCAGCGCCGCGCAACCTCCTCCGCCCAGCGCGCGGCCCCGCCGCCGCGCGGCCCCTGCGCCATGGTCCAGAGCAGCCCGGGCGGCAGGCTCTCCTGCCCGGCGGGGCCGCCCTGCCCGGCGAGCGCCCGGCAGCGGCACAGCACATAGCTTGTCACAAAGGCGGGGTTGGACCCGTCCCGCCTGGCGCGCGCGCCGAGGGAGAGGGCGGGCCAGAGCGCGGTGAGGTCCGCCTCTCCTGCCGCCGCCCAGGGGACCTCGCGCAGGCCGTCGCGCAGGGCGCGCCAGCCGCCGGCGTTCAGGGCGAACACCACCAGGGCGGACTGCGCGGAGACGTCCGCCCAGTCCGCCGCCCGGGGGGCGATGCGCGCGGCCCAGCGCGCGGCGAGGGCAGCGGCGGCGGCGCGGTCTACCGGGGCGCATTGGTGCGCGAGCGCACAGAGGAGCGCGCCCCGGCTGCGCTTGAGGGGGACGGGGGCGTCCGCTTCCAGCTCCGCCGCGGCGCGCAGCAGCTCCTCCGCCCGGGCGCAGTATGGGGCGATCAAATCCACCGGGAAAACCTCCTTCCCCAATAGCAAGCGCGGGCCGACATTTGCCGGCCCGCAAAAACATCACTGCTTCAGTTGTCCCTGGCACGCCTCACGCACCGAGATGCGAAAGGCGCTGCGTCCGGCCAGCGCATGGTCAATCTCGATGGCGTAGTCGATCTCCAGCTGGCCGCCGCGCGCGTCGAGGTCGGAGCGCAGGCGGCTGGTGGACACGCCGATCTGAAGGTTGCCGTACGGCGTGGAGTAGAGCGACAGGTGCCGCCGCCCCTGCTCAAAGACCATCTGGGAGCAGACCCTGCCGGTGCGCATCAGGGTGACGCGGGGGCCCTGAATCTGAAAGACGGTGGTGGTGCCCTCCATCCCGGTCAGCTCGCTTTCCTGGTAGCACAGGTCGATCGTGCCCGCTTGCTCGGTCAGCGTGCCGGCAGTGACCAGGCGGACATCGTCGTTGTCCATGCCTTCGTAGCCCTGATGTCCCTCGATCGAGATGATTACCTCTTTAGTCGTCATAGAAGCGCTCCTTTGTGTCAATACCGTTCGATGTCGATCTGTTCCACCGGCTCTGTCACCGGCCGGCCGAGAAAGACGGCCGCGAGGTCGCGAAAGCCCGCCGTCGAGTCGCTCACGTACCAGCGGCAGCTGCCGGTCTGGCCGGGGGCGGCGAGGGCGCCGTGCCCGGACAACCAGCGGCCCACCTCGTGGGCGACCTCGGCGCCCGAGTCCACCAAGGAGACCTCGGGACCCATAAACCGGCCGATCACCTCGCGCAGCAGGGGATAGTGGGTGCACCCGAGCACCAGCACGTCCACTCCGGCGTCCCGGATGGGGGTGAGATAGTCCCGCACGACCGTCTCGATCACCACATCGCCCGGCCGGGTGCGCCCGTTTTCTACCAGCGGCACAAACAGCGGGCAGGCGGCCGCGAAGATCTGCGCCTCGGGGTCACGCGCACGGATCACCCGCTCGTAAGCGCCGGAGGCAATGGTCGCCTGGGTGGCGATCAGGCCGATGCGGTTGCTGCGCGTGAGGGCGACGGCGCGGTGCGCGGTCGGCTCCACCACGCCGAAGATGGGCAGATCCTGTTCCTGCCGCAGCAGGCCGATGGCCGCCGAGCTCACCGTGCCGCAGGCGATCACGAGGCTCTTGAGATCAAACGAGCGGAGAAATGTCACGTCCTGCCGGGCGTATTTGATAATGGTCTCCCGGCTGCGGCTGCCATAGGGCACGCGGCCGGTGTCGCCGAAGTAGATGATCTGCTCCTCCGGCATCCGCGCGGCCAGCTCGCGCACGGCGGTCAGCCCGCCCAGGCCGGAGTCAAACACGCCAATCGGGCGAGGATCCATAGGGCCGCCTCCTCTCTGTCCGTTCACTTAGCTATGGCCGCGCCACAGCCGTATGTAATATAATACGTCATAACAGACCGGAAGACAAGGGAAATATTTCATAAGCGGTGCCGATTGACAAGCGGGAGAAATATACTATACTATAATAGGAACATGCAAAAGGCTCCGCCTGCGGGGCGCTGGGGCGGCCGGCCGCCGGCCCAGAGAGGAGGTCGTGGGAATGGAACTGAAACTTACTGCAAAACAATTCCGCCGCCTGCTTGACATGGCCTACATCGGCAACTGGGTGCTCAACTCCGCCCGGGGGGAGGACCGTTTTACAGATTACGATCAGGTGCAAAACCTGCTCTTTGGCAAGGCGGAAGAGGAGGGGATGGGTGCGCTCACCATCAGCTATGGCGGCGTGCATCTGCCCAGCCCTGCCTACGTCAACGGCGGCATTCACGAGGCGATTGCCGATTATGAGGACGCTATCTTTTTCCGCATCCTGGCCGAGGAGCTGGCCCGGCGGGACATGAACGATGTGCCCATCGATGAGCACAATATGGATGAGCTCAACGAGCGGATGGACGCTTACATGGAAGAGTTCGAGCTGCACGGCACGGACAACGTCATGGTGGAGACGGGCGAGTAATTCCAAGCAAATGCAAGCATTTGCTTGGAGTTTGCAGTCCCACTGCGCGTACCCAAAGGGCATTTCCGTGCCGCCTTTGGC
>CAYWUA010000070.1:0-6056 GCA_964461385.1 uncultured Oscillospiraceae bacterium
GGGAGTGTGCCCCGCAGGGGCGCACGGGTCGGCCGCATATTGCGAACAAAATCATAGATTTTGTTCGAGCGTGCCGACCTTTGTCGACACGCTAAATCTCCGTATCAGCGAGGACATGCACTGATGACACAGATTCTGCTGGTAGACGACGAGGCCGCTATTGCGGACCTGGTAGAGGTCTACCTGAAAAACGACGGCTTTGCCGTCCACAAGTTCTACAACGCCGCCGGGGCGCTCGAATGCCTGGAGCGGGAGGAGATCGACCTGGCCATCCTGGACGTGATGCTGCCGGATATGGACGGCTTCACCCTCTGCCAGCGCATCCGGGAAAAGCACCTCTTCCCCATCCTGATGCTCACGGCCAAGGTGGAGGACATGGACAAGATCATGGGCCTCACCCTGGGGGCGGACGACTACATCACCAAGCCCTTTAACCCGCTCGAACTGATGGCCCGGGTGAAGACCCAGCTGCGGCGCTACAAGCGCTATAACCGGCCGGGCGAGGAGGAGCCGGAGGACGCCTTTGACTTCCGGGGCCTCCAGATCTCCCGGACGACGCACAAGTGCCTGCTCTACGGGGAGGAGCTGGCGCTCACGCCGCGGGAGTTTGACATCCTCTGGTATCTCTGCCAGCGGCGGGGTAAGGTGGTCTCCAGCGAGGAGCTGTTTGAGGCGGTCTGGGGGGAGAAGTTCCTGGACAGCAACAACACCGTCATGAGCCACGTCGCCCGGCTGCGCGAGAAGATGCACGAGCCGAGCAGGCGGCCCAAATTCGTCAAGACCGTGTGGGGGGTGGGCTACACCGTTGAGTAACGAGACACCGGCGGGGCGCACCCGCTCCCCCTACCGCAGCCAGATCTCCCGCTGGCTGCTGGTGCAGTACTTTGCCGCGATCATCGTCTATGTCTTCGCCTTTTTCTTCTGCGGGATCGCCGGCTGGTCGCTGTGCCATATGATCACCTGGCAGCCCACCGATCCGGTCTACTGGATTCTCGCCTGGGTGCGAGACTATCTGCCGCTCGTCATCTTCACCGGCATCCTGGGCGGGTGGATTGTCATCACCTATCTCTTCTTTCGCCGCCCGCTGCGCTATCTCGACGAGGTGGTGCACGCGGCCGAACAGCTTGCCCAGCCGGACAGCCGTCCGGTGGTCCTTCCGCGGGCGCTGGTCCAGATCGAGCGGGAGCTCAACCTCGTGCGGGAAAAGGCGCTGCAGCAGGCAGAGCTGGCCCGGGCGGAGGAACAGCGCAAGAGCGACCTGATCGTCTACCTCGCCCACGACCTCAAGACCCCGCTCACCAGCGTGATCGGCTACCTCACCCTCCTGCACGACGAGCCGCAGATTTCCCCCGAGCTGCGCGCGCGTTACACCGGCATCGCGCTGGAAAAGGCCCAGCGGCTGGAGGAGTTGATCAACGAGTTCTTCGACATCACCCGGTTCAGCCTCTCCCATCTGGAGCTGGAGCTGCAGCCGGTGGACCTGCGGCGGATGCTCGAGCAGGTGACGAGCGAATTTCTCCCCCAGCTGGAGGAGAAGGGGCTGCGCTGCCGGCTTGACCTGCCGCCCAAGCTGGTCTACTCCTGCGACCCGGACAAGCTCGCGCGGGTGTTTGACAACCTCCTGCGAAACGCCTGCTACTACAGCTTTCCAAACAGCACGGTGGAGATCACCGGGCGGGAGACGGAGTCGCAGCTCCTCCTCTCGTTTACCAACGAGGGTCGGACCATCCCGCCGGAGAAGCTGAACCGCGTCTTTGAGCAGTTCTTCCGGCTCGACAGCGCGCGCTCCACGCACAGCGGCGGGGCCGGGCTGGGCCTCGCGATCGCCAAGGAGATCGTCGAGCTGCACGGCGGGACCATCGAGGCCTGGAGCCAGGACAACCGCATCTGCTTCACCATCACCCTGCCACGCACGGCGGCTGCGGTGGCCCCTGCCGGAACGCCGTAAGAATTTCGCAAGAATTTCACAAGCGCCCCGCAAGATTTTCGCGGGAAAGAGCACAAACATCTTCCGCCCTGTTTTGGTACCATTTTGGTGCCGGGACAGGGCGGATTTTTCCATCTCCCGTCTGAGACAGCGCTTCCCCTGCGAGGCTGGCGCGCCCTGAGCCGGTATTCCATTCACACCGGACCAGGGCGTCTTTTTTGCCCGGAGCAGGAGGTCTTTTGTATGAAACAGGATGTCATTCTCTTCCTCTTTGGCGGCTGCTCGACGGAGCACGATATCTCGCTCCAGTCCGCCCACGCCGTGCTCAGCCACCTCGACCGCGCGCAGCACACGCCGCTGACCGTCGGTATCACGCGGGACGGGCGCTGGCTCTATTACACCGGCGATTTCGGCCGCCTGCCGGACGGGAGCTGGGAGCGGGACGGAGCGCACTGCGTCCCCTGCACGCTGCGGCTGGACCGCGGTGCGGCGGCGGTGCTGCTCCTGGACGGCTCCGGACAGGCGCTGCCGTTTGACGCGGCCTTCCCCGTCCTGCACGGCAAAAACGGGGAGGACGGCACGGTGCAGGGCCTGCTGGAGCTGGCGGGCGTGCCGGTGATCGGCTGCGGTGCCCTCTCCTCCGCCCTGTGCATGGACAAGGACCGCGCCCACAAACTCGCGGCCCTCGCCGGGGTGAGCGTCCCCCGGAGCGCGCTGCTGCGCCCCGGGCAGGCGGACCAAGCGGCACTGGAGGCGGCAGAGCAGCTGGGCTATCCCCTCTTTGTCAAGCCGGTGCGCGCCGGGTCCTCCTTCGGCATCAGCCGGGTGGAGCGGGAGGAGGCCCTCCTCCCGGCGGTGGCAGAGGCCTTCCGCCACGACGGCGAGGTGCTGCTGGAGGAGGCCATCGCTGGGTTTGAGGTGGGCTGCGCCGTGCTGGGAAACGACGCGCTCACCGTCGGGCTGGTGGACGAGATCGAGCTGAGCCACGGGTTCTTCGACTTTGAGGAGAAGTACACCCTCAAGACCTCCGCCATCCACTGCCCGGCCCGCATCTCCCCGGAGCAGGCCGCCGCGATCCAGGCAGCGGCCAAGACGGTCTACCGCGCGCTCGGCTGCCGGGTGTTCGCGCGGGTGGACCTGTTCCTCACGCCGGAGAGGGAGATTGTCTTCAACGAGGTAAACACCATTCCCGGCTTCACCGCCCACAGCCGCTACCCGAGCATGATGCGCGGGATTGGGATCGGCTTTGACGATCTGGTCGAGCGGCTGATCGCGCTGGGGGCAGCGTCATGAGACGGGTAATCCTGAAGGAGGAGCAGGTCTGGCGCGGGCCGCTCATCCTGGTCAACGCCGGACACGCGCTGAGGCCCGGGCACAGCATCCGCCTGGCCCCGGTGGATGAGCGCTATCCCGACGTGCGGATGGACCGGCAGGCCGCGCGGCTGCTGGCCGACTGCATCCGCCAGGTCCACGGGGACGGGTCGATCATCCCCGTCTCCGGCTGGCGCAACCAGGCGGAGCAGCAGCAGATCTGGGACGAGAGCCTCGCCGCACACGGGGAGCACTTCACCCACAGCTACGTCGCCCTGCCCGGGTGCAGCGAGCACCAGACCGGCCTTGCCATCGACCTGGGGCAGGCGGCAGGCAAGATCGATTTCATCCGCCCCGCCTTCCCCGACTACGGCGTGTGCGGCGCCTTCCGCCGCCGGGCGGCGGACTACGGCTTCATCTGCCGCTATGAGCGCGACAAGCAGTCGCTCACCGGCATTGCCGCCGAGCCGTGGCACTTTCGCTATGTCGGATTGCCGCATGCGCGGCTGATGACGGAGCGGAACCTCTGCCTGGAGGAATACATTGACCTGCTGCGGCGCCAGGAGCTGAGCTGCCTGCTCCCGGGCGGCTGGATGGCGCAGGTGTTCTTCGTCCCCTGCCGCGGGGCGGAGACGGAGGCAGAGCTGCCGGACGGCTGCTGCCAGGTGTCGGGCAATAACGTGGACGGCTTTGTCGTCACCGCTTGGGGGGTGCTCGCATGAGGCGCTCTCTCCCCGCGCTGGACGTGGCGCGGCTCGCGGCGGCGGCGCTGGTGGTCGCCATCCACACCTCCCCCCTCACGACGTACAGCGCGCTGGGAGACTTCTATCTCACGCGGGTGCTCGCCCGATTGGCGGTCCCCTTCTTTCTGATGGTGAGCGGCTACTTTCTCGCCCGGGGCGGCTGGAAGGGCGTCGGACAGCTGGAGCGAAAGATGGCCCTGCTTTACGGGGCAGCCATTTTGCTCTATCTGCCGCTCAACTTCTACCGCGGGATGGACCCGGTATCGGACTGGCCGCGCCTGCTGCTCTTTGACGGGACGTTCTACCATCTCTGGTACTTCCCGGCGGTGATGCTGGGGGTGCTGATCGCCTGGCAGCTCGCCCGGCTAAGTCTGCGCGTGGCGCTGCCGGTGGCCGGCCTGCTCTACCTAATCGGCCTGGGCGGGGACAGCTACTACGGCTTCCTCTCCGGGGTCCCGGCGCTGGAGGGCTTCTATCAGGCGCTCTTCCGCCTCTCCTCCTACACGCGCAACGGGCTGTTCTTCGCCCCGCTCTTTCTGCTTCTCGGCGCGGCGGGCGTGCGCTTTGGGCCGAGGCTCTCCGCCCTTGGCACGGCCCTCTCCTTTGCCGCGATGAGCGCGGAGGGGCTCTGGCTGCACAGTCTGGACGTCCAGCGGCATGACAGCATGTACATATTTCTCCCGGTGTGCATGGTCTTTCTCTTCTCCCTCCTGCTTCACTGGAACCGCGGAGAGTGCAGGCCGGCGCGGGAGGTCTCCGCCCTGGTCTATCTGCTCCATCCCTGGTGCATCGTGCTCGTGCGCGGCGCGGCAGAGGTGCTCGGCTGGGAGGGCGCGCTGGTCACGAACAGCCTGGGGCACTATCTGGCGGTGCTGGCCGCCAGCGCGGGGCTCTCGGTCGGGTTTTGCCTGCTCCGGCGCCGTCTGCTGCTGCCGCCGCTAAGCCGCAGGGCGCGCGCCTGGCGGGAGGTGGACGAAAACGCCCTGCGCCACAACGCGCGCGTCCTCCGGCGCGCCCTCGGGACGCGCTGCCGCCTGATGGCGGTCATCAAGGCGGACGCCTACGGGCATGGGGCGGTGCGGGTCGCCCGGAGCCTGGGGCGGGAGGGCGTCCATACCTTCGCCGTGGCCACGCTGGCGGAGGGGATCGCGCTGCGCCGGGCGGGCATCCGGGGCGTCATCCTCATTCTGGGCTGGACGCCGCCGGAGGAGGCCGCGCGCCTGGCGCGCTGGCGTCTGACCCAGGCGGTGGTGGATGAGGCGCACGGGAAGGCCCTCGCCTCGCAGGGGCGGACGGTACACGTCCACCTCGCGCTGGACACCGGGATGCACCGGCTCGGCATCCCGGCAGATGACCACGAGGCGATTGCGCGGCTGTACCGCCTGCCGCGGCTGAAGATCGACGGGGTGTTCTCTCACCTGTGCCTCTCTGACCGGACGGACGACGCGGCCGAGGTGTTCACGCAATCCCAGCTGGAACGGTTCTACCGGACGCTGGACTGGATGCGTGCGGCGGGCTGCCGGCCCGGGCGGGTCCATATCCAGGCCAGCTACGGCGTCTGGAACCTGCCGGAGCAGCCCTGCCACTACGCGCGGGTGGGCATCGCCCTCTACGGCGTCGGGAGCGACCGCTCCCCGGTCCGCCAGCCGCTGGACCTGCGGCCCGTCCTCTCCCTGCGCGCCCGGGTGGCCACCGTGCGGACGCTGGCCGAGGGGGAGGGCGCGGGCTACGGCCTGGCCTTTCGGGCCGAACGGGAGACGCGGCTGGCCGTCGTCTCCATCGGCTACGCCGACGGGATTCCCCGCGACCTCGGCGCGCGCGGCGGCGGGCTGCTGCTGCACGGGCAGCGCTGCCCCATTGTGGGGCGGGTGTGCATGGACCAGCTGCTGGCCGACGTGACCGAAGTGGAGGGCGTACAGCCCGGCGACACAGCCACTCTGATCGGTCGGGACGGCGGGGCGGAGATCCGCGCAGAGGAGCTGGCCGAGACCTGCGGCACCATCACCAACGAGCTGCTCTCCCGCCTGGGCGCGCGGCTGGGGTGAGTCGTATCGTTTTCAACTGGCAGCGGCCCG
>CAYWUA010000071.1:0-5491 GCA_964461385.1 uncultured Oscillospiraceae bacterium
CGCCCTCGGCGGCGGCGAAGGACTCGTGGCCGGCCAGGAAGGCGAAGCACTTGGTGTCATCGCGCAGCAGCCTGGCGCCCAGGTTGCCGTGGCCCAGGCCGAACTTGCGGTCGTCGGCGACGGAGCCGGGGATGCAGAAGGCCTGCAGGCCGATGCCGATCGCCTCGGCGGCGTCCGCGGCGGTCTTCACGCCCTTCTTCAGCGCGATGGCGGCGCCCACGGTGTAAGCCCAGCGGGCGTTCTCAAAGGAGATGGGCTGGATGCCCGCGACGATCTCATAGGGGTCAAAGCCGGCGGCCTTGCAGATGTCGCGGCACTCCTCGACGGAGGAGATGCCATACTCAGCCAGAACAGGAGCGATCTGGCCGATTCGTCTCTCATAAGATTCAAACAGTGCCATGTCTAATCACCTTACTCCTTTCTGGGGTCGATGTACTTGACGGCCTCGGCAAAGCGGCCATAGGTGCCCTTGGCCTTCTCCAGGGCCTCGTTGGCGTCCACGCCCTTCTTGATGGCGTCCATCATCTTGCCGAGATGGACAAACTCATAGCCGATGATCTCGCTGTTGTCGTCCAGGGCGATGCGGGTGATGTAGCCCTCGGTCAGGGAGAGGTAACGCGGGCCCTTCGCCTTGGTGGCGAAGATGGTGCCCACCTGGCCCATCATGCCCTTGCCCAGGTCTTCCAGCGAAGCGCCGATGGCCAGGCCACCCTCGGAGAACGCGGTCTGGCTGCGGCCATAGACGATCTGCAGGAACAGCTCGCGCATGGCGGTGTTGATCGCGTCGCACACCAGGTCGGTATTCAGAGCCTCAAGGATGGTCTTGCCGATCAGGATCTCGCCGGCCATGGCGGCAGAGTGGGTCATGCCGGTGCAGCCCAAGGTCTCCACCAGAGCCTCCTCAATGATGCCGTCCTTGATGTTCAGGGACAGCTTACAGGCGCCCTGCTGGGGAGCGCACCAGCCCACGCCGTGGGTGAAGCCGGAGATGTCCTTGATCTCTTTCGCCTGGACCCATTTGCCCTCCTCGGGAATGGGAGCAGGACCGTGATACGCGCCCTTGGTGACAGGACACATATTCTGTACTTCGCTGGAATAGATCATAAAAGTACATTCCTTTCTCTGCGTCTGAGTAGATTAAGAACCATGGCCCCTTTCCCGGTGATAAAGGACAGGATTCGGGGACAGACTTCTTTAGTTAAATTTTCCCCGGAAAGTGTCGGTTAGTCAAGAGAAACCCGCCGCTGCGCCGGGCGCACTGCCGCTTTTACTGCCGGCATTTCGTGCAGAAACGGGACCACTGCGGTATTGCCCGGCGTCAGCAGAAAAAAAGTGGACCTGTTTTCGCAATTTGCAGGATTTTTTCTCCCGCCTGCTCCGGCAGCAGGCGAAGGATATCCTCCGGCGGCGGCTGGATGAGCGACAGGCGCGCGCCGGTGACCGGATGCAGGAGCGAGAGCTGAAAGCTGTGCAGCGCGGGGTGGGCGATCAGCTCGGGCCGCTCCTCGCCGTAGAGAAAGTCTCCCAGCAGCGGGCATCCGCGCCAGGCGAGGTGGACGCGAATCTGATGCGTCCGCCCCGTTTCCAGCCGGAGGACGAGCAGGCTCCGGTCCGCCCAGGTGAGCAGCGTCCGGTAATGGGTGACCGCCCGCTGCCCGTCCGCCGACACCTGGCGTTTCAGGATGGAGTCCGGGCACCGGCCGATGGGCGCGTCGATCGTCCCATCCGCCGGGCTGAGCTGTCCCCGGCACACGGCGAGATAGACGCGCTGAAAGCCGCCGGTGTGGAGCTGATGTTTCAGCCGCTCCTGGGCGTAAGGGTGTTTGGCGACCGCCATCAGGCCGGAGGTCCCCCGGTCCAGCCGGTGGACGGGGTGGAATCCGGCGGCAGGGTCGGCGTGCGCAAAGTGGGCGGCGAGGTAGTTGCCCAGGCTGTCTGACCAGTGCCCCGGCCCGGGGTGGGAGGGGACTCCGGCCGCTTTGTCCACCACCACGAGGTCGCGGTCCTCATAGACGAGGTGCAGCGGTCCTTCCACCGGCGGGATAGCGGGCCGCTCCGGGTCGGAGAGGCGGACGGAGAGCACCTGGCCTGCGCGCACGGTCGCCCGAGTGGTCACCCGCACCCCGTCTAAGAGGATGCCGTCCTCCAGCCACTTCACCCGCCGCAGCAGCGTACCGGAGAGGCCCAGCTCCCGCCGCAGCAGGTCGTAGACCCGCCGCCCGTCGCGGCTGTCGTCGATGACGAGGTCGAGACGGCGGGGGCCAGGAAGGGACGCGCCGATTGTCATGTGCCATCACCCCGCTCTCATGGGACTTGATTACATTTGATTATAAGAGACGGGAGGGATGCTGTCAATTTGGCCGGAGGGGCGAGAAAGCGGATTTCTTAAGATTTGGGAAAGATTTTGGCAGAACGTCCACCGGTTCCAATTGCTATGATATACTGGCATCAGAACCGGAGGGATGTTCATGAAAAGGATGCCACGGGCTCTGGCGCTCTTGCTCACGGCGGCCTGCCTGCTCTCGTCTTGTGCCGCGCGGGAGTCCGGCGCGGTGGACGGGACAGACGTGAGCACCAGCCCGGCGAGCCAGGCGGATGCGCTGCCGCACTACGACCTGAGCGAGGAAGAGGCATACCGCTACACGCAGTCCGGGCCGTTCGAGGCAGTCTGCAAAATCGGCGGGACGGAACGCTTTCAGACCAACAGCGAGCAGATCACCGTCTCCAATCAATCCGACTTTGCAGTGACGGCCTATCTCTATATCGGCACGGCAGAGCGGACGGAGACAGACGAGCCCGATCTTCAGATGCCGCTTGCCATCGGGGAGACCGGTTCGTTCCAGAACCTGACCAACAGTCAGCTCTACTCCCTCGGCGCAGCTGTCCCGGAGGAGGCAGAGGGGACGCTGGACATCACAGTCAGCGACTGAGGCGCGAATTTCCCCTTTTCCCCGGCCCTCTTTTCCCGTATAATACCATCAGACTGACACATGATACGGAAAAGAGGGCTGCAACCATGCTGAAATATATCCGCCGTCACCAGCGCGAGCGGGAAAAGCTCCAGCGGGCCTATTCCAAGGCCCAGCGCGGGCGCAGGCTGGGGCTGTACCTGCACATCCCATTCTGCCGCAGCAAGTGCGCCTACTGCGACTTCTACTCCCTGGCCGGCCATGAGGGGGAGATGGACCGCTACCTACGCGCCATCACGCGCAACCTGGCCGAGATGGCCCCACGCGCGGAGGGCTATCGGGTGGACACCGTCTATCTCGGGGGCGGAACCCCCTCCATTTTGGGTGCAAAGCGTCTCACCCGCCTCCTGCGGGAGGTGCGGCGGCGCTACCGCTTGGAGCGCGGCTGCGAGGTCACGGTGGAGGCCAATCCGGACAGCGTGGACCTCCCGCTGCTGCGCGCCCTGCGCCGTGCGGGGGCGAACCGTCTCTCCCTCGGGGTCCAGTCGGCCGATGACGGCGAGCTGCGGGCCATCGGGCGTCCGCACACCTTCTCCGACGCGGTGCGCGCGGTGGAGCTGGCGCGCAGGGCGGGCTTTGACAACCTGAGCTGCGACCTGATCTACGGCCTGCCGGGCCAGGACATGGCGAGCTGGCAGGCGAGCGTAGAGGAGATGATTGCACTCGCGCCGGAGCACCTGAGCTGCTACGGCCTGCAATTGGAGGAGGGGACGCCGCTCTATGAGCGCCGGGATGAGCTGACGCTCGCGGACGACGATGCGCAGGCGGACATGTACCTCTGGATGGTGGACTGCCTGGTCCAGGCGGGCTACCGGCAGTATGAGATCTCCAACTTCGCAAAACCGGGTTGCGAATCCCGACACAATTTGCGTTACTGGAGGCTGGAGGAGTATGCCGGCTTCGGTCCGGGGGCACACAGCGACTTTGGCGGGCGGCGCTACAGCTACGTGCGTGACTTGGGCGCCTATCTGGAAGGTATCGAGCAGGGCAAGCCCATCGTGGACGAAAACCGGGAGATCCCGAGCGACGAGCGGGGAAGCGAGTACCTGATGCTCGGCTTGCGCACGGCGGAAGGGATCGATGGGGACTGGTACAGCCGCCGGTATCACATGAACTTCCGCCCGCTGGAGGACCTGCTGCGCGGGTACGAGGCGCGCGGTCTGGCCCGGCAGGAGGGCGGGCGCTGGCGCCTGACACCGGAAGGTTTTTTGCTCTCCAATCCGCTGATTCTCGAGCTGCTGGAGGCGCAGGAGCACCACACGGTGGAGAGTCTGCTCGCGATGGGGCGGGAGGAATAGTCGCCGCCCCTCCCGGGTATGCTACCGGGGAAGGCGGTGTTATAGCGATGAATATGACCAACCAGCAGTATCAGGAGATGGTCCGCGCGCGCTCGGAGGCGTCTCCCCACGCGAAGGATATGGCCTGGGCTTTTTGTGTGGGCGGCGGCATCTGCGTGGTGGGACAGCTCGTGATGGAGTTCTACCAGTCCTGCGGCTTCTCACAGGCGGACGCGGGTACCTGGACCACCATCACGCTGATCTCCCTGTCTGCCCTGTTGACTGGGCTGAAATGGTATGACAAGCTGGCCAAGCATGCCGGTGCGGGCACGCTGGTGCCGGTGACCGGGTTTGCCAATTCCATCGTCTCGCCCGCGATGGACTTCAAGACGGAGGGTTTTATCACCGGCATGGCGGGCAAGATGTTCCAGATTGCCGGGCCGGTGCTCGTCTTTGGCCTGGGCACCAGCGTGCTGTACGGGCTTGTCCTGTGCCTGCTATCTTGACAGTGAACCGGCGTGGGAATGTCAAAAGTTGCGGTGCACCTCAAAAGAGGGATTGACCCGTGGAGATACTTTTTACCCCTGAAACGCAGGAAAGGCATTGCCACACGATATACCCAAAATACAGCTTCTTTTCTGGCTGCTATAATGTATTACAGATATCACGGAGATCCCGGCGTCCGATGGGAAACTGTATGTATCTGCGATTTTTGACTGCTTTGACCTCGGTGTCCTCGGGCTGGCGATGGGAACAAATATGAAAGCAGATCTGTGCATCCAAACATTAGAGAATGCGCTGACGGCGTATCCCGCATTGGAAGGCTCTGTCATTCATTTGGACCGCTTTATGAGACCTTGAAACTGGCAGCATAGTCGGCGATATCCCTTGAGAAAAATGTGTCAACTAATATTGACAATATCAAACCGTTCAATTTCATATACTTGCTCCCTGACCACATCTCTTGGCACGGCATCTTTCCCTGCCTCCCCTTGGGCCACGGCACGATCCCTGCTTCCAATTTCGCCTGCTTGCGGTTATACTGGTTGATCCAATTTTTGATTTGCGACTTGCCCAACCCAAACCGGTCCGCTATTTCCTGCCGCGCCGCCCCTTCCTTCCGCATGGCAGGAATTTCTCCTTCCAACTCTTGAACGTGCGTGTATTTCCTTTTTGACATACGAACACCCCCTGTATAGGTCTATTTTCCTACACAGGGGGCGTTTTGTCTATTGTCCGTTTTTA
>CAYWUA010000072.1:0-5308 GCA_964461385.1 uncultured Oscillospiraceae bacterium
GAAAGCACCAATCAGGCTTGCAGGAAGATTATAGCATATCCTCCTGCTGGCTGGCAAGGAGGAATTGTTATGAAAAAGATACATTTTGACCTGCCGTGGGGCGGATCGCTGGACTTGGAGCAAAAGTCAGAAGATGGAGCGTTTGGCTTTGTACTGTCTGCTTTGCTCCTTTTGAGTCCCATATTACTGTTGGTTTTGATTCTCTCGTTAGCTGCGTGCTGAAAGTGGGGTGATTACATGATTAAGGCATTAACGGCACAGGAGGCCACGGAACGGCTAGTGGATGAACTACTGAAGGAAAGTGGGGGAGAGTAATGGAGGACTGGGAAAAGCACTTCGACAAGGAGCCAGACCCGGACTATATCCTGTCTGTCCTCATCGACATCTTTGAGCGGCAATATGGAGTAAAGGTAAGAAGGACTAAAGCCCTCCGGCCTCTGCCAGCCGTTGGCGAGGAAGACCTGCCCCACCTCCATGCCGCAGGGGTGCTCGATGGGGTTTTCGTACCGCTCCATCAGGTCGGGATAGCGGGTGATGCGCAGGACGGTGATCTTGACCTTTTTCATCAGGGCCGCCCCACGATGACGCTCGCGTTCTGCCCGCCAAAGCCGAAGGCGTTGGACATGGCGATGTCATAGCGGCAGGGGCGGGCCGCCAGCGGCACGCAGTCCAGACCGCAGGCGGGGTCGGGGTCGGTGACGTTGAGCGTGGGCGGCAGGACGGCGTCCCGGATGCCAAGCACGCAGGCGATCAGCTCGGTGATGCCGCCGGCGCCCATCAGGTGGCCGGTCGCCCCCTTGGTGGAGGAGACGGGGAGATGCGCGGCGTAATCGCCAAAGACGGTGCGGATCGCGTCGCACTCGAGCACGTCCCCCACCGGGGTGGAGGTGCCGTGCGCGTTGACATAGCCCACCTGCTCCGGGGCGATGCCGGCGTCCGCGAGCGCGAGGGCCATGCAGCGCGCGCCCCCCTCGCCGTGCGGCCGGGGAGAGGTGATGTGGTAGGCATCGTTGTTGTTCGCGCAGCCGAGGATGCGGCCGTAGATGTGCGCCCCGCGCGCTGCGGCGTGTTCCTCCGTCTCCAGCACGAGCGCGCCGCCCCCCTCGCCCATGACAAAGCCGTCGCGCGCGCGGTCAAACGGGCGGGAGGCGTGCCGGGGGTCGGCGTTGTTGCGGCTGAGCGCGTGGCTCGTGGCGAGGGAGGAGATCACCGGCGCGCAGGCGATGGACTCCCCGCCGACGGCCAGCATGGTGTCCGCCGCCCCGGCGCGCAGCAGCATCACCGCCATGGTCACCGCGTCGATGCCGGAGGAGCAGGCGGTGTTGAGGGTAAAACTCGGCCCCTGAATATTATGGGTGATGGCGATCTGGCAGGCGGCCATGTTGCCCAGCACCTTGGGGACGAAGTAGGGGGAGACCTTCCGGCCGGTCCTGGTATACTCCTCCTGCGTCTGGCAGATCTCCGCCACGCCGTTCATGGAAGTTCCCATCGTCAGGCCGGTCCGGTAGGGCTCGACGGCCAGGCCGCTGTCCGCCAGCGCCTCCTCTGCGGCGGCGTAGGCAAACTGGGCAAAGCGCGCCAGCTTGCTCATCTGCTGATGCGGGATGAACTGCGCGGGGTCAAAGTCCCGCACCTCCCCGGCGATCTGCACGGGCAGGGCGGACACATCCAGATGGGTGATCGGACCGATGCCGCACACGCCATCAATCAGGTTCTTCCAGTAGGTTTTCACACCGATGCCGATGGGGGTCACCGCCCCCATGCCGGTGATGACGATGTTGGGATGGGATGTCATGATGCATGCTCCTGTTCCGCGGCGCAGCGCTGTGCGCCTGAAGATTTCATTTCCAATTGCGCTCCCTATTATACTGGAAAGGGAAGGGAAAATACAAGGGTGAGAGTGCCAAAACGCGCGATCTTTTCCGAAAGGTTCCGGATTTTCCTTGACAAGCGCCGGGGAGGACGGTATACTGTATCTACTTGACAAAACAGCAGAGAAGGGGAGGAGTACGCATCCCCGCCGAGGCAAAGAGAGGCGCCGCTTGTGGTGAAAGGCGCTGCGAGGCGGACGCGGAAGGTCGCCCCGGAGCTGCGCCCCTGAAGGAGAGTAGGAGGCGCCGGTCCCCGCCGTTACCGGGTAGAGAGCAGACCGGCTCCGCCGGCCTGAATTCAGGTGGTACCGCGGATATTTCGCCCTGAGCAGCAGCTCAGGGCGTTTTTTCTTCCGCGCCGGACAAAACACAGGAAACGGAGCGTGAACAGCCATGGCAAGAGAACTGCCAAAGGTGTATGAACCCAGCAAGGTCGAGTCCAGCATCTATGAGATGTGGGAGAAAAACGGCTGCTTCCGCGGTCACAGGGACCCGGGGAAAAAGCCGTTTACCATCGTCATGCCGCCCCCCAACGTCACCGGCCAGCTCCACATGGGCCACGCGATGGACGCGACGCTGCAGGACATCCTGATCCGCTTCAAGCGGATGCAGGGCTATAACGCCCTCTGGGTGCCGGGCACCGACCACGCCGGCATCGCCACCCAGATCAAGGTGGAGGAGGAGCTGCGCACGAAGGAGGGCCTCACCCGCTATGACCTCGGCCGGGAGAAGTTCCTCGAGCGGGTCTGGGACTGGAAGAACAAGTACGGCAACCGCATCGTCGAGCAGCAAAAGCGCCTGGGCGCCTCCTGCGACTGGGAGCGCTCCCGCTTCACGATGGACGAGGGCTGCTCCAAGGCGGTGCGCGAGGTGTTCGTCTCGCTGTATGAGAAGAACCTGATCTACAAGGGCAGCCGGATCATCAACTGGTGCCCCCACTGCGTCACCGCCCTGTCCGACGCCGAGGTGGAGTATCAGGACAAGCCCGGCCACCTCTGGCACATGCGCTATCCCCTCAAGGACGACCCGGCGCAGTACCTCGTGGTGGCCACCACCCGGCCGGAGACCATGATGGGCGACACCGGCGTGGCGGTGAACCCGAACGACGAGCGCTACCGCGACCTGGTGGGCAAGACCTGCATCCTGCCCATCATGAACCGCGAGATCCCCATCGTGGCGGACGACTATGTGGAGATGGACTTCGGCACCGGCTGCGTGAAGATGACCCCCGCCCACGACCCCAACGACTTCGAGGTGGGCCTGCGCCACAACCTGGAGGTCATCCGGGTGCTGGACGACAACGGGGTGGTCAACGCCGACGGCGGCCCCTTCGAGGGGATGGACCGCTACGAGGCCCGCAAGGCGGTGGTGGCCAGGATGGAGGAGCTGGGCCTGATGGAGAGGATCGAGGACTACTCCCACAACGTGGGCACCTGCTATCGCTGCCACAACGACGTGGAGCCCATCATCTCCGCCCAGTGGTTCGTCAAGATGGAGCCCCTGGCCAAGGAGGCCATGCGGGTGGTCCGGGAGGGCGAGGTCAAGTTCGTCCCGGAGCGCTTCTCCAAGACCTACCTGAACTGGATGGAGAACGTCCACGACTGGTGCATCTCCCGCCAGCTCTGGTGGGGCCACCAGATTCCGGTGTGGTACTGCGCCGACTGCGGGAAGATGACGGTCGCGCGCGAGGACCCGGACCGCTGCGCCCACTGCGGCTCGAGGCACATCGAGCGCGACCCGGACGTGCTGGACACGTGGTTTTCCTCCGCGCTTTGGCCGTTTTCCACCCTCGGTTGGCCGGAGGAGGCGGAGGACTATAAGTTCTTCTATCCTACCGACGTGCTGGTGACCGGTTATGATATCATCTTCTTCTGGGTGGCCCGGATGATCTTCTCCGGCTGCGCGCACACCGGCAAGCCCCCCTTCCACACCGTGCTCATCCACGGCCTGGTGCGCGACGCGCAGGGGCGCAAGATGTCCAAGAGCCTGGGCAACGGCATCGACCCGCTGGAGATCATCGACAAGTACGGCTGCGACGCCCTGCGCTACAATCTGGTCACCGGCAACAGCCCCGGCAACGACATGCGCTTCTACACCGAGCGGTGCGAGGCGATGCGCAACTTCGCCAACAAGATCTGGAACGCCTCCCGTTTCCTGCTGATGAACCTGACGATCGAGCGCAACGAGCTACCCGAGCGGCTGGAGCTGGAGGACAAGTGGATTCTCTCCAAGCTCAACACCGTCATCCGCGAGGTGACGGAGAACATGGAGAAGTATGAGCTCGGCGTGGCCGCCCAGAAGGTCTACGACTTCATCTGGGACAGCTACTGCGACTGGTATATCGAGCTGACGAAGTCCCGCCTGAGCGGCGGGGACGAGGCCGCGCGCACCCAGGCCCAGCAGGTGCTCTGCTGGGTGCTCACCGAGACGCTCAAGCTGCTGCACCCCTTCATGCCCTTCCTCACGGAGGAGATCTGGCAGGCGCTGCCGCACGAGGGGGATTTCCTGATGCTGCAGGACTGGCCGGCCTACGATCCGGCGCATGACTTCCCCGCGGAGGAGCGGGCGATGGAGCGCGTGATGGAGGTCATCCGCGCGGTCCGCGCCCGCCGCAGCGAGATGAACGTCGCCCCCGGCCGCAAGGCGGAGCTGACGGTGGTCACCGCCCACGCGGACACCTTCCGCGCCGGCGTGCCCTTCCTGCTGCGTCTGGCCTCCGCCAGCGCCGTGGAAGTGACGGACGTCCCGCCTGCCTCGTTGGAGGGACTGGTGACGGTGGACACCCCCTCGGCTAAGTGCTATATCCCGCTGGCCGAGCTGGTGGACCTCGACAAGGAGCGCGCGCGCGTGGCCAAGGAGCTGGAGAAGGCCCGCAAGTACCTCGCCGGGCTGGAGCGCAAGCTCTCCAACGAGAGCTTCGTCGCCAAGGCGCCCGAGGCCGTCGTGGCCCGCGAGCGCGCCAATCTGGAAAAAACCCGCGCCCTGATCGCGCAGCTGGAGACCTCCGCCGCGCAGCTGGGCTGACGGCTGCAAAGTGATAAGAAATCCCAGACACTGCCGGTCTTCCGGTGTGTCTGGGATTTTTTCATGAGCGCTTGCCGGACTGCACAGAGCGACTCGAGACAGGAAGGGAGGCCGTCTCGCCGGGCTGAGAGGGCGCGGTGCTGTTTGGATACGGACGGCTCTCGATGACGGATCGCTTGCGAAACTGCAGGGGGGACATTCCGTAGTAGTCCTTGAACAGATGGTAGAAGTGGCTCAGATTGTTGAAGCCGGCGTTTTGACAGATGTCCAGCACCGGCGTGTCCGAGTTGATCAGCTCGGAGGCGCAGTATTCCAGCCGGAACCCATTGATCAGCTCGGTCGGCGTCTTGCCCAGATACTCCCGGCACATCCGCGAGAGGTATTCCCGGCTGACGTGGCAGAGCCGGTACATA
>CAYWUA010000073.1:0-4936 GCA_964461385.1 uncultured Oscillospiraceae bacterium
TGCTCTGGGTGGGGGAGTCCTCCTTGTCGATGACTACCTGCACGCCGGTGGCGTAGCTGTCGGAGAAGTCCATGGCCTCCAGGCGGTCCTCGGTGACGGTGATGGCCGCCATGGCGATGTCGCTCTGGCCGGTCTGCACGGCGGTGAGGGCGGCGTCAAAGCCCATGTCGTCCACCACCAGCTCCAGGCCCAGCTTCTCGGCGATGGCGGTGGCCACCTCCACATCGATGCCCTCGAAGCCGCCGTCGTCGGTGGTCATCTCATAGGGAGGGAAGGCGGCGTTGGTGGACATGGTCAGCACACCCTCGGTGATAGTGGTGAACTCGCCATAATCCCCCGTCTCGGAGGAGCCGTCCGACTCTGTGGTGTCCTCTTCTGTGGATGCGTCTTCAGCGGCGCCGCCATCCTCTGCCTCAGAGGTGGCAGCGTCGGCGCCGGCAGTGCTGTCGTCCGCAGCCGTGCCGCTGTCTCCGCAGGCAGTCAGCAGGCCGAGGCAGACAGACAGCGCCAGCAAAATAGCAAGCAGTTTTTTCATATTCTCTCACTCCCGTATACGAATTCATTTTCGACAATTCCCGTCGATTGATTTATTATACAGCCGGGAGAGCGGCTTTGCAAGGTTTTTACCGTCAGTTTCAAAAATATGAGCAGTTTTTGAATTAACTTGTAGTCTGAGTGCCCTTTTTCAGGCAGATGGACGAAAGCGGCGCGTATTTTGCCAAGTCCGGTCGAATGTGCTATACTGGTTCCCAGAATTATCGCCGGAGGTGAGGTGCCATGGCGCGTGTGCGCGACCGAAACGAGAGAGAGACCTGGCCGGAAGAAGTGGAGCGGACCCCGCGCCGCCGTCGGTGCCGGCGGGCGCATCCGCTGGCCCGATTGCTGCCGGTTTTGCTCGCTTTCTGTCTCGGGCTGGGCGTAGGCTGCCTGCTGCCGCGGGACGAGACGGGCGGGGGGATTCTTTCCCTGGACAGTTTGTTTGGCGGCCCGACCGAGCCGCCGGAGATGCCGGACTGGGTGACGGTGGACCTGATCCCGGTCAACGAGTATTCCCGCCCGGGGATTGCTTTGGAGCGGGTCAACGGCATCGTCGTCCACTACGTCGGCAATCCCGGCACCACCGCGGAGAACAACCGCAATTACTTCGCCGGCCTGGCCGAGACGGGGGAGGCCCACGCGAGCAGCCATTTTGTCATCGGCCTGGAGGGGGAGATCATCCAGTGCGTCCCGCTCGACGAGATTGCCTACTGCTCGAATGACCGCAATTACGATACTATTTCCATCGAATGCTGCCACCCGGACGAGACAGGCGAGTTTACCGAGGCGACCTATGATGCGCTGGTCCGGCTGACCGCCTTCCTTGTGGACTACTATGGCCTGGGCCGGGAAGAGGTGCTGCGCCATTACGATGTGACCGGGAAGCTCTGCCCGATGTACTTTGCCGAGCACGAGGACGCCTGGCAGCAGTTTCTAGATGACATCTTCTGACCCCTGGCGGAAGGGGCGTGCCGGTCGCGGTTCTTCCTGCGGGCAGGGCCGGAGCGCACAGCGGTGGGGCGGACAAAAAATTTTCTCATTTTCAGGAAAAACACTTTACAACCGGGGAAAATCTGATATAATAAATGCCGTTGCCGGTTTCGTGCCTGTGTGGGGCCGAAATGCGGCCTTAATGGGCCCGTAGCTCAGCTGGGAGAGCGCACGGTTCGCATCCGTGAGGTTCGAGGGTTCGATCCCCTTCGGGTCCATCTATATAGATTTTGCCCACCGGCCGGTATGGCTGGTGGGCAAATTTTTGTCATTGCCGGTCTGCCGGCAGAGAGGCTCAGCCAGTTGGGGCTTGTGAGAACTGCTCCGGCAGCGGCGCGAGGCGGCGCCTGCCGTCCGTGCTCAGGAGCCAGATGCCGTCCTCCGCCAGGCAGACCGTTCCCCGGCGCGCCTGCCGGAGAAGGCCGCTGGGCAGCAGACTCCGGATATCGGCTGGCAGGCCGTCGGGCCAGGTCCAGAGATCGGCGAACTGCCGCCTCTGGCCCTCCGCCTCCAGCGTCCATACCAGGGACAGCAGCCGCGTATCCTGATAAACAGTCTCCCAGGTTACCAGTACGCACTCTGACGGCAGCGGACGCGACGCCGCGAGCGCCTGCTGGGCCAGGCGGCAGCAGACGCGATAGCGGCGGGCGAGCCACCGGCGCAGCACCGCCTCCACACGTCGGTAGTAGCGGTTGATCCGCCGGGCGCCCCGCCCTGGCGTGTCGACCTCCGGGAGCGAAATAGAATAGGTGAGGACCGGCCAGCCCTCCCAGGTATCTGACTTTTCCAGGTGCCGAGATTGAAGCTTTGGCGAAATGGTGGGAACGGACATGTGCCTGTGCCTCCTGCCGTCAGAATCTTGCCCATCCTATGCCGGGGCGAAAAAAATGTGAAATGGTGTTTACTTTCACACACTACAATGATAAAATATACAATTGACCGGCCGGAGGGCCGAATCGATGTTTGGAAGGGGGGAACCATCGGGTGTCCAAAATCATGGGCAAGGAGCCAAGCATGGCTCTGTATGAGGCGATTTTGCAGTTGCGAGACCTGGATGAGTGCTACCGATTTTTCCAGGACCTGTGTACTGTGCCTGAGCTGCGCGCCATGGAGCAGCGCTTTGACGTGGCCGTGCTGCTAGAACAGGGGATGATCTACAACGATATCCTGGAGAAGACCGGCGCCTCCAGCGCCACCATCAGCCGGGTAAACCGCTCACTCCACTACGGGGTGGACGGCTATAAGGATGTCTTTGCCCGTTTGCCGCTGGGGGAGAAGGAAAGACGTGAATGAATACACCGGGCTGGCCGCCCGCTATGACGTGCTGACGCAGGACGTGGACTATTCCGCCTGGCTGGACTGGTACCGGCGACAGTTTGCCGTCTCCGGGCAGCCGGTGGAGACGGTGCTCGACCTCGCCTGCGGGACGGGTACGCTGACCTGCCTGCTGGCACAGGCGGGCTGCCGCGTGACCGGCGTGGACGCCTCCGCCGACATGCTGACCCAGGCGATGGACAAGGCGCAGGAGCTGGGCTTGGAACCGCCCCCACTGCTTATCTGCCAGTCGATGGAGGCGTTGGAGCTGCCGGAGCCGGTGGACGCCTGTGTCTGTTCGCTCGACAGCCTGAACTATATCACCGGACGGGAGAACCTGGAGCGGGCGCTGCGCGCCGTCTCCCGGGCACTGCGGCCGGGGGGCCTCTTTCTGTTTGACGTGATCCCGCCGGAGGAGTTTGCCCGGCGGGACGGACAGGTCTATGTGGACGAGGATGAGGAGACGCTCTGCCTCTGGCGGGCGGACTACGACGCGGACGGCGGGCGGATGACCTATGGCTTGGACCTCTTCTGCCGGCAGCCGGACGGGCGCTGGAGCCGGGAGCAGGAGGAGCACTGCGAGCGCGCCTGGCCGCTGGAGCTGCTGGGAGCACTGCTGGAGGAATGCGGCTTTACCGGGGTGCGCGTCTATGGGGCGGACCGCAGCGCACCGCCGGAGGAGGCAGACGAGCGGGTTTTCTTTGTCTGCCGGCGCGCCCCGGCGTGAGATCATCATGGACAGGAGTAACAGACAATGTCAGATACCGATAAAATTGTGCGGGGCATCACCTCGGACGGTGCTGTGATGGCCGCGGCGATCTCTGCGCGTGTCCTGGTGGAACAGGCGCGGCAGATCCACACCACCCTCCCCGTCGCCACGGCCGCGCTCGGGCGCAGCCTGATGGCGGCCTCGTTGATGGGCAATCAGCTCAAGAACGAGGAGGACAGCCTCACCTTACAGATTCGAGGCGGCGGTCCGCTCGGCGGGATCACCTGCGTCTCGGACGCACAGGGCAACGTGCGCGGATATGTGGACAACCCATTTGTCCATCTGCCGGAGAAATATCAGGGCAAGCTGGACGTCGGCGCCGCCGTGGGCCGGGACGGGACGCTCACCGTGGTCAAGGACCTCGGCCTACGGGAACCCTATGTCGGCTCTGTCCCGCTGGTGAGCGGGGAGATCGCGGAGGATGTGACGAGCTATTTCGCTATCAGCGAGCAGTTTCCCACCGCCTGCGCACTCGGCGTGCTGGTAGAGCGCGACCAGTCGGTTGCGGCGGCAGGAGGTTACCTGATCCAGCTCTTGCCGGGCGCGGACGAGGAGACGATCGACCGGGTGGAGGCGGGCGTGCGCGCCTTTGGCAGCGTCACGCCGCACCTGCATGCGGGACTCGGACCGGAGGAGATGCTGCGCGCGGTGCTCTCCGGGTTCTCTGTGGAGATTCTGGATGAGACGCCGGTGGCTTACCGCTGCACCTGCAGCCGGGGGCGCTACCAGCGCGGCCTGCTCAGCCTGGGCCAGGCGGAGCTGGAGGAGTTGGCGGCCGACGCGGGCGGCGCGGAGCTCAAATGCCAGTTCTGCGGGAAAATCTATCACTTTTCCGGCCGCGAACTGGGCGATTTGGCCGCGGAAGCGGCCAGAAGAGCTGTAAAACGGGAAAATCAAAAATAATACAAAAAATGGTTGACAAGTGGGGGCCTCTTCGGTATAATAAATCTCGCGTTCGGCGGTCGGACACAACGGGGACGGGAGCATAGCTCAGCTGGTTAGAGCACCTGCCTTACAAGCAGGGGGTCACAGGTTCGAGTCCTGTTGTCCCCACCACGCCAGTTTATAGGGTGGATAGTTGCTTATCCTCCTTTGAATATGGCCCGGTAGTTCAGTTGGTTAGAACGCTAGCCTGTCACGCTAGAGGTCGACGGTTCGAGCCCGTTCCGGGTCGCTCCCCTCTTTTTGAAGAGTGAGCATGCAAGAGCTTCTTCTCCAGTGAGGGTAAGGCCCTATTTGGGCTGTGTACGAAAGGTTCTATGGAACCGTAATATGCCTCTGTAGCTCAGTTGGTAGAGCAGGGGACTGAAAATCCCCGTGTCATTG
>CAYWUA010000074.1:0-4926 GCA_964461385.1 uncultured Oscillospiraceae bacterium
TCAGAATTGGATGAGACTTTTGTCCTGGAATGTTTTAAGGGAAAAGAACTCCCTTAATAAAATGCCCAGCAAGGAGGGTTTCGCAATGGAACTGACGGATTATTCCCGCAACTATCTGGAGCAGATGGGCGCCGGGCAGAGTTCCGGTCTCTGGGAGACCGACCCGGAATTCACGGAGCGGTTTGCCAACTTCGCCTTTGACGAGGTCACCGGCAGGATACGCTGGACGGTCGGACGCGTTTTCTGGCCATTCTGTCCGCGCTGGTCGGCTGCCAGAGGATTGACACCTACCGCGAGATGCTGTCCGCCGTGCTCCGCTTCGGTCTCACTCCGGTGGAGGTCAAAGAACTGGTGTACCAGGCGGCTGCCTATCTCGGCATCGGCCGGGTGCTCCCCTTCCTGCGCGCAACGAACGAGGTGCTAATCTCCCTGGGCGTGTCGCTGGCACTGGAGGGGTAGGCCACCATCACAATGGAGACTCGCCTTGCCGGCGGCAATCAGGCACAGGCAGATATCTTCGGCGAGAGGATGCGCAGCTTCCAGTACAGCGGCCCGGCGCGCCACAATTAGAGGCAAAACCAGCATCACATGGAGTTTTACGCATCATTTCCGGTTGCCCCGAGGAGGCGAGAAACTGGCGCATCTCAAATTTTTGTTATGCTTTTGCATCGCAAAAAGCTCCGCACCGTGCCTGCCTGGCAATGGTGCGGAGCTTTTGTCTCATTTACTCATCTCGATCGGCCTGGAGGATCTCCCCGTCTGAGATGCGGATCTCGTAGTCATACTCCACGTCGCCCACCTTGAATTCCACCTCATAGATAGGCACATCGTCTTGTTCATCCTCCTCGATCTTCCAGTCATGGGTGTCCGACCGGTCCACCCCCGCGTGGGCCAGGGCGATCTCGCCGGCCTGCGCCGCGCTGACTGCGCCGCCTGGCTGGCTCTCCGCCTGCGACGCATCCGCCTCGCCGGCTGAAGCCTCGGCCTCCTCTTGGTGCTCCCCCTCCTGCTGGCGTTCGAGGACCTCGCCGGTCGTAGCGTCAATGTCGTACTCATACTCTACCCCGCCGGCGTAAAACTCCACCTCATAGATCATACGGCCGTCCTCATAGTCAAAGTCGGTCTCGGTGATAGTGGCCTGCGCCGCATCTACGCCTGCGTCCGCCAACGCCGCGGCCTGCGCCGCCTCAATGCCGATATAGCCCTCCACGCTCGCCGAGCCGGTAGACTGGATATTGGAGGTTTCCAGCGCGGTGGAGGCAGTCTGTACGCCCTCCTCCGTCTGCGCGGAGACAGCGGTGGAGGAGGCCAGCAGGTTGAGCTCGTTGATAGTCAGCCCGGCCAGCTCGTCAAAGGTCAGGTGGTCACTGCTCGACACCAGCGACTGGATCAGCGCCGCCTTGCCGAGGGTGATCCCATAGGTATCCGCCAAGTCTTGCAGCTCGCTGTCCGCCGTCACCGTCTGGGAGAGCACCGCGCCGCTCACCGAGGCGGCGCTCAGCAGCTGTTCCACCTCGCCGGCCAGCTCGGTCTGAAGCGTCTGCGCGCGCGCGCTGTCGTTGTCCTCCACGCTGATGAGGATGGAGTTGGACAGGGCGTCCACGTAGCCGTTTTTCACCAGGGAGCCGATGATCGCGTTGACCGCCACATTCAGCTCTGTGCCGGACAGGTCCATGCCGTCCAGGATCGTCTCGCCATCGCCGTTTTGGGCCGTGGCCTCGATCACGCGGCTCTGAGCGTCGAGGGTGAGCACCACACTCGGGTTGACATCGAGCGAGACGACGCTGGCCACGACGTTCGCTTGAAAAAGCGCCGGTCGCAGCAGCCCGAGCGAGAAGACCAGCACCAGGCAAGCGGCGGCCACCGCCGGGACGGCGCGCCAGGGTTTTTTCCGGCGCGGCGGCTGGTCAAACAGGTATGGGCCGGCATCCTGTGCGCCGCACCGGGCGAGCACGTCCTCCGGGCGGTTGACCGCCGCATGATCCAGCGCTGTACGCAGGCGCCGGTCCAAGTTCCTGCGGTTCATGTGATCCCCTCCTCCGATAAAAATGCCCGCAGCTTGGGAATCGCTCTGTGATACTTGGACAGGACGGTGGACAGCGGCAAATCGAGCAGCTTGGCCACCTCCCGGAACTTCAGCCCGGTGGCCGCGTGCAGCAGGACAATCCGCCGCTCCTGCTCGCCCAGGCGCTCGAGCGCCCCGCGCAGCAGGACGCGGTCCTCTGCGGTGAGAATCGAGCGGTCCGAACCGAAAGCGGTGTCCCGGTCATCCTGTGCAAGCTCGGTCACCTTCCCCCGCTCACGCAGGCGCATGAGCGAGAGATTGCGCGTAATGGCGAGCAGCCAGGCCAGCGGCGTCCCCTGCGGGTGATAGGACGGCGCGTGCTCCCATGCGCGGACAAAAGTGTCCTGCGTGACGTCATCCGCCTCCGCCCCGCTCTTGAGATAGGACAGTGCCAGGCCGTACACCGCCGTGCGGGTGCGCTCATAAAGCTCCGCCAGCGCGTCCCGGTCCCCGTGGGCCAGGCGCACCATCAGCTCCTCGAGCACATCGGGGCGGACCGATTGGCGATAGTCCATCGCCGCCGCCATCAGCAGCATCATCCTCATTCACTCCTGTCATCTATAAAATGCGCCAGAGCGGCATTTTATCGCATTCGGGCGAAAAATTTTTCATTCCTCCCACACGTCAAACTACCCGGAGCGGGCAGTCCACCCCGTCAAAGAAGCGGCGCACCGCCTCGAGCGCGTTTTTCACCATGTCGTCGGCTACCGTGTCCGTCCAAAAGGCGAGGTGCGGAGTGAGAATCACATTAGGCATGGCATTTAGAATCGCCCTCTCCCGGTGCGGGATCACCTGGTTTTTGTGGTCCAGATAGTAGACCTCCCGGTCTCCCTCCAGCACGTCGAGCGCCGCGCCGGCGAGATGTCCTGACTCGAGCGCGTCGATCAGAGCCGCCGTGTCCACCAGCTCCCCCCGCGCGGTGTTGACCAGAAAGGCCCCCGGCTTCATCCGGGCAATCGTCTCCCGGCTGAGGATGTGGCGCGTCTCCGGCACGGCGGTCAAGTGCAGAGAGAGGAGATCGCTCTCGCGCAGAAGAGTGTCAAAATCCACATAGGTGACAATGTCCGCCAGCTCTAGGCGGGGATGGCGGCTCCAGGCGAGCAGGCGGCAGCCAAACCCGGCCAGATGCCGGGCGGTGGCCGCGCCGATATTGCCCGTTCCGGCGATGCCCACCGTCATGGTGTGCAGCTCGCGGCCGCGCAGGCCGTCATATCGGTAGTCCTGGCCCACATTGCGCAGGAGGGCCGCTTTCGTATGACGGGTGACCATCAGCATGAGCATGATGGCGTAGTCCGCCACGCTGGCGGCGGAATAGGTATTGCGCAGCACCGCCAGGCCCCGCCGGGCGGCATAGTCCAGGTCGATATTGTCCACGCCGATCGCGCGGGAGGCGAGCACCTGTACGCCGCCGTCACAGTAGGCGTCGATCATCCCCCGGTCCACCACGCGGGCGGCGGCAATCATCACGCCGTCATAGCCGCGCGCGAGCTGCGCGTTTTCCGGCAGGGGGCGCTCAGCGCAGCAGGTGACGGAAAACCCGTAGGCCTCGCTGTAGCGGGCGTAGCGCTCCCGCTCCTCCGGGCCGCAGGAGTAGGCAAACAGCCGTTTCCGCTCCATTACAGCTCTTTGGAGTAGGCCGTCTTGGCGGACACACCGGGCAGGCGGCCCACCTTTCCGGACAGCGCGGAGATGACATCCATTGGCGCGTCGAGCATGATGCTGATCAGGTTGACGCCCCGCTTCGGGTAGGGCAGGCCCATCCGCCCGATGATATGGCTGCCGTACTGGTGCAGCAGCTCGTTGAGCGCCTGCACGGAGTCGGGATTTTCCACCACGATGGCCAGCAGGGCCACGCGCGTCTGTTCCATTCCATTCACCTCATCTGTTTTGCGATGCAAGTAACGTTTTTTGCTCTCTTATTATATCAGCTCGCGCCGCGGCGCGCAATCGCTCTACCGGCGCGGCAGGAGAATGTCGATCTCCCCGTTGCAGTCGGTGCGGAAAATGCTTGCGCCGGACTCGGCGACGCGCGCCAGCGCCTCGCCGGTGGGATGTCCGTAGGGATTGGCTCCCACGGAGAAGAGGACGGCCTGCGGCCGCACCGCCTCCAGCAGCGCCGTCCCCGTGGCATAACGGGAGCCGTGATGCCCGCCCACCAGCACGGACACCTCCGGCAGGGAATAAGTCTCCAGCAGCATCTCCTCTTCCGCAATCGTGAGGTCGCCGGTGACGAGGAAGGAGAAGTCCCCCTCGCGTACCAGCACCGCCTGGGCCATTCCCTGTTCCGTCTGGACGGGGAGAAGTTCGATCCGCATCTCCCCCAGCACCAGCTCCGACGCCTCATCCGTCCAGCAAAGCGCAGCGCCAAAATCCCGGGCGGCGTCTGACAGTTTCTCAGCGCGGGCGGCGGACGCCCCCTCCTGCGGGATTGCGGGCAGATAGAGCGCGTCCACCGGGACGGCAGCAAGCGTCTCCTCCACGCCGCTCACATGGTCCTCGTCCCAATGGGTGAGCAGCAGGGCGTCTACACGCTCCAGCCCGCGTTCTGCCAGCGCCTCCGCCAGCTCGGCCGCGCAGTCTCCCCCGGCGCTGCCGCAGTCAATGACGGCGGTGCCCTCCGGGCCGCTGAGCAGGATGCACTGCCCTTGCCCCACATCAAGCACGGCAACCTCCATCGCCCAGTGCGCCCCGTCTTGCGCTTGCAGCCAGAGGGAGAGGCCCAGCGCCGCAGCGAGCGATATCACCGTCAGCACAGCGCGCCGCCGCCCGCGCATCAGTCCGAAAAACCAGAGCGCGCCGGCGGCATAGCATAGCAGGAGCCACGCGAGCACCCGCGGCTGGTCCGCCCGGAGTGCGGCAAA
>CAYWUA010000075.1:0-4668 GCA_964461385.1 uncultured Oscillospiraceae bacterium
TCCTTGGTGGCCTGGCGCTGCGCGTCGGTGAAGTAGGCGGGTACGGTGATGACCGCCTCGGTCACTTTCTCTCCCAGGTAGGCCTCGGCGTCCGTCTTCAGCTTTTGCAGAATCATGGCGCTGATCTCCTGGGGAGTATAGCGCTTGCCGTCAATAGAGACCTTGTAATCACTGCCCATCTCGCGCTTGATGGAGGAGACGGTGCGGTCGGGATTGGTGATAGCCTGACGCTTGGCGACCTGGCCAACCATGCGCTCGCCGTCCTTGCTGATGGCGACGACGGACGGGGTGGTACGGTTCCCCTCGGCGTTGGTGATGACGACGGGCTCGCCGCCTTCCATGACGGCGACGCAGGAGTTGGTAGTACCCAAATCAATACCGATGATCTTAGACATAATTGTTACCTCCAATAAAATAGGAATGAGAAAATCAGGTGAGTGGAATCCGGTGGGGAACGGAGACCGTCAGTTGGCGACCTTGACCATGGCAAATCGAATCACGCGGTCCCCCATCTTAAATCCGGTCTGGAAAACCTGGGCCACCACATTCTCGCCCAGAGACTCGTCCTCGACATGCATTACGGCGTTGTGGAGGTTGGGGTCAAAGGGGGCGCCCAGGGCGTCAATCCTGTGAATGTCCAGCGAGTCGAGCACCTTGACCAGCTCGGTCATGGTCATCTCCACGCCCTTGAGGAAGGCCTGGTCCTCGCTGCCCTGCTGGAGGGCGCGCTCAAGGTTGTCATAGACCGGCAGAAACGCCAACGCGGCGTCCGCCTTGGCCTTGGCGTAGGCCTCCGTCTTCTCGCGCGCCGAGCGGCGGCGGAAGTTGTCGTACTCGGCAGCCAGCCGGAGAAATTGGTCCTCCTTGGCGGACAGTGCCTTTTTCAGCTCGTCGGAGAGGTCTGCCTGCTGCTCCGCCTCCGGGGCAGGGGAGGCGTCTGCGGGTTCCGGTGTTTCCGGGGTCTCCGTCTCCGGCTGCTTCGGCTCGGCCTGGGCCTGTTCCGGCTGCTGCTCGATGTCTTTTTCCATGTTACTCATATATCGGCTCTCCTTTTGGAACAGTTGAACTGCACTAATGTTTCCCTTCCGGGTTCTTCTCCGGAGCCGGGGGATTAAGCGCCGGCGTCTGCCGCTGCTGGGGCAGGGAGGAGGTCTGCTGGCCACTGAACAGCCGGCTGAGGTTGTCTGCCAGGTAGGACAGCTTGGCCGTCACCTTGGCGTAATCCATGCGGGTGGGCCCCACAACGCCGATCACGCCCTTCATCCCCTCGCCGATGTCGTAGCTGGCGAGCACCACGCTGGTATCCTTCAGCTCCTCGGCCACATTCTCCGGACCGATGAGGATCTTGGTGTCCCCGTCGCCCTGCATGGCTGGCAGCGGGAGCTTGGAAAATCCGGGGTCGTCGGACAGATAGGTCATCAGTTTGTGGGCCTTGCCGATGTCCTGGTATTCCGGACTCTCCAGCAGGTGGCCGACACCGCTGGTCCGGACTGCCCCGTGGCTCAGGTCCTCCAGCACATCCATAGCGAAGGACACGACCAGCGAAATCAGCCCATAGGATGAGCCGGCCGCCTTTTCTGCCACCCGCATCAGCTCGGGGTTCAGCTCGGAGAGACTCTTGCCGGTAAAGCTGGTGTTGAGCAGGGTGTTGAGCAGCTGAAGCTGCGGCTCCGTGATGTTGGTTGGCAGCCGGATCAGCTTGTTGTGCACCGCATTCGTGCTTGTCATGACCACGGCGATGAAGGAGCTATGGTCCACCATCAGCAGGTCATAGCGCGAGATACTCACCTGGCTGCCGCCGGAGGTAAGGGAGAAGGCGGGGTAATTGGTCATCTGGCTGACCAGACGCCCGGCCTGCTCGATCACCCGGTCCAGCTCCTGCATTTTCAGGTTCAGGGCGCTGTTGATACGCTCTGTCTCCTGCATGGAGAGTTTGTGCTGTTCCATCAGCTCGTTGACGTACAGCCGGTAGCCCTGCGGAGAGGGAATCCGTCCGGCGGAGGTGTGCGGCTGCTCGAGGTAGCCCAGCTTCTCCAGTGCGGCCAGCTCGTTGCGGATGGTTGCCGAGGAACAGGTCAGGCCCGCCTTTTCGGCAATGGCCTTTGAGCCGATCGGCTCTGCGGTCTCAATGTAGTTTTCCACTACCACGCGCAGGATCTTCCTGCGCCGCTCACTCAGGGCCAACCACCTCACCTCTCTGTTCTGATGTGTTGTTATGTTAGCACTCTGTTTCTATGAGTGCTAACGTTACTATAGCACCTGCCCTCACAAATGTCAATAGGGGGAAGTATAAATAGTTTGTGAACAAGTAGAAAAAGAAAACAGGAAAAAACTGCCTGTCAAAAGTGACAGACAGTTGGTCGGACTGCTAATGTTTCAACCTTTTCCACCATCGTCCATCTGGACGAGAGCGGCGGCGCGGATAGGGTGGGAGAGGTAGAGGCTCCCGAGGGCGCACACGCCGCCGTCCGAGCCGGCCAGACGCAGGGCGAGCGCGACTCCCTCCTGCGCGGTCCCGGCGGGATAGGCGGTCAGGCCGGTGCGTTCGGAGAGTATCCGGGCGAGCGCGTCCGCGGACAGCGCGCGGGGGGAAGGAGGTGTGAGAGTGACAAAGGCGCGCGCCTGCGCGGCGAGCGGCGCGAGCATGTGTTCGGCATCTTTATCGGTGAGGACACCAATCAGATAGACAAACTGCCGGCCTGGCCAGCGCGCGGCGAGGCTCTCGGCAGCGGCGCGGATCCCCTGCGGGTTGTGCGCCCCGTCCAGGACAAAGGGCGGCTCCCGCCGCAGCAGCTCAAAGCGTCCCGGCCAGCGCACCGTCTCGATGCCGCGGCGAATAGCTGCGTCCGGGATGGCCCAGCCCTCCTGGCGCAGGGCCAGGGCGGAAGCGATGGCCAGGGCGGCGTTCTCCGGCTGATAGCTGCCGAGCAGGGGCAGGCGCAAGCCGGTGTAAGGGCCGAAGTCCATCACAGTGCAGTCCGGCTCCAGGGCGCGCACGGCGATCCGGCTGCGGTCCAACGTCTCCAGGCGCACGCCGCGCGCGCGGGCCGCCGCTTCCATCACCGCGTCCGCCTCCGGTGTTCCGCCAAGGGAGAGGGCGCGTCCGCCCGGCTTGAGAATCCCCGCCTTGGCGGCGGCGATCTGTCCGAGAGTGTCCCCCAGCTCGCGGGTGTGGTCCAGGCCGATGGCGGTGATGACGGCCAGCGCCGGGCAGTCGATCACATTCGTGGGGTCGAGCGCGCCGCCCAGCCCTACCTCCAGCACGACGATGTCGCAGCGCTGCCGGCGGAAATAGCACATCGCCATCGCGGTGATCAGCTCAAACTCAGTCGGCGCCTCTGGGAGGGAGTCTGCCGCAGGGCGGATCTCTTCCACCAGCGCACAGAGCGCGGTGTCGGGGATCTCCGCCCCGTTTACCCGGAAGCGCTCATGGAAACGGCGGAGAAAGGGGGAGGTATACAGCCCCGTGCGGTACCCCGCCGCCTGTAAAATGGAGGCGATGCAGGCACAGGTGGAGCCTTTGCCGTTGGTCCCGGCCACGTGGACGAATTGCAGCCCGTGCTGCGGATTGCCCAGCGCGTCCAGCAGGCGGCGCACCCGCTCCAGGCCGGGCTTTCGGCTCTGCCAGCGGACGGAGTGGATGTAAGCCAGCGCCTCGTCCACCGTCACAGCCCGGCCCTCCGCCCGGAGACGCGCCGCACGTCTGGAAATTGCAGGCTCACGCGCCGCACCGTCTCCAGCACGGCAAAGAGCAGCAGGCTTTCCACCGGCCAGAGCATCAGGTTTTTCACCGCCCGAAGCGGCAGCAGCGCGAAGAAGGCCTCTCCGCCGGTGAGGGTGAGCCAGAAGGTGTTGAGTCCCAGATTGCACAGCAGATTGATCAGCCCCTTGGCCGCAAAGCAGCGCGCCAGACGCATGCCCCTCTTCGGTGAGGGGTGGTAGAGGCACAGGCCGTAGATCAGCCCGCCCAGGATGGCGGTCAGGGTATAGCCGGGGAAGTAGGCCCCGCCGCCCTGGTTCATCAGATAGCCCAGCACGTCGGTACACATGCCCGACATCATCCCTACCACCGGTCCGAAGAGCATAGACGCGGAGGCGTTGCAGAGAAAGCTAAAGTCAATACGCAGCTGCGGCGTGATCTGTACACGGATGTTGAGCAGGTCGAGGGTGATGCTGACGCCGACGAACAGCGCCGTCAGCGCCAGGGCGCGCGGGCTGCGCAGCTCTTCCAGCGAGGCTCGGAAGGGGTTCCGGTGTTCCAATCTCTCTTGTCTCATGGGTCCTCCTTTTGGCAGTCGCCACATAGAGAGACGGAAAAAGGGATGCCTCACCCGCGTGAGCGCATCCCAAGCCAATCCGACTATGCGGCAGCGGGATGCGGACTGCGCACTGCTGGCCTCGTGGACCGATTCGTCCGGCGGACAACTCCCCGTTCCGCCGGCACTGGGACGGCACTGGCCGTCTCAACACGCGCAGACCTACTCTGCCTGATTTGAATTTCAGCCCAAACGGACTGCAGACCTTATTATAAGCTCCGTCTTCGAACATTACAAGCGAAAATCAAAAAGTTTGGCGAAAAAGAAAATGCCCAGACGTCTTGCGTCTGGGCAAAAGAGCGGAAGACGAGGCTCGAACTCGCTACCTCCACCTTGGCAAGGTGGCGCTCTA
>CAYWUA010000076.1:0-4576 GCA_964461385.1 uncultured Oscillospiraceae bacterium
ACAGCTGCTGACCGATGACATCCTCTATGCCGGCGGCCCAAGCTATCTCAACCTGCCGGGCGGCGTGGCCTATACCCTGGCCGGGATCCGCTACTGGTCAGACAGCCTGGGTGTCTGCAGCGGACTGGGGACGGATTTTCTGCCGATGCACGGCGCGTGGCTCCGGGCAGCCGGTGTGGATCTGAAGGGCACATGGGAGGAGCCGGTGTGCTCCCCCCACACCCGCTGCGTTTACCGCGGCGGCGAGGAGCGGCAGGAGGAGCCGGTGCCCGGGACCGCCCCGTTGTCGCGCATGATGCCGCGCGTTCACAATATCCCGCGCGACTATGATGACTGCAAGGGCCTGTATGTCTACCTGGGCCATGAGCCGTCCTACTGGGAGGAATTGTCCGCCTGGAAGCGGGACAAGCATGCCGTTCTGCTCTGGGAGTTGCGCGGCAGCGATGCCCAGGCAGAAAACCGGCCGGCCTTTCGCCGGTATCTGGAGACGGCGGATATCCTGTCTTTGAATTATGCCGAGGCCCTGGCGCTGACCGAAGAGCGGGAGCCAGAGCGGATGGTGCGCAGCCTGCTGGCGCTGGGCGCGCGCAAGCTCTTTCTCCACATGGGCGCCGAGGGGGCGCTGGCGGCGGACGCCGGGACGTGCTGGAAGGTCTCCGTCTGGCCGTCCGAGGTGGTGGATGTCACCGGCTGCGGCAACGCCTCCGCCGGAGGATTTTTAGCGGGCTACTGTGAATCGGATGGCGACCTGGAGTGGGCGGGACGCTGCGGGAATACTTCCGCCTCCTTTATGCTGGAGCAGTTTGGCCCGCCGGCAGAGTTTACGCCGGTCCAAATGGAGGAGGCCTGGCGGCGCGCCGGGCTGCTGCGCGCGGAAAAATTTTACTGACTGTCTGGAGGGAATGAGATTGTTCACAGAACAAAACGCCATGTACCGGCAGGTGTGCAGCATTCCGGACCTGTTGGAGGAGCTGGTGGAGCGCTGGAAAGAGGAGGTGCGTTTTGCCCTCTCGGTAGAGCAGACCTATCAAGTCAAGCACCTCTATCTCGTGGGAAGCGGAGACTCCTATATCGCGGCAAAGGCGGCCCGGCAGGCGTTCGCGCGCCTGGCCCATGTGGACGCGCAGGCGGTTCGTTCGCTGGAGGCGGCGCGTTATCTGCCGGACGGGTGGCTTCCCCAGCCGGGATGCCACAACCTGTTGGTCGCCATCAGCAATTCCGGAGAGACGGCACGCGTGGTCGAGGCGGCCAGAGCGTGGAAGAAGACCGGTGCGCTCGTGCTGGCCATCACTGCCCGCACGGACAGTACGCTGGGCAGACTGAGTGACAGCGTCATCTGTACCGCCATTGAGCCATATCCTGCCGCGCCGGAGGTCCGCTCCTGCATCGCCACCCTGCTCGCGCTGCTGATGCTGGCCATCCGTATGGGGGAGAACAAGGGCGTAATGACCATGGACGAGGCCGGGGCGCTGCGCAGAGAGCTGCGCGGCCTGGCCGGCCGGATTCGCTCGGTCCTCACCGGTCAGGCGGAAAAGCTGAAGGAGACGGCCCGCCTCTGCGCCGAATACGGACAGGCGGAGCTGATCGGCAGCGGTCCTGCGCTCGGCTCGGCGGAGTTCGGCGTGGCCAAAATCTATGAGGCCGTCGGGACCGGGGCGCTGGCCCAGGAGAGCGAGGAGTTCTTCCACCTCAACTTTTTCCGGCGAGAGCCGGCGAAACTGCCCGCAATTTTGCTCACCACCGCGGACGCGCTGGCCGCCGACCGGCAGGAAGAGCTGATCTGGCTGCTCGGGCATCTGGGCAGACCGTATTTCGTCTTCACGGACCGGGATGACGGTGGAGCACATACCGTGGCCTGCGGCGAGCCGGTGCGCGAGCTGTTTGCCCCGCTGTATCACTTTGCCCTGCTGGCACAGATGGTCTCCTATATGAATTTGTTCCTGGATGAGGACTATTACCGCGGCCATGCCGGCGTCTGGGACGAGTCGAAATTTCCCAAAAACAGCCGCTTTGTGACGCAGGAGGATGGACAATGAAGCGCATTGAGCTCAAGACGGCCGGCAACGGCCTGGTGGAAATCACGCAGGAGGTGCGCCGGGTGGTGGAGGAGAGCGGACTCCGGCGCGGCGCAGCGGTGCTCTGGGTGCCCCACACGACGGCGGGCCTGACGGTGATCTCCCGCATGGATGTGCTGGGCTTTGCGGATATTGAGGAGGAGACCGACCGCCTGATTCCCACAAGGGTGAATTTCAAGCATCAGTTTGACACCCCGACAGACGCCGCGGGGCACATCAAGTCAGCTCTGTTTGGCGTGGGCCAGACGGTCATCGTGGAGGACGGCGCCCTCCAACTCGGCTCGTCGCAGGGCATTTTCTTCTTTGAGTTTGACGGGCCGCGCCGCCGCGAGGTCTGGGTGCAGCTGCTCCCGGCCGAGACGGGAGGAGGGGGCGCGTGAACTACCCCACCGATCTGCTGGCCGGCTATCCCTATCGGGAGGTGATGCAGGCCGGCGGCTTTTGGAAGGCCGGCCGTCCCGCCCTGACGGGGATCGACCCGGCGCGCATCGCGCCCTATGTCCTGCTGATGGTGAACGACCCGCTGCTGGACGACGGGTGCAGCGCGCAGCGGGGGGCGGAACAGTTTTTGAGCGCTCCGGAGCTGACGGGGAAATCTGGCCTCTGCACGGCCTACACCGGCAGCTACCGCGGGGCGGAGGTCACGCTGCTCTCCTGCGGGAGTGGCGGCCCGGAGGCGGAGATTGCACTGGTCGAGCTGATGGAGCACACCGGAGCGCACACTTTCCTGCGCGTCGGCGGAGCGGGCGGTATCAGCACGCGCCGGCGGCCCGGATTTCTGGCCATCGCCAGCGGCGTGGTGCGCGATGAGGGCCTGACGCGGGAGTATATTGCGCCATCCTTTCCGGCTGTCAGCAGCTATGAGGTGGTGACAGCCCTGGTCCGCGCGGCGGAGCGGTGCGGCGTGGACTACGCCGTCGGGATTGGCCGCTCGACGGACAGCGAGCATTTGGCCGTGGGCCGGCCCTCTGTCCACAACTATTTTCAGCCGCGGCATGCCGAGATACTGGACTATTACCACCGGGCGGGTGTGCTGTATACCGACCGGGAGTCGGCGGCCATTGTCGGGCTGTGTTCGCTGCTCGGATATCGCGGCGGCGCAGTGTGCGCCGTGACAAACAATCTCCTAACCGGCGAAGTGTCCGGAGAGGAGGGAGCACAGGAGCGCGTGCTGGAGGTCGCCCTGGAGGGGCTCTCCCTGCTCGCGCAGATGGATGGGACTAAGAGAGGACGGAACCGTGAATACTGGTTCCCGGAATTGGAACAGACGGAGGGGAGGCACCCATGAATCATCGGATTGGCATGATCGGCTGCGGCAATATTGCCCAGGTCTATCTGGAAGATTTTCGAACGAGCTATCGCCGCCAGGTGGAGGTCGTGGCGTGCGCGGATCTCGTGCCGGAGCGTGCCCGGGAGACGGCGGAGAAATTTGGCGTGCCGCTGGCCAGCACGCCGGAGGAGATGCTGGCGCTGCCTGAGGTGGACATTGTGGTAAACCTGACGGTTCCCGCCGCGCACGATGAACTCAACCGCAAGGCGCTCGAGGCGGGCAAGCATGTTTACTGTGAAAAGCCCCTGGCGCTGTCTCTGGAGGGCGCGAAGGAGACGCTGGCGCTTGACAAAAAGAAGGGCCTGCGCGTGGCCTGCGCGCCGGACACCTTCCTCGGACCGGCCCTGCAGACCTGCCGCAAGCTCATCGACGAGGGCTGGATTGGCAAGCCCTTTGCCGCCACGGCGAATATCGTCGGCTGGGGCCCGGAGACCTGGCACCCCAATCCCGCCTTCTTCTACCAGCCGGGCGGCGGTCCGCTGCTGGATATGGGTCCGTACGCGGTGGCGGCGCTGGTGCATCTCTTTGGCCCCGTGCGGCGGATTCAGTGCCTGTCTACCCGGGCGCTGGACCAACGGCGGATCTACTCGGAACCGCACTGCGGCGAGTCCATTGAGGTACAGGTGGACACGCATTACTGCGCCAATGCCGAGATGGCAAACGGAGTACTGGTCAATCTGGTGATGAGCTTCGATTTGTGGCAGTCCGGCCTGCCCGCCTTTGAGGTCTACGGCACGGAGGGCACGCTGCGGATTCCGCACCCGGCCGATTTCACCGGCGTGATCTCTCTGTACCGGGCCAACGGCGTGATCGACGAGCTGGAGGGGCGGGGCGCTGTGGCGGATAAGGACCGCTGGTATCAGATTCCCGCCGTGCTCAGCGGCTCAGTCGGGAACCGCCGCGGCATCGGCGTGGTGGACCTGATCGCGGCGATTGAGAACGGCCGCCCGCACCGGACGAACGAGTCCTTTGTTCTGCACTGCACCGAGGTACTGCTCTCCTTCGATCAGGCGGTGCGTCAGGGCGGTTCCTACACGTTTTCCACCACCTGTGAGCGGCCTGCGCCCATACCGCACGGCCTGACCATTGCGCAGGTGGACTGATATGCCCTCGGACGTCCAAGTGGTGGCCGTCGGGGCGGCCTGTGTGGATGAGTACTACGCCGCCGGGC
>CAYWUA010000077.1:0-4555 GCA_964461385.1 uncultured Oscillospiraceae bacterium
ATGTCAAAAGGTTTTGACACCAATGAGCGCTCAGAAGACACAGAGACAGAACGATGCATGTGAGGAGTGATGAAAATGTCGGATGGTATGCCGGTGGGCGCCATGATTTTCCTGGCCGCCGTCTTGATCGTATTTGTCATACTGGACCTGGTCATGTTACTCTCCCTGCTCCTGCCGGGGGACGAGCGCAATCAGGTCATCGTCTGGAAGGCCAGTTCCTTTACCCTGTTGGGGATTGCCGGCTGGACGGTGCTCGACGTGATCGAAAACTTCGTCCGGGCGCAGCCGATGCGTACGAATCCCTTTGTCCTGCTGGAGGTCATCGCCATCGTCTATTGCGCCGCCCTGCTATACTACAAAAGACGGCACGGAGGCTGAGATGGAGAATCGTATCCGAATCAGGCGCAAAGAGCTCGGCCTGTCCCAAGAGGAGCTGGCCAAGCGGTGCGGCGTCTCCCGCCAGACGGTCAACGCGATTGAGAACAACAAGTATGACCCGACGCTGTCGCTGGCCTTCCGCCTGGCCGCGGAGCTGGGCCTCACGGTGGACGCGCTGTTTACGCCCTCCTGACGGCGGGGACTACTTGTCCCCGCGCGGGCGGGCCGGGCGATAGGGCTCCGGCTGGTCGGTCAGGCCGAGCAGGTAGTCCGTGGAGGTGTGAAAGCGCCGGGCCAGCGCGATGAGCACGTCGGTGGGGATGTCCCGCAGCCCGCGCTCGTAGCGGTTGTACTGGGACTGCGGCATATGCAGGTATTCCGCCACCTGCCGCTGGGTCAGATCGTGGTCCTCCCGCAGGTCGCGGATGCGCGGATAACAGGCCATGTGATCCCTCCTGATAGCTGTTTGGCTATCTTGGCAATACACCAAGCCTGTGCTATCTTTATCGTATGATATCCAAATGGATATCAAATGATGAGGGAGAGGATCACATGTCAGCGACGGACAGAGAGGTGCAGCGGTGCGGCCGGACGGGGCGCGTGCGCGGTGTGCTGCTGCGTTTCGGGCTGGGCGGCGCGCTGCTGCTGGCGCTCTGGTCGGCCTGTATGACCGGCAGCCTGCTCTCGGCCGGCGTGGCGGGACTGCCCGGGGCGGCGGGTCTGGCGCTCGTCTGCCTGGGCGCGAGCGCCGCCGCGCGCTGGTGCTACGGGCGCCTCTGGGATTTGCCGGGCGGCGGCAAATCCCCGTGACGGGCGGAATCTGCGCCGAAATTTCCGTCCCCTCCCCGCTTTCGTCAGACTTTTTGGCGCTGCTGCGCTACAATCACCCTGTAACCCCGGACCGCCTGGCGGCCGGGCGCGCGGGGTGATTTTTTGTTTGGGCAGGAGGGACCGGAGATGCCGACGACATGCCAGATGGAGGGACGCAGGATGCGCTGGACCCTGTGCGGAGAGATCGACCACCACAGCGCGGGCGAGTGGACCGCCCGGCTGGAGCGGGAGCTGGCGCTGCGCCTGCCGCAGGAGCTGGAGCTGGACTTCTCCGGCGTGACCTTTCTGGACTCCTCCGGCATTGCGCTGGTGTTGCGGGCCTACCGCGCGATGTCAGAGCTGGGCGGGGCGCTGAGCCTCACCGCCGTGCCCGCACAGGCGGCCCGGGTGCTGCGCATGGCGGGCATTCACCGGCTGGTCACCATGCAGACCCGTTCGTGAGAGAGGATGGTACATACCGATGAGAGCGATCAACAGCGCAAAAATTGAATTTCTCAGCCGGAGCGCAAACGAGGCGTTCGCCCGCGCCGGCGCGGCCTGCTTTGCCGCCCAGCTCGACCCCACCCTGGAGGAGCTGGGGGATATCAAGACGGCGGTGTCCGAGGCGGTGACCAACGCCATCGTGCACGGCTACCCCGACCGGCTGGGCCGGGTGGTGCTCAAGCTGCGCATCTACCCGGAGCACTGGCTGGAGGTGGTGGTGCAGGACTGGGGCGCGGGCATCCCGGATATCGACAAGGCCCGCCAGCCGATGTACACCACCGGCGGCGAGGAGCGCAGCGGGATGGGCTTTACCATTATGGAGAGCTTTATGGACACCGTTAAAATCCGCTCCGCACCGGGCAAGGGGACGACGGTTGCCATGCGCAAGAAGATCTCGGTGCGCACCCGGCCATGACGCTGCGGCAGGGCCAGCTGCTCGAGGCCGCGCAGCGGGGGGACGAGGCGGCGCGGGAGACCTTGCTGGCGGAAAACGACAAGCTGATCTGGAGCATCGTGCGCCGCTATCTCGGCCGTGGAGCGGAGGCGGAGGACCTCTTCCAGCTCGGCTGCATCGGCTTTCTCAAGGCGCTGGAGAGCTTTGACCCGGCCTACGGCACCCAGTTCTCCACCTATGCCGTCCCCAAAATTGCCGGGGAGATTCGCCGCTTCCTGCGCGATGACGGGCCGGTCAAGGTCAGCCGCACCGTCAAGGAGCAGGCGGTCCAGCTCCACACGGCCCGGGGACGGCTGACTGCCTCCCTCGGCCGGGAGCCGACGCTCTCTGAGCTGGCCGCGGAGACCGGCCTGGCCCTGGAGGAGATCGCCGCGGCGGAGACGGCCACCGGTGCGGTCGCCTCCCTCCAGAGCGAGACGGCGGAGGGACTCACCCTGGAGTCGGCGCTGGGCGACGAGGGGATTGAGGGAGAGATCGTCGAGTCGGTCTCCCTGCGTCAGGCGGTGGCGGAGCTGCCGGAGCGGGAGCGCACCGTGATCGCCCTGCGCTACTTTCGCGGCCTGACCCAGGAGAAGACCGCGCGCATCGTCGGCGTCAGCCAGGTGCAGATCTCCCGCATCGAGCGCCGCGCGGTGGAACACCTGCGGAAAAAGCTGGAATAGCGGCGGCGGACATGGTACAATACTCCTGCCCCGAAACGGGGCGAAGGAGGGTGATATCATGGCATACAATACCGTGATCTTCGATATGGACGGCACCGTCCTCAACACACTGGATGACCTCGCCGCCGCAGTGAACGCCGCGCTGGCCCACGCAGGCATCCCGCCGGTGACGCCGGAGAAGGTGCGCGCCAGCGTCGGCAACGGCGTCCTCGTGCTGATGGACCAGATGCTCCCCTGGCCGCGGGAGGACGCGCGCTATCAGGAGGCGGCCGCCTGGTACCGCCGCTATTACGCCGCGCACAACCTGATTGAGACCAAGCCCTATCCCGGCATCCTCGACCTGCTCGAGCAGCTTCGCCGCCGGGGGATCACGATGGCGGTGGTCTCCAACAAGCCGGACGAGGCGGTGGGACCCCTCAGCCGCCACTTCTTCGGAGACTATATGGCCGTCTCCATGGGAGAGCACGCCGGCCTGCGGCGCAAGCCCTACCCCGACATGGTTCAGGAGGTCCTGCGCCGGCTCGGGAAGACCCCGGCGGAGTGTCTCTACGTCGGAGACTCCGAGGTGGACCGGGCCACCGCCGAAAACGCCGGGCTGGACTGTGCCAGCGTGACCTGGGGCTTCCGGGACCGGGCGCAGCTGGCCGCGCTGGGGCCGAAGTTCCTCCTCGACCGGCCGGAGGAGCTGCTGGCTGTTTTTGACAGGGACTGATAGGAAAGACAGGACGCATTTCCCGAGCCGCTTCCCGGGAAATGCGTCCTGTCCGTTTGGAGGGGAGGGAATCACCTGCGCACCAGCTTGTCCAGCAGGTCGGTGATCTCCTGCAATTTTTCCTCCGCCTCGGCGTCCCCGGCCCGCATCGCCTCGCGCACGCAGTGGGACATATGGGCCTTGAGCACCTCGGCGTTCACCCGCGAGAGGATGGACTGCGTGGCCATCAGCTGGTTGGAGATATCCACGCAGTACCGGTCCTCCTCCACCATGCGCAGAATGCCGTCGATCTGTCCGCGCGCGGTCTTGAGCAGGCGGGTGACTTTGCTCTGGTCCGCCTTCACCGGACGGAGACCACTTCGTAGCCCGCGCCGGTGACGGCGTCGGAGAGCACCTGGTCGTCCACCGGGGCGGACAGGGTGCAGGTGGCGGTCTTGGCGTCCAGGTCGACGGTGCAGGCGCTCACGCCCTCGAGGGCGGAGAGGGCCTTCTCCACGGTGGCCTTGCAGTGCTGGCACATCATGCCGTTGACAGTGAGTGTTTTGGTCATGGTGACATCTTCTCCTTTTGCTTGATTTGGAATGGGGCAGGATTGGCTGAGCACCTCCGGCTCGACGGGCGCGGAGACGCCTTCGGGATATTTGGGGCGGAAGAGGCGCAGGCGCAGGGCGTTGGAGACCACGCAGACCGAGCTGAGGCTCATCGCCGCGGCGCCGAACATCGGGCTGAGCTGCCAGCCGAGCAGGGGATAGAACACACCGGCGGCCAGCGGGATGCCGAGGCAGTTGTAGCAGAAGGCCCAGAACAGGTTCTGCCGGATATTCCGGATCACCTTGCGCGAGAGCTGCACCGCGCCCGCCGCATCGGTGAGGTCGGACTTGACCAGCACCACGTCCGCCGACTCGATCGCTACGTCGGTGCCCGCGCCGATGGCGATGCCCACGTCCGCCCGGGCGAGGGCGGGGGCGTCGTTGATGCCGTCGCCCACCATGGCGACCGTTTTGCCCTCGGCCTGCAGGCGGGCGATCTGCCGCT
>CAYWUA010000078.1:0-4092 GCA_964461385.1 uncultured Oscillospiraceae bacterium
ATCAACACCGTCAACGGCCACTCCTACTCCGACCCCAAGCTCCAGAGCGAGAACACCAACTTCGCCCTGCTCGTCTCCAACCGTTTCACCGAGCCGTTCAACGAGCCGTACCGCTACGGCAAGCATATCGCGTCGCTGTCCAATATGCTCTCCGGCGGGGTGCTGGTCCAGCGCTTTGGCGACCTCATCTCCGGCATCCGCACGAACAGCCACCGGCTGGCAAAGTCGTTCACCCGGCCGACGCTCACCGCCGCCGTGCCCGGCGACCTCTCCCTTGCCCTGCCCAAGCGGCAGCTGGACGACATCATCGAGATGATCTACGCCCTGGACAAGCTCGCCCCCGGCACCGCCAACTACGACACCCTGCTCTATGGCGCGGAGGTCAAGTTCTACTCCAGCCGCGTCCAGCTCTCCCATGAGCTGGAGACGCCGCTGCGCGGTTTCTTCGCCATCGGCGATGGCGCGGGCACCACGCGCGGCCTCGCCCAGGCCGGCGCCTCCGGCATCAAGGTTGCCCAGGTCATCTCCGCACGGCTGGAAGAGAAATAAGCAGGGAGTCTGTCTTATCAAGGACCTCGCAGCGTTCCATTCGCTTGTGGACGGCATGACGTCAGAAAGGTCTCACCGAGTTTGGCCCGTAGGGCCAAATAAAGTGCAATTCATTTTTGGCACGGGCATGTACCGGGCCAAAAATACAGGGAGGCCGGGAGTGTGCCCGCATAGCGGGCGCGCGGTTCGGCCGAATCTCCTCTCAAAGACCGGCGCCTCCGGCATCAAGGTCGCCCAGGTCATCGCCGCACGGCTGGAGGGATAGGGGCCCCTGTGGGCCCGCCCGGCCCAACCAGCGGAAAAAGTTCTGTCTCACTTCAACGGGCCGCCCGGCGCCGGGCGGCCCGCCTCCTTTTCCCCGCATTATGCCGCTCAACGGACGGCATGTATATGCATTTTCCGCCCCCGGCAAAAAGTGCGGCAGATTTTTCCACTTTCCACCGCTTAGCGCACTTTTGCACATTGTCCACAGAGTTTTGCACAGTTATGCACACGCCGGTTCCAGCGCCAATATTCATCTTCCGTTCACATAATGCAGAGCGTGGGAAAATCTGCGCCGCTTCTGTCAGGAATGCGCCCTTTACAACGAACGAGGCGGAAAAGTTTCAGAAAAAACGCTGCATTTTCATCTTTTCTTCTCCGGCTCCCCTCTCTTGCGCAGTCAGCAAAAATGAGATATAATGAAAATACTGTGTGTCAATAGAAAGAGAGTGGAAGCACCATGAATTATGCAGAGGAATCGCTGAAGCTGCACCGTCAATGGCGGGGCAAGTTTTCCGTTGTGCCCAAAATGGCCATTGAGAACAGGGAGGACCTCTCCCTGGCCTATACACCCGGTGTGGCGCAGCCCTGTCTGGAGATTCAGAAGAACCCGGCGGAGAGCTACAACCTCACCGGCCGGTGGAACACCGTCGCAGTGGTGACCGACGGCACCGCCGTGCTCGGCCTGGGCGACATCGGCCCCGAGGCGGGCATGCCGGTCATGGAGGGCAAGTGCGTCCTCTTCAAGGCCTTCGGCGGCGTAGACGCCATCCCGCTGTGCGTGCGCACACACGACGTGGACGAGATCGTGAACACCGTCGCCCTGCTGGCCGGATCGTTCGGCGGGGTGAACCTGGAGGACATCTCCGCCCCGCGCTGCTTTGAAATCGAGCGCAGACTCAAGGAGCGCTGCGACATCCCCATCTTCCACGATGACCAGCACGGCACCGCCGTCGTCGTCCTCGCCGCGCTCACCAACGCCCTCAAGCTGACAGGCAAGCGGATGGAGGACATCCGCGTGGTTACCTGCGGGGCAGGTGCGGCCGGCATCGCGATCATCAAGCTGCTGCTCGCCCGCGGCCTGCACGACGTCGTCCTATGCGACCACAAGGGCGCGATTTACGAGGGCCGGGAGGGCCTGAACGAGGCCAAGCGCGAGATGGCAGCCATCACCAACCGCCAGCGCCGGAAGGGGAGCCTGGCAGAGGTGCTGGAGGGTGCGGATGTCTTTATCGGCGTCTCCGCGCCCAGGATGGTGACAGCGGAGATGGTGCGCACCATGGCGCCGGGGGCCATCCTCTTCCCGATGGCCAACCCCACGCCGGAGATCCTCCCGAGCGAGGCCCTCGCCGCCGGGGCCGCCGTGGTGGGCACCGGCCGGTCTGACTTTCCCAACCAGATCAACAACGTCCTCGCCTTCCCCGGCATCTTCCGCGGGGCGCTGGACGTGCGCGCGTCCGACATCAACGACGCGATGAAGCTCGCCGCCGCCGAGGCCCTGGCTCACCTGGTCGGCGAAGAGGAACTGCGGCCGGAGTATATCCTGCCCTACGCGTTTGACGAGCGCGTGGCCCCCGCGGTGGCTGCCGCCGTCGCGCAGGCCGCCTGCGAGAGCGGCGTGGCGCGCATCTGAGGCAAAAAAAAGGCCTTCCCCTCCGGGGGAAGGCGGCGCGGCGTAAGCTGCGACGGATGAGGGGCGGCGCGTCCATTCGAGGACCATCCCGCCATCGCGGGCGCACAAGGTGCGCCCTTACGATTTGTGGGATATGATATCAATCTCATCTGATGAAAACCTCCATTTTCCCCAAAATCCCTGCCGTATTTGCCAAAATACGGCGCGCCGTAGGGGCGCATCCCATGCGCCCGCACGAATACGCCCACACCACAGAGAGGAGCACGCCATGCAGATCGGAACCGTCACCCTGCCCGGACCGCTGGCCCTTGCGCCGATGGCGGGGGTGACTGACCTGGCCTTTCGCACCATCTGCCGTGAGATGGGCGCGGACTACACGGTGACCGAGATGGTGAGCGCGAAGGCGCTGTGCTATCAGGATCAAAAGACCCTCCCCCTCATGGCGCTGGGGGAGGGGGAGTCTCCGGCGGCGGTCCAGCTTTTCGGGAGCGACCCCGCGGCGGTCGGGGAGGCCGCGGCCAAGGTAGCAGAGCTGGCCGGGCCGGCGGTGATTGACCTGAATATGGGCTGCCCGGTGCACAAGATCGTCGGGGCGGGGGACGGCTCCGCCCTGATGCGCACGCCGGAGCTCGCCTGCCGGGTGACCGAGGCTGCCGTCCGCGCCGCCGGGCGGCCGGTGACGGTGAAGATCCGCAAGGGCTGGGACGCGAACTCGGTCAACGCGGTGGAATTCGCCGTCATGCTCCAGTCGGCGGGGGCCGCCGCACTCACGGTACACGGCCGCACCCGCAGCCAGATGTATGCCGGGCGGGCGGACTGGGAGATCATCCGCCGGGTAAAAGAGGCGGTTTCTATCCCCGTCTTCGCCAATGGCGACGTCTTCACCACCCAGGACGCGGCGGACATCCTCGCCGCCACCGGGGCGGACGGGGTGATGATCGGCCGGGGCGCCTGCGGCAACCCCTGGCTCTTCGCCCAGGCCAAAGCCCTCCTGTCAGGCCAGACGCCGCCTGCGCCCCCCACGGTGGCCGAGCGCTGCGACACCGCCCTGCGCCAGTTCCGCCTCGCCATGGCCCAGAAGGGGGAGCACATCGCCTGCCTGGAGGCGCGCAAGAGCTACAGCTGGTACCTCAAGGGGGTGCGCGGCGCGGCGAAGTGGCGCGCAAAGCTCACCCATCTCTCTTCCATGCAGGAGGTGGAAGAGGTCACTCGGGCGCTGAAGCGGGCGCTCGGCGGGGAGGACGGCGCAAAAATCCCCCCTGACGGCGGAAAAAACAGTTGACAACCGCCGCTTTGCCCGCTATAATAGGAACGTCGTCTGGACGATTAGCTCAGCTGGCTAGAGCATCCGCTTGACGTGCGGAGGGTCAGCGGTTCGAATCCGTTATCGTCCATCCCAGAGAGGCCACAGTCCCGATGCGATGTATCAGGACTGTGGTTCTTCTTTTGCGCGGCAGCAGAAGGCGGTTCTCCGGAGAGATCTCTCTTCTCCGGAGAACTGCCTTATTTCTATTATGTCAGCTTCACGCCATGGACACAGCCTTTTTCCGCCCCGTCCTCCATACAGAGAAAAGGACAGTCAAAACCGGCCAAAACGCCGCTCTGCCTGTCCTTTTCCGTCTTATTTTCGCTTTTTCCACCCAGCGACC
>CAYWUA010000079.1:0-1490 GCA_964461385.1 uncultured Oscillospiraceae bacterium
CACTTTGCAAGAATACGGATATGGGAAAGCGCGTCAGCATTCAAAAGAAACGCTTCCGCGCTCCGCTAAATCCCCTCGCCTTTCTTGCCATCCTGCTTGGCGAATCTTAAATGCTGTTGCCCTGGGCCTTCTACAGTTTACTATTGACTTTTTCTATCTATTTTGATAGATTGTTAATGATATTCGTTTTCGCCATGAGGGCAGGAGAACGCGTGGCTCAGTTCGCGTCCTCCGCCCGGGACAAACAGAAAGAGAGGATACCATATGGCCGGAACATCTCGTGAGTATTCATTCCAAATCGCTGCGTTGGTGCATAGGTTCCTGAAAAAGGACGGCTGGAAGTTCTCTTTTGATGAAGACAGGGGGATTTTTACCTTTAACCTGAACCTTAAGTGTAAACTCAACAAGGTGAATTACCGCATTTTGATCCGAAAATACGACTATTCCGTCTATGCGACCTGCCCCATGAACGCCGATGACTGTCTGCATGAGATGGCTGAGTTCCTCTCCCGCGCCAACTATGGGATGTTCAATGGTAACTTTGAGCTGGACTTCCGTGATGGGGAAATTCGTTATAAGTGCTTTGTCAACTGTGATGAGACCACGCCTGGCTTCGCTACGATCAAGGACAGCATCTATCTCCCTGGCCGGATGTTTTCCAAGTACAGCAACGGTATTCTGGCCGTGCTCTTCGGACAGAAGTCCGCGGCGGATGCCGTGGCTGACTGTGAGCGCTGACCGGGTCCCCACGCGCGCGAGCTGAATCTTCCTGCCCCAAGGATGGAGGCAGAAGAAGAAGCTGTCGCCCTTTGACGCATTGACCTCACTCCCGAGACATCTATTTGCCTCGGGAGTGCCCCATTTTCCCGGCTGTTGCCAAATTTCTCCGAATATGATAAACTATTTTTAAACCTTGTTCCGTGCTCGGGGCCGTGCCCAACCGGGAGTCTTTTTTGATGGACAAGGTGCGGTTCCCGTGCAGCATTTTCCCGTCTTCATGCGTATAAAAGGTGGAAAGAAAAAGACAGCATCCGCTTATCACCTGAATGGAGCGTGAAGACATGAAACATTTTGCTGTACGGATTTTTCTCCTGCTGGCGGTCTTTGCCGCTATGGCCGGCTGCGCAACATCGCCGGACGTCTCCCCTGCCGTCCGGCTGCCAGAGACACTCGATTCGGTGGACGTGGCCTACTCTCACGGCACAGATACGAGAGAGTGGACTTTGGCGGAGACGGACCACGACGTTCTGCGCACCTGGCTGGAGGGACTGGAACTGCAGCCGGAATCGTTCGACGAGGGGGCATCTCCTGCCGATGCGGAGGGCGACGCCGCCTGGACCTTCTCCCTCAACGGCGGCGAGGTATCGTTCTTTTACCTGGAGAGCGGGCATCTGTTCCGTGAGGGGGCATGGTATGCCGTCGGCAATCCCTCTATCCCCTGGGACGTGCTGCCCGAGATCGAGTCCCCCACCCTGTCGCAGCCGTCCACC
>CAYWUA010000079.1:1590-3889 GCA_964461385.1 uncultured Oscillospiraceae bacterium
CCTGTCGCAGCCGTCCACCGGGAACGTTATCATGACGGTGACCGATTTGCAAGATGGTGTGCTCACGTTGGAACTGGACAACCAGAGCGGCGCGGACTATGACTATGACGGTTACTACTCTCTCCTGCGGGAAGAGGACGGTGTGCTGCGAGAAATTTCGGCCCAGGAACAGATCGCCGTGGAAGACGTCCTCTATACCGTAGCCGACCAGGCTCAGGCCACTGTCACCTGTGACCTGAACTGCTTTGGGCCGCTGGCAAGCGGGCGGTACCGACTGCTGAAGGGAGATCTCTCAGCGGATTTTGTCCTCACATCGGAGGGCACGCTGGACCGCGTGACACTTATCGTGCTGGAAGTCGCAGACGGGACGGCGACCGTATTGCTCTCCAACCCCGGGCCGGAGGATGCGGAGTACGGTTGGTCCTGCGTGCTTGAGCAGCAGGATGTCTCGGGCCGTTGGTCTGAGCTGCCGCTCACGGGCGACCCGGTGGGCGTCTGCGGCGTGAAAGACCCGCTGAACGCCGGGGAGGAGACAGAGCTGCAGCTTGACGTAAGCCAGTACGGTGACCTCTCCCCCGGACACTACCGCCTGCGGATGGATATGGACGGCCGCGCGGCGGAATTTATCATCGAATGACCCCCGATTGATACGGATACACGACAGGAAGAGAAAGGATGATCGCTTTGTCCCATCAGATGGTCATTGTGCTCGACTTCGGCGGCCAGTATAATCAGCTGATCGCCCGCCGGGTCCGCGAGTGCAACGTGTACTGCGAGGTCAAGCCGTACACCACCCCGGTTGAGGAGCTGCGGGCGATGAACCCGATCGGCATTATCTTCACCGGCGGCCCCAACAGCGTCTACGACCCCAGTTCCCCCCAGTGCCCGGAGGAGATTTTCGATTTCGGCGTGCCCATCCTGGGCATCTGCTATGGCTGCCAGCTGCTGGCCCACCATCTGGGCGGCAAGGTGACTGCCGCGGAGGACGACTCCGCGCGCGAGTACGGCAAGACACTGACCTATTTTGACGACACCTGCAAGCTCTTCCAGGGCCTGCCCGCCGAGAGCGTCACCTGGATGAGCCACGGCGATTACATGGCCAAGGTCCCCGAGGGTTTCGCGCTGGTGGCGCACTCTGCCGCCTGTCCCAATGTGGCCATCGCGGACGAGGCGCGCGGCTTCTACGGCGTGCAGTTCCACCCCGAGGTGAACCATACGGAGCACGGCCTGGAGATGCTGCGCAATTTCCTCTATAAGGTCTGCCACGCGGCGGGTGACTGGACCATGGAGGATTACTGTAAGACGGCGGTCGCCGCTGTCCGCGAGAAGGTGGGCGACGGCAAGGTGCTGCTCGCCCTCTCCGGCGGCGTGGACTCCTCCGTCGCGGCGGCGCTGCTGGCCGAGGCGGTGGGGGATCAGCTCACCTGCGTCTTCGTCGATCACGGCCTGATGCGACTGAACGAGGGCGACGAGGTGGAGGCCGCCTTCTCCAAGTGGAATCTCAACCTGATCCGGATGAACGAGGAGGAGCGCTTCCTTGGGGCGCTCGCCGGCGTGACTGAGCCGGAGCACAAGCGCAAGATCATCGGCGAGCAGTTCATCCGCGTCTTTGAACAGGCGGGCAAAAAGATCGGCAAGGTGGACTATCTGGCCCAGGGCACGATCTATCCCGACGTGATCGAGTCGGGCGCTGGGGACGCGGCGGTCATCAAGAGCCACCACAACGTCGGCGGTCTGCCGGACTATGTGGACTTCCGTGAGATCATTGAGCCGCTGCGGATGCTCTTCAAGGACGAGGTGCGCCAGCTCGGCCGCGAGCTCGGTCTGCCGGACTACCTGGTCATGCGCCAGCCTTTCCCCGGCCCCGGCCTCGGCATCCGCATCATCGGCGAAGTCACCAAGGCCAAGGCGGACACCCTGCGCCTGGCGGACGCCATCTACCGGGAGGAGATCGCGAGCGCTGGCTGGGACAGCAAGATCAGCCAGTACTTCGCCGTGCTGACCGACACCCATTCCGTCGGCGTGATGGGGGACGGCCGGACTTATGACTACACACTCGCGCTGCGCGGCGTGACAACCAGCGATTTCATGACCGCCGATTGGGCACGGATCCCGTACGAGGTGCTTGACAAAGTGTCCGTGCGAATCGTCAACGAGGTCAAGGGGGTCAACCGGGTGGTTTATGATATCACCTCTAAGCCACCTGCTACGATTGAGTGGGAATAAGAAAAAAGTGGATATGAAGGTCCCAAACCCCTTGAAAACACTGACTTTTTGATTTTTCAAATCCCCATTTGAT
>CAYWUA010000080.1:0-3649 GCA_964461385.1 uncultured Oscillospiraceae bacterium
ATTCTGCGCACTCCCCCGCCGGTGCTCCGTCGGGGGAGTGGACATCAAATGAGGGATGTAAAAATGAACGCGAATTTTCACAAGAGCACCGTCTATCAGATCTATCCCAAGTCCTTCCGCGACACCACCGGCAGCGGTGTGGGCGATCTGAACGGCGTCACGGAGAAGCTGGACTATATCGCCGGCCTGGGCGTGGACTATATCTGGCTCACCCCGTTCTTCCCCTCCCCCCAGGTGGACAACGGCTATGACGTGGCTGACTACTGCGCCGTAGACCCGCGCTTTGGCAAGATGGCCGACCTGGAGCGGATGATCGCCGAGGCCGGGCGGCGCGGCATCGGCCTGATGCTGGACATGGTGTTCAACCACACCTCGGACGAGCACATCTGGTTCCAGAAGGCGCTGCGGGGCGAGCAGAAGTATCTGGACTACTACCTCTTCCGCCCGGGCAAGGGCCCCGGGCTGCCCCCGAACGACTGGGACAACACCGTGGCCCCCGGGAGCGCCTGGGAGTATGTGCCGCACCTCGACCTGTGGTACCTCCACCTGTATGACAAAAAGCAGCCCGACCTCAACTGGGATAACCCCGCCGTGCGCGAGGAGCTGAAGAATGTCATCCGCTTCTGGATGGGCAAGGGCGTCCGCGGGTTCCGCTTTGACGTGCTCAACCAGACCTCCAAGGCGGAGGGCCTGCCGGACGACGGGGAGAATCCCGGCAAGAACGGCAAGCGCTTTTTCACCGACGGCCCCCACATCCACGAGTATATCCAGGAGCTGGTGCGCGACACCGGCCTGGACAAGCTGGTGACGGTGGGCGAGATGGCGAGCACCAGCCTGGCCCACTGCCAGCGCTACTCCAATCCGAAAAGCAAAGAGCTCTCCATGGTTTTCTCCTTCCACCACATGAAGGCGGACTACCGGGAGAACAGCAAGTGGAAGCTGATGCCGTTTTCCATGCGCGATCTGAAGGACACCCTCACCGAATGGCAGCTCGGCATGCAGGAGGCGGGCGCGTGGAACGCCGTCTTCTGGTCTAACCACGACCAGCCGCGCGTGGTCAGCCGCTACGGTGACGACGGGAAGTACTGGGCAGAGTCGGCCAAGATGCTGGCGATGGCCAAGCAGCTCCTGCGCGGCACCCCCTATATCTACCAGGGCGAAGAGCTGGGCATGACCAATGTGAAAAACTACGACGACATCTCCGACTTCAACGACACGGAGACGCTGCAGAACTATGACGCCCTGATCCGGGCCGGCTCCACCCCCGCCGAGGCGCTGGAGGTGATGCACCAGCGCAGCCGCGACAACGCCCGCACCCCGATGCAGTGGAACGGCGGCAGGAACGCCGGCTTCTCCGACGGGGAGCACCCCTGGCTCAAGGTCAACGCGAACTACAAGACCATCAATGCCGCGCGGCAGGTGGATGACCCCGACTCCATCCTCGCCTTCTACCGGACGCTGGTGGCGCTGCGCAAGGAGTACGACGTCATCTCCGACGGCAGCTTCGAGCCCTACCTGCACGAGCGGGAGAACGTGTTCGCCTACTTCCGCCGCCTGGGCGGCAAGACCCTGCTGGTGGTCTGCAACTTCTACGGCAAGGAGACCGAGGTCCCGGCGCCGGAGGCCGGGGCGGAATACCGCCTGCTGCTGGCAAACTACGCCGATACCCCCGCGGACCGCTTCCCCGCGCGGCTGCGTCCGTATGAGGCGGTCGCCTACTGGGTGGAGTGACCGATTGCCCGGGAAATCCGTACAAACCACAGCGCAATATGCAAGGGCCGCTGCCAATCCAGGCAGCGGCCCTTAAAATGTGTCCTCCCGTTTCACCGGCCTGATATACTTCCAAAAGCGTTCCGGGTCATGATAAAAATAGAATACCCGGCCCTGTGTGGTGTCAAGACGATACCCGGCTGCGGTGTAGTCGAACGCCTTCATCGCCGCTTCCATCTTCTGCTCAACCTCTTGATTTTGTGTCTCAAAGTCGAACGGGCCGTGTTCAAATACAATATATTCGCCCTCCGGGACATCCATCAGCCGCATCTGCTCCGGGACCTCACCGTGGTAATCTGCGGGAAGCCGCACGCCATAGCTCTCTGCCAGCGGAATCCCCCAGCTGCAGATTCTGCCGGTGGGCTCATTGATAAAGGCCATAATCTGTCCGCTCCCCGCGTTGGCCGCAGGACCGCCCGCGTCGTCCAGCTTTCCTTTGACATGCTCAAGCAGTCCGCAGATCGTCTCACAGTCCTGTCCAGGGATTTGGCTCTGCTTCTGCCAGAAATCCCAATAGCCGATGCTCTCATAATTTCTGATGTGCAGGTACTTGTGCGCAGGTATCGTCACAAAATACACCTTCACATCCCCCGGCCTGTCCATTGTCCCTGTCCCTCCTATTCCGGTCAAATAGCAGTCAAATGGTCTGATGATGGTGTGCAGGGAAACGGGAACCGGATGATTGCGGTACTCGCTGGGCGTTACGCCATAGGCCTCTTTGAACGAACGGGAAAATGCCTCATGGCTGGAAAAACCGCAGTCCAGCGCGATCTCCAAAAGGCTCCGCGCGGTGTCCCGAACCTCCTCCAGCGCAAACGCCAGGGTGCGGTACCGCAGATAATCCCGAAAATGCATTCCGGAGACCTCTTTGAATTTGCGGGAAATGTAAAATTCGGAAAAACCGAGTTTTTGAGAGAGCGCGCGGAGTGTCAGCCGCGCGTCATCATGTCTCCGGATGCATCTGTCAATTTCTTCTACCATGCTCTGTACCAGGCCGTACCACTCACCCAATCTTTCTCCCCTCTTTCCGATTGCTCTGTGGCTATAATAGCAGAATCCGGGCAAATGATCTTGATTTCGATTGCTCAAATTCTCATGACAGATCAAGAGCCTGCGGCACGCGTTTGGCCGCAGGCTCTTCCCGCCTCATTGGGTTTACTGTTTTTTGAACTGATAGCTTCCGCTGGCGGAGCGGTAGCTCTGGTGGATCATGCCGAAGGCTCCGAGCGCGGTGAAGACATAGCCCAGCGCCATCTCGCCGTAGTAGTCGCCCGTCAGGTCCATCTCCTCCAGGGTGGGCTCCAGATAGATAAAGCAGTCGGAGAAGTTATCGGCATACCCGTATGACTGCAAGGCGCTGTAGAGCTCATAGGACCAGCAGAGCTTGACGGCCAGGAAGGTGAACGCCAGCAGAACCACGCAGCAGGTGACGATGTCCCGCCGGTCCAGGTGTTTGCCGAGCAGCTCATAGCCCTTGAGCGAGCAGACTGCCATCACCAGGCCGCAGATCGCCGCCAGATAGCCCAGCTGGTAGACCCCGAACTAGAGCGCCACGCCGATCAGGCCGCCCAGCACCGCGCCCACCACGTCGGCAACCAGGTTGCCCTTGCGGCTCTTGGCCTGCGCCTGATTCTGCATGAGCTGGTTCTCCAGCTCGGCAGCACAGCTGTCGCACAGGAGGTAGGTCGCGCCGTTGACAAAGTACCCGCTCACCAGCACGTTTGGGTTTCCGCAGCGGACGCAGCCGGAGCGCACCTGCTCCTGCTCCAGGATGGAGATCACGCGCTGCAGGACCGGGTTGATGTGCCCCTCGACCTTTTTGCGGTTGAGCAGCGCGGGCAGCACCAGCTCCAGGGAGTGCCCGGCCACGCGCACCTCC
>CAYWUA010000081.1:0-3168 GCA_964461385.1 uncultured Oscillospiraceae bacterium
CCTGTATAGGTCTATTTTCCTACACAGGGGGCGTTTTGTCTATTGTCCGTTTTTACCGGGGCAGGTCACCAATGGCAAGGCGCGCTTTTTTGGCAGCCTCCCCTGAAGGCTTCCCGTGCCGGGAAATTTGCCTGATCCTCTCGAACGGCGGAAAAGACCGTCCAATGCCGGCGCCGTTGGAGAAAATAACGCGGACCCTGTCGAAGATAAGGGGTTTTTGCTGCATCGAAATTTCCATATTATGGCAGAAATGGAAGGAACAGGAATTCGCGAAAAAAGGACGGCCTTTTGCGACGGATTTCGACCGGGCGGCGCCGGGGCGGGGATTCTGTCATGGGTGGCCGAAAGGCGTCGGCTTTGCGCGCTGCGGCGCATCGAGCGGCGTCAAAACCGCTCGAAATGTCCTGCGGTGTCGAAAAGTGGGGATAAAAAACCGGTAATTATTGGAAGAAAACGGTTGCAGATGCCGGTTTGATATGCTAAATTATGAGTAACGGTTCATGGGCCGGAGATGCAGGCTGCATTGGAAAAATCGATGTCATGGAGGGGAAGGAAACAATGAACATGATCAGAGTCTTGATTGCCGACGCGGACGAGGAGTTTCGGAACAATTTGGCGGCGGAATTGTCCGGAGAGGCGGACATTGAGGTCGCCGGCTCCACCGGAGAGGGCGGACGGGTCATCTCTCTGCTGCGCGAGACGGGCGCGGACGTGCTGGTGATGGACCTGGTGCTCTACGGAATGGACGGGCTGGACCTGCTCGAGCAGATCAGCACGCAGGAGGCGCGCAAGCCCGGTGTGCTGGTATACTCCAGCTTTGTGACCGGCGGCGTCGCGGCGCGGGCGGCGGAGCTGGGCGCGGATTACTTCCTGGCCAAGCCCAATCAGGGGCAGGCGGTCATCGAGCGGATCCGCCTGCTGAAGAACAGCAGCACCGTCACCCCGAAGGCATACCGGAATCTCGAGACGCTCATCACGTCCATCATTCACGAGATCGGCGTGCCGGCCCATATCAAAGGCTATCAGTACCTGCGCGAGGCGATTTTGATCGCGGTGGACGACATGGATGTCATCAACGCCGTCACCAAGGTGCTCTATCCCGAGGTGGCCAAGCGTTACGGCACCACCGCCAGCCGTGTCGAGCGGGCGATTCGCCACGCGATTGAGGTCGCCTGGGATCGCGGCGACCTGGAGACGCTGCAAAAGTATTTCGGATATACTGTCTCCAACGCCAAGGGCAAGCCGACCAACTCGGAATTCATCGCCATGATCGCCGACCGCCTGCAATTGCAGCGCAAGGAGCGTTGAATGTACACAGCGCCGCGCCTGTTCCCCCTGGTATCCGGGAGGACAGACGCGGTTTTTTTCTGTTTGGACGTTTCCCTCTCCCGCAGATCGCTCAACTGTGGTACAATAAGGACAATCACAAACCGGGGAGGGAGTTCCATGACCATCACGATCGCATCCGCGCAGCTCACCGCCGCCATTGACACGATGGGGGCGCAGCTCACCAGCTTCCGGACCGCTTCCGGGCTGGAGCTGCTCTGGCAGGCGGACCCCGCCATCTGGGGCCGTCACGCGCCCATCCTGTTTCCCATCATCGGCCGCCTGCGCGGCGGGCGCTATACCGTCGGCGGAAGGGAGTACGCCATCGGGCAGCACGGCTTTGCGCGCGACAAGGAGTTCGAGCTGCTCGAACAGGGGGAGGACTACGCCGTCTTCCAGCTGCAGGAGGACGCGGAGACCCTGGCAAAATACCCCTTTGCTTTCTGTCTTCAAGTGCGCTACGACCTCAAGGGCGGCACGCTGACCAAGACGCACACCGTCACCAACCGCGGCGGCGAGACGATGTACTACGAGCTGGGGGCGCACGACGGCTTTCGCACCACACTGCTGCCCGGCGAGCGGATGGAGGACTACTACATCCAGTTTCCCGGCCAGCGCGAGATCCACCCCTACGGGATGAACGAGGCGGGGCACTTCACCCTGCCGAAGTCCACCTATCCCCTCGCGGGGGACCGGCTGCCCATGCCGCCGCGGGTGTTCGGGCTGGACACCGTGACGCTCGACGACCTGCCGGTGCGGCGGGTCACCCTGGCCAACGGGAAGAACCCCATCCGCCTGACGGTGGTATTTGACCAGTTCCCCTATCTGGGCATCTGGACGCAGACGCGGCCGGAGTACACCCACTACGTCTGCATCGAGCCGTGGACCACGCTGCCGGAGGCGGAGTTCACCTCCAGCGCCCTGGAGGAGAAGCCGGGCATCCGCGCCCTGGCCCCCGGCCAGAGCGAGACGCTGGCCTACACCGTGACGGTGGAGGGGACGGACTGAGCCGGAGACGGCATTCCTGATAAAAAAACAACGGGCCTGGAGGATGGATTCTCCAGACCCGTTCATTTTTGACGGGAGAGCTCACAGCTGGCGGTCAAAGTAGAAGATCTCGGCCAGCTCCAGCAGATTGCGAAGGCCGATAAAGAGCATTCCGAACGTCAGGAAACGCTGCAGCGGGAGCTGCATCTGCGTGTCCAAAAACAGCGGAAGAAAGACCAGCAGCAGGATCAGAATCACGTCTGCCAGATTGGCAGCGCGGCCTGCTTTGACCTGAATTAACTGCTAGCGCTCATCGTCCTTATATGTGATGGATTTCCTCGCTTTGAGCAGGTACAGCCAGAGAGTGATGACCAGCTCCAAAATCAAAAAGATAAGAAGAATTGTCTGTTCGTTCATGTCATGTATCCTCCCGATGTTCAAAGACTTGGTCCATGGGAACGCCGAAGGCCTCCGCGATTTTGAAGGCCAGCTCCAGGGACGGGGTGTACTTGTACTTCTCAATAGAGATCACTGCCTGCCGTGAGATGCCGACCCGCTCAGCCAGATCTGCCTGCGTCCAGTCCCGCTCGGCCCGCAATACCTTGATTCGATTCCATATCAAAGTCCTGTCCTCCTTCCAAAAAGTAATGGGGTGATTACATGCATAATGAAACACACCCGTTACTTTATGTCAAGAGGGAGAAACAAAAAATAGTTGGCACAGCGCGCAGGAGAGAAAAGAGACAGCGCCCGGAGCGGGGAGGATTCTGTTCCCCATTCCGGGCGCTGTCTTTCCGGTTGTGCGTGGTCAGTCCGCCTCCTCATCCAGCGTCTCGAGCAAAAAACTGACCGGGC
>CAYWUA010000082.1:0-3076 GCA_964461385.1 uncultured Oscillospiraceae bacterium
CATTTCGAACAAAATCGTAGATTTTGTTCGAGCGTGTCGACAAAGTCGACACGCCGCCGGACGCCCGGTGTCGCTTTTGACACCGGGCGTTCGGCGTTTCCGACCGAACTTGACAAACGGCGACATTTCCGGTAGGATAGAGAAAAACGTATAAGTCTGCCGTATCCTCAACTGATACGGACAGGCAGGATGAACAGGAGGCGACGCCATGACCAGCAAGTACCGCATGATCGCCCAATACTTTGCCGACCAGATCGACAGCCAGAAAATGGTCCCTGGCGACGCCCTGCCCTCTGAGGGCAGGATGATGGAGCAGTTTGACGCCTCGCGCGACACGGTGCGCAAGGCGATGGCGCTGCTGGAGCAGCGGCACTACATCTCCAAATCCCGCGGCCGGGAGAGCACTGTGGCCGACCGGACGCGCTACAACTTCCCCATCTCCCGCATCACCACCTTTACCGAACTGATGGAGCAGGAACACCTGCCCTACAAGACCAAGGTGGAAGACCTCTCCATCGTCCTCGGTGACACGCGCATCGCCGGAAAGCTCCAGGTGGGTCCGGAGGAGGAGGTCTACCGCCTCTACCGCTCGCGCAGCATCGAGGGAGAACGGGTGATTCTGGACCAGGATTACCTGCTGCGCCGCCTAGTGCCCGGTCTGACGCGGGAGATCTGTCAGGGCTCTCTCTACCGCTATCTGGAAAACACCCTGGGTTTGGAGATCGGCGTGGCGAAAAAGGTGGTCACCGTTCAGCGCGTCACGCGCGAGGACCAGCTCTATATGGACCTGCGCGGGGACAGCGTGGTCGCCGTCGTCTCCAGCTACACCCGTCTGCGCGACGGGACGCTCTTCCAGTACACCGAGTCACGCCACCGGATTGACCGCTTCCAGTTTGTCGAATACGCCAGCCGGGGGCAACTGCCTTGACTGACAGCCGTCCCAAAAGGACATGGTTCGTCGTTTTGCCAAAAAATCAGCTGTCTGCATTGTGCAGGTGGCTGATTTTTGTTTTCTTTCCCCAAAATGCTTGTCTCTCTTAGACGTATATGTTATAAATATACAAGAGACATACGTCTATAAAGAGCCGGCATAAATAGACATATGCGTACAAGATATGACATCATCCACAACCTGCAAAAGGAGAGACATCATGGGAAAATTCGCAGACGACGCCGCCCGGCTGTTGAAGCTGGTAGGCGGCAAGGAAAACATCTCCGCAGTCACCCACTGCATCACGCGGATGCGCTTTGTGTTGGTAGACCCGCAGAAGGCAGACATCCCCGCCATTGAGGCGCTGAATTCGGTCAAGGGCAGCTTTACGCAGGCCGGACAGTTCCAGGTCATCATCGGCAATGAGGTGGGCGACTTCTATGACGACTTTGTCGCCGTCTCGGGCATCTCCGGCGTCTCCAAGGCAGAGGTGAAGGCGGCTGCCAAGGGCAACCAGAACCCCTTGCAGCGGGCGATGGCCAACATCGCGGAGATCTTCGCCCCCATCCTGCCGGCCATCATCACCGGCGGTCTGATTCTGGGCTTCCGCAACTGCATCGACTCGCTCTATCTGTTCAACAACGGCACCGCGACGCTGGTGGATATCAGCCAGTTTGCCGCCGGGCTGGACTCCTTCCTCTGGCTGATCGGCGAGGCGGTCTTCCACATGCTGCCGGTCATGATCTGCTGGTCCGTTATGAAGAAGATGGGCGGCTCGGAAGTCCTCGGCATCGTCCTCGGCCTGACGCTGGTCTCCGGCCAGCTGCTCAACGCCTATAGCGTGGCCAGCACCGCGGCGGCGGACATCCCGAAATGGGACTTCGGCTTTGTCCAGGTCAACATGATCGGCTATCAGGCGCAGGTCATCCCCGCGATTTTGGCCGCCTTCTGCCTGGTCTATCTGGAACGGTTCTTCAAAAAGATCTCTCACCCGCTGCTGGCCCAGATCATCGTGCCCTTCTGCTCGCTGACTCTGGCGGTCTGCGCCGCCCACTTTGTCCTCGGCCCGATCGGCTGGGCAATCGGCTCGGCGATCTCCAGCGTGGTCTACGCCGGCATCACCTCCACCTTCCGCGTGGTCTTCGGCGCCATCTTCGGCGCGCTCTATGCCCCGCTGGTCATCACCGGCCTGCACCACATGACCAACGCCATCGACTTGCAGCTCAATGCCGAATTCGGCGGCACAATGCTCTGGCCGATGATCGCCCTGTCCAACATCGCCCAGGGCTCCGCCGTGCTCGGCATGGCCTGGCTGCAGCGCAAGAGCGCCCGCGCCCAGGAGACCAACCTCCCCTGCCTGATCTCCTGCTACCTCGGCGTCACGGAGCCGGCCATCTTCGGCATCAACATGAAGTATGTCTTCCCCTTTGTCTGCGCGATGGTGGGCTCCTGCTTTGCCGGCATGCTCTCCACTGCTTTCGGCGTGGCCTCCAACGGCATCGGTGTCGGCGGCCTGCCCGGTATCCTGAGCATCCAGTCCCCCTACTGGGTCCAGTTCCTGCTGTGCATGGCGGTCGCCATCGTGGTCCCCTTCCTGCTCGTGTGCGTGGTCGGCAAGGCCAAGGGCATTGACGCCGCCGCCGCGAAAGAGGCGGAAGAGACCGCGCGTGAGGCGGCCGAGATTGAGACCGCCAGCCAGGCCGCCGCGGAGGCTCCCGCCTCGGACGAGCCGGTGCTGCACGCCTTCCTGAGCGGCAAGGTCATCCCCATTGAGGAGGTCCCGGACGCCACCTTTGCCCAGGGCGTGCTGGGCGACGGCGTGGCGATTGAGCCCACCAGCAACGTCCTCGTCGCGCCGGCCGCCGGCGAGATCACCAACCTGATGCAGGGCTCCAACCACGCCTGCGGCATCACGCTGCCCAACGGCCTGGAGATCCTGCTGCACATCGGCCTGGACACGGTGGAGATGAACGGCGACGGCTTCACCGCTCTCATCCAGGAGGGCGACACCGTCCGCGCCGGCCAGCCGCTGATCCGGTTTGACATGGATAAGATCCGCGCGGCGGGCCATCCTACCGTCACCATGATGGTGGTCACCGACGACGCCGGGCAGAACGTCACCTTCTCCTCCGGCATCACCGCCAC
>CAYWUA010000083.1:0-3074 GCA_964461385.1 uncultured Oscillospiraceae bacterium
GCGCGCCCAAGCCGCCAACGGCGGCGACAAAGTGCCCTTGGGGTGCGGTTCGGCGCGCTGCATACGTCTTATAACAACCATAAGATAAAGTGCATGCAGAGAGGGAGTTTGACTGAGACTGATTGCAAAGACGAGAGCGGATCAGATCTATGACTATCTGCTGGAGAGATCCGGCGGATGCGCCCGGGGCGAGCGCCGCCGCCCCACGGCCCGGACCTGCCGGATCGAGGGAGAGGAGAACACAATGCTGACACTGATTCAACATGCAGACGCAATTGTCACGGTAGACAGGGATGACCGCGTTCTGAAACAGGCCAACATCTGGATTGACGACGGCGTGATTCGCTATGTCGGCCCTGAGGCATGCCTGGCGGACCAGGTCATTGACGCTACAGGCTGTATTGTCTACCCGGGCCTGATCAACACGCACCACCATCTCTATCAGACTTTTACCCGCAATCTGCCGCAGGTGCAGCGGATGGAGCTCTTTTCATGGCTGAAAACCCTCTATGAGATCTGGCGGGGGATGGATGCCGAGTGGGTCTACTGGAGCGCGCTGACTGGGCTGGGAGAGCTGGTTAAATACGGCTGTACCACCTGCATGGACCATCACTATGTGTTCCCGCGTGATGGGACGGAGGATTTGATCGCCCAGCAGTTCCGGGCCGCGGATGCGCTCGGGATTCGCTTTCATGCTACGCGCGGCAGCATGTCGCGCGGGACCAGCGACGGCGGCCTGCCGCCGGACGACCTGGTGCAGGATGTGGATGCCATTCTAAAGGACAGTGAGCGCCTGGTCCGCCGGTTCCATGATGCCCGGCCGTATGCCATGCATCAGGTGGCGCTGGCGCCCTGCTCTCCCTTCAGTGTGACGAGCGACCTGCTCCGGGAGTCGGCCGTTTTGGCCCGGGAGCTGGGCGTCCGCCTTCACACCCATCTGTGTGAGACAAAGGACGAGGAGCAGTATTGCCTGGAGCTGTTCGGTATGCGTCCGCTGGAGTACATGGAATCGTGCGGGTGGACGGGACCGGATGTCTGGTATGCGCATGGGATTCACTTTAACGACGATGAGCTGGAGCAGCTGGCCCGGAGCGGGACCGGCGTGGCGCACTGCCCGGTCTCCAATATGAAATTGGCCTCCGGGGTATGCCGGCTGCCCGATCTGCTGGAGCGGGGCATCCCGGTGGGGTTGGCGGTGGACGGCAGCGCGAGCAACGACGGCTCCAATCTGCTCGAGGAGATCCGCATCGCCTATCTGTTGCACCGGCTGACCTCCAGCGAGCGTGCGCCGACAGGGTATGATATTCTGAAAATGGCCACGCGCGGCGGCGCTGCCGTGCTGGGCCGCAGCGATCTGGGGTCCCTGGAGGAGGGAAAGGCCGCAGACCTCTTCCTGATTGACACGAGATATTTGGACTGTGCCGGAGCGGAGGGAGACCCGGCCAATCTGCTGGGCACGGTGGGATGTCACCGGCCGGCCGAGCTGGTGATGGTACAGGGCCAGGTGGTCTCCCGTGACGGGGTGCTCTGCGGCGTGGACGAGGAACAGGCGGCCTGCGAAGCGCGGAGCCAGGTGCGGCGGCTGCTGAACGGGAGCGTGTGAGGACATGATTGCGACGCTCAAAGAATACACCTGGGCAGAGCGCGAGGCGATGCAGTCGGAGGATATCACCTATATCCTGCCTATCAGCGCCCTGGAGCAGCACGGAAGACATCTGCCCCTGGGGACGGACGACGACATTTTGCAGACGGTGCTGGAGGGGCTGCGGGCGGACACGACGCTGCGTGGACACTATCTCTGCCTGCCGGCCATCCATTACGGGTGCAGTCAGGAGCACATGGATTTCTGCGGGACAGTCACGCTGAGCAACCACATTATGGAAGGACTGATTGAGGATATCCTCGCCAGCGCGCAGCGCCACCAGGTCAGGCAGGTGGTCATCATCAATTCCCATGGGGGAAACGCCGCGCTGATCGAGGCCAATGCGCGCCATTGGGAGCAGCAGTTTGGACTTCGCGTCTACCTGCTGAGCTTTTTCCACTCCGGATTTTTCCGCGACGGCGTGCTTCCCCTTCAGACGCCGGTGGCGCTGGACATCCATGCCGGCGAGATTGAGACCTCGATCCTGCTGCACCGGCGGCCGGAACTGGTCCGGACCGATCAGATACGCGGCGAATATGACTGCTGCAGCGGAACCTGCGAGTTCATTCCGGGCTGGAGTACGGCAGAGCTGAGTCCGGGCAACGGCGTGCTGGGGGCGCCCTCTCTCGCATCGGCGGAAAAGGGGGAGGCGATCTTTCGCTATATGGTGGACCGAATCCGGGATTTCCTGCGGGAACTGGAGCAGAAGCGTGAGAACGGAGAGGAGGGAAAAGAGTGATTCGAGTTGGCATCATCGGCTGCGGCAAGATTGCGCAGACCCGCCACATTCCGGAGTATGCCGCGCATCCTGACGCGGTATTGGCCGGCTTTTACGATCTCAACCAGGAGCGGGCGCAGGAACTGGCGCAGCGGTATCAGGGCAAGGTCTATCCCTCAGTGGAGGCGCTTTTGGCCGACGACTCCATTGACGCGGTCTCAGTGTGTACGGCCAATCACGCCCACGCGTCCATCTCGATTGCGGCGCTGCGGGCAGGCAAGCATGTGCTGTGCGAAAAGCCGATGGCGACCACGCTGGCGGACTGTGAGCAGATGGTGGCCGAGGCGGCGCGGGCGCACCGGTTCCTGATGATCGGCCAGAATCAACGACTGGCGCCGGCCCATGTCCGCGCCAGAAAGCTCCTGGCGCGCGGGGAGATCGGGACCATTCTGACCGCGCGCACCACCTTCGGCCACGGCGGCCCGGAGAGCTGGTCGATTGACCCGGGGAACGGGACGTGGTTTTTCGATCCGCAGCGGGCGGCGATGGGCGTCATGGCGGATCTGGGCATTCACAAGACCGATCTGCTGCAATTCCTGTGCGGGGGAACCATCTGCCGCGTCACGGCGCGCCTGGCCACGCTGGACAAGCGCACGCCGAGTGGAGAGCTGATCGGCGTGGACTACAATGCGTTTTGTATCTATGAGATGGACA
>CAYWUA010000084.1:0-2969 GCA_964461385.1 uncultured Oscillospiraceae bacterium
GGATACGGTCAACCGCAGCGAGACAACAGGGCGGATTCTGCAGGACCTGACGTCTTACGGCGTGGACACGGCGCACATGCGGCGGGATAAGAGTCTGCCGGACGGAAAGTGCATGATTTTTCTCACCGGCGGAGAGCGGACCGTCTTTGCCGTCCGGGCGGAGAAACCGCCGCTGGATTGGCAGCAGGATCTGTCGTATTTTCTGGAGGCGGACTATCTCTATTCCACGGTGTCCGACCTGGCGCAGGTCGCGCGGCTGCCGGACTTTTTGGACCGGCTGCGCGAGGGCGGGACACAGTTGGTGCTGGATGTGGAGCAGTACGCGCCGGGAGCGGTGCAGGATTTGCTCTTCTCCCAGGCGGGGGTCCTGTTTTTCAACGAATACGGCGCCGCTCAGTATGAGGACGCCTGCGGCCGGAAAGAGGCGTTTCGGAGCTTGCTGGAGCAGGCGGCGCGGGTGGTCGTCGTGACCAGGGGGGCAAAGGGCTGCAGCGTGTATACCCGGGACCTCACGCGCCATCTGCCCGCCTGTTCGGTGCCGGTGACGGATACGACCGGAGCGGGCGATACCTTTAATGCGGCCTTTCTCAGCTGGCTGTGCCGTGGCGAGGACTGTGTCACGGCGGCCCGCTTTGCCACAGCGGCGGCTGCGCTGTGCGTCATGCGCTACGGCGCGAAGGGGCCGGGGCTGTGCGAGGCGGAGGTGCTGCGCCTGCTGGAGATGGAAGAGAGGAGGGAGAGAGGAGATGCGTGAGATCAGACCGGTCGCGCTCGACGAGCTGGACTTCACGCCGTTCGGGCGAAGGTATGACTTGCGCACACCGTCCGGTGCGCCCGGATGGGAGGACGGCACCGCGCTGGAGCGCGACTATCGCTACGGGATGACCCGGACGGGCGGCGGCAGCTTTTCCTGCCGGAGCATGGAGCGCCACAGGAGCACGGAGGAGGTGCTCTTCACCTCTGAGGGGGCGATGGTGCTGGCCCTGGCGGCCAGCGACCCGATGGGAGCGCCGCGGGCGGAGGACATGATCGCAGTCCGGGTGGAGCCGGGCCAAGTGGTGGTCCTGGCGCGCGGTGTCTGGCACGACGCCTGCCGCTGTGCCGAGGAGCGCAGCATTTGCTATTCCTTCCTGGCCAATAACAACGGGGAGGCAAGCGAGCTGCGCTGGATTGAGGTAGTTCCGGATCCGGTATGGATCTCCTGCGGGAAGCCCGCGGCGTTTGTCCCGGAGCGGGAGGCGCCGGCAGAGGATTGGAGCGGAAGATTCTGCTCCCGGCACGACGTCCGCCGGGATGACCGGGTGGACAGTTTGTCCGGGGAGTGCTGGCAGACGGGGGTCTGCCTGGCGCAGCGGAGGCGTCTGGTATTTGGGACGCTGCCGCCGGGAGAAGAGGCCCGGTTTTGCTCAGCGAGGGAAGGGAAAGATGTGGTGACCGGCCTTTCCGCACAGGCGGTTTTGACGCTTTGGCAGGGGACAGAGCGGGAGCGCGTCCCGCTCCGGCCGGGGCAGATGCTGACGGTGGCCCCGGAGACGGACTGGACCATCTCCTTCCCCGACGGCGGGACATACTGGGTCATGACGCGGCAGAGAACAGAGTGAATACAGAGGACAGGAGGCGCTTTATGAATCGGGATCTGGTTTTGACGAATATCGGGACAATCGTCTCGGGCGATATGGAAAAGGGAATTTTGAAGGGCGACACCGTGGTGGTCCGTGACGGTAAGATCGCGGCGGTCGGCGCGCGGCAGGAGGTGGATACCAGCGGGATTGATCTGATCGTGGATACCGACGGACAGACGGTCTGTCCCGGCTTTATCGACTGCCACGTCCACAACACGCTCGACGACTACGCGCCGCAGCGGGGCGCGGTGGGGACCTATTCGGACGCCCTCTACGGCGGCACCACGACGCTCTGCTCGGAGGGAGAGCAGGGACCCGGCTGGCCGCGCTTTTACGATGACCCCATCGGCTGCAAGGCGGCGGCCATCATGGCCCACCGCGTCTTCCGGCGCTATCGCCCCGGCGGGGCGCTCAAGGTGCACGGCGGCGCACTGGTGCTGGTGCACGGGCTGACGGAGGAGGACTTCCGCCAGATGCATGAGGCCGGCGTCTGGCTGATTGCCGAGATCGGCGGCGGCGGCCTGTCCGACCCGGCGGAGGTTGCCCCGATGCTGGAGTGGGCGCGCAAGTATCACTTCTTCTACTCGGTGCATCTGGCGCCGCCCTCCATCCCCGGCTCGTCCTGGGTGACCTCAGAGGAGATTCTCAAGCTGCGCCCTAATAAGGTTGCCCACACCAACGGCGGCTCCACGGCGGTGGCCTTCCATCATATTCAGCGGCTCATGGATGAGTGCGATATTCCACTGGAACTGGTGGTCAACGGCAACTTTGTCAACTTCAACAAGATGCTGCGCCACATGAGCCGGAAGGGAGAGCTGGGGCGGCTGGTTTTTGGCAGTGACGCGCCCACCGGCCAGGCCTCTCTGCCCGGGGCCATCAACCGGGCGATTGTCAAGGCCTCCTGCCTGAACGATATTCCCGCCTGGCAGGTCATTGCGATGGCGACCGGCAACGCGGCCGATCTGTACGGGCTGAACACCGGCAAAATTGAGGTGGGGCGCGAGGCCGACCTGCAGGTAATTGACTGCCCGCCCGGCTCCTGCGGCAAAGATGCCCTGTCTGCCATTGAGGGCGGAGACCCGTTTGGAAATGACATGGTGATCGTGGACGGCCGGATTGTCGCCTATCGCGGCAAAGACTCCAGGCCGACGGCCCGGACCTGCCGGATTGAGGGAGAGGAGCAGTTTGTCACCGGAATCACGGAGCATCTCTTCTTCCCGCCGCAGATCTGCCGGCATTACGAGGGCTGTGAAGCCGTGGAACGCGCCTCAGACGCCCGATAACGGACCGAAGGAGAGGAGAACACAATGCTGACACTGATTCAACATGCAGACGCAATTGTCACGG
>CAYWUA010000085.1:0-2831 GCA_964461385.1 uncultured Oscillospiraceae bacterium
CCGCCCGTGTTCTCGTCATAGCCGTCCATCCCGGCGTAGGTGCGCCGCAGGCCAATGCCGCACATCGCCCGGTTCACCGCCTCCGCCAGCGCCCGCCGCTCCTCCGGTGTCCGCGCCCAGAGGTCCACCTGGAAGGTGATCTGGTCCACCACCGGGCAGTCGGTGCTCACGTTGGAGTACTCTCCCCAGGTGACGACGTTCCCCTCCGCCGTCCCCTTGGGGTACCGGCCGCGCAGGGTGTAGGGGACCGCCGTGTCCAGCGCGGCGAGGGCGGTGTAAATCTGCTCCCGCGCATCCACCATGGTCTGCCGCATACGCTCACCTCCCCTCAGCCGACGCGCTGTGCCAGCAGCTTGCGGTGGCCCGGCCAGTGCTGGATGGAGCGGATCTCATAGAGCTCCTCCCCCACCCGCACGCGGTCAAAGGCGCTCACCTCCAGCGGGGAGAAGAGACAGCCCTGCAGCACCCCGCTCGGCTGCTCCCCCGGCTCGGCGGGGTGCTCCCCCGAGGTGAGGCGGCCGGAGGTCTGCCAGGACTGGACCGGCTGCCAGCAGACCGCCCCCTCCGCGCCGTCGGCGACGGTGTAATCCGGGTGTTCCATATCATAGGACGCTACCGGCTCTCCCCACTCGTTCTCCTCCAGCCGCCGGCGGTAGAGGGAAAATCCCCTCCGCCAGGCGGCCGGGCAGGTGCGGCTCAACATGTCACCCTCCGATAGCGGGCCAGGCTCTCGAGCACCTCCGCCACCCCGGCACGAAATTCCGCCGGGCTGAGATAGCTCTCGCTCTGGCTGACCTGTCCCTCGGCGTAGGAGGCGGACTTCAGCCCGGCAGACGCCTCCTCCCGCCGGTCACGCCGCCAGAGAAGGGCCGCCAGCTCCACCGCCTTGGTCAGAAAGCGCTCCTCCAGCTCGTCCGCGCCCAGGTAGAGCAGCAGCTCCCACTCCGCGTCCAGCAGCGCGTCCTGGAGGGTGACCGCCTCGTCCTCCGCCGCCTGCTCGTCGAGGGAGAGCTTACGCGCCAGCCGCGCCGACGCCTGTTCCAGCAGCTCGGCCGTCATCGCGCATCACTCCTTGTCGCAGGTCATCAGAGCCAGCGCCTTGGGCTGGATCACCTTTGCCCCGAAGACGTGCAGGCCCTTCACCGCGTCGGAGAAGTTTTTCTCCAGCCGGTAGGCTTCCAGCTCCACGAGCTGCTCGGCAAAGGCCCCGGCGGCGGCAGTGCCGGCGAGCACCTTGTACTTCGCGCCGGAGGTGTTCGGCACGTTGTTGGACAGGTGAATCTGGAAGCCCGCGGCCTCGCCCACCAGGCCGCCCTGCAAGATCGCCTGGTTGTAGCCGGTGCCGTTGCCGACAAAGCGCTCGTCCTTGAGCAGCAGGCCGTGATACCAGGGCGGCACCACTACCCAGCGGCCGAACATGGGCACGTTCGCCTCGTTGAGCAGCACGCCGAGGTCCACCAGGTAGTCATAGGCGGTCGCGGCGGTGGGCTCGATGGGAGTGGTGTCCGAACCGATCACATTGGAAGCGTTCACCCCCGCGACCAGCAGGTTTGCCAGATACTTGTCGATCACGTCGTTGATGCCGTAGCTCGCCCGCTGCATCGCCGCGTCCACCAGCTTGGGGTTGGACTGGGCGTTGTCCATGTCCTTGACTTGGAAGTTGAAGTACTTGGCCTGATTGATCGTCAGGTCCTGCTGCGTCCCGTCCAGCTCCTCCGGGTCGGTGATGTCCGCGCCGGTGTAATCGCTGATGGTGATATCGCCGATCTGGTTGATATGTACCGTGTCGCCGAAGGCACGGATCTCGCCCTCATAGTCGCGGTTCATCAGCCGGGCGTACACATGGGCGTTGTCCAGGTGCTCCAGCAGCCGGGCCGACCAGATTTCAGGGATAAAGTTTGCGAGATTGGAAGCCATGTCAAATCATCCTTTCTGTCGTATAGATTGCCGCCGAAGTTTAGCGCCCCTCGCGCAGGAGGTTGGCCACCTGCGGCCAACGGCGGTTGATCTCCTGCCGGCTCATCCCGTGCAGGCTCTCGCGCGTCAGGGCCGGGGCCTGCTCCGGGGCGCGGGGCGCGCCGCCGCGCATCCGCCCGGAGACCGCCTGCGCCAGCGCCTCCTGAAAGAGCTTGGCAAACGTCTCCACCCGCTGGGTACTCTCCGCCTCGTCCGCGCCGGTGAGGTAAGGGGCAAAGCGCGCGTCCAGTCCCCGCTCTTGCAGGGCGCGCGCCACCTCTACCTGGCGCAGCCGCGCCGCAAAGTCCCGCCGCTGGCGCTCCAGCTCCGCGCGCTGCCCGGCCAGGCGCTCCTGGGCCAGAGCCTCGGCGTCCGCCTGATAGCCCGCGCGCGCCGCCTCCAGCGCCGCCGCCTTCTCCCGCTCCCAGTTGGCCCGGGCGGTGGCGAGGGCCTGGCTCACCTTGCGGTCACAGGCGGCCTGGTACTCCCGATCCTCGCGCAGCAGCGACTCAAAGTCGGGCCGCTGGCGCTCCTGTGTCTCTCGGTTCATCTGATCTCCTCCTTCCGAGCCGGGCCGTTCGTCTCCGCTCGGCCCGTATCTGTATCTTTGGAACAGGCATCGCCTGCCGTTCCCGCCTCTTCCCGGCGCTGGCGCTCCAGATTGCGCGCCGCCTCCGCCGGGTCCCGGATGAACCAGAGCTGTCCGAGCAGCGTCTGGTCGTCCACCATGCCGCGCAGACGGGTGACCAGCTCCACCCGCTCAGCCTCGTTGATGGGCAGGCAGGTTCACCGTGAACACCACGTCCACGTCCTCCACGCCCACCGGCGCCATCACGCCCTTGACCACCAGCCAGTGGTTGTAGAGGGCCAGGCGC
>CAYWUA010000086.1:0-2830 GCA_964461385.1 uncultured Oscillospiraceae bacterium
GAAAATTGGTAGTGCCAACACAGAGAGACGGTCACGTAAGTGACCGTTTTTTTGTTTGTTAAGCCCGAGGCAGCATACGTTTTCCTGCTGCCCCGGGCTTTCTGATCTAATTACTGCGCTCTGCAGCGGCGCGGGTGGAGTTCTCCTCCATATGGTCTGACCTGTCACGAACGGAGTCCGCGGCATTATCCACTCCGTCAATTACGTCATCCGTGACCCTGTGCGCGCTGTCCACTACGCCGTCCACCACATCTTCTGCGGCATTGGCCGTGTTATCTACAACGTCTTTCATGTCATCGGCGACACTGCCGCCGTTATCGCTGTCCGACGAGCCCATTTCTCCCTCAACGAGGCCGTTTTCGTCCGCCTCATACTGACCGTTTTCCACCATCTGGCCGGTGCCGCTGTTGATCTGCCCGCTATTGTTGTTTGCCGTGGTGTTGCCCCGGCCGCCGCAGGCGGTTAGCAGAAGCACCATGGCCAGCGCTAACAGCGCTGCCAATCCTTTTCTCATTCCGGAAACCTCCCTTTGTCATTTCTGTCATGCCGGTGGTCCTGTATGCCGCCGGTTGTCTTAGTATCTCTCCTTTTCAGAAGAGATACATTGGAAATTCTACGAAAAAGGACCGGCTTTTTCCAGAAACTTGCCGTTCCGGCAAATTTCACTCCCCTCTTGCCAGTTTCCAGACAGTCTGCTACAATGCTCTCTGAGACATGGGTCCGCCATGCTCCGAAGGATGGGAACGAATGCCTGGTGCAGTTTTTCGCTGTTACTGTCCCGGTTGATTGGGAAAGGAGCCTGGCAAGTTATGCGCAAACTGATTTTTTTGGATATCGACGGCACGCTCTGTATGCCAGGAGAGGCACCTACGCAGGCCACGGTGGACACCATCCGCGCGGCCCGTGCAAACGGGCATTTCACCTTTTTTTCCACCGGGCGGAGTGTTTTCAGTATTCCGGAGCCGGTCCGGACGATCGGCTATGACGGCCTCATCACCAGCGCCGGGGCGTATGCGGAACTGGGAGAACGGGTTATCCTGGACCGTCCGATGCCGGCCGCGCTGTGCCAGCGGGTGAAGGATGTCCTGGTGGCGGAGGACGCCGCCTATGTCCTGGAGTGCCGCGACGGCAACTACAGCGACCTCGACCGTGTGCGCCGCTGGCCGGCCTATCAGGAGGGGCTGGCGAATTTCTTCGAGCTGGTGCGTGAGACGATGCGTATCCGGGACGTCTCGGATTACCACGGGGAACCGTGTTACAAGATCTGTTTCTTTGCCCGGGATGCGGGACGGCTGGCCAGTCTCCGCGCCACGCTGGATGACTGCTTTACCTTTACCCTCTTTGATAACCTGTTCCCCGGCTTGGATGCCATCTGCGGCGAGCTGAACCGGCGAGAGGTCGATAAGGGGAGAGCGCTTGCGGCGATCTGCCGTGCGCTGGAGCAGACGCCGGCGGATGCCGTCGCCTTTGGCGACAGCACAAATGACTTGGCTATGCTGCGCGCGGCGGGGCTGGGCGTCGCCATGGCCAACGGCCAAGAGGAGGTCAAACGGCAGGCCGACCGAATTTGCCCGGCCTGTGCTGAGGACGGTGTTGCCCGCACGCTGATCGAGCTTGGACTGGCGTGAGATTGTCTGATCATTAGGGGGACGCGGTGAGCCGGCCGGACCCATACAGTGGGGAGGGTTAAGCAATGGGAGAGAATCCGCAGACGGTCATGCAAAAGACGGTAAAGACAGGGATCACCTTTGGCAGCGCCCTGGCAATGGTCATCAGCTATTCCAACTGGCATTCCGTCGGATGGGCGATCGTGCATGGGCTGATGAGCTGGGTTTACGTCATCTATTTTGTCCTGCGTTATTGATGATATTCCCGCGGGACCGCTTGGCGTGGAGACAGGGCCAGAGCGCTCTCTGGCCCTGTTTTGTTTCATATGCTTCTCTCACAGCGGTGTACCCCATTCTGGCTCTGGGGAACCTCACGCAATCATCCGGCGCAGCAGCCGCACAGAAAAATTCTGTCCAGCCATTGACATCAGGGAAGAACGGGCATATAATAATCTCACACTCAATCAAATGAACAATCGTTCAAATGAACATATGTAAAAAGGAGAGGGAAAATATGAAAAAGACTTATAAGATTGACGTGGACTGTGCCAACTGTGCCAGCAAGATGGAGCAGGCTGCCCGTCAGACCGCGGGCGTCAAGGACGCCGTTGTCAACTTCATGACCCTGAAAATGATCGTCGAGTTTGAGGAGGGTCAGGACCACAAGGCGGTGATGCAGCAGGTGCGGAGAAATTGTAAGAGGGTGGAGGATGACTGCGAGGTCTTTCTCTGAGACGCCTGCATGTCGCGCCTCCATAAGGAATTATGGCGGCGCTGCTTTTACCCCAAACATATGAACAAATGCTCATGTGTTTGGGGCGGCTGAAAGGAAAGACGTTCAAATGGAGGAGAGATTGTGATGAATCGAAAACAGAAGGTCATGCTTGTGCGTATCTTCATTGCCGCGGCGCTGCTGGTTGTGCTGAACTTTGTGCCGGCGACGGGTTGGGTTCGCTTTGCGCTCTATCTGGTGCCCTATCTGGTGATCGGCTACGATATCCTACTCAAGGCGGCCAAGGGCATCAAGAACCGCCAGGTCTTTGACGAGTGCTTTCTGATGGCGGTGGCCACCGTGGGTGCGCTGGCGCTGGCGATCTATGAGCGCAGCGGGGACTACCTCGAGGCGATCGCCGTCATGCTGTTTTATCAGATTGGCGAATGGTTCCAGAGCTATGCCGTGGGCAAGAGCCGCCGCAATATCAGCGACCTGATGGATATCCGTC
>CAYWUA010000087.1:0-2737 GCA_964461385.1 uncultured Oscillospiraceae bacterium
GCGGGTGTGCTCTGCCTAAAAACAGCACCGCAGAGGCGTCTGCCCCTGCGGTGCGTGCTCAGATCATCTCAGCGGAACTGGTTCAGCCCCGCGTCATAGTGGTAGTCGATGGCGGCCAGCTTGGCCTCCAGCCAAGCCCGGCCCACCTCCATCTTGCGGCAGAGGGTGTCCAGGTCTGGGTATTGGTCGCGCAGCCGGGCGTTCACCAGGCTGAGCAGGATGACGGGGTCTTGGGGCAGCGTCATAGAGATCTCCTCCTTTGTGTGATCTTCACCGCTCTCCCGGCAGGGTGACCGTCTGGCTGCCGGCGACGGTGAGGGCGCCGCGCTCGTCCAGGCGGATGGCGGTGTAGTGGCTCTGGCTGTTGTAATCGCGGCTCTCGCCGTCATCGTCGTAGAGCAGGTACTCCGCTCCGGTCTTCGCGAAGGAGAGCAGGGAGAGCTGCGTAAAATCCTCCCGCATCACGCAGTCCGCGTCCCCGGCGGCAATGGGGACCAGCCGGTCCGGCCGCAGGAAGAGCGGCACCTCGTCCAGCGCGACGGGGATGTAGTGATCTCCGGCGGGGAGGACCTCCTCCGTCCATTCGCCCGCCCGCTTCAGGCGCAGCAGCTTCATCTCCTCCGGGAGATAGACGTGCCGCCCGGTGGCGTTCTGCCGGCAGACCGGGGCGAGCATGACGCTCTCGCCGAGGAGAAGCTGGTCCTCCACCTCGCGGGCGCGCGCGTCCTTACGGTAGTCAAACGCGAGCGGGCGGAAGAGCAGGCCGTCGGTGAGCGCGGCCTTCATATACTCGCTATAGAGGTAGGGGAGAAGCATATACCGCAGGCTCAGCAGATCGCGGAAGGTCTCCCAGCGGGGATAGCGGTAGAGCTCCTGCTCCCGGGTGCCGAGGGCGGAGTGATTGCGCATGAGCGGGGTGAAGATGCCGAAGGCGATCCACCGCAGCAGCAGGTCCTCCGTCGCGTCGCAGCCAAAGCCGCCGAGGTCCGCGCCGGTGTAGAGGAAGCCGAGAAGGTTGAGCGACGGCATCATCTGCACGTTCATCTGCAGATGGGACCACCACGACTTGTTATCCCCCTGCCAGATGCCGCCGTAGCGGTGCGCCCCGACGTAGGACGCGCGGGAGAAGAGAAGCAGGCGCTTCCCCGGGGCGAGTTCGTCAAAGGCCTCCGACGCGGCGCGGGTCATGTTCATACCGTAAAGGTTGTGCACCCGGTCGTGGCGCACACGCACCAGCTTCCCGTCCTGCTCCATCTGGTGGAAAAACTGGTGATAGCTGTTTGCCGCGTCTCCCAGATGGTTGAACAGACCCTGAAGCTCCCAATAGCGGTTGAGATCGAGGTTCTTCCCCTTGAAATCCTCCACCCGGGCGAAGGCGGCGTCCAGGTTCTTCTGGGTGTAGAAGATGGCCGGCTCGTTCATGTCGTTCCAGAAGCCCTCGATGCCCTGCTCCGTCAGGCGGCCGTAGAGCCGGCCGAACCAGCGGCGGACTGCCGGATTGAGCACATCGGGGAAGTGGACCTGTCCCGGCCAGACGGCGGCGATAAAGTTCTCCCCCCGCTCGTCGGTGCAGAAGCAGCCCTTCTCCACGCCTTCCTCGTAGACATCATACCCGGTCTCGATTTTTATCCCCGCGTCGATGATGGGGACCAGGCGAATGCCGTCCCGTTTGAGGTCCGCGGCAAGGGCTTTGAGGTCCGGGAAGGCATCCCGATTCACCGTAAAATCCTTCAGGCGCTCCATATAGTCGATGTCCAGATAGATCATATCCAGCGCCATGCCGTGCGAGCGGTAGCCCTCCGCCACGGCGCGGATGTCCTCCTCCGAGCGGTAGCCCCAGCGGCTCTGCCCATAGCCAAAGGCCCACTTGGGTGGGATATAGCTGCGCCCGACCAGCGCGCGGAACTGCCGGGCCACGTCAATCTCGGTCTCGCCGCGGATGAGATAAACCCACGCGTCGCCGCTCTGGACAGTGATGGTGAGCAGGTCGGAGCGGGTGTAGCCCACGTCAAAGCGGACCACGCCCGGGTCGTCCACAAAGAGGCCAAAGACCTCCTCCGGCCCGCTGACGATCAGGAAATTGTGCGCGCCATAGAGGGAGAGCTTGTCCTCGGAGTGGTGCGGGCAGTCGGTACACTGGCTCTCATAGTGCCAGCCGCGCTTGTTGATGCCGCGCACATTTTCCCCCAGGCCGTAGACGGCGGCTCCCTCCGCCAGCGGGCAGGAGAGCGTGAGCGGATCGCTCGTGACGGTAAAGCAATCCATCGGCAGCGGGCTCTCCGGCAGCGGCGTGACCACCGCGCCCGTCTCCAGCGGTGTACCGAAGCGGTATTTTGCAATCATGGGATGTCAGTCCACCTTTCGTCCCCCTGGCATAGCCGAGGTGAGTTCATAGCCGGGCTGCGTGTGCCCTCTGCTCTTCCATCTTATCATAGGATGAGGTAAAACGCCACACCTTTTCTATGTCGGGAGAGAAAGAAGTGCGCCGCACGGCCTGCGGCGGACAAAAAATTTTCCGAAACAGAAAAAGCCTCTTGACGCGGCGAGAATATCTGGTATAATGGAGAAGCTCGGTTGCCGACCGGCCTGCCGGGTACCTCTCAATTTGTGGAGAAGTCGCGTAGTTGGTCGAGCGCGCACGATTGGAAATCGTGTAACCGTCAAAAGCGGTTCGAGGGTTCGAATCCCTCCTTCTCCGGTTCCAAACCCCCGTCTCACGTTCGGATGAGACGGGGGT
>CAYWUA010000088.1:0-2620 GCA_964461385.1 uncultured Oscillospiraceae bacterium
CGAGCCCATATCGAGGGAGAAGATGGTCTTGTCCTCCAGGCTCTTGGGCACGTCGCCGTTCACAATCCGCTGGGCCAGCCCCTCGGCAATGGCGGTCTTGCCGACGCCCGGCTCGCCGATCAGGACGGGGTTGTTCTTCGTCTTGCGCGAGAGGATGCGGATGACGTTGCGGATCTCGTCGTCCCGGCCGATCACGGGGTCCAGCTTCTGACTGCGCGCCCGCTCGACCAGGTCGGTGCCGTACTTTTTCAGCGCGTCATAGGTCTCCTCCGGATTGTCCGAGGTCACGCGCTGGTTCCCGCGGATGGAGGACAGGGCGGAGAGCACCTTCTCCTTCGTGATCTGATAGGTCTGAAACAGCCGCGCGAGCGTCCGGTCCGGCCGCTCCACCAGTCCGAGGAAGAGGTGCTCGACCGAGATGAACTCGTCCCGCATCGCCTGCGCCTCCGACTGCGCGGCCTTGAGCGCGCGGTCCATGTCGGCGGAGACATATACCTTGCCCGCCTCCCGGCCGCTGCCGGAGACCTTGGGCAGGCGCTCCACCTCCGCCTTCGCCGCCGCGCGCAGGCTCTCCGGCGCGGGGCCGATCGCGGTTACCAGCTGGGAGATCAGCCCGTCCGGCTGCTCCAGCAGGGCGTAGAGCAGGTGGGGCTGCTCAATCTGCGGGCTGCCGTACTCCTCGCCCAGCCTCTGGGCGGCGAGCAGCGCCTCCTGGGATTTCTGTGTATAGTTCAGGTTGCTCATGGTTCAACCCTCCGTTCCTGAGAGAATCAAAAATTTGGATTTGCGGCATTTGTCCGGAACCCGCCGCAAGGCACATGAATGCCCTCCGATGGGGCTCACCGGAGGGCGTCGGGTGGAAGTTACAGAATGTTGATGCGGCGCGCCTCCGGCACGACCGGGGTCTCCTTCGGGAGAGTCAGCGTCAGCACGCCGTTTTCATAGGCAGCGCGGATCGCGCGCTCGTCAATCCCGGAGACGGAGAAGGTGCGGCGGCAATTGCCGTCATGGCGCTCACGGCAGAGATAGCTGCCCTGCCCTTCGCGCTCCGTCTCACCCTCCTTGTGCTGGGCGGTGATGGTGAGCACACCGTTGTCCAGCTGCACCTCGATCTCCTCCTTCCGGAAGCCGGGCAGGTCCGCCTTCAGGACAAACTGGTTGCCCTCGTCACGGATATCGGTGGGGAAGGAGGCGTAGGCCGTTCCGGTATCCCTCCAGAACGTGCGCTCTACCTGGTCAAACAAATTGGACAGGCTGTCATTCCGACGGCCAAAGGGAGTCATGCTGTAGTACATATCTTTCATCCTTTCCCAGCCGGAGAGGTCCCCGGCTGTCGCCTTGATTTGACTATAGGATAGGGTAAGAGTATGTACAAATCGTGAATGAACCATGTCTAAACTGTAAAATCTGGCACTCCGAACGATAGAGTGCTAAAAATAAAAGGGAGAAAGATCCGTCCTATCGGTATGAAAGGGAAGAAAATTGGCAAGATGTATGGAATAGTGCCAAAGCTCAGGGAACGTCCGGCAGCAGGTCCCGGATGCCCTCATAGATGCGCAGCACGACGTCGGCGCTGTTCATCGCATAGAGGTGGACGCCGTCCGCCCCGGCCTCGATCAGGTCGCGCAGCTGCTCGACGGCGTAGTCGATGCCGGCCTGATAGAGCCCGTCGGGATCGTCCTGCCAGCGGTCGAGCAGGGACTGGAACTTGGGCGGCAGCTTCGCGTCGGACAGGGCAAGGGTGCGCTCAATCTGGCTCTTGCGCACGATGGGCATCACGCCGGCGGACACCGGCAGGTCGATCTCCTCCTTGCGGATAAGCGTCATGTAGCGGTAGAAATAGAAGTTGTCAAAGAACATCTGGGTGCACAGATGGGTCGCGCCGCACTCCTGCTTGATCTTCAGATGCTCGACATCCTCCCGCAGGGTGGCGCTCTCCGGGTGCTTTTCCGGGTAGCAGGCGCCGGAGAGGCCGAAAGCTCCGTAGTGCCCGCGCACGAAGGCGCACAGGTCGCTCGCGTGCTGGAAGTCGCGGAACTGCTCCACGCCGGGGCGCCTGTCGCCGCGCAGGACCATCAGGTTGCGCACCCCGGCAGTGAACAACTCGTCCAGTGTGTGCTCAATCCCCGCCCGGTCAGCGCCCACGCAGGTGAGGTGGGCCAGCGGCTCGATGTTCAGCTCGTTTTTCAGAAAAGACGCGACCTGCGAAGTGCTCACCTGTCCCACACCGGAGCCTCCGGCGGAGCAGGTGACGCTGATGAAATCAGGATGCACCTGCTGTACCCGGCGCAACGTCTGCTGCAGCGGCTCCCACTTGAGTTGCTGCTTGGGCGGGAAAAACTCAAGGGAAAAGACACAGCGCTTTTGCGCGAACAGCTTGCGGATATACATATTACAGACCTCCCCGGCAGGTATTGAAACGGCTTTTGCAGCTGATTTTGCATTTAGTATAGAGGAATCCGCCTGTAAAAGCAAGTGAAAAGCCGGAAACGGGAACTCAGAGGAAAAGGGAAAAGTTGTGCTTGAACATTTGGGGAAAGTGTAGTAAAATAAATAAGCCTTGCAAAGAGAGGTCAAACGGCTCGTGGAAAGCCGCACCTGTCCGGGGAGCCGCGCTCTC
>CAYWUA010000089.1:0-2441 GCA_964461385.1 uncultured Oscillospiraceae bacterium
AGGAGACGCTGGAAAATTGAATGTTGTCAAACCCAATGATGGAGATGTCCTCCGGAGTAAAGACTACATGGTAAATACATTTACCGCATGGGAGGCCTTGGAATGAGAGCCAGACCAGCCCTGCTCAAAAGGGAGGTATCGAATGTGAGCAGAACAGAACAAAACTATCAGATTGCAAAGGAACAGTATGCCGCCTTTGGCGTTGACACGGATCAGGTGCTGCGCATTCTGCGCGAGACGCTGATCAGCCTGCATTGCTGGCAGATTGCTGATCTGACAGGATTGGAGGACTTTGACGCCGTCCTCTCCGGGGGACTTGCCGCGACCGGTAATGCGCCGGGAAAGCCGCGGTCCCGGGAGGAGTACATGTCCAATCTCAGCCGGGCGCTCGACCTGATACCGGGAAAGACAAAGCTGGCGCTCCATGCGATCTACCACGACGGGCCCAAACTTTCGCGCTGTGAGATCGGACCGGAGCACTTTGACGGCTGGATTGCCTTTGCACGCGAGCGCGGGATAGGGCTGGACTATAATCCGACTTATTTTAATGATCCTATGGCGGACTCCGGGTTTACGCTCAGCAGCGCGGACGAATCCGTGCGACAGTTTTGGATTGAGCATGGCAAGCGAAGCCGGCTGGTGGGTGAGCGCTTTGGCCGCGAGCTGGGACAGACCTGCATCACCAACCACTGGATTCCGGATGGGTATAAGGACTGCACGATGGACAAGTGCGCTCCCCGCGAGCGCCTGATCGATTCTCTGGACCAGATTTTTGCCCAGCCGATTGCGAAGGAATACAATGTTGACTCAGTGGAGAGCAAGCTCTTCGGCATTGGCAGCGAGGCCTACGTCACCGGCTCTCATGAGTTTTACACGAACTATGTGATGAGCCGCCGGAACTGCATTATCTGCCTGGACGCGGGCCATTTCCACCCCACGGAGTCCGTGGCGGCCAAGCTCTCCTCCTATCTCGTCTTCGGACAGGAGGTCATGCTCCATGTCAGCCGTCCGGTCCGTTGGGACAGTGACCACGTTCCCATCGTGGACGACGAGACGCGCGCCATCATGCAGGAGATCGTCCGCGGGCGGGACGGCCTGCGGCGGGTCCATATCGGGACGGACTATTTCGATGCCAGCGTCGATCGGATTGCGGCCACGGTCACCGGCGCGCGGGCGACGCGGCGGGCGCTGATGCTGGCGCTGCTCGAGCCGTCGGAGATGCTGATTCGGGCGGAGGCGGAAGGGGACCTAACCCGGCGCCTGGTGCTGATGGAAGAGAGCAAGAGTATGCCGACCAGTCTGGTCTGGGATATGTTCTGCGAGATGGAGGGCGTCCCGGGCGGCGATTGGCTGGAGCGTCTGCGTGGCTGAGCGCGGCGGAACGCGGACGGGGGCGGACAACCGCCCGGAAGAACCACCGGCAGATACGGAGGTGCAAGTGGACCATGAGATATCTGATGGGAATTGACAACGGCGGTACCTTTGTCAAGGCGGCGCTGTTTGACGAAAACGGCGTTCAGATTGCCAAAGCCAGCGTGCCGGTGGTGACGCTGACGCCGCGTCCGGGGTACGCCGAGCGGGATATGGACGAGCTGTGGCGTGTCAATGCCCGGGCGGTGCGCCGGGCGGTGGAGAAGAGCGGAATCGCGCCGCAGCAGATTGCCGGCGTCTCCCTGTCCGGACATGGAAAGGGGCTTTATCTGGTAGACAGGCAGGGACGTCCCGCCGGTCCCGGCATCCTCTCCACGGACATGCGCGCCTGGGCCTATCCCAAACGCTGGAAGGAGGATGGGACGGCAGAGCGGCTCTATCCCAAGACTGCCCAGACCATCCTGGCCTGTCAGCCAGTGAGCCTGCTGGCCTGGCTGCGGGATGAGCGGCCGGAGGTACTGGAGCGGACGAGGTATATCTTTGCCGTCAAGGACTATATCCGCTACCGGCTCACCGGTGAGGCCTATGGGGAATACACTGATTTTTCGGGTGGAAATCTGGTCAATCTTGAAACCGGAGACTATGACCGGGAACTGCTGAGCTGCTTTGGACTGGAAGAGCTGTATGAAAAGCTGCCGCCGCTGCGCCGCTCGTGTGATTGCTGCGGGACGGTGACGAGGGAGGCCAGCCTGCTCACCGGCCTGCCGGAGGGGATTCCGGTGGCGGCGGGGATGTTTGATGTGGACGCCTGCGGCATTGCCTCTGGTCTGGTCAGTGAGGCGGAGCTGTGTATGGTTGCCGGGACCTGGAGCATCAACGAATATATCCGGCGCGCTCCGGTGACCAATGGAATGGTGGACCTCAACTCCATGTTCTGCATGGACGGCTACTATCTGGTGGAGGAGAGCAGCCCGACGTCGGCGGGAAACCTGGAGTGGTTCCTCCGGACGCTGCTTCCCCGGGAGCAGGAGGAGGCGCGCAGGGCGGGAAGCTCGATCTACGGGCAGGTC
>CAYWUA010000090.1:0-2277 GCA_964461385.1 uncultured Oscillospiraceae bacterium
GTTGTGAGAGCGCGTAAGAGTTCACAGGAGGTTTCTCTGTTCAGTTTTCAGGGTGCAGAATGGTTGTTTTGGCACGGCGGAGAGTTTTTCTCCGCCGTTTTTTTGTTTTTCGGCGAGCAATCCGGGCAGCTTTCTTGCTCTCCTGGGCGTGGATCGCCTTGAGCATTTTGGCTACCAGCTTCACCTTGGAGCGAGGTGTCACTGAGAACACATTGCGGTAAAAGTGGACGGTACACCGCTGGTATTTGGCCTCGGGGAACACTTCGCCCACGGCCTCCAGCATACCAGGACACTTGCCGCCAACAATGAGTTTGACTCCATCCAGACTGCGGCTGCGCAGCCATTGGAAGAATCAGCTCACTGATGGTGGAGGGAGATACCTTGCTGCCCCACAGGGCCTCAGTAATGTCCTCTACACGCCGGACGGATACGCCTGCCAGGTACATCTCAATGAGGGCCTCTTCCACGCTGCTCTCCCGGCGGCGATACCGCTCAATGATAGCGGTCTCAAAGGAGATTCCCTATCAGAAGTGGAGAAAGAAATATTGCACTTGTTGGAACAATAGCCATGAGACAACCTGTCGAGCCATAGGATAAGAGCACAGACGTCCGCTCTGGGCGGGCGTCGGAAAGGGGATGGGACACATATGTTCTCACTGCTTACCTTGCTTTTATTGCAGGGCCATCTGTTCACCCTTCGGCTCAATTCCAGCAGTTCGTTTCCCCGCCCGCTAAAGGAGGCGGAGGAACAGGAGTGCCTCCGCCTCGCCTCAGAGGGAGATCTGGCAGCGCGCAATCGGCTGGTGGAGCATAACCTACGTCTGGTGGCTCACATCGTCAAGAACGGCTGAAGCAAAAGGAGCGGCTCGCCCGGTCAAAAGCGACTCGGAGAGAGCCGCCGCCGCGCAGATGAATCTCCAGGTATATGAGCGACATGGTGCTCTCGCGCAGGACCACAATGTGGTCCAGAACGGAGGTTACCAGTCTGGTGTCGATCCCGTCCTGCCCGGCGAGCATCCGCTCCAGGGCATTACGGATGCAATCGAGCCGTTCCGGGGAGAGATGCCGGCGGTCCTCCTCTGCCTGCCATGTCTCCAGACGCCGCTGCAGAGCGAGTATTTGCCGGTTCAGGCCGTCATTGCGCACCTTAAATTCTTCCGCGGGAAGCGCGCCCGCCAGGCTCAGTTCCAGCAGGCGATCCTTTTTGGCCCCAAGTGCGGACAGCTCCTGTCGGATGGACGGATCGCCTTGCGCGCGGCGGAGCCTGCCGGAGGCCGGACGGAGGAGCCGGATCACGGCCTCCACGATTGCACCGGGGTTCGGGATCATCTGGCGAAAGAGGTGCGCCATCATGGCGTTCAGCTCGGCGGTGCGCAACTGCGGCGCGCAGCAGCCCGCCCGCCCCCGCTCCCGGTAGATGCGGCACTGCCAGACCTCCGTCTCTCCGCGCGCGGTTCGGTTGACACGGCGGTGAAAGCTGGCGTCATGGGCCTGGCAGACGATTTTACCGCTGTACGGATAGCGGTTGTGATAGCACGCGCCGCGCTGGTGTGCGCGCATCTGCCGACTGCGCAGCCGGTAGAGGGCGTTGGCCCGGTCCCACAGCTCCTCGGACACGAGGGCGGGGATGGAGGGGTCGGGGTAGAGCACCCATTCGCTCGGGTCCAGAAAGACCCTCCGCTTGCTGCGGTAGTCCACCGAGCGTGACTTGTTGGCGCAGTACCAGCCCTTGTATTTGGGATTACAGAGGATGTGCCGGATGGTCAGCACGTTGAAGGGGTTTCCCTCCCGGCTGGTGAACCCCTCCTCAGAGAGTGTCTGTGAGATGCGGCGGATCCCCATCTGCCGGTTGGCGTAGAGGTCAAAAATGCGGCGGACGACTGCCGCTTCCCGCTCATTGACGGTGAGGACGCAGTCCTTTTTGTCGTAGCCCCACAGCCGGTCGTTGCCCAGCACATGGCCGTTTCGGATTGCCTGCCGGAAGCCGAATTTTAGCCGCTCGGAGAGCTTTCGCACCTCATCCTGCGCCACGCCGGCCATCACCACCAGACGGAACTCGCTGTCGCTGTCAAGGGTGTTGATGTTGTCGTTTTGAAAAAGCACGCCCACGTCGTGCTCCAGCAGCTCCTGGGTATACCGGATGCTGTCGAGCGTGGAGCGGGAGAAGCGGGAGATCTCCTTGGTGAGGATGAAGTCAAAGCGCCCCGCCTTGGCATCCCGGATCATCCGCAAAAAGCTCTCCCGCCGCCGGGTGCTGGTGCCGCTGATCCCCTCGTC
>CAYWUA010000091.1:0-2260 GCA_964461385.1 uncultured Oscillospiraceae bacterium
TGGGGAGCGGCTGCTGCTCCTGCGCGACCGCTTTGGAGTCAAGCCGCTCTTCTATTCTGTGCCCGCAGCGCCTCTATCTCCACCAGCTGCTCGGCAAAGGAGCCGGCGGCAGCGGTGCCCGCGACCACGCTGGCCCCGCCGTTGTTGCTCAGATAGATCTGGAAACCGGCTGCCGCACCGATCAGCCCATTTTCCAGCGCGGCGCGGTTGCGGTCCGTGCCGTAGCCGGTGAAGCGCTGATCCTTCTGCAGATAGCCGTAAAACGCCGGCTCAACGACCGCCCAGCGCCCCGCCATGGGGACGTTAGCTTCACTGAGCTTGGTCCCCAGATCGACCAGGTACTCATAGGCCGCGCCCGCTGCCGCCAGGCTGTCTGCCTCCGCAGTGATGATGTGGGTCTCCTCTGCCCCCGCCACCATCAGGCCGGCCAGATACTGGTCCGTCACATCGTTCATCGCGTAGCTGGCCCGCTCCATGGCCGCGCCCATCAGCTTCGGGTTTGTCTGGGCATTGTCCACATCGTCCAGCTTGAAATTGAAAGCCTTCTTCTGGTCGATCACCAGCAGCTGATCGGTGCCGCTCAGCTCCTCCGGGTCGGACAGAGTGCCCGTGTAGTCGCTGATCGTGATGTCCCCGATCTGGTTGATGTGTACCGTGTCGCCGTAGGCGCGAATCTCGCCTTCATAGTCCCGGTTCACCAGGGACGCAAACACGTGCACCTTATCCAGATGCTCCAGCAGCGTCGCCGACCACAGTTCCGGGATGAAATTGGTTACTGCCATAGTCACTTACTTCCTTTCAACAAGTCATTTAGTTCGCCCTTCTGGTATGCCTCCACGATCTGGGCGGGGGTCATGGAGCTCAGTTGCGCCCGCGTAATCTGGGCAGGCCGCTCCGGGTCCTTCGGCGGCTGGCTGCCGCGCATCCGGTCCGTCACTGCGGCGGTGATGCCGGCGTTCCAGAGCTCCTGAAACGCGTCCAGGTTCGCGGCGCTTTCCTCTGCGTCTTTGCCGGTCAGGAAGCGCGCAAAGCCGGCAGCCAGGCCACGCTTTTGCAGGTCCTGTCCCACCTGTACCTCCAGCTGCTGGTGGGCAAATGCGGCCTGCCGGGCAGCAAACTCCTCCTTGTCCTTTTCCAGCTGGTAGCGCTCCCGCTGGGCCTCGGTCATCTTGGCCAGCTTCTTTGCCTCGTCCTGACTGTCCGCCTGCTCTTTCTCCCAGTTGGCCCGTGCGGTGTTCACCGCTTTTGTGGCTCGCCGGTCAAATTCCGAGCGAAAAGCCGGGTTGCTGTCCAGCCACTGGTCAAACGTCATCGCTCCGTTCCCGCCGGAGTCCTTGCCTTCCTCCGGGGTCTCAGGGTCCTGCGTCTGGGGGGTCTGGGTGGGTCTGATTTCCTCTTCCATGTGTAAAAACTCCTTTCGTGTCCTGCCGGGTCGCAAGTCCCCCGCAGTGTCGCGGTTTGGATATGAAAAAAGCACCCTTTTCGGATGCTTTTATCAACAAATTATTGATTTTTTGTGTGGAAAAGCCGCCTTGCTTGCGCTTGGCGGCTTAATCGATGATTTCGATGTAGTCAATTTCGGGGATGTCGATGGAATAATAAAAACCCCACTTTTTAATATCCAGAGAATCTATTTCCGGATCATTATCATAGGCAGGTGTATATGCAACGCAGCGGCCAGACATGGCAGGCGTTCCGTCTAAAAAATGCACAACTATGTCTTTCCCCTCGTACTGGTACATATCAACTTTGTTAGCGTCCATTTTCGTTACGCTCCTTAAATGGGACGATATGTGTTCCTGTGTTAGTATACTTGATGTCCTGGAATTCCGCAAGGGTTTCCGGTGCATTCCTTCCCAAAACTGCCTGATACTGTTCAAATTGCCGCCGGTCAGCGGCGCGGTTCCGGACGGCCGTTTCGTTCGCCCGCGCCTGCGGATTGCCCTGGACATACCGCTCATACCACGCCCGATAGGTCATGTCGCCCGGCACCGCTTCCGTCTTCCCGGTGACGGGGTTTCGCGCCCTCCCCCTCGTCCAGCCCGGTGACGTGGAGCAGGTTGTCCCGCATCTCGTCATAGCGCAATCCGGCCATGATTCCCACGGTCACTGTCTCCTGAACCGCATCGGCAAACTGCTGGTTGTTGTCCCAGAGCCGGTCAGACCAGTTCTTGCCGCTCCAGTCTGTAGCCAGGGCAGTCTTGATCTGGTTGTCGCTCAGCAGATTAAAATCGTAGTACAGCCCCGCGTCCTGCTGGAT
>CAYWUA010000092.1:0-2033 GCA_964461385.1 uncultured Oscillospiraceae bacterium
TGGGGAGCGGCTGCTGCTCCTGCGCGACCGCTTTGGAGTCAAGCCGCTCTTCTATGCCGAGACGGGAGACGCGCTGGTGTTCGCCTCCGAGCCGAAGGCGCTCTTCCGCTATCCCGGCCTGACGCCGCGCGCCGGCCGGGAGACCTGGCAGGAGCTGCTGGCAATCAACCCGGCCCGCACGCCGGGGCACGGGGTCTTTGCCGGCGTGCACGAGGTGCCGCCCGGCTGCCTGCTCCTGCGGACGGCGGAGGGGAGCGCCCTCTCCCGGTGGTGGAGTCTGCGCAGCCTGCCCCATCGGGAGGGCTACGAGGAGACGGCCGCGCAGGTGCGCGAGCTGCTCGCCGGGGCGATCCGCCGCCAGCTGGTGAGCGACGTGCCGCTTTGCACCCTGCTCTCCGGCGGGCTGGACTCCTCCGTCATCACCGCCGTGGCCGCCCTGACCTATCGGGCGCAGGGGCGCGAGGCGCTGGAGACCTACTCCTTTGACTACACCGACAACCAGCGCTACTTTCACCCCTCCGCTTTTCAGCCGGACGGGGACTGGCCGTGGGTGGAGCGGATGAGCAGCCACTTCGGCACCCGCCACCGCGTGCTCACCTGCACGCAGGAGACGCTGGTCCGGCGGCTGGAGGAGGCAATGCGCGCCAAGGACTTCCCCGGCATGGGGGATATGGACTCCTCCCTTCTCTTTTTCTGCGAGGAGATCCGGAAGCGGCATACGGTGGCCCTCTCGGGCGAGTGCGCCGACGAGGTCTTCGGCGGCTACCCGTGGTTCCACCGGCCGGAGCTGATGAACTGCGAGACCTTCCCCTGGTCCATCGACTTTGCCGCGCGCACGTCGGTCTTCCGTCCGGAGGTGGTCGAGTCTCTGGAGCTGGAGGAGTACGCCAAGTTCCGCTGCCGCGAGAGCGTCGCCGCCACCCCGCGCCTGGAGGAAGAGGGCCCGGAGGAGGCCAGGAGACGGGAGATCTTCTGGCTGAATCTGAATTGGTTTATGACCAACTTGCTTGACCTAAAGTTGTTTTAATAATAAGTCAGACTAATAAACAGGCCGCCGAAAGCCCTCCCAGCTCCCGGCGGCATGCATGTCATTTACTTTTTCTGGCCCTGATTGCGGTCGAGCCGCGATTTCATTTTCTGTCGACCCTCACGTCTACATATCCGGGCGCGCCGTTCCATGCCTCAATGCCCTTGCTCCTCAGCTGAGTCTCCACGCGGAGCGCGTCCATCGTGGGGAAGCGGAGGGTGACAACTGGGAAATGCACCGCATGCGCCTTGCCATAAATGCCGCCCCTCTCGGTGTCAAACGGCTCCGAAATGTCGTCCTGGGTGAGATGATACCGCTCCATGAGGTTCTCCATCTCTTTCTCGGTGATGGCGCGTCCCACCTTGATTTCCGGCGCGGTCCGGGGCCGCACTTTCCAGGCCATAATGTGCATTTGCCAGATCGGCTGATAATCACCATCAATCTTGCTGTAAGCTGTCGGAATCAGAGTCGCCGCGAAGTCCCGGCCGGTGTTGTAGATGTTGACGCCGACCACCTTGTACCAATCGTATTTGATACGGACAAAGGTCAACGTCTCGAAGCGGGGATCGTCAACGATGTCATCGACGATCAGGTAGCCGTCCTCGTCGTACTCAAAGCCATGGAGCTTGGCCTCCTTTGCCCTGGCCTCCAACGTCCTGCGGTCCGGCCACGGCTCGTCTTGGTCGACGAGCCAATTTCTGCCGGCCTTCTGGGCCGTCTGGAAGCTGCCCCGGAGCGCCATGCGTCTGGCTGCGCTCTCGCTCTTCCCATGGAGCGCTGCGTACTCGGCCAAAGAGATTAACATTTTCTTGTCCTCCTTTAGTTAATGACGATAAGGTCCATTTCTACTTGGTTCAGCGTCTCGGCAGAGAGTACCGGCTTGGAATAGTCAATATAAGCTTTGTCCGGGTACTCCTCCGGGTGGATAGGGGTGTCTACGTCCACGTAGATCATGTACCGACCTCTTGGGCCAAAGACAGGGAGAGTGCCATCGTACACTCTGGCG
>CAYWUA010000093.1:0-1419 GCA_964461385.1 uncultured Oscillospiraceae bacterium
GCCCACCCTCACCCCGCCGCCGATAACCGGCGAAACTTCGGATGGCTATCACACGTTTAACGAGCTGTATCACCACCGGGCAGTTCTCTTCAGTGTGATTTGTAATGCTCGCCCTGATATCGCTTGGAAAGCCAAGAAGCACCACGACGGCACTATGTACGATGGAATGTTCATTGTGGGCATTGATACACCGGAGGGACAAGCGACATACCACTACGACATAGACCCGTATTGGGCTTTGTTTCATGTCAAGGAGCTAGAGTTTGCTCCGGAATGGGATGGGCATACGCCTGATGAGGCGATTCGGCGTATTGGCACCCTCACCCCGCCGAACGAGTGGGTGAGCGTAAAGGACGCTATGCCGGAGAGACACGGCTACTACATAGCGTGCTGTAATGATGAACACGCGCCAGCAGATGAGGGGATCTGGTACGACAAAGATGTTATTGTCTGTGCGGATTATTATGATGGAGAGTGGTCGTGGTATGATGGTGCCACTGAATACGATATAACCGAACTAGTCACCCACTGGATGCCCCTTCCCCCACCGCCTGACCGCCGCCCGCCGGAGGGAGAGGCCACATGATAGCGCTCATCCTGCTGGCGGCGCTGCTGGAGCTGGACGCGATCGTTGCTTTTGCCCTGTGGTGCTGCTATGTCGTGGCGGTGGAGGCAGACCGGCCGATGGAGGCACTGGAACGGCAGAGGGGGGAGGCGGACGAAGATGCCGAGGCGCCATAATCCATTGCTCGCTCAAATCGAGGCACGGGCAGAGGCTAAATACAGAGCGCTGTTTGATGCGCGCATGACGATGCTCCTCCAGATGGGGCAGGACGCCGCTATGATCGCGGCCAACGACGTGCTACACCTCGGCCCTAAGCGGGCGGCAGATTTCTGCGCGGCGTACATCGAGGCGGTCAACGATATGGCCCGTCTGATTGATACTGATTTGCGCGACGACCAAGAGTACAGCTACGCTAAAGCCAAGATAGACGCCAGGCTGCGGGAGAGCGTCGGACCGGACAATTTTGCGCCGTGGGAGGTGCGGTATGGACGTGAGTGAGAGGCTAAAGTCACCATGCAAAAGTTGTCTCAACGAGGGCGCATGTGCCAACTCTGTCTGCTGGCGCCTCTGTCCCAGATATCTGGCCTGGTTCCGGCGGGCCTGGCCAATCATCACGGGGTTTTACGCTGCGGGAGAGGAGGACGATACCAATGGACTATAAGCGCGAGGCGGCGGACAAGCTCCGCCAATACACGGCCCGGCAGAGCAGCCTGGACCGCACGGCGGAGGAGCTGCTGCGGCTGGAGGCGGAGTTTACCCGCATCCGCTCAGCCGGGGTGGATGCCACGCCGGTGGCCGGCGGGACCAATACGCGGGAGGACCGGCTGGTCAACAACATCGCCCAGCGCGCGGAG
>CAYWUA010000093.1:1429-1986 GCA_964461385.1 uncultured Oscillospiraceae bacterium
GCTGCGGGCCGCCAGGCAGGACACGGAGCGCTGGCTGCGCATCATGGACAGCGCCCTGGCCGAGCTCACGGAGGAGGAGCGGCTGATCCTCTCCCGGTTTTACATCCACCGCGAGCGCGGCGCGGCGGACCGGCTGGGCGAGGAGCTGCATCTGGAGCGCACACAGGTATACACCCGCAAAAATGCAGCGATCAAGCGGTTCACCATCCTCCTCTACGGCGTCACGGAGCGCTGACCCGCGACCGGAAAAAGACCGGACGAAATTTCCGGAAAGACGTGCTATGCTGATAGCATCGAGTTGCGCATCCAGACAGGGGGACGGGGTTTGTCTCCTTACCCGTCGGAAGGCCGTTCAAATCGGCCTGTGCGCGATTCCTGGGCGTCTTCTGCGTGCCACGTGGGGGACGCCCGTTCCATTGGCGGCGCTGGCCTGTGCCGGCGGGTAAGGGCGGGTACATCAGATTCACAGGGCGCAGCTCCGGCAGCGGGGTCTGCGTCCTTTGCGTTCCGGCAAAGGTGGTATAATGGCAGCATGAAAGATTGGGAGACGTCGGGAA
>CAYWUA010000094.1:0-1812 GCA_964461385.1 uncultured Oscillospiraceae bacterium
CATTTGCGCGAAAGGCTGTCAAAAACTCTTTTTTGACAGCCTTAAACGGCCCGCGGAAATTTTCCCACGGGCCGGGTGTCACCGATCAGTCATTCACGTAGGGCAGCAGGGCCACCTGGCGGGCGCACTTGATCGCCACGGTCAGCTGGCGCTGATGCATGGCGCAGGTGCCGGTGGTGCGCCGGGGCAGGATCTTGCCCCGCTCGGACAGATAGCGGCGCAGCTTGCCGGTATCTTTATAGTCGATCTGCTCCACTTTGTCCACGCAAAAGGCGCATACCTTTCTGCGCTTGCGGCTGCGCGTTTTATCAAAAGCCATGGTAGAAGTCTCCTTTCGTTGAGATGGGACACGGCCATGCCGCATCCGTTCAGAACGGCAGTTCGCCGTCGTCGTCGCTCAGCTCCGAGAACTCGGAGACCGCCGGGCCGGGCGCATAGCTGTTGCTCTGCCCCGCCGGGCTGTAGCCGCCCTGCGGAGCATAGCCGCCCTGCGGCGCGTAGCTCGTGCGGGCGCCGCCGTCGCCATCGCGCTTGGAGTCGCCAAAATAGATGTTTTCCGCCACCACTTCGGCGCTGCGGCGCTTGTTGCCGTCGCGATCCTGCCAGTCACGGATTTGCAGCCGGCCCTCCACCACGGCCATGCGGCCCTTGCTGAAGTACTTGCAGACAAACTCCGCCGTGCCCCGCCAGGCCACGATATCGATGAAATCAGTCGGGCGGTTGCCGGTGGCCTTATCCGCAAAGTCGCGCTCCACCGCCAGGCTGAACGAGGCCACTGCCGTACCCGACTGGGTGCGGCGCAGCTCCGGATCGCGGGTCAGACGGCCCATGAGAATAATGCGATTGAGCATGTCGCTGCCTCCCTCACTCGCCCAGGCTGACGACCATGGAGCGGATGACGCCGTCCGTAATGTTGAAGTTACGGCCCAGCTCTGCGGGGAAGGCGGGACCCGCCTCGAAGGTCATGAGGACATAATACCCCTCGTTCTTGTGGTCGATGGGATAGGCCAGGCGGCGCTTGCCCCACTCGTTGACCTCGGTCAGCGTTCCGTTCTGCTCCACCAGAGACTTAAACTTTTCCACCAGAGCGGCGATGGCATCCTCCGCCAGAGCGGCGTCGAGGATATACATCGCCTCGTACTTACCGGAAACCTTTGCCATATTTGCACCTCCTTATGGACAAATGGCCCTTGCCTGCCGGCAAGGGCAAGAGAAGTCCGGCCCGTCAAAGGCCGTGCTGTTTCATTTTAGCAGATTTCCCGCCGTTGTCAAGGAAAACCGCCGGATTTTTTGCGAAAAAAGGCAGCGCCTCCGCCAGGCTGAACAGGCCCACCCCCGCCGCCACACAGATCAGCAGCAGGGCCACGCCCAGCCCGGCCGCCGCATCCTCCGTCAGGGGCAGCACCCCCATCATGGCCAGTCCCTCCAGGATCATCAGTCCCGCCGGGGAGAGAATGCACAGCCCGGTCCCCAGTCCATTGCGGCGGCGGCAACCGGCGTGCGCGGTCAGATAGGCCTGCGCCTCCTCGCCGGAGAGGTAGTACGGCTCCGGGTCCGCCTCCCGCTCCGCGAAGAGCAGATTCCCGATGTCGTGCAGCACGTCTCGCACGTCGCCGGCTCCCTCCTCCGGCTGCGGCCGGGCTGCCTCCGGAGACGGCTCTTCCCCGGCGGCAGATGGTCCGGGCGGCGGTGCCGGCTCCGGCTCTGGCTGGGCCGGTTCGTCCTCCTCGCCGAGCAGCAGATAGTCGGTGGTGACATCAAACGTCCGGCTGAGCTGGACCAGCTTCTCCAGGTCGGGGGTAGATTGTCCGG
>CAYWUA010000095.1:0-1658 GCA_964461385.1 uncultured Oscillospiraceae bacterium
GCCCGTCCCAAAAGCGATATTTCTCTCTATTTTGTTGCTAACGCAACGAGACTCCTGCGGAGAGCTTTCTAAACTTTTTGTTAGTGTTTAACATTGGCAAAGATACTTTTCGACAGACTGAAAGGGAGCGGGCATCTCGCCCGCTCCCATCAGCGTATACAGGTAGTTTGGTAAAAGGAAAGGATCTGCGTGCAGTTGCGTCTCACGCCTCCAGCACAGCCCCGCGCGAGGCGGGGGCAACCAGCTTGGCGTATCTGGCCAGATACCCCGTCTTGACTTTGGGCTCGGGGCAGACCCAGGCCGCGCGCCGCGCGGCGATGGTGTCCTCGTCCACCAGCAGCTCGAGCTTGTGGCCGGCGATGTCTACGTTGATGAGGTCGCCCTCCTCTACCAGCGCGATCAGGCCGCCCATCGCCGCCTCGGGGCAGACGTGGCCGATCGCCGCGCCGCGCGTCGCGCCGGAGAAGCGCCCGTCCGTGATGAGGGCCACCGAGGAGCCCAGGCCCATGCCGACGATGGCGGAGGTGGGGTTGAGCATCTCGCGCATGCCGGGGCCGCCCTTGGGGCCCTCATAGCGGATGACCACCACGTCGCCGGGGACGATCTTCCCGGCGTAGATGGCGGCGATCGCCTCCTCCTCCGCGTCAAAGACGCGGGCGGGGCCGGTGTGCTGCATCATCTCAGGGGCCACGGCGGACTGCTTGACCACGCAGCCGTCCTCGGCCAGGTTGCCGCGCAGCACGGCGATGCCGCCGTAGGGGGAATAGGGCTTGTCCAGCGGGCGGATGATCTCCGGGTCGAGGTTGCGCACGTCCACCAGGTTCTCCGCCACCGTCTTGCCGGTGCAGGTGATGAGGTCGGTCTCCAGCAGGCCGCCGTCCGCCAGCTCTTTCATCACCGCCCAGACGCCGCCGGCGCGGTCGAGGTCCTCCATGAAGGTGTCTCCCGCCGGGGCGAGGTGGCAGAGGTTGGGGGTGCGCGAGGAGATGTCGTTGGCGATATCCAGATTCAGCTCCACCCCCGCCTCGTGCGCGATGGCGGGCAGGTGCAGCATGGTGTTGGTGGAGCAGCCCAGGGCCATGTCCATCGCCAGGGCGTTGCGGAAGGCGGCCTCGGTCATGATGTCGCGCGGCTTGAGGTCGCGGCGGACCAGCTCCATCACCTGCATCCCCGCCTGCTTGGCCAGGCGGATGCGGGCGGAGTAGGGGGCGGGGATGGTGCCGTTGCCGCGCAGGCCCATGCCGAGCACCTCGGTCAGGCAGTTCATGGAGTTGGCGGTGTACATGCCGGAGCAGGAGCCGCAGCTCGGGCAGGCGGACTCCTCGTACTCGCGCACGCCCGCCTCGTCCAGCGTCCCGGCGTGGTAGGCGCCCACCGCCTCAAACATGTGCGACAGGCAGGTGCGCCGCCCGTCGCGCAGGTGGCCGGCGAGCATCGGGCCGCCGGAGACAAAGATGGTGGGCACGTTCACCCGCGCGGCGGCCATCAGCAGGCCGGGCACGTTCTTGTCGCAGTTGGGGATCATCACCAGCCCGTCAAACTGGTGGGCGATCGCCATCGCCTCGGTGGAGTCGGCGATCAGGTCGCGCGTCACCAGCGAGTATTTCATGCCGATATGGCCCATCGCGATGCCGTCGCACACGGCGGTGGAGGGGAAC